>JADKBL010000029.1 GCA_016718875.1 Bacteroidota bacterium
GAGAGGACGGAGTATATGTATTTTCGCCTATTCCACCTGTATAAACTAAAATTGTTTTTAAAGCATCACTATACCACTTAAGCTGACCTGTAACAAGGCTGGTCACTGTTAATGTCTGGCTGGCAGATCCACATATGGTAACATTGGATATTGTTGGTGCCAGAGGACCATCAACTAACCTTAATCGTGAAAACTCTGTTACAGGTGGGTCTGATGAGAAATAATCTCCTAACCATAAATTACAAGGTCCCCAGTTACGCAGAGTCACCTCGAAAACATTATTAGCTAAATCAGTGCCAATATTTCCTGTATGAGATATTGGGTAAGTCTGGGCCAGAGGTGTGATTAGCAATTTGGAAACTGGATTCCATGTATACTGAACAACCGGGCCTTCAAAAAAGCCACTTGGTGTGGAATAGGATGTAACAAAAGATCCATCAGTTGGATTAACTGTCCAGGAGTTTGGCATTGCATTACCTAAAGCATCAGTTAATTGCACCATAGTTCAAAAACATCTATGAAAACATTTTGGGATCCCTCCGCTCACCCAGGTTCCGTAAACATACTGTACATACCTGTTTTCAATGTTTGGGAGGTTTGGTTCGACTCCCAGCTGGCAATCAAAAACAGTGGCATCTGAAAAAATAAAAGAGATTATATCACTTCCTAAGCAGAAAAGAGTGGAAGGGTCATCTACTATCGGATTCAGAGCAAGGGCGCCTGTGCCGGTTGCTGGTGTTCCATCATCTTTCTTATAATTTGGAATAGTTAGTATCACTTCATTTTGAGTAACCATTAACAGAGGTTGATTACCTATATTAAGCAGGTATGGAAACATCTGGATTTCCCAGGTACAATTTGCAGTGTTATCAGGATATAAGGAGTATAATTCTGTTGTTTGATATATTCCAGAACCGAAAGTTTGTTCCGTAAAACATTCGAGTTTTATAAGTATCCAACGGATACTGCCACCTGATATAAATCCTTGGTGTCAGGATAGTTAATACTATTACGATATCGGGAGTAATTGTTATGTTAGTATTCGACCTCCACATTTTCTACCGGAGCACAAATATCAGAGGGAGGAATTTCACCACTTAGACCATTTGTGAAGTCTGCTGCAACAGCAATATAGTTATTTACAGCACTTACATTCACAAAATCAGGCTCATCAGTATCCATCATTAGAAAATTACCAACTGCAGCATTATATGAAACATTTACAGTTGTCCTTTCCGCAAAAGTAATCGGGGCACTAAGAGTTATAATTACATTGGTCCAGAGGCATCAATTTGATAAATACTCGATGAGTTCCGGAAACAGACCAGCCTAACTGGCCCATATTTGAACCAGGGTGTAACAGGCTTTGTAAAGTGTAAGACCAATGTTTTCTGTTCTAAATCGGTAATTGTAATGGGATATGCATTGGTTGGAGCATCCACAGGGATGAGAAAAGGATTGTGAGAACAAACCGGATATTGCCGAGATTGAAACCGGTATTAAGCATAATATTTTTCGAGCAAAGCCGGATAAATAAAACCCTGTTTTAGATACCTGACCGGAGTTTCTGAATGGTGCCAGATGAGTTCGCATGACAAATTGAAATATTTAGGTTCTGTCAAACAAAAAATGCCGGGTTATTTTCTTCTAAAACTGGACAATCATTTTAAGGGAAACATTTTAGAAAGTAATCATTAAAATCAGTGTTAACTAATTTCATTGTTAAACAGGCATCTTAGTAAAGTTAAACAGAATTCTGATTCGAAGCAAAAAAAAATGCAATCAGCTAATCAGTTGATGTTGAATAAGATATTGAAGTAAGCTCTGAAAAAGAGGGTCAAAGCTTAAGCCTGAAATTTATTTTTTCGAGCAGCATCGGTAATCCCACACCCATTATAACTGCCCATACAACAGAGCCCATGATGGCCAGCATCTGATTATCAGGCTGTTTGTAGAAAAGAAGCGGCAGACTGAATTGCCATATAATATAATAGAACATGTCAGGTACTAAATAAACCGTTAGTGAATTAGCTCCGGCTGGTCTTAAAAAGCTTCCCCATGTTGTATTCTTTTTGAAATCTATTATCCAGAACAGTAAAGCAAACATCACCATGCATATCCCGTTGCAGATCAGTGCCCAGGTAGGTGTTGACTGGATCTTTGATATAATGAACCAGGGACGAAGAATAAATCCTGCTGCTATGCTTATTAATCCGATGGCAGCAATTATAAGCATGGTCTTTCCTGCATTCTCCTTTGCATGGTTCTTCAGAATTATTGTAATAAACATACCTGAAAGGACAATAAAGGGTGCATTCCCGTTAATAATTGTTCCTAAAACCGGTCTCACAGGACTAAGAAAATCCAGCATATGAAGTTTTGAGAGCATGTTCACAATAAGAAACAAAATCACAAAAAGTGATGTTTTTGAAATATTGTCACGGAACCACATATAAACCAGGGCAGCAACAAAATAGCCCCATCCTATTGATCCGAGTATACCCCATGAATTGAATCTGAATCCATTTGTTTCTCCAGCCCTGAATATGTAAACCATAGGTGCAATCATCAAAACACCCAGAATCTGAAGTCCTCTGACCAGAAGTTTATTTTTATCTGTAATTGTATAATTATTCCAGATCAAGAATACTCCTGTATACATTATCATTGACCACAGGCTTTTGCTGATTCCCGTGAATTCAGCATTTACACTTCTTGAATTTGACATCAGTACTCCGATAATCAGCAGGCTTACAGTCCTTATCAGAATATGTTTAAATACAGAGAAGTTGTTATCTCCTTTTGAAATTCTGCCGCCCACCGAGTAAGGTATTGACATTCCGACCATGAACATAAATCCCGGGAATACCCAGTCGGCCAGACCCATCCCGTCAAAGTCTCCTTTCATATGCCCAAGCCACGAGGGTACACCGGGCATAAAAAGATCATTAACGAATAGCATGAGGACAAGGTTGAAACCCCTCATGATGTCAATTGAAAGAATACGGTTGCTGCTTCCCATCTGTTCAGATTTTAATTGAGATGGTAAGTTATAAAAAAACTATTTTAGAAATGCGAAGAGGCTTAGAAGTTAGTTTGCTTTCTTTTTTTCGGCAGGTTTCAGGTTCTCCACTTTAAAGATATCATCAGAGAGTCCCTGATCAAACTTAGCATCTGTTATTATGATTTTGGTGCTGTGGTTTTTCTCAAGGTCTTTCATTATTACTTCAGTTGCATTCCAGTATTTGCCAACCTTTTCATACTTATAGACTGCTTCCTTGAATTTTTTCCCTTTCAAATCGTAAATGTCCATGCTTTCGGCATATCCATGTTCCTTATTGATCTTTGTAATGATTTTCGAATAATTTGATTTACCCGATTTCGGAACGAGGTTCAGGAAGTAATATTCTCCTGTCGATTCAAGAAGTTCAGGAGTGAACCTGTCCGCATAAGGTGTAGTTGCCATATCCTCATAGGAAAAATCGGTATTATTGAATGATGTATCCTTTGTAAGCATTGAGATTCTTTTTGGTTTACCAAGGGCAGGTAAAAAAAGCCACATCACATTATCAGGAAGTGTAAGAGTTGCAATTCCTGCCTGTGAGTCGGGCTTTGTATAGCGATAAAGTTTATTGTGAGGTCCTTTCTGCAGCATCTGTGCCTCGCGCACTTTCTCCTTCCCTGTTTTATCGATAAGGATGATCTTAACATTCCCCGTTTTATCCTTTGGAGCAATTATTATGTAGTCCATCTTTTCGAGGATAGCTGCTGCATCCTGTGCCTCTGCATTCATTAATACTGATGCCAGACAGGCAATCAGTGTGCAGCTTATGATAAAAATTCTTCTCATTATATTTTAGTCTTATCTAAGGAACTATTTCAGCGGAGTTTTGTTCGCCGGAAATTATTGATTTGTTGTTTCTGCGGTGTGCAAGTATAAGTATAACAGGCAGTAAAGTAAGTGCACTAAGTCCTGATCCTACCATACTTAGAGAGATGAGCATTCCGAAATATTGCAGAGGAACCATTTCGGAGAACAGCAGAACGAGGAATCCGGCAGAAACTGAAAGTACATTTATAAGTATTGCTTTTCCACTGATTGATATAGTTTCATCAAGAGCCTCCGAGAGCGAGGCCCCTTCCTTCAGGTGACTGTTGAAATGTGAAATGACATGTATAGAATAATCAATTCCTGTCCCCATTGCAATGCTTGCTACAAGTACAGTTGCAATATTAAGAGGTATCCCTGCAAATCCCATGACTCCGAAAAGTATCAAAATTGTTGATATTATTGGTATCGCAGCAAATAAGCCGGCAAAAAAGGACCGTAAGATCAAGCTTACAATCAGAATTACAAAAATAACCGCGATGATAAGGCTCCCGGTCTGTCCTATAATCAGGCTTCTGTCCATGGAAACTTCTATGAAAGGCATGCCTGTTATTTCTATTGTACATTCAGGAGTTGAATTTTTTTCAATGAAAGCATTCATATAATTTTCGAACTCAATCCTCTCTTTATTTTCAGGTGATAGAAACATTGAAATGATTATAGCTTCATCGAGTTCTTCAGAAACAAGACTTTTCATCGATTCATTTCCTTCCAGCAGAAACCACAACTGTCCAACCATATCTTTGTCATCAGGAATATTCCTTCCCTGTCCGAGTGCCCCGTTTATATCTGCTATCAGGCCGGCAACCGACTGGGTTTTTTCAACCCCCGGATTCTTTTTCATATACTCTTCGGTTTTAAGCATCTTATTCAGAATTTCAGGACTCTGAATATCACCTTTGAAGAGTACAAATACAGGTTTCGATCCGCCGAATTTGGCTGACATAATCTCCTCGGCAATCCTTGTGGGATTATCCTTTCTGAAGTAATTCCTGATGTCTACATTTCTCTTTATAAGAAACATGCCACCTATACTTATTATCGTAAAGGCAATCCATAACCAAAGGATCCTTTTGGGATGATTGAACAGAAGTTTATGAAGTGGAACATGAAAATACTTCGAGAAGTATGTAGTTGCGGATTCTTTTTTATCAGGAATGTTTTTATTGTTCTTCCATGAAAGGGCGGAAATAAGAGCAGGGACGAAAAAGATTGAAAGCAGAAGGGCAAAGAAGGTTCCCAGTCCTGTATAGATTCCGAAATCCCGGATCATTAAAAGATAAGAGCCGAAGATGAACGAGAATAGCCCTCCCATGGTTGTCAGGGCGGCAAGAATTACCGGTATAGTGACATATGAAAGTGCAATCACTATAGTCTTATTCAGATCGCCGCTTATCTGATCAATCCGGTTAATTACATGTATTGCATATGCAGTGCTGATTGCGAGGAGTACAATTGGGATATTGTTTGAAACCATTGTCATTTCTGAGCCGGTCAGAGACATTATGCCGATAACCCAGACAATAGATAACACGGCTGTGAGAAGAGGCAGTATAACACCACGAAGTGAGCGGAATCCTATGTAAAGAACAAGGGTTATCAGAATAAATGCGATTGGCAGAAGTCTTGTCAGGTCGGATGCAATAAGTTGGGAGATTGCCGTAATAAGCATTGGCGATCCGGCGAAGTAAACTTTTTCAGGTATATTCAGAGCTTTAATTTTATCCTGAACCATCCTGGCTGCAGTCTGCATATTTACATCATCAGCAATGGAAAAAAGAATTATTGCAGTTGTAGCATCAGCTGACACAATTGTCCCTTTGTAATTAGCATTTGATAAAACATGCTCTTTAAGCAGAGCCATTTCTTCCTCTGATTCAGGAATATTTTCTTCATCAACAAGTTTTTTGATTTCGATACCATCCTCTTCAGCCCTGATATCCACAGCATTGGTAATGCTAAGCACTGAAGATATGTTTTCAGTTTCTGTAAGAGTATCGGTTATCTGCCTTATATGCCCAAGAACCTCTGATGTGAAGATGTTATCAGTTTCAATGATAATCATCCCTGTTTTATTTCCGCCGAATTTAGTTCCGATCTTTCTTATCAGAACAGCATCTTTGTCACTTTCAGGAAGTGAGGAAATTACATCGGAGTTAATCTTTACATCAGGGATCTGCAGACCAAGGAAAACAGTAATGGCAATCACAAGGATTATGATCACCCATCTTAACTTTACAATATAGCTGAAGAATTTTTCCATATCTGCTGTGCCGGATTACTCAGAGTCTGCAAAAATATACCTTTTTAACCAGCCTGCAAAGAACCCGATCTCCGGTCCGTAATGTTAAATCTTCTTAAACAGATAATTATCAGCGTATATTACCGGAAAACAGTTTTAAATTTGTTTATATCCATTCAGTAAAAAACAAAGACATGAAAAAAATAAAATTCCTCATTCTTTTAGTTGCCATGTGTACGATTGTCTCCTGCTCCTCTGAGAAAGAAAAAGTGGATTACCCAATGTTCTGGACCTGGATGGATTACAGGCCGGGAATGAATTTCGACTCTGTTTGTGCTGTAATGAGTGAAACAGGTATTGACGGAGTGATGCTGAATGCACCAACTCCTGACGATTACCGTGTTGCCATCCCAATTGCGAAAAAACATGGTATTGAGGTTTATGCCTGGCTGTGGACAATGAACCTTGAGCATGGACGTGATTCTATAGTAAAAGTACATCCTGAATGGCAGAGCGTTAACAGAAAAGGAGAGAGCCTGGCAAATACAAAAGCCTATGTTGACTACTATAAATTCATGTGTCCGGCTCTTCCGGAAGTTCGCGAATTTATAAAAAAGAAGATCATAGCCTATTGCGAAGTGGATGGACTGAATGGTATAGCTATTGATTATCACAGGTTTGTGGATGTTATTCTGCCTACTACATTATGGTCACGATATGGGATAGTGCAGGATAAGGAGTACCCGGAATTTGATTTCGGCTATCATCCTGAAATGATACGGCTTTTCAAAGAAAAATATGGCTATGATCCACGGGAGCAGGAAGATCCATCGGCCGATGAAAAATGGCTTCAGTTCCGTTGCGACCAGATAACAGAAGTAGCCAATATGATCGCTGAGGTTGTCCATTCACACGGGAAGGTAATGGCAGCATCGCCGTTTCCTACACCAAAAATGGCAAAGAAAATGGTGCGTCAGGATTGGGGTAAATGGAATCTCGACATTGTTTTTCCGATGGTTTATCATAATTTCTATACCGGAGACATCAGCTTTATTTCAGACTGTTCCCTCGAAAGTATGCGTGATAAGAATCCAATAACAACATTGTATTGTGGTATGACAGCCACCAATGGTCCGCTGATGTTCAAATGCATGGATGAGGCACTGAACAACGGGGCAAAGGGTGTTGCTATCTTCACAGTTGGATCATTGCGTTCGCCTGAAATACGTGGTAAATTCAAAGCTTATGCAGACAGTGCAAGAGCCTCGAGAACTGCCCTGAATGGGATGCCGGAAGTGCCGGTGACAAAGGTTGCCAATGCCAATCCTTTTGAAAACAAGGGAATTATGGATGCGATCAATTTCAGGATTTTCGCATGTCTGAGTCTTGCTAATGTTTATGCCTTACCTGAGGTAAAAAAAGTTGAACCTGCAGTTGTTGAAAGGCTTGCCATGAGTTCAATGCAGGTGAACAGACCTGAAGATTATATAAGCAGGTTATCAGGTCCGATGAGAAGGAATCCTGAACTTGAACCTGTTGCAAAGGCCATTGCCGATCAATTTATTAAAGATCAGGAAAGATTGAATCCTGAACCGGGTGAATATGAATTGATAAAAGAGTATGGTGCCACCAAATGCTATCAGGTTACTGAAAAGCAAAGCAAAGTAAAATTTGAAGTCACCTTTTACTTCTATGGCGGAATCATTTCAGGATGGAGTGCAGAACCGGAGAAAGAGTCTTATTCGAATTACATGAAGGTAAAGAGGAATTAGTAAAAAGAAATTCCGGAGGTGTCTATCAGATTATTTCTGATCATACTCAAAAACGCCATCCCAGACCTCATCAATTCTGATCAGGGCCTTATCTAACGGGATAACTTCCCATTTGCCGTTGGTTTCATTACCAAGACCAATGTTTTTTAGTTTAAACAAAGCATCCTTTACATCAAAATCGAGATCTGTATTCAGCTTTGTCCTAAACCATGATTCAATCTGAGAATCCAGCTCTTCTTCTGTCAGCGGATTCATGCTCCTGTTTAAAAATGCATATGCCAGAATTGTTTCCTTAAGCTCTTCCTCTTCCGAAGAGTTTAGCAAAGAATAAAATGCACCGCTGTTATTTCCCAGATTTTTAAAATAAAGACTGTCGGAAAGCATTTTTGAAAACTGAATTTTCTTGTTCACAAAACTACTGTACTGTCGGAACAGGTAACCCCCGAGTACTCCGAGCGCAATCAGTCCCTGGTTAAGTGCTGTCTGGCTGTTTAACAGATCTAACGACTCTCCTGATTTATAAGCTGCATACATTAGAATCAATGCAGGAATTACCTTGGAACTTAATAACGAAATACCTCCTCCGATACCCGGTACCCAGAATAATAATTTATCCGTATTCGACATTTTGGGAACTGCATTCGGGAAGATTGTTTCGAGATCGTTTTTTGGAACACGCTTGAAGATCTTTAATACAATACATCCCGGATCAAAGGGCAGTTTGCTTAGGGGAACATTCTTCCCGTTAAAGTATTCTGCATCATTGTAATTCAGATAAACCATTACCCGGTCATAATACTCAAACTCTATCTCTTTCTTCCAGAAATAAAATTTAGGTACTTTTTCAGTGGTCTTATGATGCCCTCTGACATAAATTCCGTAGTCTTTAAAATCGTTAAAGTCAATAGCAAGTCTTAAGCCTATAAGATCTGATTTTTTAAAAGCAGCATTTAATGTATCCTGGTTAATATAACTGTAATTGCCTCTTTCAAGAACTTTTAGGAGTGTTTCTTTAAAGACTGAAAAATCGCTTTTACCTGTAAATCCTGACCTTTCTTTCTGATTCAGATCAGGATCGAATAAGGCATAGTTTTGTTTTAGTGTGCGGATAAGGTTAAACGCTTCATAGTGAAAGTAATGTTCCAGTATATCGAACAGTTTTCTGAAGTCCTCAGCTTCTTTTTTATCTGAAGTAAATTCTGATAATTGCTGTTCAAGTAAGAATTCCTTATTGAATGGGATATACTGTTCTCGGTTCATATTGAATTCTCCCGGATTAGTTATGCATTAAAACTTAATAAAGTTAGTGCTTTATAAAAATTAAATCAATGCGGTATAAGAAGTATTTTACCTGTATGGACTTCAGCAGGATAAAATGGTTGAGATTTTATTAACTCAATTTATGATCCAATTAAGGCTTTCTGAGAAACATAAGATGGTTAACCACAAATCTGATCTCATTCCATGAAACCTTATCCCCCAGGGCTTCCTTAACTGGTCCCATTCTGAGGTCATCAGACCCGTCGAAATGACTGGCAATAAGGTCAGTCATTTCCTTTGAAACAAATCTGGTAACAGGAATTTCACCGGTCCCCACATAATTTGCCAGATGACCTTCGATGGTAGATATACTGAGCTCCCTTTCCTCCGCAATTTGTGAAAGTGATTTGCCTTGATTAAAAAGATCCAGAGTGATTTTTTTTGAATCCTCTTTCTTCTTTTTTAGGAGTATTATTCTCAGCGGACTCTTCTGGCAGATTAATATCTTCCATTTTACAATACGCGATGATTATTTCCAGAAGCTCATCTCCGAATTTCTGAGATTTTTTCCTTCCCATCCCTTTAATCTTTTGCAGAGCCGCTTCTGACTGAGGTAAGGTATTTGCCAGCTCGAGAAGGGTTTTTTGATGCAATATCCGGAAATGGGGCATTTTCATCTCTTTAGCTTTACTGTAACGCCAATCCTTAAGCGCCTGAAACAAATCAGGATGCAGAATGATCCCGGAAGTATCGTCAACAAACTTTTCTGATTTTGATTTAACAGGAGGGATCTCAACAAGCGATTTTGCTCTTGCATCGAGATATTTACTGATCTGAAAACCTGATCTGACGGCATTAAGACATTCCAGCTTTGTAAAACAATCCTTTCTCGCCCTCTCAAAAGCCTCATTGACAGATTTTCGGATGGTTTTATTATCAGTTTCCACAATATAACCATCCATGATCTCTTTCAGCAGCTCGCCAAGCTTATCAGAAAAGAATACTGCTGCTTTTTTTACCCGTTCCTGGAGCGGCATATTTAATTCAGGATCTGGTTCATTGCTCAATAATTCTCTCAGCTGAAGCAGAAATTTACCGGATACTTCAATTATTTCTCCCTTTAAGCCTGAATAAGCTTTTTCAAGCATTTCCAAAGGATTTCCAAGGATACTGCCGGAGTGCTCATTCGCAACCTTTATACAGTAGCTGAGCCGGTGACTCAGGTCAGTAAAATCGAAGAGCTCAGAAAGCAGCAGCTGCTGGTAAGCTATTTTTGATTCTGCAAGCTGAACCGGACCTGGCTGGTTCTGAACGGATTCTTTAATAAAACCGGAAATCACCGGATTATCAATGATGCTTCGCTGATTGATCCTGCTGCTTAGCACAAGTCCGTTTAACGTACGGCAGCGGCTGAGAGCCACATATACCTGTCCGTGTGTGAAAGCGGCACTTGCATCAATCACTGCCCTGTCGAATGTAAGTCCCTGGCTTTTATGGATAGTTATTGCCCAGGCTAATTTGAGAGGATACTGGGTGAAGGTCCCGATTACAGTCTCCTCAATCTCCTTGGTATCTTCATCAAGGGTATATTTCATATTCTGCCATTCCGCCATCTCCACACTGATGGGTAAATCGTCGTCAGGACACTTAACAACAATGACATCGTCCTCGAAGGATTCCACCTTTCCTATTTTACCGTTAAAGAAAAGCTTTTCGGCCGACAGGTCATTCTTTACAAACATAACCTGTGCTCCGATTTTGAGTATCAGTTCGCTGTCATTTGGGTATGCAAGTTCCGGAAACTCATCTTTAATTATCGCTTTAAAGGAATGAGCCTTGCCGGTAAGCTTCTGAAGCTTTGAATCATTCAGTGCACGCGCCTGATTGTTATGAGTTGTAAGAGTGATATATCCTCCTCCCGAATCAGGGTCAAAATCAGGAATATATCTGTTGTTGAGCTCATTAAGTACTTCCTGATCCACAATATTGTCACGGACTTTATTCAGCAGGTTAATAAAGACCTGATCATTCTGTCTGTAGATATGATTCAGCTCTATTGTCACATAATCAGTACTACTCAGTGCCCTGCTTCCAAAGAAAAAATATTATTCATAGTAATTCCTTAAAATTTCCCTGTCCTCATCCTTTACAACCGGAGCAAGCTGCTGAAGATCGCCTATCATAAGCAGCTGCACTCCTCCAAAAGGCAGGTGCCGCGACTTGTATCTCCTCAATGCAGAATCGATGGCGTCGAGGGTGTCTGCCCTAACCATACTTATCTCATCAATAATAAGCAGGTCAAGGCTTTTGATAATATTGATTTTTTCACGGCTCATCTTAAAGCCGGCCGGATCTTTTTGTTCTGACTGTTTAGCACGACTGTTTTCCGGCAGATAGAAAGTTGGGATATACGGATGGAATGGAAGCTGAAAAAACGAATGGATTGTAACGCCTCCGGCATTAATTGCAGCTACACCAGTAGGGGCGACAACGACCATCCTTTTTGGTGATGATTTTTTCAGTTCACGCAGGAAGGTTGTTTTTCCTGTTCCGGCTTTTCCTGTAAGAAAAATATTGCGGTTTGTATACCGGACAAAATCATAAGCTAACTGCAGATCCAGGTTAGTGACAGTTCCCATAATAAGTCTTAAAATTATCAATTTATCTGACGCAGCGAGCGTCTGATTTCAAAGATACAAATGAAATCCTATTTCAGCATAAAAAGGGACATGTTTTATCATATGTCCATAAATATTAAAATGTTGGACATGCATTGTTGTTTTAATCTTATAATTACATGCTGCAAGAACAGTTTTGGAAAAGAGCATCTAAAGCAGTTGTAATACAACAAACAGCAAATTTATCACACTAAGCATCTGATTAAATATTTTACATAATGTAAACTATAATTTACAAAAATACATATCTTTGTAAATAATATTTTACATTATGAAATTCAGAAAACCAATATTGCTGCCCAGAGCTCAGAAAGTTATTTCAACCCTTGGGGAGAATGTAAGACTGGCAAGGTTACGAAGAAAGTACAGTGCGCAGCAGGTATCGGAGAGGGCAAATATAAGCCGGCCGACTCTGTTATCTATTGAGAAAGGTAATCCAAACGTAAGTATTGGGGCATATGTTAAAGTGCTTATGGTACTTGGCCTCGAAAAGGATATTGATACAATAGCTAAAGATGATGATCTTGGCAGAAAACTTCAGGATGCCAATTTACGTATCCGGGACCGTGCTCCAAAAAGAACCAGATGATACTAAAATAATGAAACTGAGAAACGAGGTCAGGAATATTTATGTTTATGCTCATTGGATTGGCATGAAGGAACCCTTTTTAATGGGATTGCTTAAGGCAGAATTTGTCAGAGGGAAAGAGATATTTTCATTCAGTTATGCCGAAGAATGGCTCAGGTCAGGCTTTTCGCAACTCCTTGATCCTGAATTGCTATTCTATTCAGGATCGCAATATGCCAGCGATGAGAAATCGAATTTTGGAGTCTTCCTGGATTCCTCCCCTGACCGTTGGGGAAGGGTTCTGATGAAAAGAGGGGAGGCTGCAAATGCAAGAAAAGAAGGAAGAGCTGAACGTACGCTCAGAGAATCTGATTATCTGCTTGGAGTCTTTGATGGTCATCGGATGGGAGCAATCAGATTCAAGGAAGATCCGCAAGGCCCATTTCTTAATAATAATGAATCACCTGCCTCTTCTCAATGGACTTCAATAAGGGAACTTGAACAAATAAGTCTCAGGCTCGAAGATGATGATGTAACTGAAGATCCTGAATATTTAAAATGGTTAACAATGCTGATCAACCCGGGTTCATCTCTTGGCGGAGCAAGACCAAAAGCGAATGTTCTGGACGATAAAAAGAACCTTTGGATTGCGAAATTCCCTAGTAAAACAGATATAAAAGATATTGGAGGTTGGGAAATGGTTGCAAATGAATTAGCAGCAAATTCCGGATTAAATGTTGCTCACTCAATGGTTCATAGATTTTCAAGCCGCCATTCTACTTTTCTTACAAGAAGATTTGACAGAAAAGAGAATGGTGAAAGAATCCATTTTGCTTCTGCAATGACAATGCTGGGTTATAAGGATGGTGATAATTACCAGGAAGGTGTAAGCTATCTGGAGATGGTAGATTTTCTGACAAATCATGGCGCAAATATCGATAACGATTTAATAGAATTGTGGAGCAGGATTGTGTTCAACATCTTTATTTCAAATACAGATGACCATCTCAGGAATCATGGCTTCATTTTAACTGAAAAGGGGTGGATTCTGTCACCGGCTTATGATATTAATCCGAATGAGGACGGAACAGGTTTATCCCTCAATATTAGCCTAAGTGATAATGCACTTACCCTTGATCTCCCATTGGAAATAGTGGAATACTTCCGCTTTGATAAGGCAGTTGGTTTAAAAATCATAGAACGTATTAGAAAATCAGTAAGTAACTGGCGTAGAATTGCCGATAAATATAAACTTCCAAAATCTGAGCAGGATCTTATGACTAAAGTCTTTAACCGGTTTTTGTAAACTGTTGTTCCAGCGAGATCATAATACACAGTATGTGAAAATGAACATGTTTTGACAGCATGTCCGGGATTATTAAATTATTGGATATGTGTTGTTGTTTTTAACGAAGATATGACTCGGGCTTATCACTCTTCAGGATCCATATTTCGAATATTTTAATTTTTTATACAGTAATGAAGCTAATTTAATAAAAAGCCCGTCATTCGATTCGCTCATTTACGGACTATTTTATTTGTTGTGGGAGAGAATACAAGGAACCTCCATGCTTAACCAAAGGAAAGGAAATTGACATATAACACTGGTTTATTGATTCTATTGCGATTGCTGAACTTTCTTCAGCTAATAAATGTTATACCTTTTCTTTATACTAATTTTTGATAATATGGCAAAACAAATTTTTATCAATTTAGCAGTAAAAGACCTTCAAAAATCAATGGACTTTTATACTGCATTAGGATTTTCAAACAATCCCCAATTTTCAGACGATTCAGGGAAATGTATGGTTTGGAGTGAAAACATTTTTGTGATGATTATGACACACGAAAAATTTGCATCTTTTGCAACGAAACCAATTGCAGACACAAAATCAAAATTAGCAGGACTTTTTCCCTGTCAGTTGACAGCGTTGATGAAGTGAACAGTATTATGGGCAAAGGACTTGATGCAGGAGGAAAAGAGCCAGCAGAAATGAAAGATTATGGCTTTATGCACAAAGAACTATTGAAGATTTTGATGAACACACCTGAGAAATTTTCTATATGGATATTACAAAATTTCCAACAGAACAACCAAACTGATAAATGGAATTAATTTCAACAACCTAAATAAATAGAAGAAATGGCACAAATCAATCCTCACATCAACTTTAATGGAAATGCAGAAGAAGCATTTACATTCTACAAATCGGTTTTTGGCGGAGAGTTCGCAATGATAATGCGTTTAAAAGATCTGTCAGGTCCTGAATTCCCTGTAGCAGAAAATGATGCAAATAAAATTATGCATATTGCTTTGCCTATCGGGAAAAATGTTTTAATGGGAAATGACATCCCGGAAGCTATGGGACGGGTAAACGAAAATGAAAACAGAAGTAAGATTTCAATAAGTGCAGAAAGCAAAGAAGAAGCCGACAAATTATTTAATGGACTATCGGTAGGCGGACAAGTTGAAGCACCAATTGGAGACAGTCCCTGGGGCTCTTATTTTGGCATGTTCAGAGACAAATACGGTATTGAATGGATGGTAGATTTTGACCCAAAATATAACGGGCAGATTTAACTGATACGGCTTTTACTGGCAGTGGTCACAGCGAAGAAATTCAAAGAATTATGAAGGAAGAAAAGGAATAATTCCCACATTTGGGTTTTTAATCAAAACCTGATAACAATCAAAGTGCAGAAAGCCTGAAAAGGAGAATAGAAATGGAAGAAAAGAATGATTTGAAAAGAGAATCTCCTTCAGACTCCACATCAATAAAAGTATCGGACGATTCAAACTCAGGTGAGATCCTTGTTTTTACCTCCCTGTGTAATGTCTGTAAAGTCCAGAAAAAGGAACTTATAGACAAGTTTCAGGCACTACAGAAAATTGATCTTGAATCAGGGGAAAAACCGATCTATCTGACTGGAGAAAAGAGATATAAAGGCTTTCTGATCGTGGCATTTGAGAATGGAAAAATCGGAAAGATCTCCATGGAGAGTTTTCAGACCGAGTACGCAAGGAAAAAACTCAAAAATGCTTTCAACAGCGAATCCCGGCTTGTCTTTATTGAACTCATTGAACATGATATTGATCTGGTTGCCATGAGCAGCATTAAGAAGGTCGTTTTGTTCAACACCTCTCTGATCAATGCGGTGGGAAGCAGATCAACAAAAGGTGTTCAGGTTATGAAACCGAAGGATGGCAGTTCGATGATAAAAGTTAAGCGGCTGGATAATACGAAACTAACTGATCCTGAATATTACCGTAAGAGTGACTCCCTTAATGCAATCGGATTCTATTTGAAACCTGGTGATGAAATCTAATTCCTGTCGCACCCCCTTTGCTTAACCCTAAAAGTCACTTATGGGCGAAAATTTGTGAAAAAGAAACAAACGGGTTCGAATACCGATTGTAATTTCATGTGCCGTATTTTTTAACCCTACCGATTTGTTGGTAGGCAATTCAAAAATATAGCCAATACGAAACATATTCCCCAGGCTAATTTTCATCATGGCACCGTAGGAGTGCAGGTTACGGGTAAACAAACCTAAGGTGTAACTGTTGTCAGCATTTAAGGCCACACCAAAATCACTGCTAATGGGTGCACCGGCAGTGTAACGGGCCATCACAAAAGGTTTCAGTTTAATCCGATTTGTAAGGATGAACTGGTAAGACCCCAGACCATTGAACTGTCGACTATACAGAATAACTTCAGCATTACCATCCTTTTTTGCCTTTCCTTCCAGCAATTTTGGGACAGAAAAGCTCAGATAAAATTTATCAGAGGAGTAAATAATTCCTGCCCCAATACTCGGGGCCAGGGCACTGAGTTTGTTTTGAAATTTCGGATCACCCGGAATAATGGTAAGTTCATTGAAATCGCTTTTGTAGCTTACCACGCCCGCCTGCAGTCCGAAAGAAAGGCGGCTCGACATATTCAGGTCAACATGGTATGCGTAGGAGGCCATCACCTCCATAGTTTTGTTAATGCCGATCTTATCCTGAAGTATTGTAAGGCCAAGCCCCATTTTATTTTCCATCATGGCGATATGGCCTGACGCAGACATGGTAACCGGGCTGCCATTAAAGTCTGCCCATTGTTTGCGATTGGTGGCTAATACCGAAAGATCGCGGGAAAATCCTGCATAGGCGGGATTGAAAATGAAAGGATTAAAAAGATATTGAGCAGACAGCGGGTCCTGCTGGGCATGACTTACCAGCGAGCATAGAACCAGCGCGAGGCAACCAATGATTTTGGTAAACGATGCACCTATATTAAAGAGAAGTGTTTTCATATCATCGCATTAAGGTGATGAATCCCGTTAACGGTTTGTTACCAGACAATTCAATTTTATAGAAATATGTACCGGAAGGGAGTTCAGCACCGTTTTTACTCAACCCGGTAAATACACGGTCAATATTGTTGTAGTTTTCTATATCAAAAACCACATCGCCCCAGCGGTTAAAAATCATTACCCGGTTTTTTGAAGCGCCTTCCACAACATCAATGTATTTGATAAACAGGAAATCGTTAAATCCATCGCCATCTGGTGTCATACCATTATATACCTCCACAGCTCCTACTACTTCAATATCGATTACCTGCTGTACACAAAGCCCGGACAGATCACACACCTCCAGCGTGATTCGGTCAGTGCCGGTAAATGGATTGCCTTTGTAATCGATTTGCAGGAAATAGGATGCATCTATGGTGGCGCGTGCACCCCGGCTTGTAAAACTATTGAGCACACTAAGTGTAGTGAAATCAATGTTATTATCCGGATCACTTAAAAGATGTGTAAGGTCAACTTCAACTTTACCCTCAATTTGTGAAGCCAGCGGAGTTGAATTGATTGCCGGAGTAGAATTGGTTGGATTACTTCCGTTGCACGGGGGAGTAAGTACATTAACCACTACAGGATCGGAAGGCAGGCTTTGGCAGTTGGACCCTATTGTTTTCATGACAAGGAAGAATACACCGGTTTGAGTTACAGTTATTGTTTGGGTGGTGGCTCCGTTCGACCACAAATATTCAAAGCCATTCCGGACCGGTTAAATCAACGGACCCTGTTCCACAAATGGTAGTGTTGCCGGTAACAGTTATAACTGGTTTGGCTGGTTCCGGAACAGCCGTTAGGAAAAGGCATCAGAAGCCCCTTCACTCGCAGGTTCCGTCACTAACCTTCAGATTATAGTTTCCAGATTGTGACGCCAGTATTTGTTGTGTGGTATCGGAGAGGGCGGTTCCGTCTTTTGTCCAGATATATTGGGTAAAACCTGAAGGGGCAGATAAAAATACAACACTGCCTTTGCAGATGGATAATGATCCGGATGATTTTATAGAAGGTTTCGAGATGTTCACTACAACTGCTGTTACGCTGACTCGCGAACTTTCGCAATTCGTTTCCGGATCGAAAATGCTTACATAATAATTGCTTGAAGCGGTTAGCAGGGGAGTGGTATGGGATGGACCGGTAAATAAAAGATTATTTAAAACAGGATCATCATACCAATGGTACAACTGAGCTCCCGTTGCACCTGTAGCGGTAAGGGTAACAGTACCTTCGTTGCATCGGCTTACATCCGGAGCAGCAGGTTTGGCTGGTTCCGGAACAGCAGTTAAGACAAAGGCATCAGAAGCTTCACTCTGGCAGGTTCCGTCGCTAACCTTCAGATTATAGTTTCCAGATTGTGACGCCAGTATTTGTTGTGTGGCATCGGAGAGGGCGGTTCCGTCTTTTGTCCAGATATATTGGTAAAACCTGAAGGGGCAGATAAAAATACAGCACTGCGCACTGCAGATGGATAATGATCCGGATGGATTTATAAAAAG
>JADKBL010000030.1 GCA_016718875.1 Bacteroidota bacterium
AAATTTGTTGTATGTCTGAAATAATAAGAACCGAAAGATTATCAAAGCATTTTAAGAATGTTCATGCTGTAGATGATCTCTCATTGAATATCCGGAAAGGTGAGATATACGGATTTCTGGGTTTGAACGGAGCCGGTAAAACAACTACTATTCGGATGCTTTTGGGATTGATACGGCCTACATCAGGGACATCCTATATTTATGACAGGCAGGTGAGTGCAGGCAGTACTGATATCTGGAGATCCATCGGTTATATGGTTGAAATGCCAAATTCCTATCCCGACCTCTCAGTCAGGGAAAATCTTGAGATTATCCGCAGGCTGAGGTTTCTGACCGATAAAAGCGCCATTGACAGAATTGTAGATAAACTTCACCTGAGGGAATATATTGATATTAAATCAAAGAATCTCTCACAGGGAAATTCACAACGTCTTGGATTGGCAAAAGCACTTATTCATAATCCTCAGATACTGATCCTCGATGAACCCTCAAACGGATTGGATCCTGCCGGTATAGTTGAGATACGTGAACTGCTTAAGGATATGACTTTAAATTATGGGGTAACTGTCTTTATATCAAGCCATATCCTGGGAGAAATTTCGAAGCTTGTCTCCCGTATCGGGATTATACATGAAGGCCGTCTGATGGAGGAATTAAACGCAGAGCAATTGGATAAGCTTTGCAAAAAGCGCCTGATTATTGATGCAAAAGATAAAAATGCAGTCATTTCAGTGCTTCATCAAAACGGGTATTCAGCAAGTTTAACAGAAAATGGAAAACTTGAGATCTTAAACGGGGATGCAATTGATCATCCTGATAAAATAGCCGGAATACTTGTTCACGCAGGTGTGCCTCCGACAATGTTAATTGCAGAGGAGGAGGATCTGGAATCATTTTTTTTACGGACAATAGGAGCGAATTGATTGAAAAATATGAAGTTTATATCTGTGACTTTTTTTGTTGAATGCCTTAAGATCTATAAATCAAAAGTATTCTGGCTTTCAATGCTCTTCTTTGTCTTTGTGCCTTTTATGATGAGCCTGATTATGCTTGTTCAGATACACCCTGAAGTATCCTCAAGACTCGGTTTAGTAGGTACCAAGGCTTCAATGTTAAGGTTCGGTGAACCTGGCTGGGAGAACTATTTTTCCTTTCTTAGCCAGGGTATTGCTGCAATAGGATTAGTTGGTTATGGATTTGTAACAAGCTGGGTATTTGGTCGTGAATATTCTGATAAAACTATAAAAGACATTCTTGCGTTGCCTGTTTCCCGTGCATATATTGTATTGTCAAAATTTATGGTAATAGCTGTATGGTGTGTTTTGCTTACAGTAATATTCTATGCCTCCTCTATTCTCTTTGGCAGAATAGCAGGCATTCCCGGTTGGTCATATCAGGTTCTCTCAACTTTTACCCTGACATTTTCCAAAGTTTCTGTTTTGTCAATATTGCTGTGTACTCCTGTTGCTTTTCTCGCGAGTTACAGCAAAGGTTATCTGCTGCCCTTTGCTTTCATCATTCTTACTTTAATGCTGGCTAACTTCTCAGGATTTGTGGGCCTGGGTCCATATTTCCCATGGGCTGTTCCAGGCATATTAACTGTTCCACCAACTGAGGAAATTCATTTAAATACAGCCAGTTACATAATACTGTTTTTGACTGGTATTGCAGGATATCTAGGTACCCTTGGCTGGTGGCAGTATGCAGATCATAAATAGTAGTCTCAATATCTGACTGCAATCCTTCCTAACCTCTTATTTCTTTCGTATATCGAAAGCCATCAGTACTTTGCCATGTCTCTGATATTATACTTCCTTTTTTATCCTGACTTTTGACGCTTTCTAAATTTAGTATGTTAATTATTTTGAAGTAAATGATATTGATTAATATAAAAAGATAATTCTTGATTTTTACCGCACTAACAACTGTAATTGATCAATCTATAGGATTATATAGGTCAAGAATAGACCGTGGTCAAATGCAATCCAGGAGGATTAATATATATAACATCATTCATATATCGCTAACATATTTGTATTACTAATGTTGAACTTGAGTATGAGTTAATAAGTTTTAATGTTTGCGCATTATTCTCTTTTACTATCTCAATACAGATTTTATCAATTTGATATCTAGTATATTGTTTTATTATTCTTGGTAGGCGTATGGTTTTGTAGAAAATGAGTCCACAATAGATTAATTACCGCGTAGCGGTTTTACATTTAAAAATCCATTGAATTTTTTAAATTTGTCTAGCTGCATTTTTAATTAATCTGAAATGACATGAAACCTGGGACATTTACTCAAATGTATGTACAGCTTGTTTTTGCTGTGAAAAATAGAGATACTTTATTAAAGGAAAATTTCCGTGAACGTGTATTCGAATACAGGAGGAATAGTTACTAATCTGAAACATAAATCCATGATCATCAATGGAACATCAAACCCCTGAGGAAATCCATCAGTTTCAGTTATAACCTCGAGTATATTGCCGGATGTATAATTGTTACTACTACGCCCTACGGGCTATTCCTCTTTTATTAATACTGTTGATTTAAAATCTGTTTTCTGAAATTTAAATAGAAATTTGGCTCTTTTGTTAAAAATGGAATCTTATACCGAACTAATCGTCAGGAGTCAGAATCAATAAGCTGACTGCTACTGAGATAAGGTTAAGTTGATCCGATTACCGGCCGTTATGAACCGTACTGATATCGAAAGCCATCAGTACTTTGCCGTGCCTCTGGTAAAGAATTCCTTTATTTATTACAGGGTGTGAGAAGTGCTGACCTGTCCCTTTGGTTATTTTAAACGAACTGATTTTCTGCATCTTTCCCTCGTCAAACGACAGAAGCATCATTTCTCCTTTCTGATTGTAGTAATAGAGCATATTATCCGCAGCAATTACAGCTCCGCTGCCAATCCTCAGCGAATCGCATATAACACCTGAATCTGCATTTACCGATCTTATATCAGGAGCAACAGTGCCGCTTCCATAAAGGTAACTGCCTGTTTTTACTATCCCTCCCATAAAACTGTCAAATCCGGCTGAACGCCAGTTCTGAGTTATTGCAGTGCCATCACCCGATAAGGTAAGTTTAACCCCGCAGTTACCGTCGCCGGCAGCGTAGTAGATTGATCCATTTTCAAATATAACTGTGTTGGCATGTGTGTCGCCGTTGCCGGGAATTCTCTTGTCCATCGGAAAATTATCCTGTTCATGTGACCATAACAGTTTTCCTGTTTCGGCATCAAGACCCATCAGGTGATACGCCGAGAAGGTAACAAGTATCTTTTTGCCGGAGAATTCAATTACTCTGGGTGAGTGATATCCTGACCGCTCGCCAAAACCTTTATTCGACCAGATAAGCTTCCCGGTGAACCGGTTCAGTGCAACAACATTGTAATCCTTTCCCCCGGGGGTCCAGAATATCTTATCTCCTGTTATCACAGGAGCTTCAGAATGTCCGTGCAGTGGGAGTATCCCCTGAAAATCTTTGGCCATGCTTTTTGACCAGATGATTTTTCCGCTTTTCCTGTCAAGGCAGTAGAGATCGCCCATACCTGTGCCGGTATAAATATGTTTGTCAGTTATAGTGGGAGCTGATCTTGCACCCCGGCTCGATCTGGTCCATTCCCTGCCAAGTGTTGTCTGACATTGCTTTTGTCCTTTAAGATCATAACAATACAGTATTGCCATCGAATCGATCTCTCCGGTAATGTAAAAACTATTTTCAGTAAACACAGGTGAAGCAAAGCCATTGCCAATGTTATCAAGTGACCATATTTCCACAGGGCCTTCAGCAGGCCATTCCTTCATGAGATTTGATTCACTGTAGATTCCGTTACGGTCAATTCCCCGCCATTCATAGATTTCAGGATGTCCCGCAGAGGAGGAAAGCAGCAGCGACAGTGTTATTGTGATAATGTGATTCATGATTGTATTGATTAAAGTGATAAAGATAAAACTTAGATTGTGGAATCCAGCAGGCAGATATGATTTATAGCATCTGAATTGTATTGTTAAAAATCATAAAATTTCCACTTGTTAATTATTTATCATTTACTTTGTGAAAAAATTAACAGATGCTTCCTTTCGGTTCATTATTAACCCAGCTGCCCCTTCTTATCATCGGAGGTCTGTATATGCTTTACCTGGGTTTCTATGCCGTAAACCGGACAAAAGAGGCACCCATTACTGCAGACTCAGAATTAAAGGAACAATTTGCCGGATACAAATCTGCAGAAAATGCTGTCGACTATTTTTCACTTGTTTCCGTTTCAAAGGAAAAAGAAAATTCACTCAACCAGCAGGTCAGCGCTGTTCATTTTGTTGTATCATACACTGTTATATCATATTATATCCCGGATACCGGGTTAATTTCTCATCATCCCGGCTATTGCCTTTTCTCAAGGCCTCCTCCTTCAGCAGCATAACGGGAAATCAGACTTTTCATTGACGATCAGATCTTTTTAAGATCCTGTTGTTTATTTAACTGACATTAAATCAATATTTTACAAAGCTCCGGAATTCATTGTTCCCCGGAGTAAACAGTATTCCCTGCAGGGGTGTGAACAATTGTTCAGGATACTTTAAGAAAAAAATTATGAAAAAATATATAATGCTGTTCGCTGTTATTCTAACTGTTATCCCTTTGAAAACAGCAGCGCAGGAACTCTCTCCCGAGGCTGACAGTGCACTGATGAAAATGATAGAATTGGGGGAAATTGTTATAAAAGCCTCCAAGGATAATGTTACCTACAAATCGATTCCTGCTTCGGTGTCGGTGATCTCTTCGTTGAGCCTTTCTGAAAATGAAGTCCGCTCACTCAATGATATCTCCGCCATGGCTCCGAACTTTTTCATGCCCGACTACGGCTCCAAACTAACATCCCCGGTATATATCAGGGGCATAGGCTCCAGGATAAACTCACCTTCCGTTGGCCTTTATGTCGACTATGTTCCATACTTTGAAAAAGCAGCTTTTGATTTCGATTTCTTCGATATCAAGCGAATTGAAGTGCTTCGCGGACCCCAGGGTACGCTCTTCGGAAGAAATACTATGGGAGGAATTGTGAATATCGTTACAACCTCGCCGATGGATTATGCCGGTACCAATTTTAACCTCTCAGCAGGAAATTATGGTACCTATTCAGCAAACGGCGGCCACTATGGCAAGGCAGGTAACAAGTTCGCGTATTCGGTTGCCATGAACTATCTTCATAACGATGGCTTTTATACAAATTTCTTTACAGGGTCTCCGGTCGATAAGCTCAACTCATACGGTCTGCGCACAAGAATGATCTATGAAGTTTCGAAAAAACTTACGATTGAAAATATTGCCGGGTTTGAACTTAGTCGCCAGGGCGGATATCCGTATGCAATTTATAATGACTCGCTCAATGCAGCCGAAGAGATCAACTATAACCAGTACAGCTCGTATGACAGGAATCTCTTTTCGGATGCAATACTTGTAAAGTACTCCGGAGAAAAGTTCGATCTTCTTGCCACTACATCATACCAGTATCTGAATGATAACCAGGGTATTGATCAGGATTTTACTGCTGATTCGCTCTACTATATAGTTCAGAAGCAGAACCAGAATATGATATCCCAGGAGCTTATCATGAGATCTAAAGAGAACAGAAGATACAAGTGGCTTTTCGGGGCATATGCTTTTTACCAGGCATTTGACAATTCAGTGGATGTGGATGCATATACCTCAAAGCTGAGCTACATTAAAACCTATGATCATAAAATCGACGGCTATGCTTTCTTCCATCAGTCGACAATTACAGATTTTCTTGTGAAGAACCTCTCTCTGACCGCTGGAATAAGGCTTGATGCTGAGAAGGATTTCCTGCATTATACATACGACAGGACACTCAGGGGTGTATTTGCAAACCTGGCCGATACTGTTTATCCTGCCCTGAAATCGCTTGAGTTTATTCCCCGTTTTGCCCTTAACTACAAACTGCACAACAGCAATCTATACGCAGTTATTGCAAGGGGTTACAAAACAGGTGGATTCAATTCAACGTTTGAAAGGCCTGAAGATCTGACATTTGAACCGGAATACAGCTGGAATTATGAGGCAGGGATCAAGACACCTTTGCTCAAAAACATCCTTTATGCAGATTTTGCATTGTACTACATCGACTGGAAAAACCAGCAGATCTATCAGACAGTCCCAAGCGGTAGAGGTTCAATGCTTAAAAATGCAGGTCACTCGGTTAGCAAAGGTGGCGAGCTCTCACTGAGAACGGCACCTCTTAAGGGGTATGAGTTTGCTGTAGCTTACGGCTATACACATGCCACTTTTAACTCTTATGTTGTAAACTCTTCCACAGACTACAATGGCAATTACCTGCCATATGTTCCCCGTCATACACTGTCGGTACAGGCCTCAAGAACATTTGCTATTCACAATTCCGGACTGATAGATAATATCAGGATTAATGCACTCTACAGAGGAAACGGTGAAATATTCTGGGATGAGGAAAATACTGTTAATCAGTCTTTTTACGGACTCTTCGATGCAAAAATCTCATTTATAAAGCAATCGCTCCGGTTTGACATCTGGGCAAAGAATATTTTTAATAAAGAATACTCATCATTCTATTTCGAAGCTCTGGGTAACAAATATGTACAAATAGGCAAGCCGGCCCAGATCGGAATCAATCTCTCTGTAAAATTTTAAGTGATGAAGGAAAAAACCTGGACCAAATTTCCCGTACTGTTCAGCCTGTATATTGCTCAGTCGATACCCATGAGCTTCTTTTCGACTGTGATACCGGTCATTATGAGGCAGGAGAAATACTCTCTTGAATCAATAGGACTACTTCAGCTTGTGAAGCTCCCCTGGATTTTCAAGTTTCTCTGGGCCCCGCTTGTTGATAATCAGGCGCGTTCAACGAAACAGATAAGGTCGATGATTATAATATCTGAGATTTTCTATGCCATTGTTATACTCAGTATAGGTTTATTTGACCTTCAGACCGATTTCAAACTCATTGTTATAATGATGATTGTAGCCTTTATAGCATCTGCTACTCAGGATATTGCAGTAGATATTTTTGCAATACTGCAGCTGAAACCATCAGAGAGAAGTCTGGGCAACAGCATGCAGTCCGCAGGTAGCTTTGTAGGATCACTTTTTGGTACAGGAGTATTATTGATAGCATACCACTATTTCGGATGGACCAACTTGCTCGTTTTGCTTGCGGCATTTGTATTATTCGCAATCATTCCCCTGCTGGTTTACCGTAAACCTGTCGCAGGTGACGGGGAGCCTAAAAAGAGGGTTACCATGGCTGATATTTACAGGTTCTTCGCTGAAAAAGGGAAGCATAAAAGGGTGCTGATCCTTATTTTTTATTATTCCGGAATTATCGGAATACTGACGATGCTGAAGCCTTTCCTCGTCGATCATGGCTATAATGTGAAACAGATAGGATTCATGTCAGGCATTTTCGGGACTTCCATAGGAGCCCTTTCTGCCCTGGCAGGAGGATTCCTGGTCAAACGGCTGGGCCGCCGGTTGTCGATGTATCTGTTCCTTCTTACAGCCCTGGCCGCCGCTTCCTGGTTCTGGTTCATAAGTTTTTCAACTCCTTCATTGCCTGCTGTATATACCGGTATTGCACTTTTGTGGGGCTCCTATGGTTTATGTACGGTTGCCATTTACACAACATCAATGGATATAGTGCGCAAAGGTTGTGAAGGGACGGATTTCACCATACAAATAGTACTGACTCATCTTAGCAGCCTGATCATTGCCGTAATGAGCGGCAAAGTTGGGGACCTTGTAGGATACAATGGGCTGTTTGGTATAGAAGTACTCCTCTGCCTCTTTACATTCGCCATACTTTTTTATTCAATTCCAAAAAAGCAAACCAATGAAGATTTCTGAAGAACTACTTAATAAATATAATGTCCCTGTCCCGAGATACACCAGTTATCCGCCTGCCAATTATTTTACTGAATCGTTTTCATCTGATAATTATGTTCAGATGCTGAAGAATTCAAATTCCACGGAGCCGGAAAACATTGCCATCTATATTCATATCCCTTTTTGCGAAAAGATCTGCTTCTATTGCGGGTGCAATGCATGTTCAATTGGTAGCGGCAGCCTGGTGGTTCCCTATCTCAAAGCAGTCAGGAAAGAGATTGAAATGGTCGCACAGTATATTGACAAAAAGCGCCGGGTTTCACAAATACATTATGGAGGAGGTACTCCAAATTCAATTGATGTGTCGTTCATAAAGAGTCTGAATGAGTTCCTGTTTTCAGAGTTTTCTTTTATCGATAAACCTGAGATCGCAATTGAGTGCAATCCGGCTTATCTCGATTACAAGTATGTAGATAGTCTTATTGCAGCCGGATTCAACCGCTTCAGCCTCGGGATTCAGGATTTTGATATAAAGATACTTGAAAAAGTTAACCGCGAGCCTTCTGCTATTCCTCCTGCTGAGCTGTTCAGCTATATCAAATCAGCTGGGGATAACATCGGTGTGAATCTTGATTTTATCTATGGCTTACCTGGACAGAGTGTATCCTCATTCACAAGAACCATGCAGATGGCTGCAGGAATAAGGCCGGACAGACTGGTTACATTCTCATATGCCCATTTACCCTGGGTGAAGAAGCATCAGCTCATTCTGGAAAAACGAGGACTTCCCACGGCAGGCGATAAAACAAATATGTTCTTGTCGGCTTATGATATCCTTAAAAAATCAGGGTATGAACCTATAGGACTTGACCATTTTGTGCTTTCGTCAGATGACCTCTTCAGATCGCTTGAAGAGGGATCCCTTCACCGCAATTTCCAGGGGTATTGCACCCGCCGTACAACAGGGCAGGTTTATGCCTTTGGTGTAACTGCTATCAGTCAGCTGGACGAAGGTTATTCGCAGAACAGAAAAGAGATAAAGGATTATATATCAGATGTAAATTCAGGTAACCTTCCTGTTGAAAGAGGATATAAACTGTCGTCTGATCAGCTGATTGTCCGAAAGGCGATAAATGATCTGATGTGCAATAAGAAACTAAGCTTCTTTAAGGTGGCAGCCGATATGAAGATTCTGCCGGAAACTGTAAAGAGTGCCCTTCGCATAGATGAAAATTCACTTGCTGATCTTGAAGCTGACGGCTTGATAACCTCTGGTAATGATGCAATTGAGGTTACAGATACAGGCTCTTTCTTTATAAGGAATATAGCCGCTTCTTTCGATAAGGACTATGTAGAAAAAGTACAGACCTATTCTAAACCGGTATAATACAATGGAACTAAAAAATGCTGATGTAATTATTATTGGAGCCGGACTTACCGGTCTCTCAATAGCCTATTATCTTAAACGCAACGGACGGTCTCCCATTGTTATTGAAAAAGCTGACAAGCCAGGGGGAGTAATAAGCACACATAGTGAAAACGGGTTTATTTATGAGTCTGGTCCTAATACCGGTGTCTTGTCAACCCCGGAAATCGCAGCTCTTTTTGATGACTTGAGCGGTGAATCGATTCTTGAAACTGCAAATAAGGATTCTGCAAAAAGATATATTATGAAAGGGGGGAAGTGGCAGGCAATTCCTTCAGGTTTGTTATCGGCTGTTGCTACTCCTCTTTTTACTTTTAGCGATAAATTCAGGATACTTGGAGAACCTTTCAGGAAACCCGGAATGAACCCTGATGAATCAGTTGCTGATATGGTTATCAGGAGAATGGGAAGAAGCTTTCTCGACTATGCCGTTGACCCTTTTATTTCAGGTGTTTATGCCGGTGATCCTTCCATACTTGTAACACGTTATGCATTACCCAAACTGTATGCCCTGGAGCATAATTATGGGAGCTTCATTAAAGGATCCATTAAAAAGGGCAGGGAAAAGAAAAGTGAAGCGGAGAAAAAAGCAACAAGAGAAGTATTCTCTGCTAAAGGAGGCCTGGGAACTCTGATATCCGGTCTTGCTGATGCAACAGGGAACGAAAAAATAGTATGCGGAGCATCAGGAATTAAGATTGAACCCGGCAAGAGTGGCTTCGTGGTTTCATTTAAAAGCCGTGAAGGAATTGACGTGACTGCAAATTCAAAAACAGTTATATCAACAGCCGGGAGCTATAACCTGCCTGATCTTCTGCCTTTTCTTCCTGTTGATGCTCTTGAACCTCTTCTGAGTCTAAAATATGCCAGTGTGGTACAGGTAGCTGCCGGTTATAAAAAATGGGGAGGATTACACCTTGATGCTTTCGGAGGACTTGTTCCTTCGAAGGAAAACAGGGATATTCTCGGTATCTTTTCCCCTCAGAGTTTTCCCAGGCAGGCCCTGAAGGAGGAGCACTCTTATCTGTGTTCCTTGGCGGTATAAAAAAGCCTGGTTTGATAAATAAAAGCGACAATGAAATAATAAGCATTGTCCTTGATGAAATAGCTAAGACTCTTTTTACTTCAGCTGAACCTGATCTGCTAAAAGTATTCAGGTATGAGCATGCCATTCCACAATATGAGAAATCAACCGGTGAGAGGCTCGATGCTATAATGAAGATTGAGACTAAGTATCCGGGACTCATTCTGGCCGGCAATATCAGGGATGGCATTGGTATGGCTGACAGGGTAAAGCAGGCAAAAAAGATTTCTGATATTGTGATAAACAGGAAACTATGACCAGGAAGGTCCTAATAATTGTCAATACAGGAACACCCGATAGTTCTTCTGTTAAGGATGTCAGACGATATCTGTCTGAGTTTCTGAACGACAGGCATGTAATTGATCTGCCATGGCTTATACGTAAATTTCTGGTTAACATTATTATTGTTCCTTTCAGGGCTCAAAGGTCATCGCGAAAATACAGCAGACTCTGGACAGAAGAAGGTTCTCCTTTGCTTATTAATCTGGAAAAGCTGGTAAGTAAGCTCCGCCTTCGTTTAAACGGTAAGTTTGAAGTCATCGGTGCCATGCGTTATGGCAGTCCATCGCTTAAAAAGGTTCTGAAGGATTTAAGTGTTGACCCTCCCGCTTCGGTTATTGTATTTCCTTTGTACACTCAATATGCATCTTCAACAACAGGGTCTGTTAACGAATTAACAATAAGTGTTTTAGGTGGTTTTGAGGCTAATCCTGAACTGAAGATAGTGAAGCAGTTCTATGATCATCCCCTTTATCTGGAATCTGTAGTGTGGCAGGTAAGAAAATTTGACCTCTCAGCCTGTGATCACATATTGTTTTCATATCATGGACTGCCAATGAGACAGATACAAAAAATCCATCCTGAAAAAGATTGTGCTTCCCCTGCAATTAGTGGGAAAGCTTCCTGCCGATTGTAAGCTTTGTTACCGGGCAAGCTGTTACGAGACTAGCAACACCTCGCAGGAAGGCACTGTCGCCAACGAAAAATATTCAACTTCATTTCAGTCGAGGCTTTCGCGTAACTGGCTGAGTCCGTTCACCGATAATGTCCTGAAGAACCTGGCAGTTTCCGGATGTAGAAGGGTACTTGTTGTGGCACCTTCGTTTACTGCCGATTGTCTTGAGACATTAACGGAAATAGGAGAGGAGTATAATGCATTATTCAGATCATACGGCGGAGATCAGCTTGATCTGGTTCCCGCTCTGAATGATGATGATAAATGGGCAGATGCTATTATAGAAATTGCAGGTATGTAGCTTATTCGTAGCTGGAATCGTACCACGACCTTACATCGGTGACCATCATTCCTGCTTCGATAGCCGCTTCAATCCCAAGATCGCCGTCCTCAAATACTTCTATATATTTAGGATCGATATTCATCAGCTCGGCACATTTCAGGAATGTCTCAGGATGTGGCTTGAAGTTCTCAACATCATTTGCTGTAATAATGATGTCGAAATATTGCCTAAGTGATGTTACCTCAAGTGTCCTTTCAACAGCAATCCTGTGCCCGCCTGTTCCTACAGCCATTGGCAGTAATCCGTAGTATTTCTTTACGATGTTTACTACAGGCTCTATAGGTTTTATATGTTGTTGCTGTTCGTAGAATTCTTTCAGTTTTTCCTCAACAATCTCTTCAGCCGTTACATTGCCGTTAAGCTTATTTTCCTTAATAATCTCAGTGGCAATGATCCATCCCGGACTGCCGGTATGTTTTCTGAGGAAAGCCGGGTCAATAGTGGCTCCGAATTTTTTGCAGGCTTTTTTCCAGCCCTGAAAATGGTATGGCATTGTATCAGCCAGGGTCCCGTCTAGGTCAAATATCAATCCTTTTACACCTGGTTTTATATCGTATTGCATTCAGTAAAATTTGCCGCAAATGTATAAAAGAAAATCATTTAAACGACTTTAAATACGTAATTACCTGTTTATAAACATTTTCTGCAGTGAATCCGAATTTTTCGTCAAGTACTTTATAGGGTGCCGAATAACCGAAACTATTCATTCCCCAAACGATACCGGCAGGGCCAACCAGACCCTGGAGGGTTACTGATAGTCCTGCTGTAAGTCCGAATACAGGAACATTGTCAGGTATAACGGATTTCCTGTAACTGTCAGGCTGAATTCTGAATAATCCTTCGGAAGGGGCTGATACAATTCTTACTTTCAGGTTGTCCTTTTTCAAAAGGACTGCTCCTTCAACGAGTGTTGCAACCTCTGATCCGCTGGCTGCAAGTATTATGTCGGGTTTGCCGCTGCAGTCCTGAACAATATATGCTCCCTTTTCTGATTTAAGTGCATCACTGAACCTGTTTCCGGTATCAGTTGGCAAATCCTTGATATTCTGTCTTGACAGGATCAGCGCTGTAGGAGTCTTTTTGTTCTCAAGAGCCATCTTCCATGCTACTGTGGTCTCGGCAGAATCGGCCGGACGAAGCACAACCATGCTGTTCTCACCATGGTGATTCTTCAGATGTTCCATGAGTCTTATCTGTGCCTCCTGTTCAACAGGCTGATGGGTTGGACCGTCTTCACCTACACGGAAAGCATCATGTGTCCATATATATTTAACTGGCAGACTCATAAGACATGCAAGTCTTACAGCCGGTTTCATATAGTCGGAAAAGACAAAGAATGTACCGCATGCAGCAATTACTCCTCCGTGGAGGGTCATGCCGTTCATTATTGATGCCATTGTGAGTTCGGCAACACCGGCATGGAAAAATGCTCCTGTAAAATCACCTTTGGTAAAAGGATGAGTGTTTTTGAGGAAACCATCTGTCTTATCAGAATTTGCAAGGTCGGCAGATGCAACTATCATATTCTCAACCTTCGAGGCATAAATACTGAGCATAGCTGCTGATGCGGCTCTGGTGGCTGAACCCTCCTTCTGTTGTATTGCACTGTAATCTATAGATGGCAGGTTACCTGCATAGAAATCGTGCAGTTTTTTATCGAGTTCACTGTTATTGGCAGCCCATGTTTTTTCTTTTCCTTCCATTGTGCGGCTGTTTCTCTTTTTGTTTTTAATACATTACTGTACAGCTCTTTGACATCGTCAAATATTACAAACGGATCATTGATATTTCCACCAAGGTTCTCAAGCGATTTCTCGAAGGAACCACCGGCTTCACCAACCGGCATGCCATGAGTTGATGTCTTTCTCTCAAAGCTATTGCCGTCTTTGTCGAGAAGACCTTTGCCCATTATTGTTTTGCCAATAATAATTGTTGGTTTTTCCTTCTCTGCATTTGCCTCCTTTAGAGCTTTTCTGATCTGGTCATGATTGTTCCCGTCAATTGAAATAACCTTCCATCCCCAGGCGGTATATTTCATAGCAGTGTTTTCAATCGTAACTGCTCTGGTTTCGGTTGAGAGCCGTATATCGTTTGAATCGTAGAACATAATGAGGTTGTTCAGTCCCAGATAGCCGGCTATTCGTCCTGCTCCCTGTGATATCTCCTCCTGCACTCCTCCGTCGGAGATGAATGCGTATGTTTTATGAGTAAAGAGATCGCCGAAACGTGCAGCAAGGAATCTTTCGGCAATAGCAGCTCCAACAGCCATGGTATGGCCCTGTCCCAACGGGCCTGAGGTATTCTCAATACCTCTCATGATATCTAGCTCGGGATGGCCCGGAGTTGGGCTTCCCCACTGGCGGAAGCTCTTCAGCTCCTCGGTTGAGAAGTTGCCTGTAAGGGTAAGTATCGAATAGAGCATAGGTGACATATGTCCCGGATCGAGGAAAAACCTGTCACGATTTATCCACTGCGGATCTGCAGGATCGAACTTCAGGAATTCAGAAAAGAGGATATGAATGAAGTCAGCTCCTCCCATTGCTCCTCCGGGATGGCCCGATTTTGCCTTTTCAACCATCGCCATTGCGAGTATTCTTATATTGTCAGCAGCCCTGAGATTTATGTCATTTTTCATCTTCTGGAAATTTAAAGTTCTGATCGTGACAGCAAAAATATGATTATTACGTGATAAAAAAACACCCTTGGAAATTTGATTATTACAACTTTTTGTACATTTAGCCTCAGAAAGTCGAAATATTGCTTATGGAATCTAAACTGAAAGCACTCATTGTTGACGATGAAGAAGGGGCAAGAAAGCTGCTCAAGAAGCTTCTTGATGAAACGCATCATTTTACTGATCTGAGACTTGCAGACTCAGCATCTTCAGCCACCACTGAAATGAAGGATTTTGATCCTGATATGGTTTTTCTGGATATCAGGATGCCGGAAAAGGACGGATTCGATTTCCTTATGGATATGAGCCACAGAAACGGTCGTCCGGGTATTGTATTTGTAACTGCCTATGAGCAGTATGCTCTGAAAGCAATTAAACAGCATGCATTTGATTATCTGCTGAAACCAGTGAACCGGAAGGAGCTGAAACAGTGTATTCAGAAATATATTTCAGGCAGGAGCGAAAACGCATCCCAGATTCCACAGCCTGTGCATCAGGTGCTGACTGATAAGATCAAACGGGTTAAGGTCAGTACAAGAACCGGCACACTGTTTGTCAATCCTGCAAATATTCTTTATTGCAAAGCTGACGGTAATTACACAGTAATACATTCGGGAGGCAAAGAACTATTATGTTCAATGAATATTGGCAAGTTGCGTGAGATGCTCCCTGAAACCAGCTTCCTCAGAATAGGCCGTTCACTTATACTGAATATTGAACATATAACACATCTTGACCGACGGCAAAGTATTGTTACACTTGTTAATCAGGGTGAATCAGTTAGTGTTAAGATACCGCGCAATCATCTGAAGGAACTTGAAATGATCTAGATGATGAAATCGAAGGCCCGTCTTAGAAGGATACTCATTTCTTCATGGCTTCTGGCCTTAATCCCAGCAATAATCATTGCTTTAATTCTTCCTCCACTGGGCGCGAAGTATAGACTTATTGTCGGTGAAGGCGACAGCTATCAGTCAGTCTATTCATATGAGGATCTTAATTCCGATGGCATTACGGAATTAATCAGCACAGGTAAAGGAATCCCCTATTATTTTGTTGTTATCCACAATAATGATGGTAAAATCTATGACCAGTGGAACCTCAAAGATGAAATTACGAGTAATTTGTCAACTGTATTTTATGGTAATTATGATAATGATGACTATAAAGAGATTTACATATTTACATCAAGATGGGACTCCCTTTTTCTCAACATAAATGAGTTCTTCGATCCTGCCGGATTAAAGGTCGAAAGGATTTTTATTACAAAAATAGGTATTACCGACGGTACCCCTAATACGAATATATCTCAGGTAGGTTTATATGATGTAAATAAAGACGGATTCTCCGAGTTTTATTTCAGTTTACTGACCGGATTTGCATTGGAACCAAGACATGTCTATTATTTTAATATTATTAGTAAACAGCTGAAATCAAGCCAGTTTACAGGAGCTATTTTTCAATATCCAAGTTTTACTGATGCTGACGGTGATAATAAACCAGAGATCTTCGGACTTTTTCATGCAGCTGGCAACTATAACATACCGTCACCATTTACAGACTGGAGCACCTGGATGATGGTTTATGATGAAAACCTGAATTTTGAGTTTCCTCCGGTTGAATTTCCAGGGCTGACGAATAATCTTGAGACATATTCTTACAAGCATAAGGGGTTTCGTGGTTATGTAGTTTCGCATAATACCTCCTCAGCTGATTCATCTGTATATGAGCCCCGCATAATGGTCTTTTCACTTAAAGGGAAAAAGTTAAAGGAAAACCTCTACAGCGAATTTGGATTTAATACATCTATATTTCTGCATGTCATTGAAGGTGAAATTGATGACAGGTTGTTTGTTTTTGGAAATGAGATGGTTGAGCTGAATAATGATCTGGAGATTATTAACAGTAAAAAATTACCATTTGCAACAGGTTATTATGCCAGTTATATGGTAAATATTGATGATGATGGCTCAAAGGAGTTTTTACTTTATTCTGATACGGAGAAGAAAGTTTTTATTGTAAATTCAAATCTGAAAATAATTGCGCAATCAGATTTACAGGCATCTGGCGCTGTTTTCCATTTTTCTCATTACCGGTCGGCTGATGGTGTTCACAAGGTTCATCTTGCCAATACTGATTTCGGCTGCCTGTTAGAACTAAAAAGGAATAACTCCTATTATTTTGGGTACCTTATTTATCCGTTGGTATACCTGTTGATAGTCCTGTTTATTAAATTTATTACAGGGATAGCAGTCAGACAGGTTGAGCAGAGGGAAAATCTTAAACAAAGACTTCTGACTGTTCAACTTCAGGGTATAAAGTCACAGCTCGACCCACATTTTACCTTTAATTCCCTTAATTCAATTGCTTCACTTATTTACCTAGAAGAGCGACAGGCTGCGTACGATTACCTGAATAAGTTCACAAGTCTTTTGCGCGGAATGTTAAACGATGCTGAAAAGATACACAGGACGCTGGGTGAGGAGATAGAATTTGTGACTACATATCTTGAACTTGAAAAGATGCGTTTTGGCGATAAACTCGAATTCAATATAGATGTGGACGACACCGTAACCGGTGAGGAAAAAGTTCCAAAACTTGTACTTCACACATTTGCCGAAAATGCCATAAAGCATGGCATCATCCCCAATCCGGATGGCGGAAAACTTCAAATAACCATAAAAAAGGAATCTGATTATCTGAAAATAACAATTGAGGATAATGGCATAGGCAGGGTAAAAGCCGCTGGACAGAGCCACTCAACCGGTAAAGGTCTTAAACTGACTGGCGAATTTTATGATATTCTTAATCAGTTAAATAAGCGGCCAATAACACATTCTATAACTGACCTTTATGATGACTCAGGCAATTCATCAGGTACAAGAGTTGAGGTATCTGTACCCTTATCCTGAGACCTGCAGCCTGACACCTCACGCCTTACAAATATTTCCTGTCTTCCTCAGGTATATCAAAGTACTTGTCATAAAGTTTGGAATCGGAGCCCTTGGCTTCAATTTCCCCTTCTCCCAGTTTGTATGTACATTTTTCACCTGCGATCTCTGAAAAATAGATGTCATATTCCTTCTTGTCATCATCTATCATAATTATCCTTACAAGGTGTTCATATTTAGCACTGTTCAGAAGCGAGTGACATATAGGGCAGGTATAGATATATTGATCTCCCTCATGTATTTTGAAAGAAGGATGGGTGGTTTTTGTATAGTTGCCAAGTTCAGAATCAAGGAAGACAAGTCCTCTTTCAGTGCTGCCCTTTTTTTGTGCTGCCAGTACCAATGAGGTTTTTACTTTCAGATAACCCCTGCATGCTTTACATAAATATTCCATAATATACCTCCTTCTTCTTTTAAATTATTTAATCTTTGATCATCTCCTATAAAGTTATAAAATAAAACTTAAACAGAGAGAGGGAAAGTGTTAAATATTATGGTATTAAATGCTTTTTCCAGGGAGGGGTTTCAGGCAATGATTCCATGAACATTGAAGCCAGGTGATCTTCATAAGACCCTCTGAAAGTGCCATTCTGAAATCTTATAATCCCCTCATCAAGGAACATTTTCCAGGAGTTATCCTCACTGCCGGGAATGATCGGGAAAAACAATACCCCGTTCCTGCGGGCTGCTTCCAGATCACCTCTGGCATCACCTATCATAAGGATCTTTTCAGCAGGATATTTTGCAGTTGCGGCAAGAGCAAGATGTTCAGCCTTGGTGCCATGCTCCTGTGCTGCAATTAGCCTCACATATCTTTTCAGATCGTTTGCATGCCATTCATGCTCAAGTGCCTCAAGCGGTGTTTGTGATACTACAAGTATATCGGCCAGTGAAGAAATCTTCTCTAAAGTTCTTTTTGCATTGGGAAACGGCGGAATATCATGCAGCCATTCACTAATCTCCCGGTTGATGGTTTCACTCCACCTGAGGACAGGTTCTAACCTCTTGTCGCCTGTAATCGCAAAGTGCTTCCTCAGAGTTGCATTTCCCAGTTTTGTCTCACTTACCGACCATTCCCTAAGAGGCGTAAGATCAGGTAATATGAATCCTGCATCAGCTATCTCACTCCTCTCTGCGAGAAGTTCAAATACCTTCAATAACGCGATAAACCTGTTGTTGCCTCTGTGAACAGAATATAGATTCACAAATTCCCATGTCTCCCTGACGGTTTTGGCAACAGGAAAGAGGCTGAAATATTTTAATGCATTTGGGATGAAGAACTCCTTCTGTTTGACTTCCATCGTATCAAAAACACATCCGTCTGAATCAATGCCAATGAAATACTGATTCGCCGGTATAAAATCCCTTAACTGATTCTGGTAATCCATCATATTAAATATATGCAAAGATAATTAACCTTTATTAAGAGACCGCTTCTGAATGCAAAACAGGACTTACTTTCAACCTCAATCCTTCTTTAGTCTAATTCTAAATTAGCCTGTATGATATTATTTTCTTTTTTATAAAAGTATTGTTATTAAATTAACAGCTGAAAACGCAAGAGTCTTCAATTAACTTTTTTTATAACTAATTACTTAAAAATCAACAGGAAATGTACCAGGTAGGAAATCTAGTTAAGGAATTGTCCGAAAAACACGGTCACCAGCGCGAGAGCCTGATGCCTATACTGCAGGATATTGTGATAAAGCACAGCTATCTTACAGATGAGGCGATGGTTGAGGTTGCAAAGGAACTTGATATTTCAGCAGCAGAGGTTTACGGGACAGCATCGTTTTACACTTTTCTCGATACACAGGCAAGAGGCAAGTATGTTATAAGGGTCTGCAAGACCATAACATGTTCAATGAAGGGAAAAGTGACATTATCCAGACAATAGAAGAAATGCTCAGAATAAAGGTGGGTGAAACAACTGCAGACAAGCAGTTCAGTCTGCTTGAGACAAACTGTATAGGGTGGTGCCATAAAGCACCGGCAATTCTCATAAATGAGATGCCGTATACTGAGCTGACACCTGAAAAGGTAAGTGAGATAATTAAAGATTACATGCAAAAATAAAATACCGGACAGAGATGGAACAAAAAGCATTAACAAAGGTAGGCCTCATCTTCGAGAAAATAGATCCAAAGGAAGTATTGCAGAAAGCCTATAATATGACAAGCAACGAGATTATTCAGGCTATGCTCGACTCCGGACTGAAAGGAAGGGGAGGAGCAGGATTTCCGACGGGATTAAAATGGAAATATACCGCAGCTGAAAAAGAACCTGAGAAATATATAGTATGCAATGCAGATGAAGGAGAACCAGGAACCTTCAAGGACAGGGAGATACTAGACAGAGTGTCGGTAAAAGTTCATGGTGGAATGGCAATCGCAGGGAAAGCAATTGGTGCAACAAAAGGAATTGTTTACCTCCGTGGTGAATACAGGTATATGCTTCCCCAGATAATGATCGAACTCAAAGAGTTCCATAAAATGATTCACACGATCGGCTTTGATTTCAATATTGAATACAGAATGGGCAGCGGTGCATATATCTGCGGCGAAGAGAGTGCCCTCTTTGAGTCAATCGAGGGAAAAAGGGGGGAGCCAAGGAACAAGCCACCTTATCCTACCGTTTCAGGTGTATTTGGTAAGCCCACATCTATTAATAATGTAGAGACTCTGGTAACAGCTATGATGATTATCAATCATGGTGCTCAGAAATTCAGCCAGTATGGAACGAAAGATTCCAGGGGATCTAAAGTTTTCTCAGTTTCAGGTGATACACCAACTCCCGGTATCTTCGAACTTGAGCTTGGCATGACTGTTCAGCAGTTTGTAAATGAGTTCGGCGATGGTGATACCAAAGCCGTTCAGGTTGGAGGGGCTTCAGGATTCTGTGTACCTAGAAAGAAATTCGCCGAAACCATTATTGGATTTGAAGGTGTACCTACAGGCGGTTCAATGAAGCTCTTTAACAGTTCACGCTCTATGTATAATGTCCTTCATAACTACCTCGATTTCTTTGCTGAAGAGTCTTGCGGCCAGTGTACTCCATGCAGAGTAGGTTGTCAGCAGCTCCTTAAAGGAATTGAAAGGTTAAAAAGCATGAAGTGAAATCAACCTATCTGACTGAGCTTACAAAACTGGCTGACTCGATGAAAATTGCAGCTAAATGCGGTCTCGGACAATCTGTAGGCAATGCCTTCAAATCAATTGTCGGGAACTTCAGGGAGGAGATCATCTATTAATTATTAAAAAACAGTTAACTATGATAAATCTGACTATAAATAACCAGAGTGTTTCAGTCGAACCCGGTACCACAGTACTGGCGGCAGCCAGAAAACTGAATATTAATATTCCGACATTATGCAACCATGATGACCTTTGTGTAGCAGGTAACTGCCGTGTCTGCGTTGTTGAACAGACCGGTGCCAGAACATTGATCGCAGCATGCGCAATGCCTTGCTCAGATGGAATGGATATTCATACAAATACCCTGAAGGTACGTAACGCCAGGAAGCATGTTATTGAACTCCTGTTGTCGGAGCACCGTTCTGATTGTACAAAATGCTATAAGAACCAGAACTGCGAACTGCAGTCGCTGGCCAATGAGTTCGCATTCGGCGATACAATATTCCTCGATCTGGTTGAAGATCATAATTATTCTATCGACAGATCATCTCCTTCTTTTATGAAGGATGACAGCAAATGCATTCGCTGCCAGAGATGTGTCAGAACCTGTGACCAGCTTCAGTATATCTCTGCAATAGCTGTTGCCAACAAGGGTGCACATCAGAAAATATCTTCCTTCCACAACAAGCCAATGAGCCATGTTGTTTGTACAAACTGCGGTCAGTGTGTGAACCGTTGTCCTACCGGAGCTCTGGTTGAGAAGACTTACATTGACCAGGTTTGGGATGCTATCTATGATCCTGAAAAACATGTTGTTGTACAGACTGCTCCTGCAGTAAGGATTGCATTGGGTGAAGATCTTGGATATGATCCTGGTGAAAGAGTCACAGGTAAAATGGTAAATGCCCTTAAACAGTTGGGCTTTGATTCAGTTCTTGATACTGACTTTACCGCTGACCTTACTATCATGGAAGAGGGTACAGAGCTGCTTGTCAGACTTAAAAAAGCCCTGGTTGATGGTGATAAGAAGATTTCACTTCCTATGTTTACATCCTGCTCTCCGGGATGGATAAAATTCATCGAACATAAATACCCGGAATTCCTGCCAAACCTTTCTACCTGCAAATCACCGCAGCAGATGTTTGGTGCCCTTGCAAAAACATTCTACGCTCAAAAGAGAAATCTTGATCCTTCAAAGGTTGTTTCGGTTTCAATAATGCCGTGTACAGCCAAGAAGTTTGAGGCTGACAGACCTGAAATGAGAGCAAGCGGTTATAAAGATGTAGATTATGTTCTGACAACCCGCGAACTTGCAGTTATGATCAAACAGGCAGGTATCGATTTCAAAAATCTTTCAGATGAAAACTATGATTCCATAATGGGTGATTCAACAGGAGCAGGCGTTATATTTGGTGCCACCGGTGGTGTTATGGAAGCTGCTCTTCGCACTGCATATGAGATTGTTACAGGTCGTGAAGTTCCTTTTAAAAACCTGAATATTACTCCTGTTCGTGGTATGGATGGAGTTAAGGAAGCTACTGTAAAGATTGAGGGTTGTACCGAGGATTGGAAATTCCTTGAAGGTGCTGAACTTAAAGTCGCTATAGCCCACGGTCTGGTAAATGCCAACAAGATCATGGATATGGTCAGAAAAGGAGAAGCTAACTACCATTTTGTTGAAATAATGGCTTGTCCGGGCGGATGTCTCGGTGGAGGTGGACAGCCAATCCCCACAAATGCTGAAATCAGGAAAAACAGAATGAAAGCTATCTATTCAGAGGATGAGCATATGGTTTTAAGAAAGTCTCATCTGAATCCTGAAGTGATAGCCATTTACAAGGATTTTCTTGGGAAACCAAACAGCAAGGTGTCACATGAATTGCTTCATACACACTATGTTGAAAGGGATCATTTTTAGGATTATTACTGAAGTGATAAATAAAGAAAACCGGCTCAAAAGGCCGGTTTTCTTTGTCTTACGGTCTTGCAGTCTTGCAGTCGTATCAATTAGCTCTTTTTTACTTTTACCTTTTTACTTTTTACTTTTACCTTTTATCTTTTTCATTACCCATGCCATGTTCTCACCCAGCACCTTCATTGTTCTCATTCCCTCCTCATCGTTCAGAACTTCACCCTTCTCCCTGCCGATTCCAACATTCCAGTAGGATGATCCGACAACAATCATTTCATTGATAAGGAAGAAGTTGTTTATGCTGTGGAGTGAATGAATTGCTCCGGCCCGTCTTACAGCAATAACAGCCGCTGCGGGTTTATGTTTCATAGGATTACCTGCAGCCCTCATTGCATATCCGGCCACTTCAATAAGTGCCTTGGCATCAGCGGTGATATCTGCAAAATATACGGGCGAACCGATTATGATTGCATCGGCTTTCATCATCTTCTTAATGCATTCATTTATGACATCATTTTTCTGATGGCAGAAACCGTCCTTCTTCTTCTTGCATTTCATACAGGCAATGCAGCCACTAAGCCTTTTACCCCCGATCTGAAAGAGTTCAGTCTTAATATTCTCCTTTTCAAGGGCTTTAAATACCTCTTTAAGAAGTATTTCGGTATTTCCTCCCTTACGCGGACTGCAGTTAATGCCAAGAACTTTCATGTGCTTGAGTTTAGATTACCTGTGAAATATACAACTTATAGGATTATTAACTCTGATTTAACCGATTAATTTCAAAATGTCCTGAATCTCAATATCTTTCAGAGGATTGTTGCTTGTTATAAAAGTATCGGCAAGCTTCGATTTCTTTTCCTGAAGCCTGACGATCTTCTCCTCGATGCTGTTTGTTGTGATGTACCTGTAAATGAATACGCTTTTATCCTGACCAATCCTGTGGGCACGACTCATGGCCTGCATCTCCGATGCCGGATTCCACCATGGATCAAGGATGAAAACATAGTCTGCAGCAGTCAGATTAAGTCCCGTGCCTCCTGCCTTAAGTGAAATAAGAAAAACCTTGTTATCAGGATCATTCTGAAAGCTGTTTACTATTTTCTCCCTGTTTGTGCTTGCCCCGGTAAGAAGTGCATACCTTATCCCTTTAATATTCAATGAATCTGCATATAGATTCAGGTGCTTTACAAAAGACGAAAAGACAAGTATCTTATGTCCCTCTGAAATAACGCTCTCAATATCCTGAAGTACTGTTTCAAACTTGCCGGAGTCTGAACTATAATCCTCAAAAGTCATTACAGGATGGTTTTATATCTGTCTTAGTCGCATCAGACCCTGCAGCACTACGATGGCTGATTTTTCCACTCCATCTGATTCAATACTTTTAAGAATACTGTTCCTCACAGCCGATTTTTCTTCATCATAGAGTTTGAACTGATCTTCTGTCATGTCGCAGAATACAGTCTGTTCAGTCATTGGAGGAAGATCCTGTGCTACCATCTCCTTCGTTCTTCTGAGGATAAACGGTTTTATTATTTTCCTGAGGTTGAACTCCTTCTCGTCATCACCTGCTTTTTCAATCGGTTTGGCAAACTCACGTCTGAAGAATGCCAGATCGCCGAGTAATCCGGGATTGACGAAGTTTAGTTGTGACCACAGGTCGGTTAGGGAATTCTCAACAGGAGTTCCGGTAAGAACAAGTTTATAGTCGGATTTCAGTCTTGTCATTGTCCTGTATATTGCCGACCCCGGATTCTTAATCACCTGGCTCTCGTCAAGTATGATATAATGAAAATGGAATGTGCTGATAAAATCAATATCCTGTCTTATTGTATGATAACTCGATAAAATTATATCATAATCAGAAAATTCAGATACTGATTTCCTTCTTTGAAACCCCTTATGGCTGCACACTCTTGTTCCGGGTATAAATCTTTTTATTTCATTTTCCCAGTTATAGATCAGTGAAGCAGGTACAATTATAAGTGAGGTAAGTCTTGTTACTTCATCTCCGAACAACAGTAACTGATTACTTCTTTCCTCCTTTATGGCAGGCTGATGGTTCTCCTTGTTATATTGAAGAAGAGCCAGTGTCTGAATCGTTTTTCCAAGACCCATATCATCTGCAAGACATCCTCCAAGACCAGCTGATTGAAGAAATGCGAGCCAGTTAAGTCCCTCTGTCTGGTATTGCCTCATTTCGCATTTTAATCCTGTAGGAGCCTTAATCTCAGCTATCTGGTCAGGAATGAGAAGCTTGCCAAGTTTTTCTGCAATCTGGTTTTTCTCACCAAGCAGACTCTCTTCGAGCAGTGAGAAATGCTGCTTATGAATTTTTATAGAGTTATCGGATGATTTACCAAACTCAAAAATGTTCCTGTATTTTGAAAACCATGTTTCAGGCAGGATCGCAACCGATCCGTCAGGTAGAATAAATTCCCTTATTCCTCCCAGAATATTCTTTCTGAACTGTCCGAAAGGAATTTTCCATTCCCCGATTGTAACCACAGCTTTCAGATCGAACCAGTCATTTATCATCTGGCTCGTTACTGTCAGATTTACTGATTTTAGGTTATAATTTGCATCCAATCTGGAGGTAATGATAAACCCATAATCTGATATTTCATTGAAACTCTGATTTATAGCTTCAATCATTGGGTAGATTAAGGGTTTGTCTGATGAATCTGATGAAGGAAGGTAAAAGTTAATATTGTCGTCGGAGAAGAACCCGAGACTCTCCAGCTTTTTGCGGCATTCAGTCTCCCATTCAGGATTGCGTCTGAATTTTCTGTACCTGTAGATATCGCCGGTATCATCAAAAATTGTTATGAATTTTTGTGTTTCACCAGCATCCGTGGTTATACCTTCATATTTATAGCATAAGGTAATAACAGGTGAACCTTTCAAACCTGGTTCCACAACCAGGCATGCTTTCACTGAAGGTGTTTCTTCTGTAATTTCAAACCCGGAACCTTCAACCTTGTAATTATTTACAGCATTGAGAACAAATGTTGCAAAGTACTTTGATTCTGCTTTTTTTGGTATCTCAATTCTATCCTTCGTAAGAAATGGTTTCAGCTTTGTTCCTTCTATGTCTGATACAAACAGAATTCTGTGACTTTCGCGTATGAGGCAGGGTGTGTTGCAGACAATTTCAGCGGAGCACAATTTAAGATCCACCCTTTTTCCCCCGGCCTCCAGTCCAAGGTTGTAGGTGCTCTGAACATTATCCCTTGTAAACCTGAACAGAGGTTTTGCATAGCCGGGGTTAGAGATTAAGAAGGTCTTCCCTGTGAAGGCTTGAAGTCTTTGTCTTTTGGTAATATACCGGGATACCCTCATCCCGTGAAAGGGATAAACATCTATAAATCCTTCTTTCAATAAATGGCCTGATGAATGATTCGATCTTTTCAGGAGTTATTTTCGTCAGGAAATCCTTAACTGATTTTTCTTTTGAAAAGATATTGAAGAGGTTCCTGTCGCTGTATTCATTTAATATATTGATTGCCTCCCTCTCTTCCTGTTCCAGATTGCTCAGAGTATCCGATGCAGGAAATGGAGAAAGGCACTCTGTTAAACGGTAATAGTTTTTGTTTGATTCAAGTTCAATAATCCACGGAAGCAATATTGATCCCCATAGTCTGTGATGACACAGAACCAGTGCGAAAGAGCGTCGGTTCATGATATGGTTTGTGTTTTGGATCATCTGCCTGTTTGTTCTCCCATGTTTCCTTAAACTTGTAAAGATAACATGATTTTCTCATTAGATTTGCAAAAAAAGAAGCGACTGGAGTGCCTAAAGTACTCTTAGAGTATTATTATCAATAGTGAGAAAAATTATACACATAGACATGGATGCGTTTTTTGCATCGGTGGAACAGCTTGATAATCCTGAGCTTCGCGGGAGACCTGTTGCAGTAGGCGGAAGCAGCGACAGAAGCGTAGTTGCTGCTGCAAGTTATGAGGCAAGAAAATACGGAGTAAGATCAGCCATGCCATCGGTAATCGCAAAGCGGCTCTGTCCTGAGCTGATTTTTGTCCGGCATAATTTTGAACGCTATAATGAGATCTCCTCAATGATTCATAATATCTTCCTGGAATATACCGATCTGGTTGAACCTCTGTCAATTGATGAAGCATTTCTTGATGTTACCAGCGATAAAAAGAAAACAGGTTCAGGTACTATAATCGCAGAAAACATAAGGAAGGAAATAAAAAGAAAAGACAGGATTGACTGCTTCTGCCGGGATATCTTTCAATAAGTTTCTTGCCAAGATGGCATCAGATATTAAAAAGCCTGATGGACAGTTTGTTATCAAGCCGGAAGATGCTCAGAAGTTTATTGATACATTGCCGGTCGAAAGATTCTACGGTATTGGAAAAGTGACTGCCGTAAAAATGCATAAGCTTGGAATTCATACTGGTTATGACCTCAGACAATGGGATGTGGAATCACTGATAAGGAACTTTGGAAAAGCAGGTGAATTTTTCTTTGATATAGCAAGAGGAATTGATGAACGACCTGTTGAACCTGATCAGGAGAGGAAATCGGTTGGTACAGAGATTACTTACAGTAAGGATCTTACATCGAGATTTGCCATAGTGGCAGAGCTTTATAAGCTTGAAAAAGAGCTGATGGAAAGGCTTGAACATGCCCAAACCACGGGAAGGACAATAACTGTAAAGATTAAGTTCTCCGATTTTCGCCAGATGACAAGAAGCAGGACTCTTCAAACCTATATCAATGATTTTGATACACTTCACCGGGAAGTAACAGCCATCCGGAAGACTATGGAACTTGAGGGGGAGAGGATCAGGCTGATGGGAGTAACCGTTTCAAATCTGATCACTGAGGATAATGCAGACCAGCAGCTTCATTTGTTTGAGGAGTGATTTGCCTTCAAAATAAAATCCATTAACCACAGAGGTCACAAAGTCCTTCGCCTTCAGCTCAGGATAACACAGAGATCACAAAGAGATAATAATCAAGGCTTTCCCTTTGTGTACTTTGTGATCCCGATAGATCGGGACGGGACTCTGTGTCCTTCGTGGTTAAAAAATTAAAATAATCCTTCAATTGAGAGATATCTCTCTCCTGTATCGTAGCAGAAGGTAAGAATCTTTGACCCTTTTGGAATATCCTTTAGTTTCTGGCTTACGGCTGCCAGGGAAGCTCCTGATGAAATACCGATAAACAGACCTTCTTCCTTAGCTGCTCGCTGTGCAAAGCTGAATGCTTCATCCTTACTTACTTTAATTATGCCATCGAGTATTTTTGTGTTGAGAATTGAAGGTACAAATCCCGCTCCTATACCCTGAAGAGGATGTGGTGCAGGTGCCCCCCCGCTGAGCACAGGAGAAAGCTCGGGTTCCACAGCATAAACCTTCAGTTTTGGAAATTTTGCTTTCAGAACTTCAGCAACACCTGTAATATGACCGCCGGTGCCAACACCGGTGATAACATAATCAAGACCATCAGGGAAATCATTGATTATCTCCAGTGCAGTAGTTGTTTTATGGATTTCCGTGTTAGCCGGATTATCGAACTGCATTGGCATCCATGCATCTTTTGTTTCTGCCGTCAGTTCTCTCGCTTTTTCAATTGCACCCTTCATTCCTTTTTCACGGGGAGTGAGAACAAATTCTGCACCGTATGAACTCATGATCTTTCTGCGCTCAACTGACATCGATTCAGGCATTACAAGAATCAGTCTGTAGTTTTTGACTGCAGCCACAAGGGCAAGTCCGATCCCTGTATTCCCGGATGTTGGTTCAATTATCACGCTGTGAGGTTTGAGAATGCCTTTCTTTTCAGCATCTTCTATCATTGCCGGGGCAATCCGGTCCTTTATACTTGCACCCGGATTGGTCTTTTCAAGTTTTACCCAGACAGAATGATCTTTTCCGAAAAGCCTGTTGATTTTCAGGTGAGGTGTGTTACCTATTGTTTCGAGTATTGAATTTACTTTCATTTTTTATTTTTTTAATTGTTCAAATGATAAAATTTATTGGTTCCTGATATCCGTTCTGGTTCCTGATTATTATTTCGCTCTTGTGGTAAACAACTGAGAACGGAGCAATGCTTTCTGTAAGCCATACGTTACCGCCGATAATACTGTTTCGTCCCACAACCGTTTCTCCGCCAAGTATTGTACATCCAGCATACAGAATAACATTGTCCTCAATAGTAGGATGTCTCTTTGTTGAAGCCTTGCTTTTATCGACGCTTAATGCACCGAGAGTTACTCCCTGGTAAACCTTTACATTGTTCCCTATAATTGCTGTTTCACCGATAACAATTCCCGTACCATGATCTATTGAAAATGGAATACCAATTGCAGCACCGGGATGAATATCAATACCTGTAACCCTGTGAGCATATTCAGTTATCATCCTCGGAAAAATAGGCACGGAAAGTTTTGTCAGGAAATTAGCTATGCGATAACTGAATATTGCAAAGAATCCTGGATAGATAGCAATTACTTCGATTTGCTGAGTTGCTGCAGGATCTGATTCAAGTATGAAATCGGCATCTCTAAGTAATATCTTTTTAATATTCTCCAGATTATTAAAAAATCTCTTGGTGATCTCATCATTATTGGCAGTAAGACCTGATAATATCTGGCTTAAATTAGCCTGTAAATTTTTACGGTTGCATTCAATCTCCTCTTCTGTAAAAGAGTGTGTTTCAGGGAAAAGCAATTCAAAAATTGATTTGATTGTTTTTTCAACTGTTTTTTGATTTGGAATGATGAATTGTGACATACCTGCTTATGTTTCAATGAAGTGTAAATGTACAACACTTACCTGACTTAAAGTGTTGTACATTAATAACAAACCAAACCAAATAAATGTTATTATGCATCGCGGCAGATTTTATTATTAATTATAACACAAAGATTGAAGCAAAAGGCTGATTATGGAATCCCCATTTTATGGCATTTTATATACCATAAATGTGGTATAACGATTAAATATGGTATTCAATCAGATTAATCCAACCGGACTTAATGGCATACATAATAAGTTCAGAAACGCTTGAAACACCAAGCTTTCTGAAGATGTTTTTGCGATGAGTGATCACTGTATGGAAACTGATGAATTTCCTGGAGGCAATTTCTTTTGTTGTCAGCCCTTCGGATATTAGCCGGACAATTTCCATCTCCGAAGGTGTGAGTTGTCCTGTTTCTTCTCCGGAGTTTATCCTTTCATTTATTTCGAACAGAATCTCAAGCAGTTCACAGGAATAATACTTTTTCCCTTTAACCGATGCATTGAGAGCTTCAAATATTTCGTCCCTGTCACTGGATTTGAGTACTATATTTGTTATTCCCAGGCTGTTTAATTCCTGCAACTCGTTTTTGCTCAGGCTATTTGTAAGAACAATAAATTTAAGTCCCGGAAAATTATCCCTGATTTCCTGTATTTCTGAAAAGGAGCTGAGATCAATAAATGATGGATCAATTATTAATACAGATACTTCACTGTTCGTTAAGACTTTAATAATTTCGTTTTTCCCCTGTAAGTACAGCTTCAACAATAAATGATACTTCGTCAGTCAGAATAGCTTTAAGTGATTCTGTGATAAGAAACTGACCATCAGCTATAATTACCCTGACCGGTTTTAAGGGAGAGATCATTTATTTATCTGAAAAGTCTGAATTTTTCTAACGCTATTTATTAAGTGCATTTTGAAGATCAGCCAACAGGTCGTCTATGTGTTCAATTCCTACCGAAAGTCTGATCAGGTTGTCAGTTACCCCGATTTTTTTTCTGAGCTGTTCAGGAAAGTAATCATGGGTCATCAGGGCTGAGTAGTTTGCAAGCGATTCCACTCCGCCAAGGCTGTCAGCAAGCTGGAAGATCTTAAGCTTCCTGAAGAAATCATTTGCTTCTTTAAGACCGCCTTTGATACGGAATGAGACAACTCCTCCGAAACCAGACATTTGTTTTTTGGCAATATCATGACCTGGATGGCTCTCAAATCCTGGGAAGAATACTTTTTCCACATTAGGGTTTTTCTCCAGAAAGCGTGCTACCATGAAAGCATTCTTTTCGTGCTGCTGCATTCTTACAGCTAATGTCTTCAGTCCTCTGAGAGTCAGCCATGAATCAAAAGGGGAGGGGACTGCTCCAATAGATTTCTGGGCAAGCAGGATTTTTTTGTATAGGACTTCATTGTTAAGTACAACAGCACCTCCGATAATATCTGAGTGTCCGTTTATATATTTGGTTGTACTGTGAACAACTATGTCTGCACCACAAAGAAGTGGTTTCTGAAAGAATGGTGAGGCGAATGTATTATCCACAACCACCAGTGCATTTTTTGAGTGACTGAGTTTTGATATTTCTTCAATATCAAAGATTTTAAGGGTCGGATTGGTAGGGGTCTCTATCCAAACCATTTTTGTTGAAGAAGTAAAGGCCGAACTTATACTATTCAGATCAGTAAAATCAGTAAATGAGAATTTAATGTTGAAAGGTTCAAGAAATTCCTTAATGATCCTGTAAGTGCCTCCGTACATATCTTCGGGAACTATAACATGATCTCCTGGCCTCAGGATAGTGAAAATGGCATGTTCTGCCGCCAGACCTGAAGCAAAGCTCAGTCCGTACTGTCCCTCTTCAAGAGATGCAAGGCACTTATCTAAAGCTGTCCGGGTAGGATTTGCAACCCTTGAGTATTCATAACCCTTGTGTTTGTTTACCTCTTCCTGTGAGAAAGTGGATGTCTGATATATCGGTACTATAGTGGCGCCGGTTGCCTCATCTGCTTCCTGGCCTACCCAGATTGCCTTTGTCTCAAATTTCATGATTAGAATAGAATTTCTTATTTATTAGATTATGGTTTATTATTACCAAATGTATAAAGAATCTTAAAATAGTACTAACCTGCTTTTTTTTCTGATTCAGTCAGCACCTCATTCATTGACCCCGAACGATAACCTACAAGATCTATCGTGACATAACTGAATCCTGATCTTTTGCATAATTCAGTCAGCTTCTCCCTTAAGATCCATGCTCTGTCTAATTCCAAAGGAATAAATTCCAGTCTGGCAAGATTTTCATGACTTCTTATACGGAATTGGGTGAATCCAAGTTCTCTCAGATCATATTCTGCCCTTGCAAGCCTGTCGAGTTTCTCTACTGTTATCTTTTCTCCGTAAGGAATTCTTGAGGCCAGACATGCATATGACTGCTTATTGGTTGTCGGAAGATTATATTCAGCAGAATACTTTCTGATATCTTCCTTTGTAAAACCGGCTTCAGCAAGAGGAGAGATTACCCCTTTTTCCTTTTTGGCTTTTAGTCCGGGACGGTAATCCTTCATGTCCTCGGCATTGCTTCCATCAAAGACGGCATCAAAACCTTCCTTTTCAGAAATATACCTGATCTTGCCGAAAAGTTCACTCTTGCAGAAATAGCACCTGTCAGGAGGATTATTTACATATCCGGGTATATCTATCTCTTCCGAAATGATAATTCTGTGTTTTATACCCATCATAACAGCAAGTGCCTTAGCTTCTTCCAGCTCATAGAAGGGTATTGTACTTGAAGTAGCAGTTATCAGAAGTAAATTATCGCCATATACATCTTTGGCAACTCTTGCAAGAAAAGTACTGTCAACTCCTCCCGAGAAAGCAACAACAACATTCTTATATTTTCTGAGGTAGTCTTTAAGGATATCTAATTTTTCCATTTTACTGATAGTAATTAAAGGTGATAAAATAATCGGATCTCAACAGTAGAACAATAGATATAACGATTTGTTTATGGGATTCCTTATTCATTATTGCACTTCACAATAATTGATCAGGATCGTGACCGCAAGACCGCATGACCGCAAGACAATCTAAATGATCATCCCTGCCGCAACAGTTTCATTGGTGCCTTCATCAATGAAGATCATGCTGCCTGTGATATTATTCTTTTTGTAGGAATCGAAGAACAGAGGTTTTGAAGTCTTGATTGTGATATCAGCGATATCATTCATCTGGACTGAAATATTCTCTGTATCCTTTTCAAGAGTATTTATATTGAGCCTGTAGTTAACTTTCTTTATAATGCAGCCTGCTTCGTTGCTGTTAATCCTAACCAGATATTTTCCGCCGTTTCTCAGAGGCTGTTCATTGAACCAGCATACCATCAGATTAATATCCTGACTTATCACAGGCAGATCATCCGGTGCAACAAGCATATCGCCGCGGCTGATATCAATCTGATCTTCAAGCGATATTGCTACTGAATCGCCGGAAATACTCTCCGACAGAGTCTTGCCGAACATGTCAATACTCTTTATTTTTGATTTGCGCATGGAAGGCAGAACAACAACCTCTTCACCCGGTTTGAATACGCCGCCGGCAACCCTGCCTGCATAGCCTCGGTAATCGTGGAATTCATTAGTGTGTGGACGTATAATCGTCTGAACCGGGAACCGGTTATTTTCAGGATCCTTGTTCTTCTCAATCTCGATTGTTTCAATAAGGCGAAGAAATGTTTTACCGGAATACCAGGGCATATTGACGGAATTATCAACCACATTGTCGCCATATTTTGCACTGATTGGTATATAGCGTGCATCAGGTATGCCGAGTTTGCTTACAAGTTTTCCAAGTTCAGATACAATTTTGTCAAAACCTTCCTGTGACCAGTTTGTCATATCCATTTTATTGATACAGAATATGATATGTCTGATGTCGAGTAAGGACGCTATATATGAGTGTCTGATTGTTTGTTCAAGTACACCTTTTCTGGCATCGATAAGAATAACTGCCAGGTCGGCTGTGCTTGCACCAGTGACCATATTACGGGTATACTGAATATGCCCCGGAGTATCGGCTATTATAAACTTTCTTGCCGGAGTGGCAAAATATCTGTAGGCAACATCAATAGTAATACCCTGTTCACGTTCAGCCCTGAGACCGTCGGTAAGTAGTGAAAGGTCAAGTTCTTCCCTCCCGAGCCTTTTACCTGACTGGACAATATGATCCATCTGATCTTCAAAATCGATTTGCTGTCGTACAATAATCTTCCGATCAGTGTACTCTTTCCGTCATCAACACTTCCGGCTGTCGTAAACCGCAGCAGACTTTTACTTTTTTCTTTCGGATCGATAAGCATATATAATCGTAAATTTTTATAAAATATTTACTGGCATCAGGCGTCAGGCGACTGGCGTCAGGCAGAGAAAACTGTCAAATTAATTTTTTTATTCTTCCTGTCGCCTGGTGCCTGTAGCCTGTAGCCGGTTAAAAATACCCTTCCTTTTTTCTGTCTTCCATAGCTGCTTCAGACCTCTTATCATCGTACCGGCCACCACGTTCCGTTACCCTTGTAGCAGCTATTTCAGCAATTATATCCTCCAGATTATCAGCTTTTGAAAGAGTAACACCAGTGCAGGTAATGTCACCTATTGTTCTGCATCTGACATCTGTTTCAAAAACCTCCTCACCTGGTTTAAGCTGCATAAATGGGGCCCATGCCAGATATGTACCGTTCCTGCTGAATATTTTACGACGATGTGTATAATATAATCCAGGAAGTTTGATGTTTTCATTAAGAATATACTGCCATACATCCAACTCAGTCCAGTTGCTGATGGGGAATACCCTGAAATGTTCGCCCATGTGTTTCCTTCCGTTGAATATATTCCAGAGTTCAGGGCGCTGGTTTTTGGGGTCCCACTGGCCGAATTCATTCCTGTGCGAAAAAAATCTTTCTTTAGCCCTTGCCTTTTCTTCATCACGTCTGCCACCACCTATTGCAACATCCAGTTTGAATTCCTCGATGGCATCGAGGAGTGTGACTGACTGAGCCTTATTCCTGCTGGCATTTATACCCTGCTCTTCAATAACTCTTCCCTTATCTATTGAATCCTGTACTTTTGCAACTATCAGGTTGCATCCGAATTCTTTTGCAAGGTCATCGCGGAAAATCAATGTCTCCCCGAAATTATGACCGGTATCGATGTGGAGCAATGTAAAAGGTATTTTTGCCGGCCAGAATGCTTTCCTGGCGAGATGTACAAGGACAATTGAATCTTTTCCGCCGGAAAAGAGCAAGGCCTTATTCTCGAATTGGGCAGCAACTTCCCTCATTACAAAAATCGCCTCATTCTCAAGCTCTTTCAGGTGTTCATCATTTATATGCAATGGATTCTTCATAATAATTATTTTATATGACAACCGCATTCTTTCGAACCGTCATTTTCCCACCACCAGCGGCCTGCCCTGAAGTCTTCACCAGCTTCAATTGCCCTTGTGCAGGGTTCACATCCGATACTTACAAATCCTTTGTCGTGGAGAGTATTGTAAGGGACATGATTTTCCTTTACATACTTCTTTACATCCTGATAGGACCAGGAGAAGATTGGATAGAATTTGAATTGTTTTTTGTCCTCATCATATTCCAGCCACTCCATCTGGCTCCTGTTATCCGACTGGTCAGCCCTGATGCCGGAGATCCATACTTTCATGCCTGCCAGGGCACGTGTAAGAGGAACAACCTTCCTTATTCTGCAGCATTCCTTCCTGTTTTCAACCGAATCGAAAAAACTGAAAGGTCCTTTTTCGGTTACGAGTTTCTCAACTGAAAGGTAATCTGGAAAATAAGTATGTATGGTCTTTCCGAATTTAAGTATTGTCTGTGAAAAGACTTCATATGTTTCCGGAAAAAGTCTTCCTGTATCAAGTGTTACAACTTTGATGTCAAGATTATTGCTGAATATTTTATGGGTTATTGCCTGGTCTTCAATTCCAAAGCTTGTTGTAAAAATTACCTGGCCGGGGAAAAGTGATGCCAGTTCTTTCAGGCTCTCATCAGCCGACTTTCCTGAAAGCTGGTCTTTCAACTCCTTGAACTTCATAGATATCGTTTTTTGATCGTTTCCATAATTTAAAATTAATCCGGTGAATATGTGCCCAGACTCTCTCGTGGAGATAATAAAGCAGAACTTTTGTAAACACTTCAACACCGCCAATTGATAGGGCCATTGTAAGCTTACCTGTTATGATATAGCTTATCACCATTGTATCAATTGTGCCAACAATACGCCATGATATTGCTTTCATTACGCTTTTGATAGGCTTGTCGGCCCTGTCACTGATCTTTTTTATCCTTTCCGAGGAAGATTCTTTCTCAGACTGGCTAATTAATACATCGAGCATATGTCCACTAATTTAATTTGGGCAAAAGTAAATTAATGAACCCTATGATTCAATGGCAATAATGCGTGAATAGAGTCAGTATTTATGCCTATAGATTTATGTGCAATTTGAGTATTACTATTATGCACTTAAGAGTTCTGACTGGAGTCCTCCGATGAACCATTTAAAAACAGGATCATTCGAATAATTTTCCAAAATATTCGAAAGGATAAATTCGTTTCCGGAATCAATACAATCTATCTGAATTTCTATTATTCCACAGTATCCTGATGGTGAGAGTGTTTTAAATATATAATCAGGAATTTCTTCGTTATATTTTTTAAAAAACCTGTCGAGAATTTCAAATCGCTCAGTATGTTTTTTTATAAAACCATCAGAGAAATTTTTATTTCTGAGGAAATTCTCAAATCTTCTAAAAGCATTTTTTCTGATCAAAATCCCCAGATCATCTGTTTTTACACCTCTTCTAAGATAGATATCTGAGTATCTGAGGATACCTGTGAACCCGAAAGCATCCAGATCATCGGCAATTGACAGAATTTCAAGTATCCGGTTTGTTTTTAAGGGTGATGAATAGTCTTTATCATCATGATATTCAATTGCTTTCAGGGCATCCGGAAATTCAGACGGATTCATCATGCTGAATTTCATAAACTCGGTTGTCTTTTCAAGGCTTGTAACACCGTGATTTATACCATGGTTGATTGCCATACCTATATCGTGGAAAAAGCAGGCAACTATAAGCTCCCTAAGGAATTGCAGGTCAATATCTGTTTTATATCCTGAAGTGCTTATAATCTCCTTTGCGTATTCCCAAACTCTTCTGTGATGCTCCAGGCCATGGGATGTGAGGTAGTCTGTAGGATAAACAGTAACAAAGAAGCTTTCTATTGGCTTTTTGAGAGAATTCTCAACAGAATGAATATTTATGTTTGAATTTTGTTTAGTCATTTTTTTAAACCACGGATTCACACAGAGTTCGCACGGAGTTTCACTGAGTTCTTACCCGGTTAACTCAATCATATTTAAAACAAAAAAAGCAAAAGACTTAGCCTTTTGCTTTTGAACAGGCATAGTTAACGTGATTAATCTTTAATCATGTCCTGTGCCAGATCAAGTATTGTTGTATCATCAAATGTCACAATTCCGCCTCCGGGCCCCTGTTCAAAATGTATACCGACGCTTTGTCCCTTGTCAAAATTTCTCCCTCCGAAGTAGTTTCTTACTGTCTCCTCTTCAAGATTCAGTTTTTCAGCAATCCTCCTCATACTACCGGAGGGTAACTGGTCTTTGATCTTTCGAAGCTCATTAAATGTGATTGTTCTTGCCATGGTATCCATATTTTAAGTCGTTTAAATAGTTAAACAAAAAAGGTTATGACTCAAAGTTAACTAAAAACAAGTAATGTGATAGTCAACTATTCAATTTTTTCATAAGTGAAAGGAATAATTCAAGTCCTTTTTTCTTCTCATCATTAAGGCTGAAATCAATATTTTCTGTCAGGTACTCTTTGAGCACAGTCCCTGTAATTGCGCCATTATCTCCGATACTTCTGACAACTGCATCAATATCAGTTACTCCTGTTTTAAGGGCAGCGTTGAAATCGGCTATAAATGCAGGATCTATTATTTTATTGGCTGTCCAGCAGGCAAATACAAACGGAAGACCGGTGAATTTCTTCCATTCCATTGAAAGATCTATGCCTGATCTGAACCTCTTTTCATATTCAAAACACTGATCTCCTATCAGTACAACAGCCTCATTACATTTTACATTCAGAAAATCAAATCCTTCCGTGGTATTTATCCAACTGAAGCTTCGTTTCCACCAGTATTGTGCCAGAACCTTCACCAGGTTAACAGAGGTTTTCGATCTGTAATCGAGATAAATCGTATCGAGCTCTTCAAATGAGCAGTTACATAGGAGCATGACTGTCCTGACATTTCCGTTGGATCCGATGCAGTAATCGCTTATTATATGATAATCACTTAGTTGTAATAAGGCGGCAACAGGAATCAGCCCGATATCAGCCCTGTTGCTGATTAATTTTGCGGCACAATCTGCCGGATGGTCTGTCTCAAGTATTATCCTCTCCTCGAACCCGCTCTCCTTTAATCCATAAATAAATGGATAAGTATTGGCATATTTAACTGCCGATATCCTGATTTTATCCATTACCATTTTTTTCAAACATCTAAAATAGTATTTTTGCATGTAATCTTAATAACAACTGAAAACTCATTCTTGTTAATAATGGAATTAAATTCCCTGACAGCAATATCGCCCCTTGACGGACGATACAGAAGCAAGGTCGATGAGCTTCACCTCTATTTTTCGGAATTCGGACTTATCAGATACCGGCTGATGGTGGAGATAGAGTATTTTATTGCTCTTTGCGGTATACCTCTTCCTCAGCTTTCTGATTTCAGAAAAGAGGAATTCAAGCAGCTTCGTTCAATCTATGAAGATTTTGATCAGGCTGATGCTGAAAAGATTAAGGAACGTGAAAAGATCACGAACCATGATATCAAAGCAATAGAATATTTTCTGAAGGAGAAGTTTTTCCAGTCCGGATGGGGCAGATGGAGCGAATTTATTCATTTTGGACTTACTTCACAGGATATCAATAACACTGCTGTTCCTCTATCAATTAAGGATGCTCTGATAAATGTCTATTTTCCTATTCTGTATGAGTTAAGGGAAACCCTTGCAAATCTGGCTGATGACTGGAAGGATATTCCAATGCTAGGGCGTACGCATGGTCAGCCGGCTTCTCCGACGAGACTTGGTAAAGAGATACAGGTATTCATTGCCAGGATTGATGGTCAGACAAAATATTTCGGACAGATTCCTTTTTCAGCAAAGTTTGGCGGCGCTACCGGAAATTTCAATGCACATAAGGCAGCATATCCTGATATTGACTGGATTTCTTTTGCCAATAACTTTGTTAATGAGGAGCTTGGACTGCAAAGGTCTCATCCGACAACACAGATAGAGCACTATGATAATCTTGCTGCCTTGTTCGATAATATGCGCAGGATCAATACGATACTTATTGATATGGCAAGAGATATATGGACCTATATATCAATGGAATATTTTTCTCAGAAGATAAAGAAAGGTGAGATAGGTTCATCAGCAATGCCTCATAAGGTAAATCCAATAGATTTTGAGAACGGAGAGGGAAATCTTGGCTATGCAAATGCGATCTTTGAGCATCTGTCAATGAAATTGCCTCTATCAAGGCTGCAGCGTGACCTTACCGATTCAACAGTTCTCAGGAATGTGGGAGTTCCCATTGGACACTCAGTACTGGCATTCAGCTCAATTCTTAAAGGACTAAATAAGCTGATAGTTAACAGGGAGAAAATTAAAAATGACCTTGATAATAACTGGGCCGTTGTTGCCGAAGCGATTCAGACAATAATGAGGCGTGAGGGCTATCCTAATCCGTATGAAGCTCTTCTGGAACTGACACGGACAAATCAGAAAATAACAAGTGAATCTATTTTTCTCTTTATAGAAAGTCTTGATCTCAGCGATGAAGTAAAAGCAGAACTGAAGGCTATTACTCCTCATAATTACACAGGTTTTTAAACCAATTAAGGTAAATGAAGAATATCCGGTTACTGCTAAAATACTTTGCCCCTTATCGCTGGTCTGCTATAAAAAGCATTGGTTATAACATCCTTGGAGGACTTTTTGCATTGTTTTCTTTTTCGCTTGTTGTCCCATTTCTTAAGATCCTGTTCAACCAAATAGAGGTAGTGCCTCACCCCGGCGAGTTTCAGGTTACATTCAGTTATATACAGGAATTTTTTCGTCATTATCTTTCAGCGTTTATTGAGCATAATGGCAAATCAGGTGCTCTGATGTTCGTTGTAGTGATTGTTATTGTAGCGAGCCTGTTCAAGAATACATTTATCTTCCTGGCCAATAACAGTATAGCATATATCCGTTCATGCACGGTTCGTGATCTCCGGAGAAAACTATACGATAAGTTTCTTAAACTTCCGATTTCGTTTTTCACTGATACCAGGAAAGGAGATGTGATGACAAGGATCTCCAATGATGTACAGGAAATTGAAATTTCTGTAATTGCATCATTGACAATGCTATTCAGGGATCCGATGTATATTGTAATATTTGTAATATATCTCTTTGTATCCAATTACCAGCTTACTCTTTTTGCCATGGTACTTCTTCCTATAAGCGGTTGGCTGATCGGAAGAGCGAGCCGTACTCTGAGATCATCTTCGCTGCACGGACAGGATAATCTTGGAAAACTCCTGACAGTTGTGGAAGAGACTCTTACAGGACTCAGAATTGTCAAGGTTTTTAATGCAGAACGCAAAATGCAGAAGCAGTTTGCAGCTGCAAATGAAAGATATTCAAAGATTTTCAAACGGGTAACAAGGAAATATTTTCTTGCTTCACCCCTGAGTGAGTTTTTATCTACAATTGTTTTAATGATGCTTTTATATGCCGGTGGTACAATGGCGTTGAAAGGGACAGGAATAATGTTACCTGAACAGCTGATAGCCTACCTCATTATCTTTTCGCAGATTATACAGCCGGCAAAAAACATAACAACAGCATATTTCAGCATTCAGAAAGGGATGGCTTCAATTCAGAGGGTTGATGAGATTATCGATGCGGAAGAGAAGATTGTTGAGAAGGAGAATGCAATATCCAAGGAAGGCTTTAATGAATCAATTGAATTCAGAGGCGTATGGTACGGGTATAACAGCGAACCGGTTTTGAAAGATATAAATCTGACTATCAGAAAAGGTCAGACAGTTGCAATTGTAGGGAAATCCGGAGCCGGAAAGTCAACGTTGGCCGATCTCCTTCCCAGGCTTATTGATGTTGATAAGGGGGCAGTTCTTATTGATGGCATTGATGTTCGAGATATGAAGCTGAAGGATCTCCGCTATCTTATGGGAATGGTAAGTCAGTCTCCTATTCTTTTCAATACTACCTTTACCGAGAATATCGCATTCGGAATGGATACCGCTGAAAAAGAAAAGGTTGAAAATGCTGCCAGAATAGCAAATGCTCATGACTTTATTACGGACACAGAGGCCGGATACGAAACTTATGTCGGAGAATCAGGAAATAAATTAAGCGGTGGTCAGCGTCAGAGGATAAGCATTGCAAGGGCAATAATGGCAAATCCACCCATTCTGATACTTGATGAAGCCACCTCTGCACTTGATACAGAGTCGGAACGTCTGGTACAGGATGCAATCCTGAACCTGATGAAAAGCAGGACTTCACTTGTAATTGCCCATCGTCTTTCAACAATACAGCATGCCGATATTATTGTTGTACTTGATGAAGGCAGGATAGTTGAGACAGGAACACATGAGGAGCTTGTAAGCAGATCAGACGGTTTCTATAAGAAACAGCAGGCAATCTAGCTGAGGGAGGAGGGGGAGACGGGGAGAGGGGGGGGTAGATATGAGATATGAGATGTGAAGTCAGTCAGAGAATAAGACTGAAGGGAAAAGAGGTTCCCCTCCTGGGAGGGGTGGGGGTGGGTTAGATCGGATTAAGATATATTATATAATATAATAGATATGAGGGTTTCTAATAAAAAGACTGACATGTTAAGACGTTTAATAATTATAGCTTCTTTATTTTTTTCTATTTTCTCAATGCAGGCGCAAAAGGGAAACCATTCATTTGAATTCAGCCCAACTGAATTTCTTCTTGACGGTAAACCTTTTCAGATAATTGCCGGCGAAATGCATCCTGCAAGAATTCCGGAGGAGTACTGGCGCCACAGGATCCAGATGGCTAAAGCAATGGGATGCAATACAATATCTGCTTATATCTTCTGGAACTATCATGAATCGGAAGAGGGTGTTTATGATTTCGAAACAGGTAACCATAACCTTGCTCAGTTCTTTCAGATTGTACAGGAGGAGGGATTGTTTCTTATAGTTCGTCCCGGACCATATGTATGTGCCGAATGGGAACTCGGAGGTATACCTCCATACCTTCTTCGTATCCCTGATATAAAGCTTCGTTGTATGGATCCAAGGTATATGGCTGCAGCTGAAAAATATATTGGAAAGCTTGCTGAAGTTATAAAACCATTTATGGTCACAAAGGGCGGCCCGCTTCTTATGATTCAGATTGAGAACGAATACGGAAGTTATGGTAATGACCGTAATTATATGACAAGACTGAAAGAGGTTTGGAAAAATAATGGTATTGATGTTCCTACTTTTACAGGCGACGGGCCAACAACATATATGCTTGAAGCAGGTTCTCTACCGGGAAGTGCAGTTGGTCTTGATTCAGGAAGCTCACTTGCCGACTTTGAACTTGCAGAAAAGATGAACCCTGGCGTTCCTGTATTCAGCAGTGAGACATACCCGGGTTGGTTGACACACTGGGGTGAAGAGTGGGTAAGGCCTGATACTGCCAACCTACTGAAAGAGGTTAAATTCCTTATGGACAACAAGAAATCGTTTAATCTCTATGTCATTCATGGAGGTACAAATTTCGGATTCACGGCAGGCGCTAATTCGGGAGGCAAAGGATATGAACCGGATGTTACTAGTTATGATTATGATGCACCAATAGATGAACAGGGACGGCCTGCACCAAAGTATTTTGCCCTTCGAAACCTGATCGGTTCATATCTTCCCAAGGGAAAGAAACTGCCTCCTGTACCTGAGCCTATGCCTGTAATGGAACTAACTGCTATTGGTCTTTTACCATTTAATTCAGTCTGGAACATGCTTCCTGAACCTGTTGTTTCGGTTCAGCCAAAACCATTCGAGGCTTTAGGACAGGATTATGGTTTTATTCTTTATAAGACAGAACTAATTGGTCATAAATCAGGGAAACTTGTTATTACTGAGTTACATGATTATGCCACTGTTTTTCTGAATGGAAACTACATAGGCAAGATAGACAGAAGACTTGGAGAAAATTCAATTGAAATACCTGCAAGTGATGTAAAAAATCCTGTACTTGAAATTTTTGTTGAAGCCATGGGCAGAATCAATTTCGCCCAGCATATTATTGACAGAAAGGGAATTACTGAGAGAGTTACTTTAAATGGAATGACTCTGATGAACTGGCAGATCTATAATTTGCCAATGGACAGGAAGACTATATATGATCTACGTTCCACCGGTAAAAATCTTAACAAGCCGGGCCTGATCTTTAAGGGAAACTTTATGGCTATGGAAAAAGGGGATACATTCTTTGATGTTTCTAACTATACAAAAGGAATTATCTGGATCAATGGTCATAACCTCGGCAGGTATTGGAACATTGGACCGCAGAAAAGACTATACTGCCCTGATTCATGGATAAAAGAGGGACTTAATGAAGTCATTATCTTTGATCTTCATCAGACTGAAGCAAAGCCGATTTTCGGATTTAAAACACTTAACTGACAGTAAGGAAAATTGAATCTGCGCGAATCAGCGTGAATCAGCGGGAAAATAATTATTTAGCCCGCAGATTACGCAGATTAACGCTGATCGAAATACTCTAGGGTTTATGCTTTAAAACTGATGAATTATATCAATATATTTATCAGCCAGTTTCTTCTCAACTCCGGGCATAAACTTAGTTACACGAACTTCGTAGCCGCCTTCCGGAAACATCTTATCGGTGCAGATATAACCGCTAGAACCATTGCAATGAGTCACCACTATTGTTCCCGAATAGGGTGAGCGGTTCTTAATATCCATTCCTATCTCATTTACAAGCTCACCGGAAACACCTGAAATTACCAGATCACCTATCTTGAAGACGGTTAGCCTGATTTCTCCATCTGGTGCAGGCTCCATTTTATCGACGGTGAGATCAGCAGATGCCGGTTTTTTTCCGGGAAATGGCATAATGTAGTTTGCTGTCTGTACTTCTTTTAAAGGATAGGTCTTTACATCAGCCAGAATCCTGTTCGCCTCCATCGCTACATGGAAACCAACAGCCTCAATTTCAGTGAAATTCTTCCCGGGACCATACAATGGATTAATGTCACCTGAAGCACCGGCTGTAACTGCCACAACTACATTGTTACCGATATTTTTCTTAATATGCCTTGCTGCTGCACCCGGCCAGTCACCGGTAACAAGTGTATTATCCTGTCCGCTGACAGTCCCGTGGCATGGCCAGTTAACAAGTACTGCAATTGTTTTATTGTTCAGATCATCAAATCTGGTAACCACAAGGTCATGATCACAGGGGCCTTCCGGATTCCTGCCAAGAATGATAGATCCGTTTGCAGCAAGGGCCCTGCGATTGATGTTCATTTTACATTCACCTTTGCTTATTCCCATCTTAACCGGTACAGGATTTTTAGTTGCTGCTGCTGACAATGCTATCAGCCTTTCTTTCAGGAATTTTACGTATGCAGGTACAGTATTTGTAGCATCTGAATCGGTTGAACGGGGTGAAGGAGCACCATGATTATGAACTGTTGTGATCATAATATTTTCAGCAGATACACCTGACGCTTTCGAAAGATCTGCCTTCAGCTCATCAACAAAGGCAGTGGTAAAGCTGAGCAGATCAATTGTTAAAATAAGCGCTTTGATCTTTTCTCCGGAAAAGTAGAGTGCGGATGCATATAAACTGTCGTGAATACCTGTTGATGGTTCAGTGCGACCGGCATAACCAGCCATTACAGTTGGTGCAGGAGGTGTGATATTTACCTGACTGACTCCCATTTTTACAACTGAATTATCGGTACTCTTATTCTGGCAATACACAATAGAAGATAATGCCAGGATCAGTACAGAAAAAATAAATGAAAGAACTGTCTTTTTCATATGTCTGGTTATTAAATGGTTATTTAATTTCAAATGAGCCCTTTACCCTGATATCCTTTGATGAACTACCCACCATCACATCAAAAGCTCCGGGTTCAACTACCTTTTCCATATTCTTATTATAAAGAGCCAGGTCATCATGTTTGAGTTTGAAACTGACTGTTTTCTTTTCACCTGCTTTAAGAGATATTTTGGAGAAACCTTTAAGCTCTTTTACAGGTACGGTAACCGTTGCAATCAGATCTCTGATATATAGCTGAACAACTTCTTTCCCGTCCTTTGAACCGGTGTTTTTAACATCAACGCTGATATTTATTTCACCATAAGCCCCGGTCGATAAGGGAGTTACCTGCAGGTTTGAATATTCAAAGTGTGTATAACTCAAACCATATCCGAATTCCCACAGAGGTGTTGCCGGCATATCAGCATATGCTTTTCCCCATCCTTCAGTTATCCAGTTCTCCTTTTCCGGCATGTAGTTGTAGTATGAAGGAAGCTGTCCTGAATGCCTGGGAACTGTAATTGTCAGCTTACCACTGGGATTGCAGTCTCCGAAAAGTATGTCTGCCACTGCAACGCCTCCCATTTCACCCGGAATCCATGCCTCTACAATAGCAGGTATTTTTTCCGCAGCCCATCTGATTGAAAGCGGCCGGCCATTAATTAGAACAAGAACCACAGGTGTTCCTGTTTCATAAACAGCCTTAAGAAGTTCTTCCTGTGATCCTGTAAGATCGAGACTGGCAACATCATAGCCTTCTCCGTCAGTTCCTGTCTTATCAGGTGCACCCCATTCATTTTCGCCCAGAACTACAATTGCAATATCAGATTCTTTTGCGATTTTTTTGGCTCCGGCAATATCCTTATTCTTATCACCAATCACATCACACCCTTTGGCATATTTTACAAGGGTCTTGTTTCCTGCCTTGCTTTTTACACCTTCAAGAATAGTCACAATATCCTGCAATACTGTCTTTGAAGTGTAATCACCAAGCTGATTTTTCTCGTTATCAGCATTTGGACCAATAACAGCAATGCTTCTGATCTCCTTTTTCAACGGCAGCAGATTCTTCTCATTTTTAAGCAGAACGATACCTTCCCTGGCTGCTTCAAGTGTAAGGTTACGACTCTCTTCAGTATGTGTGACTTTTACCGCCCTGGCAGGATCAACATATGGATTTTCAAATAATCCAAGCCTGTATTTCTGTTCAAGGATCCGTGTTACTGCTCTGTCAATCAATTCCATAGATACTTTTCCCTCCTTTACATTCTCAATCATTGGTTTTATATAACCATTCTCATAGGAGATACCTACGTCAAGCCCTGCTTTAAGAGCCAGTTCTCCTGTCTCTTTTTCATTGGCTGCCAAACGCATATAAGACAACGTGCCCAATCCGCCTCCTTCACTAAGTACAAGCCCTTTGAATCCGAATTCCTCCCTGAGTATTTTTGTCAGAATGAATTCATTGCCATGGGTAGGTATTCTGTCGATAGCCGGATATGTAGCCATTACACCTAAGGCCCCGGCTTCCTTTATCCCGGCTTCCCAGGGGGGCAGAAATACTTCTCTCAGAGTTCTTTCGGATATTTCCATTGCTCCGCGCTCAAGACCGCTTGCAGGCTGACTTTGTCCCGGATAATGACAAAGTCCGGAAACAACTTTATCCTTTGCAGTGAGGTCAGTGCCCTGTACTGCCCTGACAATTGTTTTCGCCATCTGTGAGCAAAACCATGGGTCTTCACTGTATCCTTCCTGGTTCCTTCCCAGTCTCGGATCTCTGTTAGGCTCGACTACCAGTGTGAAAATCTGATGAATACCGACTGCTCTTGCTTCCCTTGCAGCGACAGTATAAATATTTTTAATCAGATCGAGGTTCCATGTACTGCCCAGCGCCAGCCCTTCAGGAAATATTGTTCCCCCTGAACACATTAGTCCGTGAGTGCCCTCCTCTGTCTGCAAAAGAGGAATACCTAACCGTGTTTTTTCAATTGCTGTTTTCTGAAGCTCATTAAAGAAATTGGCCTGCTGCAAAGTTCCCTGATGAAGGATAGTATTTGCAAGTGTAAAGAATCCGCCAATTGGGCCCGGCATCCCATCGAATGTCCCCTCTGACAGCTTTCTTACTGCAATTGTCTTTTCCTCTGTGGTTCTTCCAAGTGGACCTTCATAAACACAGGGCATATTCATCTGACCGATCTTTTCTTCCAAAGTCATTTTTCCAAGGAGGTCAGCAACCCTCACATTTACAGGATATACCGGATTTTTATATACAGGAAGAGGTGAATAAACCATTTCGCCTCTCTTCTCTTTTACATATGCTGCAATGTTGTGAACATTATCTATCCAGATGCCATTTGCCGGATCGGAAGCATATTTGCATATTGCTTCCAGGGTGGCAAGCCTTGATGTCTGAACTCCATCATCATTCATTTCATGCCCTGCCAGAACCAGCCACTGCCCATTAGTTTTTGCAGTTTCAATCAGTTTAAGGATCTGGTCAAATGACTTTCCATCGAGTTCCATACCTGTCAGCTGAGCCATATCACAGTAGGAGGGATCGTTAGCAGCCTCATCGAGCCATCCGCGACCTGATTCAAATGATGATGCAATTAAAGGAATATAACTTTGGGTATTAATTCCTTTGCCAATAAATTTCTGACCGCATGGATATGCGAATGAATTTGGAATGACACCAAGCATTGATTTGATAATATTACTTGCAGAATCGAGTTCACTTTTCATTGAAAGCAACGTATAATTTTCAAGAGCCTTCTCTCTTGCCCAGGTGAAATTTCCGGTACATGGATGCAAAACAGAGTGATTTCCAATATCATGACCGTCTTTTACAGCCTTCTTCCATCCTTCAAGGCGTAGTAACAGACTGGCGGGTGACACATAGAATGTTCCCTTTACACCGTATTTATCTAGAAGAGGAATTCCTTTATCAATCTGCGATAACCTGGCATCATCAAAAGTCAGACTGATAGCCATTTTCTTTCCATCGGGCCAGGGAAATGCTGTTGATGTCTTTTTTGAATCCTTGTCATATGCCTGACCTGAGACAATATTTGTAATTATTGTTAAAATGATTGTCAGGAACATATAGTTCACCGGGTTTCTTCTGATCATGATTTCGAAGATTTAGTTGTTTAATTATTTTATTTCTAGTATAGTACCTGCAATATGTCTGATCCCGTTTCCCTTGTTAAAATAATATGTCACAAGGATATGATTTTTGTCGATCATTATTGGCCATGTATATCCGATATCACTGTTACCTCCATCATCGCGCAGAATAATTTCAGGAGCTGATGCAAAATCGGTGCACTCAGGATTAAGTATCCTTGCCCTGATGCCATATGGCTGGTGACGATACCCATAGGTTAGAAGGACTCTGTTGTCGGGAAGGCGTAGTGCATTCAGAGGATGTCCCTGAAACCCCATTGATTTCCATTTACTGAATGATTTGCCACCATCGGTTGAACGTGCTATACATGCCATGTCGTCAAATGATGCAGTACGTAAAAATGCAACTATATCACCTTTTGGTGTTTCATAAAGTGATGTTTCATTGAATGTTACAGAGTCATCCTGTGCAATGGGACAGGAGTATTCCCAATTCAATCCTTTATCACCTGAAGTCATAAGATAGACTGCTGTAACTGCCTTCTCATCAGATGATGCCACAGCCCAAAGTATACGTCCATCTTTTGATTCACAAAGAGCACCTCTGTTATACGCAGGAAGTTTTTTTCCGTAAGCATTGAAGTACACTTCGGAAGGAACCGGAGCAGGGTAGATTACCGGGCCCCCGTTTTTGCCACCATTCATTGATCTTGTCAGGTAACCACCAAGAAATATAGCACCTCCGGCCGGAGCATAAGGCTGTTTAAGATTTGGTATTCCATCAGGCCTGACAAAAGCCCAGCCATAGCTTGAACAGAGCAATGTGCCATCTTTTAGCTGCAGAAGGCAGGGATCCTGCGATCCTCCAAAAGGATGAGCATAAATCAGTTCAGGTTCCTTTGACCATGTTTCGCCATCCTTTGACCGCACAAGGACCAGGAAGCTGTTGGGATCTACATGGCTGTTCCATCCTTCACCAAAAATATGGCGGTTGGGTGCTCTTCTGAAAGCAACAATCAATTCACCATCAGGTCGTTTTATAACGGAAGGGAAGGCGGAATAAAACATTGAATCCTGATAAATGACAATGTCTTTTACCTTCACCAGTTCTGAAACCTTTGACCCGGCCTCTTGTTTATTCTCTGTGCAGGAAACTGCTAAGAGGCAAATAACAGGAATTATCCTGTATAATGATCTGAAGTTGGAATTCATATTAATTTACTATAAGTAAGTGTCTTAACTGAATTTTTTATACTGCAACTAACCCACCCCCGCCTCCCGCTATACGGGACAAGCTCTCCAGGGATGGGAGCCTAATATTACCTGAGTTCATCAACTTTTCGTCCTGCGCCCTGCGCCCTGAGCCCTGCGTCCTGTGCCCTTTATTCCGGTCTTCCGTTCTGATCAAGCCAGAGTACTGCAGCAAGGGTAAGCTTCACCGTGACTGCTGCATTTCTGTAATCGACCAGATTAGCCTTATCCTGTTCAGTATGATAGTTTGGATCACCATAAGGCATTGAACCAATGTTAAGAACCGACCAGGGAAATCCTGCTTTAATGAATGAACCATCATCATCACCAGGCTGTTTGCTCAGATATTTTGATTGCAAAAGTCCGATTGAATGTTTTGTATTCAGCATTGCCATCATATCTGCAAGCTTTTCACCTTCAGGCGAAGTATATCTTGTAACATTTGTAAGCTGACCTGCCTGGGAAGTTGCTTTCACTCCAATTCCATCCATGTTGATCAGAGCCAGAACATCCCTGCCAGATGCTTTTATTGCTGCAGCTGCTGTAACACTTGTCCATGGTATATGCTCCTCGTTGCAGAAGATGAACATCAGGGTGTGACGTGGCTTGTATTTATTCAACACCAAAGCCAGCTCAAGAGCTCCACAGGTACCTATTGCGTTATCATTTGCACCAGGTGATTCAATCCAGCTCTGAGAATCCTTATGAGCAATAATTATTATCAGGTCATCCGGTTTTTCACTGCCTTTTTTTGTTACAATAATATTATTTGCAGTATAATACGGAGAATTTTCAGGAGGTGAGGAATATTGCTGGGATATTGGTTTCGAACGGTCTCTTCCAAAGGCACGAACCTTTGTCGAATCCAGTTCAGGGTGGTAACCTGATTCCTTAAGTTGGCTTATGATCCGGTTATCAGCTTCCTTCAGTGATGAGATCGATTGACCCGGACGTGTCCAGTTCAGAACCCGGCGTGACAAAGGATCTTCGGAAAGATAATATACCGCTTTTTGTATTCGTTCCTGATCTACCTTTTTGGTGAGCTTTTTGAAGGTTTTCTCATAACCTGATTCTGACTTCTTAGCTGATTGTCCGTGAAGATCAGGGACTAAAACAATTGAAATAACAGCTAATACCAAATATAGTCTGATGCGATATAAAGTTCTCATTTATTTATGATTAACGTTTGACTCTGGCATTACCTTTCCAGATACTCCAAACCTGATCTTCATCAGCCGGGAGAGCATAATCAGTTAGCGCGGTGGTCGCAAGTGCACCTGAGGCCCAACCGAACTGGATCCATTTTTCAGGATCCCAACCTTTCAGAATGGCGTATATCATTCCACCTACAAAACCATCACCACCACCAATGCGGTCAAGTACATTGATCTCCCGTGGTTCAACAACATGCCAGTTGTTTCCCTCAAGCATCAGTGCACCCCAAAGGTGACTGTTTACACTTACTACCTGCCTTAGAGTAGTTCCAAAAACAGACGCATTGGGAAATGAGTTTTTTACCCTTCTGATCATCTCCTTAAAGCTGTCTATCTGCCCTGCAAGATCCTTGCCTCCCTCTTCAGGGCCTTTGATGCCCAGGCACAACTGGAAGTCTTCCTCATTACCTACCAGGATGTCAGAAACAGAGGCGATTTCTTTGAAGATACTGCTGAGCTCCTTCTCTCTTCCCTTCCAGAACGAAGCCCTGAAGTTGAGGTCGAAAGATATCAGAGTCCCGTGTTTCTTTGCCGCCCTTGCCAGTTCAAGGCAGAATGTACCTGTTTCAGGTGATAGAGCAGCAATAAGTCCTGACAGATGTAATACTTGTACTCCTTCCTGTTCAAAAAGCTTTTTCAGATCAAAGTCCTTCACATTAAGCGTTCTTCCTACCTCTCCGGCTCTGTCGTTATGAACTCTCGGACCACGTGTCCCAAAGCCACTATCAGCAATATTGAACTGGTGCCTGTGACCCCAGGGGCCGCCCTGTTCTACTTCGGCACCTTCAAAAGAAAGATGTCGGCTTGCCAGGTTGTCTTTTATGAGTCTGGCAACAGGACTGTCTTTCACAAAAGTTGTTAATACTTTAACAGGAAGTCCCAGATATGATGAGATTGTCGCCACGTTTGTTTCAGCACTGGTTGCCTGCATAAAGAATGTATCACTTGTGTGTACAGCCTGACCGTTTAAAGGTGTAATTCGTACTCCCATGCTTGTTGGTACTACAAGTGACCATTTGAAATTTTCCCTCAGTTTCACGTTTTCTATGTTTAAAGTTTAAAGTTCAAAGTTTACCCTGCGCCCAGAGCCCTGCGCCCTTCGCCCTGCGCCATCATTCACATACCTTAACAAACTGCTCAGCAGCCTTTTTGATCTCCTCTTCAGATGAATTAATATTTATCCCCCAGCCGGCTCCAAGTCCTCCGTCGACAACCCCGATGCTGATGTTCATACTTCTGCTCAGGATATCATCTGTTTTCGGATATGCTCCTTTGGTATGCGGCTGACCGATGCTTTTCAGGTGAGCAAGTACATGTTCCATATTTGCATAAACATGCCATCCGCTCTTATCGACAGTTTTTGAACCCAGGGCTGCTGATACTTTTGCGGCTTTTTCAGCCGTTTCAAAGATTACAGTGCAGAGTGTTCCGCAATCGCCTTCAGGATCATTAAGTGTTCTGAATCTGAATCCTTTCGCTTCTGTTATCAGGCTCTTGAACATTGCTCTTTTTTCACGGAGTACTGAAACAATCCTGTCGAGTTTCTTAAGCTGGGCAATAGCTACAGCAGCAGTCAGCTCATTGAGCCTGAAATTAAGTCCAAGCAATGATCTGTTGCCAACCTCTACACCGGTTCGGTTTGGAGTATGTCCCTGGTCGTGCATCCCAAAAGCTTTCTCATAGAGTGACTTGTCGTTTGTAATCACAAAACCGCCGTCACCCGTATTGATTGTCTTGAAGAAATTTAAAGAGAAGGCTCCAATATCCCCAATGGTTCCTATCTTCCTGCCTTTATATGAAGCTCCTGCTGCCTGGCAGCAATCCTCCAAAACGAGAAGATTATGCTTTTTTGCTACAGCCATAATTTTATCCATGTTGCACGGATTGCCAAGCATGTGAACAGGCATTATGGCTTTTGTCCTGGAAGTAAACCTTTTCTCAATGTCGTCAGGATCAAGTGATAGGCTTTCATCAATCTCTGCAAGGACAGGTACTAAACCAAGGAATATCATCGACGAATAACTTGCCACGAAAGTATATGCAGGGACAATAATTTCATCCCCCGGTTTTAATCCAAGTGCGAAAGCAGATGCCAGAAGTGCTGATGTGCCTGATGAAGTGGCGAGCGCATATTTTGCACTTTCATATTGTGCCAGCTCTTTTTCGAGAGTGAATACTTTTTTAAGAAATTTGGGATCAGTTTCACTGCCATAACGGAACAGATATCCTCCGTTCATTACCTCCATCGCAGCTTCCATTTCCTCTTTTCCATACCAATAGGCTCCGGGACCAGGCATAATGACCTCCTTTTTATTAATGATCTATTATTTCAATATAAACTATACTGTAGCTCGAAAATCAAGTACAGGACAATCAAAAATAGGAATTTCTGTCAATTAATCAGCAAGTGTATTGCCATTTCCGATCAGAATAAAGGGAGCCCAGTAAAGCGGCTGCGGATATTGCTTTATGACATCGCGCTGAGCAAGAGTCAGTGCTTCCTGGAGGGGGTGGGTTTTTATGTATTTATAAAAATTAGTCATTAATATTGAGGTCGGGTAATCAGCTACACTCCAAAGACTTACAATTACAGCTGATGATCCTGCATAAAGGAAAGCCCTGCTCAGGCCAACCAGTTCATCGCCCTGGTCGAGATTACCAAGGCCTGTTTCGCAGGCGCTCAGCGTTACAAGTTTTGAGTTGATATTCATTTCGAATACTTCCCATACATTTAATCTGCCATCGTCATTATCGGAAGGAGGGAAGAGGAGAAAAGAATAGAGAGGCTGCCTGTAGTTATATATTCCATGAGTTGCAAAATGTATGAAATTGAATTCGCCTGCACTCTTTTTTGCAAATGTTTCTGTGCTTTTCGGGCCAAGGGCAGATAATTTATCGGAAAAAAGAGGTAGTATCTTCTTAAGCTCATCCTCTGTTCCCGGAAGACCAACATTGTTACCCACTGAAATATCTCCAAGAGCCATTCCCATGAATCTGGATCCTTTTTTTACCTGTTTGTCTGCATATAAAGCATAAACACTCGCTGAAGGAGAATAAGTGATGTTAAATTTATTGACGATATATTCGCCTTTTGCATTGATAAGTGCCTGGAAAGGAATGAAATGAAGGGATCCATTTGGTATAATTACCAGTTTATCAATTCCTTTTAAATCTTCTTCAACAGGCGAAACAAGGATTGAAAAGAGTTCTTTTAGTCCTTTCGTGGCATCCTTGTCAATATTTGACTGGATTGCTTTTCTGGTCTTTTCTGCTAATACTGTTAAATCCTTTTTTGTATATCCCACTGTTTTTCTGGATACAGAGGTATTTTTTATCATCCATATTATCAGTTCATTATCACTGATCCAATAAGATAGTAGTGCAGTTGAAGGACCAATCTTTTTCCGAAGATCAGAAAGTTGTACAGGATCAGCTGAAACAAGTTCCCTGTATTCCGGATTTTCCAGTTTTATTCTCTGGATAATATCTTCATATTCAGATTGCACTTCAGAAAGTGCTGCCCTGATTTCCCTCATGTTGATCTGTCTCGATTGCTGATCATTTGAATTTACGGACTCCGCTTCCTTCTGAATTAATTTGTAAAGCTTTTCTATTTCATTTCGTTTCTGTTGTTCAAGAAGTGTAAGATCACCCGGAAGAGCTCCCCTGAAATTTATTTTTCGGCCAGCTATATTGTCATAGAATGCTCTTGATCTTGCCTGCTCAGATACCTGGAATGCTTCTTCACTTCTGTTCATTTTTAGCAGGAGATTAATAAGCCTGTCGTATACCTCCCTCTTATTCCGAAAATAGGAACTCTTGAATTCATCAATCGTAAGTTTGCCTCTTATCTTTTCGATTACAGAAACGGCATTCAAATATGCCTCCTTTGCCTTTTCAGGCTCATTTTGCTTTTCATTCATTATGCCAAGCTGAAACCATGACTGCCATACTGTTTCAGGGAAATCGGACTGGGACATGGCAGAATCAAGAAGATGTTTCGCCTGTGTGAATCTGCCTGCATCAGCCATCAGTTTCCCTCTGTTGAGCTGAGTATTTACAATCCCATGTCTGTTGCCTGATAAAGAAAACAGTCTTTGTGACTGATCCAGAAAAACAAGTGCACTGTCCGGTTTATTTTTACTAATCATTATTTCTGCCAGACGAAGAAGCGCAATTGCCTCCCCTGTGATTGATCCCTGAGTTGTAAAGTATTCACGTGCATTTATCACTTCGCCCATTCTCATATCAAGTGAAGCCTGGAGACCCGTTGATACGGTTGATAATGAGTCTTTAACAGCTTTGGCTGATTTATAATACCGTTCTGCCCGGTTAAAGTCACCCAGTTCATTGTAGAGATCACCCATTCCGATATTTGCCCAGATTATCTGTCCTGTAATTTTGTTTTCCCTTGCCTGACCCATAGCTCTTTCCTGCCATCTCAAGGCATCCTCATAATCACCGGCTGTGGAAAGCAATGAAGCCATCATCTGGTTTTGCCTTGCTGTTCCTAGTTTTAAGCCGGCAGCCATCTCGATAGATTTGCCAATATAACTTTTAGCAATGTCAAAATACCCGTAGTCTGACCAGACGCTGCCCATTGCAAGATTTGCTTCCATTTCACCATTCTGGTCTCTTGCCTGTTTGAAAAGGTCCAGACTTTTCTGGAGATGAATCATTGCTGACTCCGATTTACCCATAGTTGCATAAAGTTGTCCGAGAGCAAGATATGTATCAGCAATTGCCTGTTGGTTTACTCCCTTGATGCTTTGATCCATCCCTTCTGCCATCTTAAGAGATTTTTCCAGCGAAAGAATACTGCGCTGATATAAACCCATATAGATGTAAATTCTGCCTTTTTGCCTGTGATCTTCAATTATTCCGAGCAGGTTGTTTCCGGCTGAATCAATTACCATGGCTGATTTTACATATTCCATGGCTTTGGAATAATCACCTGTCATCTCATACCCATTGGCTATTTTGCGGTTAACATCAGCCTCCATTGGCAAATTGCGATATATGCCAAGTTTTTTGCTTGACTCAAGCATCAGGTTATAATGCTTTATTGCTTCAGGATAATTGTGCTGGTTAAAATAGGAGTCACCCTGGTTTTGTTCCTGG
>JADKBL010000031.1 GCA_016718875.1 Bacteroidota bacterium
AAAAGCAGTAACCTGCATATTGTATGAAAATCCGGTTCTAACCTAACAGGCATAAGGGTCTTCAATATTAAGATGATGATAAATAATCAAATGAAACTATTTAAAATAGATATTTTTAAAAGTTGCCAAGCGGAAATAACCCGTATTACTTCACGCAGGCTTTACATTATTGTAGTCTTTATCCTGCCTGTTCTCTCAATTTTGTTTTTCACATCGCTTTTAAAAGATGGTATCCCGACAAAAATGCCAATAGCAATTGTTGATCTCGATCATTCGGCCATATCGCGGAAAATTGCACAAAATATTGATGTTACTCAATTAAGTAAGGTAACAATATACCTGCAATCTGAAACTGGAAGCCATGTCTGAACTTCCGCACAGGTAAGATTTACGGGTTTGTAGTTTTGCCACAAACCCTTCAGTCAGACATACTCATCACGTCAACCGGTAATAAGTTATTACTATCAGAATGGATTCCTAATTGCCGGAGGTTTGATGCAAAACGATTTAACACTTATTCTTCATACCTTATCAGCTGCCGTTAACATTCAGAAACGGGAGGCTATTGGCCAGGACAATCATTATATAATGTCGCAGGTACAGCCCGTGAAGCTTATCACTCACCAATTATTTAATCCTACAGCAAGCTACCCGGTGTATATCACTACAATTATACTTCCTATTATGCTTCAACTATTTATTTTACTTATTACTGTTTATAGTATCGGTATAGAGATAAAGGAAAATACTTCGCATGAATTGTTGCGGCTTTCCAACAAGTCGATAGTCATTGCACTAATTGGCAAGCTGTTACCATATACAATTGCATTCTTTCTGGTTATGATGTTCGAAAACTTTATGCTTTACAAAGTTATGCAGGTTCCAATGCACACAAGTATTGGATGGCTAATGCTTGGCTCTCTGTTGTTTGTTCTGGCTTACCAGGCTGTAGGTATTTTTTGTATCGGTCTGTTGCCTATGATGCGACACGCCCTTAATATGGCAGCATTTTACGGCATCCTTGCACTTACTCTTTGCGGATTTACATTTCCAATTGAGTCGATGCTTCCTGCATTTCAATTCTGGGCTGCGGGCTTCCCTGTAAGGCACTATATGCATATATTCCAGAGTCAGATACTTGCAGGTTTCGAACTAAGATATTCGATTTTGTCTTACCTGTACCTGTTTATATTCCTGCTTCTTCCATTTGCTATTATCAGCCGTCTTAAATCAGCACTGATTTATCAGAATTTTATTGAGAATGTACATAAGACAACTAAGGCCAGTTTCGCTTAAAAGTTTAGAAATTTAAAAAAGCAAATACAGAAATATTGCTTAAATATCTACCAAATACAATGGAAACCAGTAAATTAAGAATTTCTGTGCGAATCAGAGAAGCATTACATAGTTTGCCCCGGATATATCTGCGTGAACTCAGGCATATATTTTCAGATGCAGGGGTAATTGTATTGATTTTTGCCGTACCGTTTATATATCCGATGCTTTACTCATTGATTTATTATCCCGAGGTAGTAAGGGATATGCCTATTGCAGTCGTAGACATGTCTCATTCGTCTGACAGCCGAAAATTTTATAGAAATATTGATGCTACTCCCGAACTTAAAGTTGCTGCAAACTGTAATTCGATGGAGGAAGCTGTTAATCTGTTCAAAAAAAGGGAAGTACGAGGTATTGTTCAGATTCCTGAAACCTTCAGCCACGATCTGGCCAATGGGGATCAAACAACTATTTCGGCTTTTGCAGACATGGAGTTTTCCTTTATTATAAAGCAATGATAACAGGAACAAGTTTTGTGGCAATTGAAACCGGTTCCCAAATCCAGATTAATAATCTCATCAATAGCGGCTTAACTGAATACCAGGCAGAAATTACAGCCAATCCTTTGAAGTTTGTTGATAATGCCATGGCAAATCAGGCAGGAGGATTTGCCAGTTATGGCCTGCCAGCAGCATTAATTCTAATAATTCAGCAAACTCTTATAATTGCCATTGGCATTCTTGCAGGTACAGCACGCGAACACAATTATTCAGGTACTTTGGTACCAACAGATCGTAAGCAACTGGGTACATTCCGACTTGTAACAGGAAAAGCAGCAGCATATTTCACAATTTATGCCTTGCTGAGTATATATATGCTCGGAATGATTCCAAAGTGGTTTGGTTATGGACAGTCGGCAGATTTTAAAGAACTTTCAGCACTGATAACCCCATTTATTCTTTCAAGCATTTTCCTGGGGATGACACTTTCAGTAATTTTTAAGAAACGGGGAAAAGCTCAATGATGCTTTACCTTTTACCTCAATACCTTTACTTTTTCCTGTCAGGGATTATCTGGCCCTTTATCAGGTTTTGGAAACGTATGGCTATTTGTACGGGAGATATTCCCATCATCAAATGCAATTCTCGGATATATAAAGCTGGACTCTCTTGCTGCTTCAGTTTTTTGGAAACCAGGAAAGAAATTATGATACTTTGGATCCAGACAGGGATATACTTCCTGACAGCATGCATAATTTATGGCTACCAGGTAAATTACTCAACACATTTGCGCATTGAACTTTTTTATCCCATTCTTTTAAGGAAGTCCGGAAAAGAATTGCAGGTGCTCATTAAATCAACCGATTACAAAAAAATAAAAACAAAATAATCTTTTTGATTAACAATTACATAATTTAAAAACAGAAAAATGAAAACAAGAATTATTTTATTAGCAGGAATCTCAGCAATACTGTTTACCTGCCAGACCATGCAGGCACAATTAGCATACGGAATTCACGGAGCAGGCAGTTTCGAAACCCAGGCTGAGCTTGGACAGCTCTGGAATAACTGCAACATTTATCAGGGATTTCTTATTGGTGGATTTCTCGATTACAAAATGGAAAAAAGTTTTCGTTGCAGACAGAACTCAATTATCAGAAAAGGGGAGATAAAGAGAAATCCACAACAGACTGGACTGAATCAGTTACCAGAAGTGAATTCAATTATCTTACAATACCATTGCTTGCAAAATATACTTTACACGATGCAGAATTAGGTAAAAACTTGGCAATTACATTTTTCGGAGGACCCTATGGAAGTTACCTTATATCAGCTTCGGCTAATGTAAAATCAGGAAATGAAACAGATCCTATTGACATTGATAATCAGTCTGAGAATACTGATATGGGAGCCATACTTGGAGGAGGAATTTCGTACCGGCTGAATAACGGAGGATCTATTATTGCAGAATTAAGATATCAAATGGGTCTCAAAAGTATCAACAAACAGGATCCTGATCTCAGAAATAAAGGAATGGGAATTACAGTAGGATATAGTTTCTAAGGTTTAATTAGTTTTCTCAAGGTTGCAGGCAATTTACACCGTTGTAGCGGCCTGTTTTCTTAAATGACATAAGCTCCAAATTAAAAAACAGAAGGAGATTAATGCTGTACAGGAAAAAATGAATGGAGCGGAAATTGAAATATCTAAACTCGATTATTATATCTAAAAGTCAATTGAACTGTCTCAGAACATCCATAATTATTGGTATTTAGGTTCGCTTGATGTTAAGAAGAAAATTCTTAAGTTGGCTTTCCTGAAGGAATTGTCGTGGAGACTACTAACAGAACATATCTAACCTCAAATGTAAATTCATTTTTTCTCGTAAAGTCCTAATTTATGAGGGGTTCAGGAGATAAAAGAAAAACTCCCCATCAAAAATGATGAGGAGTAAGCAGAAGGATTATTTCATGATCATTTTTGGATAACAGCCCAAAGAAAAGCCTTGTGGTCCGCCGGCTGGCGGACCGCTACGGGCTTTTTTGCTGTCCCTTTCATCCCGCAAGGCGGGATTGACGGTCCATCAAAAACCCTGCCGTTTCACGGCAAGGCTTTTTCTTTGTAGCGGAGGGAGGATTCGAACCTCCGACCTTTGGGTTATGAGCCCAACGAGCTACCACTGCTCCACCCCGCAATCTGGGTGCAAAGGTAATGCTTATAATCTATTCACCAAAATATTTTCAGAATAATTTATTTTGTCTCATGACTGATGCCTGTTGCCTGTCGCCATTGTTTAAATTTATTGCTAATATTGCATAACTGTTTTGATATTAATCTAAAGTATATAACCATGCCAAGAGTATTCAAAGCTACTGAAATAGAAAACGAGGATAAAGAGGTAAAACGGGATTATCTCGACAGGCATATGCCACATGTATTTTGCCCTGATGAGGTAAAACGTGGAGATAAGTTTGAAGTTAAAGTACGGCTTGGAGAAGAGTATGTTCATCCCGATGATGCTGATCATTTTATCAGCGTTATACAGCTTTGGAACAGGGAGACACTGCTTGCTGAGGCACGATATACTGCAGGTGTTTATGGTCATAAGCCAAATCACTTCGAAATCGATTTCTATATTGTAGCCCCTGAAGTATCAATGAACCTCTCTGCTATGGCAGTCTGTACAAAACACGGACTATGGCAAAGCGAAGACAAAGCCGTTAAGGTTATTTAGTGCAGGTTTATTATCTTTGCGGGCTGATTAATTCTTTCAATGGCTAAAACCGATAATAAAAAACGCACCTGGCGCGACAAATACAGGTTTTCGATTAGCAACGATGCCACATTTGAAGAGGTCTGGAGAGTAAGGTTGACTCAGTATTCGGCATTTTTACTGATCACCTTTTTTGTGTTGTTCATTATCGGAGCCACAACTTCTCTTATAGCATTCACTAACCTGCGTGAGTTTATCCCCGGATACCCTGATGTAATAATGCGCAGAAACATACTCATGAGTGCAATCAGGCTCGATTCATTTGACAGGGAACTTGCATTACGGGATAAATACTTCGCGAATATCAGTGCAATAATCCAGGGAAAACAGCCAGCTGAAATTATAGTACGGCAGGACTCCACCCGAGATTATGGGGCTATTGCTTTTAACAGTTCACCTGAAGATTCAGCCCTGAAAGCCAGAATTGAAAAGGAGGAGCAATTTAACCTTACCCTTGGTCTTGAATCACATGAATCTGTTACCGGCCTTTCAGGAATGCATTTCTTCCCACCTGTTAAAGGGATAATCTCCGGACGGTATGATGTAAGAACAAAACATTTTGGCACTGATATAGTTACAAAACCAAAAGCAATCGTATCTGCAGCTCTCGACGGTACAATAATCTTTACCGGATGGACGATGGAAACAGGTTATGTTATAGAAATTCAGCATACTAACAATGTTGTTACAATCTATAAACACAATACAAGTCTGCTTATGGAGACCGGAGACCTGGTAAGGGCAGGAGAGCCGATTTCAGTTGTAGGCGATTCAGGTGAACTATATACTTCAGGTCCTCATCTGCATTTCGAAATATGGTACAAGGGTAATCCTCTCGATCCTGAAAAGCATATTTTATTCTAATATCTGACAGATAAATGGCTGAAAGAATAGCAATTTTGGGATCAACAGGATCGATTGGTACGCAGGCACTGGATGTTATCAAACGGTTTCCTGACAGGTTCAGTGTGGAAGTTCTTGTGGCAGGTAATAATTTTGAGATTCTTGCCAGACAGGCTCTCCAGTTCCATCCCGATGCAGTTGTGATAGGAAATACCGATCATTACCAGCCTTTGAAGAATATGCTCAAAGATACTTCAATTAAGGTTTATGCAGGTGATGATGCGGTTGAACAGGTAGTAACATCATCATCAGTTGATGTTGTAATTGCTTCAATAGTAGGGTACTCAGGCTTGCGATCAACCATTGCAGCTGTGAAGGCAGGGAAAAAAGTAGCCCTTGCTAATAAAGAGACACTGGTTGTTGCCGGCAGTATCATTGAAAAACTTACCCGGGAATCAGGCAGTAGAATTCTTCCTGTCGATTCTGAACATTCTGCAATCCTGCAATGTCTTACAGGAGAGATGGGTAATCCAGTGGAACATATATCCTTAACTGCTTCCGGAGGTCCTTTCCTTCATTTTTCAATGGAAAGGCTTCATGAGATAACTCCAAAGCAGGCCCTTAAACATCCGAACTGGGATATGGGCAGCAAAATTACCATAGATTCTGCGTCGATGATGAACAAAGGATTGGAAGTGATAGAAGCCAGGTGGCTTTTCGATCTGACTCCGGACCAAATAAAAGTTGTGATCCATCCTCAATCAATTATTCACTCATTGGTTCATTTCGCTGATGGCTCTGTTAAGGCTCAGCTTGGAGTTCCCGATATGAGAGTGCCAATACTTTATGCTCTTACCTATCCTGAACGGCTCCCAACGGATCTTCCAAGGCTCAATCTGCTCAAAACCTGTTCCCTTACTTTTTCTGAACCCGATTTAATGAAGTTCAGAAATCTTTCCCTGGCCTATGATGCCCTGAGAGAGGGAGGAAATATGCCATGTATACTTAATGCCGCAAATGAGATAGCTGTAAATGCATTTCTTAGTGAACAGATCGCATTTACACAAATGCCGGACCTTGTAGAATACACTATGGAAAACACAGAGTTCGGAGTATCACCTGACATCGAATTTCTTGAAATTTCTGACAGGTCTGCACGTGAGGTTGCAAAAAACTATATTAATAAACTTATAAATCAGAGATGACTGTACTTATTAAAATACTTCAATTTGTTCTTAGCCTGTCAATTCTTGTAGTTATTCATGAGCTGGGTCATTTCATCATGGCCAAGTATTTTAAAACAAGGGTTGAGAAATTCTACCTCTTCTTCGACCCGTGGTTTGCCCTGTTTAAATTCAAAAAAGGAGAGACAGAATACGGAGTAGGATGGCTTCCGCTGGGAGGATATGTAAAGATTTCAGGGATGATTGACGAATCAATGGACAAGGAGCAGCTTAAGCAACCTCCCCAGCCCTATGAGTTCAGATCAAAGTCCTCATGGCAGCGTCTGCTTATTATGACAGGAGGTGTGTTATTCAACTTCATACTGGCTATGCTGATTTTCGTTTTTGTTCTGTTTACCTGGGGTGAAACCTATCTGCCCACTGCCAATGTAAAGTATGGAATAGTAACTGATTCAGTAGGTTATGCTATTGGTTTGAGAAACGGAGATAAAATTTTGTCGGTCGATAATCAGCCGGTTGAGAATTTTATGCAGATTACCAGTGAGATAGTTCTTAACAGTAAAAAAACTATTCAGGTAGACCGGAACGGGGAGCTTGTAAATATTGAGATTCCAAAGGAATATATTCCTAAAATGCTTAAGGGGAAGGGGCATATTACGTACAGGACTCCCTTTCAGGCGATGAAGATAAAATCGTTTTCAAAGAAATCGCCTTCAAAAGATGCAGGGATCATTGAAGGTGATGAGATAATCGGGATCGATAGTCTGACATTTACATATTCCGATGAATTTCAAAACTATCTGAAAGCAAATATTGAAAAGCCTATTGTGCTTAATATCAGGCGAAATGGAAATCCTCAGAATGTTATTGTTACTCCAAATGGGGAGGGATTACTGGGGATTTATTATACAGGCAGACTTCTGGATGAGGTCTTCGAAATGAAGACAATTGAATATGGATTTTTTGAGTCAGTTCCAGCCGGAATATCTAAGGGTTTCAGGACGATAGCTGATTATCTTAAGCAGTTCAAATTGCTTTTTTCCAGGAACACCAAGGCTTATGAATCACTGGGTGGCTTTATTACTATTGGAAACATATTCCCGGGAGTGTGGGACTGGCAGTCATTCTGGGACCTTACCGCCTTTCTCTCAATCATACTCGCTGTGATGAATATTCTGCCAATTCCAGCCCTTGATGGAGGACATGTTATGTTCCTGCTCTATGAAGTAGTTACTGGAAGAAAGCCAAGTGATAAATTTCTTGAATATGCACAAATAGTAGGAATGGTGATACTTTTCTCCCTTCTGATACTGGCTAATGGGAATGATATTCTGAGACTTATAAAATAAATGTATTATTTTTGCACCGGTTTGGTAATGATTAAAGTATTTATAACTTTGCATAAATTCTAAAATTTAAAGAGATGGGAAAGATAGGAATGACTGAGATTATTCTCATATTACTGGTAGTGGTTCTTCTTTTTGGCGGACGTAAAATTCCGGAACTCATGAAAGGTATCGGTCAGGGTATGAAAGAATTTAAGAAAGCATCAAAATATGACCCTGCTACTGATGATAATAAAGAGGTTGCAACAAAAGACAAATTTTAATCTTATTATAATATTGTGAAAAAGGTGTCCTTTTGGGACACCTTTTTTTTTGAATGTAACTGTTAAAAAAGATTAAAACTAAAATTAGATTGCTAGCGCGGATTTGTAATCCGTGCTTTATATTGAGGTTTGGAATCAGGCACCGATTGCAAATCGGCGCCAGCATATAAGTGGTTCTATATCAGTTCATACTTCTGATTCCTTCTTCCCGGGATGAATCCTGCTTCCCTGATTATCGATTGCATCTCATCAGCATTAAACCTGTTTCCTCCGCCTGCTGAACTTACAACATTCTCTTCAATCATTATTGACCCCAGGTCATTTGCTCCGGAATGGAGAGAAAGCATACCAATATCTTTTCCTACAGTAAGGATTGACGCCTGAATATTTGTAATATTATTGAGCATGATCCGGCTTATGGCAATCATCCTGATATAATCGTATCCGGTATAACTGCTTTTTACTCCGTACTTTACTCTAAGATTTGTTCCTTCATCCTGGAATGGCCATGGAATGAAGGATATGAATCCATAGTTACCCGCAGGTTTTTCTGACTGCAGGTCCCTTAATTTCACAAGGTGTTCAATTCTCTCCTCTAAAGTTTCAATATGCCCGTACATCATTGTTGCTGAAGTGGGAAGGTTTAACCTGTGTGCTTCACGCATTACACCAAGCCACTCAGATGAAGTTGCTTTACCAGGAGACACCACTTTACGAACCCTGTCAGCCAGGATCTCAGCTCCTGCACCTGGAAGTGAATCCAGCCCGGCTTCCTGAAGTTTTATCAGAACATCAAGATAAGTCAGTTTCTCTTTCCTTGCCAGGTAAACGATTTCAGGAGGTCCAAGGGCATGCAGCTTCAAATCAGGATAGAGTTTTTTTAATGTTCGGAAGAGATCTGTGTAGAAATCTAAACCCAGTTCCGGATTCATCCCACCCTGTAATAATAACTGGTTGCCACCAAGGGAATAGAGTTCATTTATCTTTCCGACATATTCTTCAATTGTGGTAACGTAAGAATCTTCAGCTCCTTTTTTCCTGCAGAAATTGCAGAAAGTACATTGTGAAAAGCAGATATTGGTAAGGTTAACGTTCCTGTCGATCATCCATCCTGCTATATTTCCCGGGACATGATATTGTCTCAGTCTACCTGCAAGGAACATAAGTTCCTCAAGTGGTGCACTGTTGTAAAGTAACACTCCTTCTTTGACTGAAAGTGGCTCCAGATCAAGAGCTCTATCATATAGAGATTTAATGCTCATCCTCGATAATTTGCTGTAATAATAACCACCGCAAAGGTAACGCTTTGAAATCGATTCATTCAATAATTTGATTAACTTTAGCTCCTTAAATTATGAGCAATCCGGATATGAAACCTGAAATAAAAAAAATACAGCATATCTCTGCGGGTCAGTCTGTTGTGTGTATAACAGGTGATGACAAACTCCCCGAGTGGCTGAAGCTTGATACGGAAGAGAGCGAGTATGTCGGGAAGAGGCTGAGAGACAAGGAAGAACATATTTATATTAACTCTTATAAGAGATGTATATATATTGTCAGACTTAAAGTAGGAATCAGCCAGCATAAGATAAGGGAGGAGCTGAGAAGAGAAGCCTATAATCTGAAAAAACTGATAAAGGGCAATAATCACCATGAAATTGTTGTGACTTCATACCTGGCTTACAGCGAGGCAATTGCTGATTTTACTGAAGGATTGCTGCTTGGAATATATTCATTCGAAAAGTATAAAACAATAACTGATGACAAGCCTCTGAAGAATTATCCCGCAAGGATACTTCTTCATGGAGAAATTGATGCAAAGGAGATTAACTGGCTCAATGACCTGACTGATGCGGTTTATTTTGCCCGTGATCTGATCAATGAACCTGTTAATCATCTTAATGCAACAATGCTTTCCGAAGAGATAAGGAAGCTTGGAGATGGTTCAGGGTTTAAGGTTGAGGTACTTACAAAAGGGAAAATCGAGGCTTTGAAAATGGGAGGCCTTCTCGCGGTAAACAAGGGTAGCATAGATCCCCCTGTTTTTTCTATTCTTGAATGGAAACCGGAGAAACATGTAAATAAGAAACCTGTTGTTCTTGTCGGGAAGGGAATCGTTTATGATACGGGAGGTCTTAACATCAAGACCGGCGATTATATGGCAGGCATGAACGGCGATATGGCAGGAGCAGCTACCGTTGCTGGTGTTATGTACACTATTGCCAAAGCAGAAATTCCGCTTCATGTCATCGGTCTTGTGCCTTCTACCGATAACAGGCCGGGAGGAAATGCCTATACACAAGGTGACATAATCACCATGCACAACAAAATGACTGTTGAGATTGGTAACACAGATGCTGAAGGGAGGCTCATCCTGGCAGATGCCATAAGCTATGCATCAAGATATGCTCCGGAAATTATTATTGACATTGCCACTCTAACAGGTTCTGCAGCAATGACATTTGGCAACCAGGCTATTGCCCTGATGACAAACGCCGACCGAAAATACATTAACCTTCTTCTGGAGTGCGGTAATGATGTATATGAAAGATTGGGAGAGCTGCCTTTCTGGGATGAATACGGGGAACTTCTGAAATCGGATGTAGCTGATATGAATAATGTAGGCGGAAGAGAAGCAGGGGCAATAATTGCAGGAAAGTTCCTTGAAAAATTTGCAGAGTATCCTCTGATACATCTTGATATTGCAGGCACTTCGATGCTTAAAAAAGATGATTATTACAGGACAAAAAACAGCAGCGGCTCAGGACTCCGTTTACTTGCCACCTTCCTCAAAAGGCTGGCAGAAAATTATAATCACCTGAAATAGATGACAATGGATAAGAAAAATATATTAGTTGGTATCTCACATGGAGATATAAACGGAATTGGATATGAGGTGATTATAAAAGCACTTTCTGATCCAATGATGAGTGAAATCTGTACGCCCGTTGTGTATGGATCACCAAAAGTAGCAGCCTATCACAGGAAAGCACTCAATATTACCAATTTTAGTTTTAACAACGTGCGATCTGCAGAAGAAGCCCAGGCAAGGAAATCAAACATGATCAACTGCCTTGATGACAATACAAGGGTGGAACTAGGCAAATCGACATCTCATGGTGGAGAAGCCGCACTGATTTCACTTGAGCGGGCAGTGACAGACCTTAAGAGCGGAAAAATTGACGTGCTTATTACAGCCCCCATTGATAAGCATAATGTGCAATCAGATAAATTTCAGTTCAAAGGCCATACGGAATATCTGAAGGCAAAAGCAGGAGCTGATGAAGTTCTTATGTTTATGATTGGAGAGAGTATGAGAATAGGATTTGTTACCGGACATGTTCCCCTTAGCAAAGTACCTGAACTAATAAATAAAGAGGTAATTTTACGTAAACTCAGGCTGATGCATAATTCTCTTCTGATGGATTTTGCAATTCGGAAGCCAAAGATTGCTGTTCTCGGCCTTAATCCTCATGCAGGTGATAATTCATTGCTGGGATCTGAAGAAGCAGAATATATTAATCCGGCTGTAGAGCAGGCACAAAAAGAGGGAATACTTGCTTTCGGTTCTTATCCTGCCGATGGGTTCTTTGGTGCAGGGATGTTTAAAAAGTTCGATGGTATACTTTCAATGTATCATGATCAGGGATTGTCACCTTTTAAAGCTCTGTCATTTGATACCGGAGTTAATTTTACTGCAGGTCTTTCTTTCATCAGGACCTCACCTGTACATGGAACCGCATTCGCAATTGCAGGGAAAGGAGAAGCTTCTGAAAGTTCTTTTCGTCAGTCGATCTATCTCGCCTGCGACATTTTCAGGAACAGACAGATGTATGCAGAGATAAGCAAGAATCCTCTGAAACATCAGGATATTGAGTTTCACAGTGACAGGATTGATGAACTTCCCCCTGAAATTTTTAACGGAGAACCACAATTATGATAGATTATATTAAGGGTACCATAAGCCAGATAACTCCTGCATTTGTCACAGTTGAAACATATGGAGTAGGTTATTTCATTAACATTTCACTTACAACCTTTTCAAATCTTGAAAAGAAGAGTGAGGTAAAAATTCTTATTCATGAAGTAATAAGGGAAGATACCCATCAGCTGTATGGATTTGCTGAAACAGGAGAGAGAGAGATTTTCCGTCATTTAATATCTGTTACCGGGGTCGGTGCAAATACTGCAAGAATGATGCTTTCCTCTCTCAATCCGTTAGAAATTGAGCAGGCTATTATAGGTTCAGATGTAAATCTTTTAAAGAGTGTTAAGGGTATCGGACTCAAAACCGCCCAGAGGATTATTGTTGATCTCAAAGAAAAGCTTGGCAAACAGGTCTCAAGTGGTGAAATATTTGCCGTTTCAGACAATACAAACCGTGAAGAAGCGTTATCTGCTTTAGTTATGCTTGGATTTGCCAAAAGCGCTGTTTCAAAGGTCATTGATAAGATTGTCAGAGAAGAGAGGAATCTGACAGTTGAAGAAATGATCAAGAGAGCGCTTAAGAACTTGTAATTCTAAAGATTGAGATCAGGGATATCATATAAAAATATTCTGATTATTTCTCATCTTGTACTGTTCACGTCTCTCTTTGTAAGGCCTGCAGAATCAAGTGGTCAAACTGCTTTGCAGGATAGTGAAGTTACTGATACATCCCGCAAAACAATTCTTCGGCTTAAAGATGATTCAGGGATTCCCTGGGAACAGAAACAGAAAGCACCGCTCTTTCTGGATAATCCTGCCAATATCAAATCAACTGTTCTTTACGATCCTGATAAGAATGAATATATTCTTTATGAGAAAGTAGGTACTTTTGACATAAGGACTCCGGTTCACATGACTCCTGAAGAATTCAGAAAGTATGAATACAGGAGAGCCATGCAGGAGTACTGGCAGCAGAGAATTTCAGGAGATGAATCAGGATTCAGATCAACTCTTATTCCTCAGATAGAGATAGGAGGGGCTGCCTTTGACAAGATTTTCGGCAGCAATACAATAAACATCATTCCACAGGGATCAGCGGAACTTATCTTCGGAATAAACATCTCAAGAACTGAGAACCCTACACTTTCAGAGAAGCTCCGTACAATACCAACTTTCGACTTCAAGGAAAAGATTCAGATGAACGTCACCGGCACTATCGGTGAAAAGATGGAACTTGGAATTAATTACAATACTGATGCAATGTTCGAATTTGAGAACAGGACCAAGCTTCAGTATTCAGGAACCGAAGACGAGATACTTAAAAAAGTTGAAGCAGGAGATGTTACACTTCCTCTCACAGGGTCGCTAATAACAGGAAGTTACAGTCTCTTTGGGCTAAAAAACCGAAATGCAGTTTGGCAAACTTACTGTAACAACAGTTCTTTCTCAGCAAAAGGGTGAATCCTCAGTGATCGATGTGAAGGGAGGAGCGCAGCAAACTGAATTTGAGATATTTGCTGATGATTATGAGGCCAACAGACACTTTTTCCTTTCACAGTATTTCCGGGATGTTTATGATGAATCTTTGAAGAATATGCCGGTTGTTAGCTCCGGGATAAATATTGAAAGGATTGAGGTTTGGATTACAAACAAGACTACAAGGTTTGAAGAAGCCAACAACAGGAACATCGTCGCCTTCATGGACCTCGCTGAGAATTCAAATCACATCTTTAACGGAATTCCTGAATTCCAGGCATCCCCGGGCACTGAAAAATTTCCGGCAAACAGTGCCAACAATATGTATGATCAGCTCAATACCACTTACAATGCAATTCGCGATGTAGACCAGGTTACAAATACCTTTGAACCTCTTTACACTGATTTCCAGATCGGCCGTGATTTTGAGAAGATTGAGAATGCAAGAAAACTTAATGACAGGGAGTTTGAATATAACAGGCAGCTGGGTTATATATCTCTGAACACAGCCCTGAACACAGATGAGGTCCTTGCTGTGGCTTTTGAGTACACAATGGGCGGGCAACTCTATAAAGTCGGTGAATTCTCAACAGATGGTATTACTGCTCCTCAGACACTGATATTAAAGCTTCTTAAAGGAACAACTCTTACTCCCAGACTACCTACATGGGATCTGATGATGAAGAATATATATTCACTTGGTTCAGGCAAGCTCGAGAAGAAGGATTTTGAACTTAATGTTCTCTATCAGGATGATCAAACAGGCAACTCAATTAATTATCTTCCGGACGGAAAACTAGCTGACAAGATACTACTGCAGGTGATGGGTCTTGATAATCTCAATTCACAGCTTGACAGGGAGTCAGACGGTTATTTCGATTTTATTGAAGGGATTACGATAAATGTTAACAGAGGTAAGATTGTCTTTCCGGTTATTGAGCCTTTCGGTACACATCTGCAAAAAATGATCAATGATCCCAGGGTTGCTGCAAAATATGTATTTCAGGAGCTTTACGATTCAACCCAGACCATAGCTCAGCAAATGGCAGAGAAGAATAAGTTCAAGCTCACAGGTCAGTATTCCTCTGAATCAGGATCAGAGATCAGACTTAATGCTACAAGCATTCCTCAGGGATCAGTGAAAGTAACTGCAGGAGGTGTTCCTCTTACCGAGAATACTGATTTTACAGTTGATTACAATATGGGAACTGTAAGAATAATCAACCAGGCCCTTATTGAATCGCAGACACCTATTCAGGTATCACTTGAGAGTAATCAGTTCTTCGGATTTCAGACAAAGTCACTTGTGGGAACACATCTCGATTATCAGATATCAAAGAATTTTGATATCGGTGGTACAATTCTTCACCTCAATGAAAGACCATATACACAGAAAGTAAACTACGGAGAAGAACCGATATCAAATACTATATGGGGCCTGAACTCTTCTTATGAAACAAACTGGCAGTTCCTGACCAAAGCAATTGATAAACTACCATTCCTCGAAACAAAAGCACCTTCCTCTGTGTCATTCTTTGGTGAATTTGCAAACCTGATTCCCGGCCATTCACGTGCAATTTCAAATGCAGGCAATTCTTATATAGACGATTTTGAGGCAAGTGAAATCCCACTCGACCTGAAATCTTTTAACGCCTGGACAATGGCAAGTATACCACAGGGACAGGATCTGCTATTTCCCGAGGCAAGGTTGAACAACAAAGTCGAAAGCGGATTCAACCGGGCAAAGCTATCATGGTTTGTAATTGACCCGCTCTTTTTGCGAAATGGTTCATCAACACCGGATCATATCAAGTCAAATCCCGATTTGCAGTCAAGTCATTATGTGAGGGAAATATACGAAGATGAAATATTCCCTTACAGGGAGAGCCCAAGCGGAATACCAACAAACATCACAGTATTGAACCTCGGTTATTATCCAACTGAAAAAGGGGCATATAACTTTGACTCCGAACCTGGTCCATATTCAGCAGGTGTAGCTCCCGATGGATCCCTTATCGATCCGCAAACAAGATGGGGTGGAATGATGCGTGAGGTACTTACAAGTGATTTTGAGTCGGCCAATATTCAGTATATTAAATTCTGGCTCATGGACCCATTTGTTGAGGATCCTGATAATGAAGGCGGCGATTTCTATATAAACCTTGGGAATATTTCAGAAGATATCCTGCGCGATTCCCGGAAAAGTTTTGAAAACGGACTTCCAGGATCATCTGAGGTGAAGAATGTTGATACTACAGCATGGGGAAGGGTTCCAACCGTGCAGGCTGTTGTGCATGCCTTCGATAATGCTGTTGAGTCGAGACAATATCAGGATGTCGGACTTGACGGAGTAGGGGATCCGGATGAGCAGGTATTTTTCAATAATTACCTGCAGAAGCTTCAGCTCAGAGTCGATCCTGTGGTTTTTCAGGATGCAGTTGGAGACCCTTCCAGTGATAATTTTCACTATTTCAGGGGAGGCGATTATGATGCCAGGAAGCTTAATATTCTTGAGCGCTATAAAAAATATAATGGTCAGGACGGTAATTCCCCCACTTCTGAAATGTCGGTGGAGAATTATCCGACTTCAGGGACAACCCTGCCAGACATGGAGGATATAAACAGGGATAATACACTGAGTGAAACTGAAAGCTATTATCAGTATAAGGTAAGTATGCGTCCCGGTGACATAAAGGTAGGTACCAATTATGTAGTTGATGAGATTGAATATGAGGCGACATTTGCGAATACCAAAAAATCGAAGGTGAAATGGTACCAGTTCAAAATTCCTATTACTGATTATCAGAAAGTTGTTGGTTCGATTAAGGATTTCAAGTCGATCCGTTTCATGAGGATGTATATGAAAGGATTTACAAAACCTACGATTATGAGGTTTGCAGAACTTGACCTTGTAAGGGCTGAGTGGAGAAAATATAACATTTCCTTCATGGAAGGCGGCGAAAGAATAACTATCCCGGAAACTTCAGACGGGACATTTGAGATTAGTTCGGTAAGTATTGAAGAAAACTCCGGGAAGGAACCTGTAAACTATGTTTTGCCCCCCGGGTTTGACAGGGTGACTGATCCTCAGAATCCACAGCTCAGGCAGCTGAACGAACAGTCAATGGTTCTTAAAGTACAGAATCTTGAGGATGGAGATGCCCGGGCTGCCTATAAAAATGTAAACATAGATATTCGCCAGTATCGCAGTTTAAGGATGGAAGTTCATGCTGAAGCCCTTATAGGACAGCCGCTTCAGAATGATGAATTAACTGCATTTGTACGTCTCGGATCTGATTACAAAGGGAACTTCTATGAGTATGAACTCCCCCTGAAACTGACATCTCAGGGGCATTATGATAATAATTCAGACGCCTCACGATCTTTGGTCTGGCCGGAAGATAACAGCTTCATTATTAACATGGCACTGCTGCAGGAAGCCAAGCAGGAGAGAAACAGGCAGATGGATTTGCCGGGTTCATCCCTGAGCGTGTCTGATGTATTTGTCTATTCGAACGGAGCAGCAAGAGTTTCAGTGTCAGGTAATCCCAACCTGAGCAACATTAAAGTAATAATGGTCGGGGTCAGGAATCCTATTGAAACAAGAAACCAGAATTATGATGACGGAACTCCAAAGTCAGGTGAAGTCTGGTTCAACGAACTTCGTCTCAGCGATTTTGTTGAAAACAGCGGGTGGGCTGCAAATGCACATCTTCAGGCAAGGCTTGCTGATCTTGGAACCATTGATATGGTTGGTCAGACAACTACTCCCGGATGGGGAAGTATCGATAAGAAAGTAAATGAACGGAGTATTGAGAATACAAAAATGTATGATATTTCGTCAACAGTTGAACTTGGAAAGTTTTTTCCTGAAAAAGCAGCAGTGAGATTACCTGTATATGCCGGGTTCTCTGAAACACGTATCCAGCCTCAGTATAATCAGCTTGATCCTGATATCCCTCTAAAAGAAGCACTTGATGCTGCAAAAAACCAGGCAGAACGCGACTCAATTAAAGCTATATCCGAAGACCTTGCCCAGCGTAAAACGTTTACTATCAGCAATGCGGGGATAAGTGCAAGAGGTGAAAAGCCTCACTTCTATGATCCTGCTAACCTGAGTGCAAACTATACCTATAATGAGATTTACAGAAGCAATACAAAAACAGAAATCAATCTGGAAAAGAACTACAGAGGAGGTCTCAACTATAATTATGAGTCGCAGCCTGTTAATATCATGCCTTTAAAGAATGTAAGATTTCTTAATCCATCAGTATTCAGGCTCTTCAAGGATTTCAATTTCTATCCTTTCCCGAAGAGTGTAGGACTCAGAACAGAACTTTACAGATATTACAGTGAGATTAAAACACGAAACATAAATAATCCAAACCTCAGGGTAACACCATCATACAGGAAGGATTTTGAATGGTACAGGATGTATGATTTCAAATATGATCTGACAAGGCAGCTGAAAATTGACTTTACTGCCAATAATATCTCAAGAATTGATGAGCCATTTGGCGGAGTTGACAGGAACAGATACAATGACAGTTACAACAACTGGAAAGATTCAGTCCTGACTAATCTGCGAAATGGGGGAAGGAACGTTAATTACAACCACTTCCTTAATGTCCAGTATAATATTCCGATCAATAAGCTTCCATTGCTCTCCTGGTTAAATGCCAATGCGCGTTATGGTGCTGATTATAACTGGTTAGCAGGACCTGTTTTCCCTGACAGCCTTAACATAAATATGGGTAATTCAATCAAAAACCACAATGAGGCAACGATTACCGGAATGGCAAATCTTTCAACACTCTACGGAAAGTCCAAATTCCTGAAGAATATTGAAAACAATACCAGACCTGAAGGAGCCAAGCGTCAGAAGACTGAAACTGTACCCGTTACCTATACAAAGTCGAATCTGAGTTTCAGATCAAAAGCAGTAAAAGCTATCAATCATAACCTTGGTACAAGAGATGTAAAGGTTAAGATTACAAATAAGAGCGGGCAGGAGGTTAAGGGAAAGATGGAGATCATTAGCGATAACAGGGTTAATTTTACTGCTGATGAACAGGTTGATGGTGCTACTGTATTGATCGAGGGAAAGGTACAGAAGAAGAGGAATCCGATGATAGTTACGGGGGAGTTTCTGATAAGAGCACTAATGGGTGTCAGATCGGTGAGCCTGACACTTACATCTTCTCAGGGACAGTTTCTTCCCGGTTACTCTCCGGGGACCTCATACCTGGGGATGGCTAACTCCGATGGAGTAACTGCACCCGGATGGCCTTTTATTCTGGGATACAATGATCAGAACTTCTTTGATAAGGCTGTATCCCATAACTGGATTTCGACCGATTCTCTGCTTAATACGCCGGCTTCCCAGTATAATAAGTATGACCTATCATTCCGTAGTATGATAGAACCTTTCCCCGGTTTAAGAATTGACCTCAATGCTGACCGGCGTTACATGGAAACTGTTAATTCTTATTATATAGCTGATTATAATGGCACTTTTCCTGACAGCACAAGGAATAAGGTAATGTCAGGAACATATTCCATCAGTGTTATTTCCTGGGGAACCTCCTTTGAAAAGATTTCAAAGGATATGGATTATGTCTCCCCGGCTTTTGAGAGGTTCAAGGAGAATGCAGTAATTATTTCTTCAAGAAGAGCTGAAGCGAGGAGGAAGGTTGATCCCACATATGATCCGGATACTGATCCTTTAACCGGAAATCCTATTGAGGGACCGTATAAAAGCGGATTTGGACAAACATCGAGAGATGTGCTTATTCCCTCATTTATAGCAGCATATACCAAAACAGATCCAAACAAAGTAACCCTGGAGACATTTCCTTCAGCACTCAGGATGATGCCAAACTGGAGTATAAATTTTGACGGACTGTCAAAATTTGAGCTCGTTCAGAGATGGTTCAGGTCTATAAACCTGATGCATCAGTACAGGAGCACCTATCAGATTGGATCATACACTACTAACCTTAATTTTGAATCTAATGAAAGTGGTGTAAGTGCAATAAGAGACCTTCAAAGTAATTTTCTTCCAATGTACGAGATCAATGTGGTATCAATAAACGAGCAGTTCAGTCCGCTTATAAACATTGACATGAACTGGAAAAACAGTCTTACAACCCGAATGGAATGGCGAAAGTCAAGAACTGTCTCACTTAATCTGACCAGCAACCAGATAGCTGATGCACGAATAAACGAAGTAATTATCGGTGCCGGTTACAGGTTTGATGAGGTTCAGATAATTCTAAGGACTGCCGGAGGAGGACAGAGAGCATTGAGAAGTGATCTGAATATAAGACTTGACTTTTCGGTAAGAGATAATAAGACAATTGCCAGGAAGCTGATAGAGAATGTCAACCAGCCAGTAGTAGGACAGAAGGTATTTACAATTGGCACAACAGCTGATTATGTCCTTAGCGACAGGTTCAACCTTCAGCTATTTGCTGACCATAGTATGACAAATCCTTTTGTGGCCAATACGTTCCCGACTTCAAATACCAATTTTGGTTTCTCACTGAAGTTCACGCTGGTTCAATAATTTGCTCTGATAAGGTGTATTTTTAAAAATGAGATTTATCACCTTGGATAAATAAAAATTTATCTATTTTTGATATGATTATTTTAGTAAAAGAAAGGTTTCATCAAAAACATTTAAGTCATGAACATACCTGCAGATTTATTGTATACAAAAGACCATGAATGGTTAAAAGTTGAAGGTGATACCGGATATGTTGGTGTTACTGATTTTGCACAGGGAGAACTTGGTGATATAGTATTTATCGAGATTGAAACTGTAGGTGAGACCTTAAAGAAGGAAGAGGTATTTGGTACCATTGAAGCTGTTAAAACGGTTTCGGATATGTTCATGCCGGTAAGTGGTGAGGTTATTGAAGTTAATCCGGAACTGGAAAACTCTCCGGATGCTGTTAATAAGGACCCGTACGGTAAAGGGTGGATGATAAAGATCAGGATAACTGATCCTGCTGAAATTGCAGCACTTCTTACTGCTGAAAAATATAAAGAACTATTATAGAAGATATGACAAAAAAAAGGGGCTGATTTTCAGCCCCTTTTTTATTTTAAGAGTTTTCTTAACCTCTATTTCCTGGTAGCCTTCGACAATGTCTCCAACCTTTATGTCATTAAAGTTGAGAATATTAAGACCACATTCGTAGCCTCCTACAACCTCTTTTACATCATCCTTGAAACGTTTCAGAGATCCGAGTTCCCCGGTATAGATTACAATTCCATCACGAATAACCCTTACACGGGTATTCCTTGTAATCTTTCCTTCTTTAACGTAACAGCCTGCAACTGTGCCAACCTTTGTAACTTTGAATACTTCACGTATTTCAAGGGTTGCAATGATCTCTTCTTTCAGCTCAGGCATCAGCATACCTTCCATAGCAGCCCTGATTTCTTCAATTGCATTATAAATGATTGAGTAGAGACGGATATCAATCTCTTCCTTCTCCGCAAGTTTCCTTGCGCTCAGCGAAGGCCTGACCTGGAAGCCTACTATAATGGCATTCGATGCGGCAGCAAGAAGTACATCAGACTCTGATATCTGGCCTACAGCCTTATGAATAATATTAAGCTGTATCTCAGGAGTTGAGAGTTTTAAGAGTGAATCACTGAGTGCTTCAACAGAACCGTCAACGTCTCCTTTTACAATAATATTAAGCTCCTGGAAGTTGCCGATTGCAATCCTGCGGCCAATCTCATCAAGAGTAATATGTTTCTGGGTACGGAGCCCCTGTTCCCTTTGAAGCTGAGCTCTTTTAGTAGCTATATCTTTGGCTTCACGGTCACTTTCCATAATATTGAACTTGTCACCTGCCTGAGGCGCACCATTAAGTCCAAGTATAAGGGCAGGTGTAGCAGGGCCAACTTCATCAACTTTATGTCCGCGCTCATTATACATAGCTTTTATATGCCCGAAGCAGCTGCCTGCAAGCATTATATCTCCGATTCTTAATGTTCCGGCTTTCACAAGTACTGTAGCTGTGAATCCTCTTCCCTTGTCAAGGGAGGATTCAATAACCGTACCTAATGCAGGCTTTTCAGGATTTGCTTTCAGATCAAGCATTTCCGCTTCAAGGAGAACCTTATCAAGAAGAAGGTCAATGTTTAAACCTGATTTTGCTGATATCTCCTGAGACTGGTATTTACCGCCCCAGTCCTCAACAAGATAATTCATTGCAGCAAGTGCCTCTTTAATTTTGTCAGGGTTGGCAGATTGCTTATCAATTTTGTTAATTGCAAAAATTATAGGAACACCAGCAGCAGATGCATGGTTAATAGCTTCCCTCGTCTGAGGCATAACGCCATCATCAGCAGCTACAACAATGATAGCAATATCTGTAATCTGGGCACCACGGGCACGCATGGCAGTAAAGGCTTCGTGTCCCGGAGTATCAAGGAAGGTGATCTGCCTTCCATCTTCAAGGATAACTCCGTATGCCCCGATATGCTGGGTAATACCTCCGGCTTCACCGGCAATAACGTTTGTATTTCTTATGTAGTCAAGCAATTTTGTCTTTCCATGGTCAACATGTCCCATAACAGTAACAATAGGAGGTCTTGGCTGCAGATCTTCTTCCTCATCTTCAACCTCTTTTACAGCCTCCTGGAGTTCTGCACTCACAAACTCAACCTTGAATCCGAACTCATCAGCAAGTATTGCCATTGTTTCAGCATCAAGCCTCTGGTTAATGGATACGAACAGTCCAAGACTCATACAGGTTGAAATGATATCCGTTACGGGGATACTCATCATCGAAGCAAGTTCGTTGACGGAAACAAATTCAGTAACTTTAAGAATGTTCTTTTCCAGTTCTATCCTGTCAACTGCTTCCTGCTGCTTCTGGCTAATGGATTCTCTTTTATCGCGTCTGTAGCGTGATCCTTTTGATGTTCCTTTTGTTGTAAGCCTGGCAAGAGTCTCCTTGATCTGTTTCTGGACCTCTTCCTCGGTTACTTCAGCTCTTAATGGTCTTTTTTTGACAATATTATTTTTCTTAGGTCCGAACTTATCCTTTTTGTCAGCTGAATCCTGTGTTGTGAGAGGTACAACCTCTTTGTCTTTCTGAATCCTTTTTCTCTTCTTCTTTTTTCTGAAGTCATCACCTTCAACCTTTACAGGCTGATGCTGAGCCGGCTTTTTCTTCTCTTCAACCGGGAGGTCGATTTTTCCTACTACCCTTGGGCCTGTAAGTTTTTTGAAATCAGTTTTGTACAGAGCAACAACATCTTCTTCCCGCTCCGGAACGATAATTTTTTCAATAACTTCCTCAATTGGGATAATCTCTTCAATCTCCTCTATAATCTCTTCAACAGGCTCAGGTATCTTAACTTCAACCGGTTTTTTATCAGCATGTTCTTCTTTTGCTGCCTTTCCCTTTTTCTCCTCTTTTCTCTCGGGTTTGCTGTCTTTTGCGATTGTATCAAGATCGATTTTACCTACAATATGCAGATCGATATTTGCCTTTACTTTCTTTTCCTCAACAGGTTCAGGTTCAACAGGTTTTTCCTTTTTGGAAACTGGTTCCTTTACCGGTTTGGTAGCCTCTGGCTCCTGTACTGCAGGTTTTGCAACAACCTCCTCTTTCTTGGGAGGAGTTTTTGGTTTCAGGGCTTTTTCCAGATCAATTTTACCAACAAGCTTGATGTCAGGCTTTTTGATATCAGCCTTGAGATCCATTGTAGGTTTTGATACAGTAGAATCCTTAACAAGCACATCATTATCCTTTTCCGCATCTTCAATCTCCGGATTTTCAGATACGTCATCTATTGAAACGGATTCTTTCTTCTTATGAAGGTCCTTAAAGACAAGCTTTTCAGATTCCTTCTTTGCGCTGATATCGGTGCTGTATTCCTTGACAAGCAGGATATAAGCTTCATTCGGCAGTTTGGTATTCGGATTGGGATCAAGGTCGAAACCCTTTTTGTGCAGGAACTCCACAATAGTGGATATCCCCACATTGAATTCGCGGGCTGCTTTACTTAATCTCGTTGCCTTTACATCATCAGTCATAAAAATTCCTTGCCTTTATTAAAACTTTAAAATTGATCAGCTGATACAATACTATTCAAATTCGGAACGAAGGATATTGATTACCTCTTTGACGGTTTCCTCTTCAAGGTCAGTTCTCTTTACAAGATCACTGATCGAGAGAGTCAGAACACTTCTTGCAGTGTCGCAACCAATCGATTTAAGCTCTTCAATAATCCAGTCTTCTATCTCATCTTTGAATTCTTCAAGGTTGACATCTTCCTCATCCTCACCTCCGGGTTCTCTGTAGACATCAATTTCATAACCGGTAAGCTGGCTGGCAAGTTTGATATTCAAACCTCCCTTTCCAATTGCCAGTGAGACCTCATTCGGTTTAAGGTAAATTTCAGCTCTCTTAGTCTCCTCATCCAGTTTTATTGAAGTGATTTTGGCAGGGCTGAGGGCTCTCTGTATAAATAGCTGATTGTTAGCAGTAAAGTTTATTACGTCAATGTTTTCATTACGCAATTCACGTACAATTCCATGTATTCTTGATCCCTTCATACCAACACAAGCACCAACAGGATCGATTCGTTCATCATACGATTCAACAGCAACTTTTGCACGTTCCCCGGGAACCCTTACAATTTTCTTAATAGTGATTAGACCATCGAATATCTCAGGTACTTCAAGCTCGAACAGTCTTTCCAGAAATACCGGTGACGTACGGCTCAGGATGATGAAAGGAGTATTGTTCCTCATCTCAACCTTAATTACTACTGCCCTTATAGTATCGCCTTTGCGAAAGTGGTCAGAAGGTATCTGCTCGCTCTTGGGAATAATAAGTTCATTGCTGTCATCATCAAGTACCAGGATTTCTCTTTTCCAGACCTGATAAACCTCACCGGTAACTATTTCTCCGATCCTGTCTTTGTACTTAATATAAATATTGTTTTTTTCCAGATCAAGAATGCGTGCAGTCAGGTTTTGTCTGAGAGAAAGTATTGCTCTCCTGCCGAAATCAAGAAATTTTACCTCATCCGAAACTTCTTCTCCAATTTCATAATCGTCGTCAATCTCTTTCGCTTTTGAAAGTGGAATCTGTATAACAGGATCAGTAATTTCATCATCAGCGACAACCACCCTGTTCCTCCATATCTCAAAGTCTCCTTTGTCGATATTGACAATTATATCGAAATTATCAGCCGAACCATACTTCTTTGAAAGCATACTTCTGAATACATCCTCAAGCACACTCATCATAGTTGGCCTGTCGATGTTCTTCAACTCCTTGAATTCCGAAAAAGTGTCGATCAAATTAACGTTTTCCATTTGGTGTAAACCTCTAAGTATTATTTAATTGTTAAGACTACTCTTGTTGTTTTTACCTGGTCAAGGTTGAAGGATATTTCCTTAAGTTCCTTCCCTTTTCCTTTTACTTTTACTTCTGCCTCCAGCTCAAATCCTCCGGCAGTTACGTTTTTAAGTAAACCTGTAAATTTTGTTCCGTCATTATCAGTAACCTCGACTTTTTTCCCCTCATTCTTTTGATATTGTTCAATTACAATGAAAGGAGTATCAAGTCCCGGAGATGATACCTGCAGTTCAAAATCCTCCTCATCCCTGTTAAAATTATTCTCAATGTGACGGTGAATAGAAACACATTCATCAATAGTGATGCCGGTATTCTTGTCAGCAAGGACAGATATCCTGTTCCCACTGCTTACCTTAACTGAAACAAGGAAGAGATCAGTCCCTCTGATGAACTCCTTAATAATCTCCTCTATCTTATTCTTTTCAATCATTTTAAAAACCGATAATAAAATAGGGGACTCTGGTCCCCTAGGTCTCAATTCCCCTCATTTCGCTTGCAAAAGTACACATTCTTTTGGAATTAGCAAAAACTTTAAAGAATTATTAATCACAGGTTAACGTAGTTGCAGGCTTTTACTTTCACAATTTTTCTGATATTTGAATTTTTTACCATCAGCGTCTATCAGCGAAATCTGCGGGAGATTCAAATTTTATTGTTCCCGCAGATAATGCAGATGAGCGCAGATTAGTGTTTAACTGAAGATTCTTTTTGATGAAGGGACTATTTCTGCCTGAGGAATATAAGTTATTGTCAGCATGCAACTTGTGTCCAAGAGAATGCGGTGTTGACAGATACGCAGGAGGAGATGGATATTGCGGTTCGGATGCAGGGATGAATATAGCTTCTATATGTATTCACAGAGGAGAGGAACCTGTAATCAGTGGTACTGACGGGATATGTAACATCTTTTTTTCAGGGTGTAACCTGCATTGTGTTTTTTGTCAGAATCATGAGATATCAAGGCCGACCGGCAAATATTCCGGAGATTGTTATACCCCTGAACAGGTAATAGATAGTGTTGCAAAAATTATTTCAGGCGGAATAAGGGCTGTTGGCTTTGTGTCACCCTCTCATTGCATTCCGCAAATGAAGGCAATAATCAGGGGGTTGCATGAAAGAGATCTAAGACCGGTTCTTGTATATAATACCAATGGATTTGATAAGCCTGAGCTGATTGACAGCCTTGAAGGTATTATTGATGTTTACCTGCCCGATTTCAAATATGCCTCTTCGGATATTTCTAAAAGACTTTCAGATGCTGAAGATTACCCTGAGGTGGCAATTAAGGCTCTGAAGAGGATGTATTACCAGAAAGGTTCGAAATTAATACTGGATGATGAAGACAGGGCTGTCAGTGGATTACTTATAAGGCATCTTGTATTGCCGGGCCATGCGGAAGATAGCAAAAATGTGCTTCGGATTATTGCTGAAGAGCTCTCAACCGGAGTTCATATTTCCCTGATGTCACAATATCATCCTACTCCGGGTACAAAAAATGTAACTGATCTCAGCCGGTCACTATACATTTCTGAATATGAGGAAGTGGCATTGGAAATGGAGAAGCTTGGATTCAGAAATGGCTGGCTTCAGGATATGGAGAGTAACATCAATTACAGACCTGATTTCTCAAAGGAAAATCCGTTTGAATAAGGCTACAGGCATCAGGCAGTGACCTGAATTAGTTTGTTTTAAGTCGTGTTACACGCTCAGCTATTGATTTCTGATGCTGCTCTTCTGTTGAGTTCGGATCTTTCATGTTGAGGAAGAGACTACATGGAAGTTCACTGCATCCACCACAATCCTTTAACCCCTTTTTGTTAACAGAACAATCATACAAAGGGCAGACTTTCGAAGGCATCATCTCTTTTGCCCAAAATGTTGATCCTTTTACTTTATAACATCCTGAACAGGTTTTGTTAAAAAATTCACAATCATCACAGATTAATCCGCAGGCTGAAAGTAACATAAAGAATTTTTTTTATTAAAGATATGTAGAATAATTAATTCCCGCAAAGAGGCAGAGGCACTAATTTATTTGCCTTACTGGGTTTTCCTGAGAAGCATTTCTGATGCAAAATTAAGCTGTTCTGGATTGCCCAGGAGATAAGCAATATCCTCAGGTCTGAAAAAGGTTTCCGGAACCGGATGTTCAATAATATCCGTTCCCCTTCGGATAGCAAGAAGTGTTACTCCGGTCTTTTTCCTGAGCTCCAATTCAATAAGTGACCTGTTTTCTGCCTGTGATCCCTTCTCAACAGTCACGGCTGTGATACTTATATTTGGAAATTCGTCAAGGACAGATGGTTGGTTAATGATATCTTTCCGGCTGAATTCACCCAGACTGGTATTCCTGATATGCGTGAGAATCCTGTTTACTTCCTTCTGAGGAAGGAGTCTTTTTACAAGGATCCGGTTGAGGAGGTCGATAGCTATTTCGAGTTTTTCCGGTAATACCTGATCAGCCCCGGCCTTGTACAACATTTCCACATTCTGTATCAATGTGCCTCTGGCAATGATGAATGCATGTTTATTGATCCTCCTTACCTTATCTATTATTGCCATTGATGGTATAATACTGCCAACAGAGACAACAACAATATCAGCAGTATCTGTATGAGCTTTTTGCAGAATTGGTTCATTTACAGCATCTCCGTAAACAACAGCTTCACCATTATTCATCTTTTCCCTTGCGAGTGCCGGATCAAAAATAATTGAGATATGTTCAATATTATTAAGCTTTGCCATTTTTGAGAGCTTGATGGCACTTGCATCTTTCCCTATTATGACAAGGTGGTTCCTGAAATCAGGAACAGCCATTTCCTCGAGTGGAAATAAACCTTCAATGATGTATTTAGGTAGAGGCAGTTTCATTAATATTTTTACAACAGGTTTTGACAGGTAAAACAGGAATGGAGTAACTGCCATAGTAATTACCGCAACAGCCAGAAAGAGATGATAGATGTTGTCGGGAAGAATTGAATTATCAAAACCTATTTTGGCAATTACAAATGAAAATTCTCCCACCTGGCTTAGTGATAATCCTATGAGAACTGTTCCCTGAAGTGTATGTCCAAGTATAAAACCCGTACCTGCTGCAATGATGCTTTTAACGAGCAGAAGAACAACAACGCTGATTATTACAATAAAGTAGTTATCAATAACAAAAGAGATGTCAAGGAGCATTCCGATAGAAACAAAGAAAAAGCTGGCAAATACATCCTTTATCGGTTGGAAATTGCCAAATGCATTGTAGCTGTATTCCGATTCTGAAAGCATAAGGCCTGCAAGGAAAGCGCCAAAGGCAAGTGACATTCCAAACTTTGAAGTCAGGAGTGCTATTGCAAAGCAGATCAGGAATATACTCATCATAAAGAGTTCCTGGTTTTTAGTCAGGGCAATGAGATGCAGCAGTTTCGGAAGTAACCATCTGTTTCCAACATAAAGCAGAGCAACAATGAATATCACCTTCAGTGTAAGCGTAAGAAGCTCAACCTGCAAGTCCATTGAATTGTCTGTAAGAAGATTGCCAAAAAGCATTAAAGGAGCAAGAAGCAGATCCTGGAATATCAGAATTCCCAGAACAGTTCTTCCGTAATTTGAAGTAAGCTCCGATCGTTCCTGAAGAATCTTTAATACCAGGGCAGAACTGCTTAGTGCTGCAAGAAATCCTATGTAGATACTGGTCTGCCAGCTCATGTTAAACAGCCAGCCGGAAATGAAGAATACACCGGCAGTTACACTAACCTGTACCAAACCTCCGACAAATACTCTTTTTCGGATTTTCAGAAGATGCTGGAGCGAGAACTCCATCCCGATTGTAAAAAGAAGCAGCACCACTCCAACTTCAGCTAAAAGCTCAATCTGATGACTTTCCCCGACAAGAGAGAGAAGATGAGGCCCGGCTATAATTCCTGTGAGCAGATATCCTAAAACTGTCGGTATCTTAAACCTTGTGAATACCAGATTCACAATGGTAGATAATGCAAATATTATGACAATATCCTTGAGTATTGATAGTTCCATCTGTGACTTTTCTGTATCAGGTTCAGATATAAATTTACAAAAAAAACAGATGACAGAACCATTGAGTCAGGCATTGTTTAACCTGTATTTTCATTGGTCATAGGAACATTTAAGCCCGATGTGGCTGTTTGAAGGGGTTACATATATTTTTCCCTGTTTTGCAGGTTCAGTAATGCACCCAAAAGAAAAATAACCGATCCCGTTATCAATATAATCCTGTTCTTAAATGTGATTAATGCCCAGGAAGTTTCATTTATACCCCTTGGTACTTCAAAAGGATTAAGAAAAATATTCCATTGACTTTTTCCAAGAGAAGAATCCATCATAATCATATAAACTAATCCAATGATTATCATTATAACAGCTGTGCCATTTCCATTTCTTACAATTGTTGATAACATAAATGCCAGCATTCCCATAAAAAGGACCGGAGCCATAACCTGAAGAGTTACATTGAAAATCCTGAATTTCACAATAAGGACAGAGGAAAGAAATGTAAAAGCAAGCATTATTAAAAAAGCAACAAAAAATATTAGAATAATTCTGACAAGCCAAACCTTATATCTGTAGTTTGGGATTCCGAAAAGTATTTCAATTGTTCTGGCATCCTGGTCATTCTGTATCCCAAATACAGCAGGATAAAAAACAAGCAGTAATCCGGAAAATAAAAATACTCCGAACAAATCAGCCATTTTTGATATATCGTTGGCGAAAACATAAATCACTGAAAGTCCAAGGTAAAATGCTACAGATCCTGCAAGAAACCATATAAACTTGTTGGCAAAGATGATCCTCAGATTGTAAATAATCATTTTCCAGATCAAGCTGCTGATATTGAATAGGTTGTTTGTTTTCATCACGCAGTTTTATGGTTTAAATTACTGTCAGTGTTTCCGTGACCTCTTAAAAGCCACAGATAAGCATCCTCAAGACTTGGAGTTACTTTTACTGCGGTATCCGAGGGAGAGAACTCTGAAACAACCCTGAGCCTTATTTTTTCTCCGTCCGACATATGATGAACCACAAGATATTTCGCAACAAATGACTGGAATTCTGTTTCATGTATCGTTAGCTGCCATACATGACCTTCAGCTTCCCTGGTCATATCAACAGGTTTGCCAAGGTACCTCAGTCTGCCTTTATTAAGTACCGCTACCTGGTTGCAGGAACTTGAAATATCCTCAATTATATGGGTTGAAAAAATTACAACCCGCTCACGGCTCAGTTCAACAAGAAGATTTCTGAATCTGATCCTTTCGCGGGGATCGAGACCGGCTGTTGGTTCATCCACAACCAAAATTCTTGGCAGATGCAGCAGGATAAGGGCAATCCCCATTCTCTGCTTCATTCCGCCGGAATATGAACCTATCTTCTCATGCCGGCGGTCTTCCATATGAACTGCCCTGAGAACATATGTTACACGCTCCTCCCTGGTTTTAACGTCCGTAATATTTTTGAGAATAGCCTGGTAATGAAGATAATCATGGGCTGTCATGTTCTCATAACTTCCAAATTCCTGGGGCAGGTAACCAATCAATCCCTGCAGCTCTTCTCTCATCTTTTGTGTGTCGAGTCCGTTTATCCATACCTTGCCATAACTCTGCTCAAGTATTCCGCATATAATTCTCATCAGAGTTGTTTTTCCGGCACCGTTAGGGCCAAGTAATCCGAACATCCCATTTCCTATTGAAAGAGATACGCATCCCAACGCCTTGAAAGGTTTCTTCTTTTTGCCTATAAGAGGAACTGCTGCAACTATCCTGTACACTACTTTTCTGAGATTTTTTAGCCTTCCTTCAAGCCTGTATATATCAATATTCTCATTTGAAAGCTTTAGTCCTGTTTTATAGATGAATAGAGCAATGAACCATAAGAAACCAAGTATAAGAACCACAACAATATTATCCCATTTCAGCTGAAACCATACCAGGTTAGCAAGTGGAATAAGCCAGAATACAATAAAATCGATAGCTGATGATATGATATCAGCCGCCTTTTTGCTTTCTCTAATGTTTTTGTTTACAATCAGTTTCCGCACCGGGTTCCATGCATAGGATAGAAAGAACCAGGTTCCGATGCTGAAGAGGAAGATCCAGAATCCTTTGATTAGGTAGAAATATGTGAAATATAAAAGGAAACCCAGAACAGGAATTTTCCATATCAGGTCATTTAAATCCCTGAAAGTATGATACTGCTTTTCGAGACCCAGTCTTTTTCTGATCCTTGCTCCGGCTTTCCATTCCCGGGCCCATCTTTTTTCCCTTTCATAAATTTTAACAAGACTCTGTACCGTGATTGTTATATTTTCATCAGGAGATATAACTGTCACTCTGGCTTTCCTGAGGCTTTTCATTATGAACCATGTGGTTGCCGGAATCAGAATTACGACCAGAATTGTGAGTATCAGCTTCCATATGAACTTATCAATATTGGTGTAGATAAGGAATATTGAAAGAGCAAGTATAAAGAGCTGTATCGCTTTGTTTTTCCAGCCCAGTGAATAAATCCATTTAAGGGCATTCTCAAGGCCTATATAGAAAGTCGGAATAAATACAAGTGTAAGAAGAGTACTGAGAGAGAGTCCTCCTATTACAGTAATAGCAAATGATGCTCCTATTACGGATACAAATTCAGCCTCCCCCATTGCAAGCGGAACAAGTGCAATTATTGTTGTTGATGCAGTAATCATAATAGGCCGGAGCCTTGCTACGCCTGCCATCATCAGAGCTCTGTAAGATCTGTACCCCCGTTTGCGAAGAATATTTGTATAATCTATCAGGATTATGCCATTATTTACCACAACTCCAAGGAGGATCAGAAAACCTGTCAGCGTATTTGCATTCAGAAGCGAATTCTGTGTTAAAATTAATGCCAGAAGCGATCCTAACGCTGCCAGCGGAATGCTGAACATAAGAACCACCGGAGTTACAAGTGACTCAAATACAGCAGCCAGTATCATATAAATTAAAAGGAAGGCCACTCCAATCAGGTAATAAAAATCCTTAAGCTGGTTTTCTTCATGGACAATTTCAACTGCAATACCTGATGGAATATTCAATCCCGCAACTATTGCTTCAAGATCAATTCTTGCTCCGTCAAGCAGATCTTTCGAATTCCTTATCTCCTCATTGAATGAATATGTCACAGTAATTCTTTTTTCCTGGTTTTCCCTGTGAATGTTTCCCATTCCGGAAGAGAAAATTATCCTTGACAGTTCTTCCATTTCCATGACAGAGCCTGAGCTGCTCAGAACCTCCAGGTGCTTTAGGTCATCAATTGTCTTTTCTTTTTGTCTGATTACCAGAGAATCCTCCTCTGCATACTTTATCATAATATCGTAGCTCTCCGAACCCTGCCTGAATTTAGCCCCGGAAGAGTATTCCGGACTGAAAGTGGCAAGTGCGGCTGAAAGATTCATGAGTGAAAAGTTATTCCTGCCCATATAATCCATGTCGAACAGGAGCTGGACCTCAGGTTTATTATCCTGCACATTCAGATTTGAGCTGCTGATAGTAGAAAGATCTTCGATGTATGCTTTAATATCATCAGCAAGATTTTTCATTTGCTTAAAGTTCTGGCCTTTGATTATGATACTTTCCCTTGTTGTCCCGATTCCAAGAAGGTTCATGAAATCAGCACCAGGATTGTAATTTTCACCGCCGTCACCTCCTGTAAATCCACCACCTGTTGATAGCTCATCCATGCTGATTTCAGCTGAGGAGATGTTCTTAACCTTTTCTTCAATATCATTTTTAATTTCAGGAAGAGTTCTTTTACTCTTTTTATCCCATTCCTTATTAAGATTGACAGTGACAGTAGCCTGATCTTCTTCAATCCTGCAAACAATATCTTCTTTCTCAGGAATTGAGGATAGTCTCGATTCCACCTCAGCAATAACAGCATCTGTTTTTTCCAGTGTTGAACCGCCGGGCATTGTTACAGAGAGACGGAAAGTAGGTGCTTCAACTTCCTCTGCCTGACTTATGCTAAGGGTCAGACTGACGAGAAGGGCTGTGAAGAAGAGCACCAGGGTGCCAATAATGGTTGAAGCGGGATTCCTCATTCCTGCTTTCAGGATTAAGTAATACCCCTGAATAAGCCTGTCATTTATTGATAACTTCTTAAAAATCTCAGATGTTTTTCCTGATGATCTTTTTAGAAGGTAATAGGTTGCCATAGGAATGAAGAACATGGCAATAACAAGGGAAATTGTTAAAGTGGAAATTATTGAAACACCGATATTCTTGCCTATAATCCTGACCATGAAATTATCTGAAAAGATAAAAGGCGAAAAGACAATAAGTGTAGTAAGAGTTGATGCAAAGACAGACCTCCATACTTCTGAAGTACCTTGTTTTACTGATTGTTCCGGGGTATAGCTCTGGCTGGCAAGCCGGTAAATATTTTCCAGAACAACAACTGAATTATCTACAAGCATCCCGATTGCAAGGGCCATTCCTATAAGGGTCAGACTGTTTATTGTAATGTCGTATGCATAAAAAAAGTTGAATGCCGAATAAACTGAAACAGGGATAGAAATTGCAATTATTGTCACCAGCCTGATATTCCTCAGAAACATCCACAGGATAAGAACAGCCATCAGTCCACCTGTGATTGCCAGGTTAATAATCTGATTTATATTTTTTTCCATTATCTCGGCAGTATTGTTCTGCACAACAATGGAAATACCTTCGGGAGCAAGCTGCCTGTTTAGCTTTTCTACCTCGCTGATTGCTTCATGTGAAAGATCAATCAGATTAGCCTGGTTGTCGTTGACAAGCGTTATAGTAACCGCATCCAGCCCGTTTACCCTGCTGAAGGAGGTTCGCTCCTTTGCACCGTAGATTATTTCAGCAACATCACCAAGCAATACAGGTCCGTCGCTTTTAACTATAATCTTACCAATCTCACTTACATCAGTATATTCTGAAGTAATATTTACGAACATCTCCATATTGCCGTCAAAAACTTTTCCTGCAAATGTTTTGTCGGCACCATTGTTATTAAGCAGATTTCTTACCTGTCCGATGGAGATCCCATTAGCCTTACATGCTTTCTCATTCAGCCGGATCTCAATTGAATTCTCCTGACCTCCATAGACCTGTACGCCGGCTATGCCATCTATGTTTTCAAACTCAGGCTTTATTTCCCTGTCGGCTATGTTTCTTACCCGGTCAATTCCACCTTCACCACGAACCTGCAGTTCCATAAACTGGTTGGTAAGTTGCTTAAGATCAATCTTAATGACATTGATTATAAATTCTTCAGGTATAGAACCTTTTACAACATCAATCTTCTCCTGTAGCTTCAGGTTTGCATATTTGAGATCGGCATTCTGATTATAGTAAATAACAATTGTTCCATATCTGGATGAGATATTTGATTCTATCTTTTCAATACCCTCAAGGGTTCCGACAGCTCCTTCTATGGGAATGATTGCCTGGGTCTCAATATACGAAGGATCCATTTCAAGCGGAGTGCCAACCTGTACTATCAGTGCAGGAAGCTCTGCGTTCGGGAACAATTCTACTGACAGCTTGTTGTATGACACATAGCCAAGCATTGTCAGCCCGGTGAAGAGCATTATGATCAGTATCCTTCTCTTAATGATAAAGTCCATTCTGTCAATTAAATATTAATGCTCTGCCCTTCTTTATTTTTCTCCGGCCTGTTAAACTTACTGCTCAGAGAGTCGAATACCCAGTAAACACAGGGAATTACAACAAGTGTAAGTATCGTTGAGGAAACCAATCCTCCTATAACTGCAAGTGCCATTGGTGCCCTCAGTGAGGCACTGTCTCCGATTCCGATCGTAAGAGGGAGCAGGGCAAGTATAGTTGTAAGGCTTGTCATAAGTATTGGTCTTATCCTTTGCGAACCGGCCATTACAATTGCATCTTTTTTACCAGTTCCGGAAGCCCTGAGCTGATTAATCCTGTCGACTAGAAGTATAGCATTGTTTACTGCAATACCCCCAAGCATTATTATGCCGATATAGGCCATCATGTTGAGGGGTTTTCCAAGTAGGTAAAATGTAAGTACGGTCCCTACACCCGCAAGAGGAATAGTGAGCATTATTATAAAAGGCTGAAGTATTGATTCAAACTGCGCGGCAAGCACCATGAAAACTAGTATAAGTGAAAGCAAAAGGGCAAATGAAAGATTTGACATTGATTCTTTTCTCTTGAGCTCTTCCCCGGTAAATTCAATCTTGTAATCGAGCGGGACAACTACAGGGGCAAGTGATGCTTCAGCCTCCTTAATAACCTTGTCAAATGCCATATCGCTGTTAACCATTGCATATATATATGAAGTCCTTGACTGGTTTCTCCGTGTAATCTCCCTTGGAGCAGTTACTGTTTTTATTTTAGCAAGCTCGCTCAGCGGAACTTTTACGCTACCTGCATTTATCATAATATCACTCAGGCTCAGAAGTGAAAGATCTCCAAGCTTAATTGTTATGTCTTTCATCTCTCCGTCTTTCTCAAAGCTGCCGGCAGCAGACCCTGACAAATAGTTTTTTACCTGATTGATAATACTCTCAACTGTCACATTGTAGTAGCTTGTTCTGAACCTGTCAATTGTAACTTCTACTTCAGGTGTTCCTTCATCAAGTGATGTTGTTATATTGTATAGTCCCTTATTGGTTTCAAGAATTGATTTGCATTCATTGAGGATTCTTTCGATTTCAATATGATCTTCTCCAGATATTTCAAGTGTGAAGGGGGCTTCATTGGTTCCGAGCGATGACTGAAGGGCGGTTTCATCCCTGGTAAAGCTTGTTTCAAGATCAGGAATAGTCTTCAGCCATTTTTCAATAATGGAAATCGACTCCTCTGCAGAAACAGCATACTCCGGGGCCAGTATTACCTTGATAGTAGCATTGTTATCGCCTTTTGCCTGCCCTGTCTGGCTGAAGGATGAGTTATTATCACTGCCTGCCTGGCTGTAAACTAGTTTCAGCTTATCGCCAAGAAGCTCTTTTATAATTTTCTCAGCACTGGATGTTGTTCTTTCAGTTAGTTCAAGGCTTGTTCCCTCAGGCAATTTTAGATTAACTGTGAATTCGGCAGATTCTGATCTTGGCATAAATTCACTCCCCAGCTGAGGGATCAGAAAAGCAGCAATTGCCATTATAATAACTGAAACCACAATTACTGTTATTCTTTTCACAATAACTGCTTCAAGAAACCTGCTGTACCAGTTGAATTTTAATGATTTGGAAGAGTTGGCTGCCTTGCTTTTATCCGGGAGCAAAACAGAAACGAGCATAGGTATTATAAGCATGGCAACAACAAGTGATGACAACAGTGAGAGTGCAACTGTCCATGCCTGATCCTTAAACATCTCACCAGATGCTCCGTGAAGGTAAACTATAGGAAGAAATACCACTATTGTTGTAATTGTTGATGATGTAATTGCCGCACCTACTTCCCCGGTTCCTCTTATAATAGCCTCAGTGAAGGGTACTCCTTCTTCCCGCAGCCTGGTAATATTCTCAAGAACGACAATAGCATTGTCGACAAGCATACCTGCTCCCAGAGCAAGGCCTCCGAGTGTCATTATGTTCAGCGTGAGATGGTTGAAGTACATGAGGTTAAAAGTGGCAATAATAGAAATCGGAATAGCCACACTTATAACGAGTGTGGTACCAATTCTTCTCAGAAATACATAAAGGATAAATACTGCCAGGAGGATACCTATGATGAGTGTATTTTTAACCTCACCTATTGCATTGTCAATATAATTTCCCTGATCATGTACTTTTGTAAAACTATAACCGGGAAGTGCTTTTTCAAGTCCGGCAATAGCTTTATCAAGACTTTTCACAACTTCTACAGTGTTGAATTTCGGCTCCTTGTAAATCAGAAGTCCTATGCAGCGCTCACCATTAAGAGTTACAATATTCAAAGGATCCTTGTTCTCAAATCTGATTTTAGCTATATCCTTAAGGTATACCGGCACCCTTGATGAAAGTGATGCTGATGATGCATCGACAGACGAAGATGCAGAAGCTGAAGCAGTTGATGCAGTCTGCCGGAATCCGACAATGATGTTTCCCAGGTCCTCGGTATCCTCAAGAACACTTACGCCCTTGACAACATATTTAAGCCCCATATCAATTATTGAGCCTCCTGAAACATTCTTGTTATAATTACTGATCTGGGCAGCAATAGCATCAGAAGTGAGTCCGAATGACTCCAGAAGGTACCTGCTGGTTTCAATAACAACCTCGCTTTCATCAATTCCTGAAAGCTTCACATCTGCAACACCTTCGATCCTTACAAGCTCATTCCTGATGTAGTTCTCGGCTGTTTTCCTGAGCTCATCCATGTTGGTTATAGATTCATGCTTCAGGCCGATAGTCATTACAGGGACTGCATTGGGGTCATATTGTGAGATTGTAAAATCTTCAAGATCTGAATTCTGGCTGAATGAGTTGAGCTCTTTCTGAAGATCAAGGAATGCCTCATCCATATCCTTGTTCCAGTTATATTCAACCGTAATAGTTGCTGAACCTGCCTGGGAAACTGAAGATACTTCCACAACATCACTCTGACGCATTGAAAGCGATTCAATCTGATCGACATAGTTCTTCTCTATTTCCTCAGGAGGTCTTTCACCTGCCTTGAGTTCGATATAGATCTTGGGGTTGTTCAGATCAGGGAAGAGGTCAGTGCCCAGCTTTCCGAATGAGATATAACCAAGCAGGGCAACTCCCAGAACAAGCATCAGGACCGTAACCGGATATTTTACAGCAAATTGTGCAATCCTGTTCATGATGTTATTTAATAATTTTTACTTTCGATTTGTTGCTCAGTGTTTCAAAACCGCTGGTAACAATCCTGTCATTCTCTGCAATTCCCCGTGTAACCTCAACTTCAGTAAGGTTTTCAAGTCCGGTTTCAATAATCCTTTCATTGGCAATTCCCCTGTCAACAATAAAAACTGTCTTCCCGCGCTGTCTTGAAAGAATGATGTTCTTCTGAATTACAATTACCGAATCTTTCTGGTTTACAAGAATATCGGCTTTTACAAACATACCCGGCCTGAGAAGTAATCCTGAATTTGAAACAGCAATATTGCCCTTGAAAGTCCTTGTATCAGGATCGATTGCGGGCGAAAGCTGGGTAATGCTTCCTGTTATTGTGTCATCGGGAATAGTATAATTTGTGAGGCTTACCTTTTGCCCGGGTTTTATATCAGATATATATTTTTCAGGGAGCTGGACATCGAGATACATTACATTATAATCCATAATTTTAACAACAGTAGAACCTGTCTCCACCTGACTTCCCTGTGTAAAATACGGAAGATCAACTATTACCCCATCAATGGGAGAGGTGACTCTTGTTTTTTCGAGCTGAAGACGTGAGTTTTCAGCAGTTGTTTTTGCATTGCTGTAATTAATGCTGGCTGTCTTGAGCTCCTTAAGTGTAACGCCTCCTTTCTCATATAATGATTCCTGTTTTTTGAGTTCGCTTTCCATCAGCTCCATATTAAGTTCGTTGGTCTCAAGCTGTATTGAATTGACATATTCCTTGTCTTCGAGTCTGACTATCAGCGATCCGGCTCTTACCCTGTCACCCAGCTGCCAGTTTCTGCCGGTTTCGGGATTTTTCTCAAGGAAATAAGTGGCAGTGATTTTAGCTCTCAGTTCCACATCACCCTTGGGATAAACAGTACCAGTTGTACTTACATATTCACCTATATGTCTGAGTTTTAGATCTTCAACAGACACTGGTATTTCCACATCTGCATTCAGATTCTGATCCTGGTTTTTGCAGGAGTAAAACGTTATCAGGAAAAGTGTTAAGATGAAAAAACCTTTTTTCATGTTCATATCTTTTAATTTTTATTTATCCAATGTCATTACCGGCGAAACAGCCTGTTTTTTTTCAAAATCGTAAAGTGTCTGAATTTTAAGATTGAGGAGTTCGAGTTTATAGGATATCAGCGAATTGGTATATGAGAGCTGTTTTTCCGACAACTGGTTCTGAAAAATATTAAGGTCCATTCCTGTAAGGTCACCGTTTTTGTATTTTTCAAGATTAAGGTCATAAGTGAGCTGTGCATTTGTAACGGATTGCCTTGCTATTACAATCTGATTCTGAAGATTAATGAGGTTCCGGTAAATTTTCCTTATCCCAAGAACGATATTGTTCTGTTCCTCCTCAGCTGATACATTTGCCGATTCAATAGACGCTTCACTGGCTTTTATCCTTGCTTTTCTTTCTCCCCAGTCCCAAAGCGGAATTGAAAGCGATAATGCCACACTCTCATTGTCGGTTGGATTGTCATATAATCCCTTTACATTCTTATTATCGCCGAAAAGCCCGAATGTAACACCCAGGTTTCCTTTAAATTCATTGAGAGACTTGGTCTGAATGAGGTCAAATTGTGAAATTTCAATATCAATTTCCCTTTGCCGCAGTTCCATTCTGTTAGCAAGTCCCTGGTCAATGGCAAAGGCAATATCGACCTGCACAGTGTCAACGGCAATATTAGGTAGTACAATAATTTCGTCGTAGATACTTACACCAATCATTAGTTTGAAATCATCCTTGGCGTTTTCAAGTGAAACAAGGGCATTTTCATAATCCGATTTAGTCGTTGCAAGGTTAAGCTCAGCCTGGAACATCTCTTCACGGGCTGAAATACCGGCATCCACTTTGTTCTTTGAAACCGCATAACTTTGCTGCATATTCTCGTATGCCTGTTTTGCGATATCAAGGCTCTGCTGCTGCTGGTAAACATAGTAAAAAGCCTGTGCAACCTGACGCTCAAGACCCAGAAGCTGTATTGCATAATTAAGCTGGGCATTTTCAAGGGCCAGCTCCAGTTCCTTCAGGGTAAGCTTTGTCCTGTTATAGGTAAAAAGCGGCTGGTCGAGGCTGATCGACAGGTTGTTATTGAATCCCTTTGTTGTGGTGCCTGAATACTCACTGTATGAATCTGTATAACCGAATTTGTTTGAAAGAGAGATCCTTGCATCTGTCAGTTTAATCGGCTGCATAACTGAAAAAGTACCAAAACTCTCAGTTGCATTATATGTGTTATAATCAGATATCAGGTTATTAAATTCTCTGCTCTGGGTATAGTTCAGGGGATTCAGAGTAAGTGCAAACTGTGATTTCAGAGCTGCATTCTGTGCATTCAGATTCTCCTGGTTCCTGATAAGATTAAGTCTTGTTTTCTTCATGGAAGGACTGTTCACCTCGGCAGTTGTTAAGGACTGCTCTAAGGTCATTCCCTGCTGAGATGAACCTGATAAACAATGTACAGGCAGCAATGTGATGAAAATAAATTTCAGACTGATTATCCTCACAATGTATTTCATATTGATCATATTAATTCTTTCTTCATTTATTTATTCTCCTAATCTCCCCCTCACCCAGTCTCCCCCTCACCCAGTCTCCCCCTCACCTTACTCCACCCTTACCCATTTCACAGCATCCCCGATAACAAGTCTTCCTGAAGACTGATCTGACAACACAACCTTAGCAGTATCCTTTGAGAGGTAAAATCTTCCGATATTGTTCCATTCTGGTTCGGCATTTTCATAATCAAAAGTTATTTCCTCAATACCATCATCGTGATAAACCTTGTAATGGAAATCCTTAAACCGGCTTTCCTCCTGTTCTCCTTCGGGCACAACCGGCGCTCCGGGTCCTCCTCCTCTGTCAGTTCTAATACGCCTCCTGTCATTGCTTTTGCCAACATAACAGTAAATATCATAGTATCCGGGTACATTTATCTTTGCAGTCCATGTAATTGGCCTGTCTCCCGATCCGGCTCTTTTATAAACTGCCGACCTTACATATTTCCCATAATAGGAGGTCTGGACAACAGGCTGCCAGTATTCCGGTATATTCCACTGGCCTACCTGCATATAAGTTTTGCTTCTTCTGTTTGTGATTCCGAATAGCCTTTTTAACGGAGCTTCAATAGTTTCAATTCCTGAGCTGAAACCCGGATCTTCATTATCAACAATTATATCTCCTGAGTCATTCGTATCAGATGAGGAGACTATTTTTTCAGCAGAACTGACATTATTCTGATTCCTTCGTGTCCTGATTATATCACCTACAGGCATGTTTATTTCTCCGGGTATATTTCTGGAAAACAGGGTATTAATAATGACGGCCCTTGGCTGTCTGTCGGTTATGAGCGTGATTATTTTTGACTCCAATGGTTCAAGGAGAACAATTTTTTCAATATCAGATGCTTCCATGCCTCTGCCCTGCATGAATGCCTGCCCTGAGCCGGGGCCTTCCGGTGAAAACCCGGCTGCTCCGGGTCTGCCCTGCCTTCCGGAACCTCCCGGACCTTCTCCCCTGAAAGATATATTGAATACACCGGGAACCGCTTCCGGATTTGAAGCAAAAAAGGTGACCTGGTAACGGGATCTTTCATCAACTACAATTTCGTTTACTTTCAGTCCCGAAAACATGAATCCGGGTTGCTGCCTGCCATTGAACCACTTATCGAGATAGGGATAAAAATCAAAACCGAATCTTTCTTTTAAATCGTTTCTGAATTTCATGATATCAACACTCCTGAACTCATTATCCTCACAATATTTTCTGAACCATTTATTGAAATCTTCAATTCCGGCTTCAGATCTCAGGAGGTTAAAAAGCCAGTCACCCTTTACTCCGAGTACAACCCTAATTGTATCACCTTTGGGATTTTCGGCCAGAAGTTCACTGAAACTCTTTGTCCTTAAAATAAGATTAGCTTTGTCGATCTCTGAGAGGGATCCAAACATTGACAAATATCCGGTTCTGGGGCCCTGCTGGAGCAAATGCTGAAGATGTGATTCAAATACTGCATTTATTACCGGGAATTCAGAAGAATAGAAATTGTTCCGGTAAAAATAGAAGCTTGGTCCCAATCGATACCTGGAAGGCTCGGTATATATATCTTCTGATCGATTGTCCCTGGCAAATATTGTGTTGGTACCGCTGATAAAATTCTCTCTCATGAAATCATTAAAGAGTCTTATTTTCAACTCCTTATCTGTTATTACCTGGTTGTTCCTTGCCATCCTTTTTTTCTGGCTTTTGAACCGTGTGCCAAAACCGGCATTTTCAAGTGTGGACAATTTTTCAGGAACGAGTATAATTGATGGCTGAACTTCTGATCTGGTTTGGGTGCTTTGTCTGGAATAAGAATAGAACTGCACAGGGACTTCAACAAGGCTTAGTGTTTTAAAGGGATACCTTGAGGAAAATGAAGTTTCAAGATCTCTCATGATACCCGAAACAAGATTCGGAAGAGTGTCCTTTAATTCAGTAAGGTCCTTTTTGTAATAGTCATTTCCGGCAATGTAGTTTACTATATATGTTACGGAGTCTACTTTAAGAGTATCCGACCGGTATTTGCCAATGGCTATTGTCAGACCTGTAAGCGGGCTTTCCGGAGTAAATGTAAAACCATCAGAATCAGATATTCTTTTACCCTGCGAAACAGCAACCAGTCCTTTGGCAGACCTTACTCTCAGAGTATACTTAGTAAAATCGATTTTGATCCTTGCAGGATTTGACGGATAATAATTAAGGGAAGCCACAGGATACCAGTGTGTTTCAGGAGTTAGAAGAAGATAATTACCGGTAAGGAAGAATTGTCTCTTGCTCACATTCAGCATTGCAATCCTGTTAATATTATCCTTCAGGTTATTACTGATATCCGGCACGCAATAGGCTTCATTTATTTTGCCTGAGTATTCTATTTTAAGACTGTCATAACTACCTGGAAGAAGAACGGATAATGGCCGGATTTCAATTATATGGTTATTAATTTTGAATTCGAGATCCATTCCCTGCGCTGTTATTTTATTAACAATAAGAGATGGATTCAGCGAGAAAAGATAAGAATTGAGAGGTTCACTATTATTGTTGATGATTTTAAGATATGCCCCGGCTTCTACTGACTCGCCTTTATGTATCAGATCAATTGAAGCTTCAGTAACAACGGGGAAATTCCGGTTTTCGAAAAGTCTGTTTGTTTCAGTTACTCTTTTCCTGGTTTCAGAATTGCCGATAAGTGTTGAATATGTCCTGAATCCGCAAAATGCTGCCCCTGCTATTGAGATAAACAGTAATGCAACAGCTATTGAGGTGTGAACTTTTGATTGAGGTAATCTTTTAAATATCAGTACGGTGCTCATTACCAGAGCGATGCCTGAAAAGAAAAAGAGAAGCCTCTGGAAAATGATAGCTCCTGCATTGTCGAATCCGATGACTCCCGATTTATAAACAGGAAGGCCAAAGGCCATATAATCAAAAACTGATCCTGCCCTGTACCACAGCCAGAACATGTCAAGAGCTGCGATGCCAAGAAGAACCAGAAAAGTAATGGCCTGGTTCTTAATCACAGACATAAGGAGAAAGGCCAGCCCAAGACTGAAAACTATGGTAGGAATTGTAAATATGAGTAAATATTCAAAATAGGAAAGTATGTCTATCGACATATTCTTTGATATGATATTCATTAAGAGCCCGATACAAAGGATAATTATATCAAGTCCCAGGAACAGTCTTATGATTCCCCAGGTCTTTCCCATGACATATTCAAAATTAGACATTGACCTGGTGTAAAGAACCTCATTGGTGTCGAGCTTCTTGTCTCTTCTCAGGAAATCGGCTGCCAGGAAAATAACAACAATAGCCTGCCCGATATTAAGCAGATAAAGATTAATAAGAGGGATTGTGGATGGAATTGACATTAATTCCCAGGGCTGGTCACCGACAGGGGAGAACAGCCCGATATTCATGAAAGTAAATATGAACAGGGCACCCACGGCGAAAAGCCTGAAAAACCAGCTTCGCCTGAGGATCACCGCCTCATACTTTGCTACAGTACCTGCATTGTGCAGAAATGACATTTTATTAATCAGTTAATCAATTATATATGCCTGGAGCTTATGCTCCATATAATAAACATATGCATCTTCAATATTAGGAATTACGGCAGTTGCCCTGAACTCCGGAGTTTCATCTGAAACGATCTGTACCTCCCATCCATTTTCAACAGGAACAGTTGAGATTACATTGTATTTTTCCTTTACAATATCATATTCATGCGGACTAAGATTCATTCTGAAGACATGCCCCTCTGCCTGTTTTACAAGATTCTCCGGAGAACCATTGAAGACAAGATCTCCCTTGTTGAGCAGTGCCATACCATGACAGGTTGAAGAGATATCGCCTACGATATGTGTGGAAAGGATAATAATCACATCATTTCTGCTGAGCTGGGAAAGAATGTTCCTGAATCTTATTCTTTCATCCGGATCAAGTCCGGTAGTAGGTTCATCAACTACAATTATTCTTGGATTTCCGATCAGAGCCTGGGCAATTCCCAGTCTTCTTTTCATACCGCCTGACAGCTTGTTTGCCTTTCTGTCGCGGACTTCAAGAAGACCAACCTGGTCGAGCAGCCTGTCGACTTCTGCAATTCTCTCCTTCCTGTTTTTCATTCCGGCCAGGGAACCTGAGTAGTCGAGAAATTCCCAGGTTTTAAGGGCTGTAAAGAACCTGAAATCCTGCGGCAGATAGCCCAGAATGCCACGGAGTTTTTCACGATGCTTCTGAATATCAAGTCCATCCACAAGTACAACCCCTGATGTTGGCTTCATCAGAGTGACAATGATTCTCATCAGGCTCGATTTGCCTGCTCCATTGGGACCAAGAAGACCAAACATTCCTGTTCCAAGTTCAAGATTTATGTCTTTAAGAGCGTGGTTCCCGTTAGGGTATATCTGATTAAGACCACATATTTCAATTTTCATAAAAAACTATAAATCGTGTGAAAATTTCTTTCACTTTATTAGACGTTATAAAGACGGCAAATATTTCAAATGTGACAGAGAAAATCTGATTTTCAGGAAATTTTCTGATCATCAATCAAAATTAAGTAAGTTACATGAAAGAAAATGATAGTGTTAGCCGTTTATTGCATAATAAAAGTAATTCATATTTTTGTAGCCTAAATATCAGTCGGTGGCCTATCAGACAAATAAAAGAAAGATTATTAATGACCCGGTTTATGGATTCATAAGTATTCCGGGTGAATTAATCTTTGATATAATTGAGCATCCATGGTTTCAGAGGCTCAGGAATATTAAGCAGCTGGGTCTTACAAGCTTTGTCTACCCGGGTGCAAATCACAGCCGTTTTCAGCATGCAATAGGAGCTTTTCATCTTATGGAAATGGCAATAAGCACACTCAGAAGTAAGGGTGTTGATATCTCACATGAGGAGGAGGAAGCGACATATCTGGCAATTCTGTTGCACGATATCGGTCACGGTCCTTTTTCCCATGCACTCGAAAATTCAATTATTGAGGGAATTACCCATGAGGATATATCACTTCTCCTTATGAAGAAGCTGGATGAACAGTTTCCGGGTAAGCTTAGTCTGGCAATTGAAATATTTCTGGGCAGATATCAGAGAGAATTCCTACATGAGCTGATTTCAGGCCAGATGGACATGGACAGGTTAGACTATCTCAGACGCGACAGTTTTTTTACCGGAGTAATTGAGGGATCGGTTGGTTCTGAGAGGATAATCAGAATGCTGAATGTTGCAGATGAACACCTCGTTGTTGATGAAAAGGGAATATATTCACTTGAAAATTTTCTTATAGCAAGGAGGTTAATGTACTGGCAGGTTTATATGCATAAGACAGTTCTTTCATCTGAAAGCCTGCTTGTAAAACTGCTTAAAAGAGCAAGGGAACTTGCTTCTTCAGGAACAGATCTCTACACTACTCCGGCACTCAAATTCTTTCTGAAGAATAAATTTGAGAATAATGATCTATGGCGTGAAAGGATGTTTACTCCCGGGATTATAGCAGCAAATTTTGTACGTCTTGATGATACCGATATTCTGGCTTCCGCTAAATACTGGACCGATCATTCAGACAAGGTTCTGTCCGACCTGGCCGGCCGTCTGATAAACAGAAATCTTTTTGCCATTGAACTTCAGAATGATCCATTCCCTGAGGAAAAACTAACCGGCCTTAAAAAAATGGCAGGAGATTTGATGAAAATAAGCCCGGAGCATCTGGATTATTATGTATACGCAGGAACAATCTCCAACCTCGCATACACTCCTGATGCACCTGAGGTTAAAATATTGCTTAAAAACGGAAAGACTGATGTCATATCATCTGTTTCAGATATGTTTGATCAGAGATTTATATCAGAAAGAGTTACGAAATATTTTATTTGTTATCCGAAAGAGTGCAGGTAATTTAAAATCATAGTCATGGAATTTACAGCATCAGCAATTGCAGGTTTTCTGAAGGGTGAGATTGAAGGTAATCCCGAAGTAAAAGTCAATACCATTGCCAAGATTGAAGAGGGTCATGAAGGGGCACTCTCTTTCCTTGCGAATCCGAAATATGAGCACTACATCTATTCAACCGATTCATCCATTGTGCTTGTAAATAAATCTTTTGTGCCATCAGGCGGGATCAGGGCTACATTGATCAGGGTTGAAAATGCCTACGAATCTTTTGCGTCGCTTCTAAGGCTTGTAGACCAGGCCCGGCCCAGAAAAAAGGGTATTCATCCCACCGCAGTAATTGAACCATCAGCAAAAGTAGGATCTGATGTTTATATTGGTCCATATGCCTATGTAGGAGATAACTGTCAGATCGGCGACGGATGTTCCCTCTATCCTCATGTTTATATAGGAGACAATACAAATGTGGGAGGCAGAAGTATTCTCTATCCGGGAGTAAAAGTGTATCACGAATGTATCCTTGGTGAAGGATGTATCATTCATGCAGGCTCGGTAATAGGCAGTGATGGTTTTGGTTTTGCACCACAATCGGAGAATGAATATATGAAGATCCCTCAGCTTGGGAATGTAATCCTTGAGGATAATGTTGAAATAGGAGCAAATGTTACAATTGACAGGGCTACAATGGGATCGACAATCATCAGAAAAGGAGTTAAACTTGACAATCTGATCCAGATAGGACACAATGTTGAAGTCGGAGAGAATACTGTTATGGCAGCACAGTCAGGTATTGCAGGGTCAACCAAAATAGGTAAAAACTGCATGTTCGGGGGCCAGGTAGGAATTGCAGGGCACATAAAGATCGCAAACGGAACTAAAATAGGTGCACAGGCAGGCATCCTTAGTGTAATAAAGGAAGAAAATACTGCTATAATTGGTTCTCCGGCAATTGATGTAAGACAGTTCATGAAATCATCTGTTCTGTTTAAGCGCCTGCCCGACATGAAGACAAAACTAGATACTCTTGAAAAAGAGGTTGAGGCGCTGAAAAAGAGATAGTTCAATTCCCATTCGGTACCGAAAATGCTGTTTTCAATATAGTTATAGGCTATTTATATGGATAGTTCGATTTTTTTTTACTTTTTTTGTACCCTAAATCTTGAATCAATAAACAATACACATGAGTGAAAAGCAAAGAACTCTTGCAAAAGAGATAAGTCTCACAGGAAAAGGATTGCATACAGGGATCAATGTCACAATAACATTTAAGCCGGCACCGGCAAATCATGGATATAAATTCTGCAGGGTTGACCTCCCAGGAAAACCAGTTATAGATGCTCTTGCCGAGCATGTAACAGATACTTCCAGGGGAACAACACTTGTTCATAATAATGCTTCGGTACAAACAATTGAACATGTACTCGCCGCACTTAATGGTCTGCGTGTTGATAATGCCCTGATCGAGATGAATGGTCCGGAAGCTCCTATAATGGGAGGTTCTTCATGGAAATTTGTTGATGCTATTAAAGAGGCTGGGATTGTTGACTTAAAAGAGGATAGAAATTATTTTATTGTAAAGCAGAAGATAACATATTCGGATGAGGAGCACGGGGTTGACCTTATTGTATATCCTGACGATCATTTCAGCGTTAATGTACTGATTGATTATAACTCACATATACTTGGTAATCAGTATGCTATTCTTGATACGATTGATGATTTTGAAAAGGAGATATCAAGAAGCAGAACATTTGTATTCTTTCATGAGCTTGAACCGCTTTTCAAGATGGGACTAATCAAGGGCGGCGACCTTGATAATGCAATAGTAATTCTCGAGAAAGAAGTTGACCAGGCTGAAATTGACAGGATCGCGAAACTCTTTAACCGCCCGGGCATCAGCACGCATACTGCAGGTATTCTTAATAATACAGAATTGAGATTTCCAAACGAACCTGCACGTCATAAGCTGCTTGATATCATGGGTGACCTTTCACTTGTGGGACATCCTATCAAGGGAAAAGTTGTTGCAACACGCCCCGGCCATCTTGCAAATACAAGGCTTGCAAAGATTATGAGGCAGGAGATGAAGAAGGCACTTTCAAAAAAAGATGTCCCTGTTTATGATCCTTCACAGCCCCCTGTATTTACAGTTGAGGAAATAAAGAAAAGACTCCCGCACAGATTTCCGTTCCTCCTCGTTGACAAAATAATTGCACTCGAAGCGAGCTCTATAGTCGGTATTAAGAATGTTACTTTCAACGAATCATTCTTTCAGGGACATTTTCCTGAAGAGCCTGTCATGCCTGGCGTTCTTCTTGTTGAGGCACTTGCACAAACAGGAGGACTTCTGGTTTTAAGTACAGTGGAAGATCCTGAGAAGTACTCAACCTATTTCCTTAAAATTGACAAGGTAAAGTTCAAAAGTAAAGTGGTACCGGGAGATACAGTAATTTTGAAAATGGAACTGACAGATCTGATCAGAAGAGGTATTGTTACAATGTTCGGACAGGCATTTGTTGGTAATAAGCTTGTCCTTGAAGGTGAACTTACAGCACAGGTAGTAAAAAACAAAATTTAATAAGATGATCTCAAATTTAGCTTTTGTCCATCCGGAAGCAAAATTAGGAAAGGATGTCAAAATTGATCCGTTCGCATATATCGACAGGAATGTAGAAATAGGTGACGGAACCTGGGTTGGCCCAAATGCAACTGTATTGTATGGTGCCAGGATCGGTAAAAACTGCAAGATCTTCCCATCAGCTGTTGTATCAGGAATTCCTCAGGATCTTAAATTTGTGGGAGAGGAGAGTACCGCTGAAATCGGAGACAACACAACCGTTCGTGAAGGTGTTACCGTAAACAGGGGAACAGCGGCTGTAGGCAAAACTGTAGTTGGGAATAATTGTCTTCTGATGGCTTATGCTCATGTAGGACATGATTGTGCCATTGGAGATTATTGTATAATTGGCAACGGATGCGGTCTTGCCGGAGAAGTTAAGGTTCATGACTGGGCAATTCTCAGCGGAGGTACACTTGTTCACCAGTTTGCCAGGATAGGCGCCCATGTAATGATAGGCGGCGGTTCAAGGGTAAGGATAGATGTGCCACCTTATGTAAAAGCCGACAGGGAACCTCTTGCTTATATGGGCCTGAATTCTGTTGGGCTTACAAGGAGAGGATTTGAGAAGGAGACAATAGACGAAATACACAATATCTACAGAGTACTTTTCCAGAGTGGTTTAAATAACTCTATGGCTCTTCAGAAGGTTGAAGAGGATTTTAAACCTTCAAAGGAAAAGGATTACATAGTTGATTTTATAAAGAACTCTGAAAGAGGAATAATCAGAGCCAGGTAGTTACCTGTTAGTTTATAGCTGATTGATAGAAGGAAATTATTTTCCGGATTTCCAGCCCTGTGCAGAGATCTCTACTTCAGAACCATCATCTCCCACAATATAATTACCTGTACCCCCGGATGTCATATGTCCGATAACCTTTATTGTCTTAAGATTCTCAATCTTATCCAGATTTTCCAGAGGAAGGGTAAAAAGAAGTTCATAATCCTCCCCTCCGTTAAGGGCAGGTGTCATCGGATCTATATTAAACTCTTCCGCAAGCTTTGAGGTCTCATAATCGATAGGGATCTTACTGTAAAAAATCCTGCAACAGGTTCCTGAATGTTTGCATAACTGAAGGAGATCAGAGGCAAGCCCTTCGGTTACATCTATCATCGATGAGGGCTTAATCCCCTCAGATTTAAGTTCATTCAGAACATCAGAAGGAAATTCCGGCTTAAGCTGTCTTCCGATAACATATTCATAACCTGAAAGGTCAGGCTGTATACCTTTCTCTTTTTCAAAAAGTCTTCTTTCTCTCTCGAGTAGCTGGAGCCCCATAAATGCTGCCCCGAAGTCGCCCGTTACACATATAAGCTCATTAGGTTTTGCGCCGTTTCTCTTAATAATGGTCCCTTTTTCTGCATAACCCGCTGCTGCAACTGATATTGTTAATCCCGTAACAGAACTTGTGGTATCTCCACCCGCAAGGTCAACATTATACTTTTTACAGGCCATGTTTATGCCCTCATAGAGTTCTTCCATCTGTTCAACAGAAAATCTTGAACTTATTCCGACGGATATAAAAACCTGAGCAGGAGTACCATTCATTGCATAAATATCGGATATGGCTCTGATCACAGCTTTATATCCCAGATGCTTCATGGGAGTGTATATCAGGTTGAAGTGGATGCCTTCCAGAAATAGATCTGTTGACAGAAGAGTGAGATTTTTTCCGGAATCGATAATTGCAGCATCATCCCCGATCCCGGATATTGTTGATTTATTGACAGCTTTGAAATCTTTGGTAATATGGTTTATAAGACCATATTTACCATATTCGCTTATAGGTGTTTTATTTTCACTCATATTATACTTTTAAATCTGCGAAAATCTGCGCGATCTGCGGGCAAAACAATTAAAATTTCCCGCAGATCGCGCTGATGGTCGCAGATTATTATGATGTTATATATTTACAATATCTCTTCCGAAGGGGCTCAAAGCAATAGCTGTGAGTTTAAAATGCTGAAGTCCGAAAGGGATTCCAATTATGGTTATGCAGAGTATGGCCCCGAAAACAAAATGTGTTATTGCAATCCATAAGCCACCGCAGAGGAGCCATAGTATATTCATCAGGATGTAGAGACATCCGGATGCCCTCGACTGCACCCTTGTTTCCCTGCCGAAAGGCCAGATAGCCATAGCGGACATTTTAAGCGTCTGTATCCCGAAAGGAATTCCCACAATTGTGATCATAAGCAGGATACTGCCAATAAAATATTCAATGGCAATTATTATGCCCCCGAATATCAGCCATACAAGATTCCCGAGGATATTCATATATAATGGTTTAACTGTTATTCAAGAATAATGTTTTTGTCTTTCGGATATTTTACCGAGTAAGAAAGAATAATCTGCTTCGACTCCTGTGGTTTCATTTCAAGATCCCATTTTATTTCGCCGGTCTGGATGTTTATCCTTCCGCCTGACAGTTCAACAGCTTCAACTGTTATCCCGCTGTTTGATGAAACAGGTATCTGGTCGTATAAGGTAATCATGATGCCGGTTGACTTGTTATTCCTAACAGTAAGAAGAAATGAATAGTTCTCAGTCTTGTTGGCACCAATTACCTTTTTACTTGTGAAGTCCTGTCTCTTTTCACGTTTAACCAGAATGCTGTTATCAGTTCCAAGAGAAAGAGTTAAAGTATCAGTGAGCTGATTAACATTGAGATTGGATTTGCCTACATAAGAGTTCTCGAAGTAGAGGATAGCCTCTCCTGACTGAAGGCTGAGTTTTGACCAATCGGTTATATTGGCAGTTAAATAGGCGTACTGTGAGAGTTTGGGCAGGGTAATGTATTTGTATTCAGCGGGTGCAGTGAGCCTTTGGATCTCAACAGTTTGAACTTTGCCATCGGAGGGTACACAATAAGGGATTGCAACATCAAATGTTATTGTTGTTTCTCCGGTCTGTTTCATAACTGCGACAGGAGCCGCCTCCATAGTAACTGCTTCTTCTTTCATCATCATAACTTCTGCTGCAGCGGGTGCAGCATCTCTCGCAACTCCTGCTGATTTTGCCTGTCTCATTACCGGGACAGGGAAATAGTAATCAACAAACCAAGGATACAATACTGGAATATCTCCGGAAATCCATGGAGTAGCATTCGAAAAGCTCAGTTTCACATCCTTCCATGGAACACCTGAGTTCTGATAGACATTAGCCTTGTAAAAGATTGTGACGGGATTTTTTATGTCATTTACCCGTATGTCGTATGAGGGATACCATCCTGAATTCATAACCACATAACTGCATGTCAGTTTACCCGTTAACTGTTTTTCTGATGTAACGGTTAAATGAATCTCTCCGGATGGTAGATTTTGTTTACCAAGTTTATCTGATATCTGCTGCTGCAGTGCTGATATCTGCTTTTCATAATCCTTAATTAGCCTGGTTTTTTTCAGAACGGAGGTTGTAACCTGATCCATATTGCTGGTATACAGCTCCATAACGCTTTTTAACTGCTCCACTGAGAAAGTTGTTTCTTTTACAAGAATCGCCCTGTTTGCAACAAGAAAAGCCTCTTTTTCCTTAAGAACTGTAATCGCAGCTTTTTCGTCTTCAACCTTCAGTTGTAAAGCTTCAAACTGTCCCCTGAGTGTTTTTATCTCAGATGATTCCTCAAGATTCTGAAGATAGTTGTTCTGATGATTTACAGAGAGTATTGTGAAATCACCAAATCCCTTTACCTGAACACTTTGAGGATCAATATAGGGTGAAAGTGATGTAAACTTCAGGACTGTTTTCCCGGGAGCAATATTAACAGACGTTTCATGATCAATCTGTGCCCTGTCGGGAAAGACCGTAACATGTTTGATTTCAGCCTTTATCTCCTTTTCACTCTGTGCCTTGACCGAGGGAAGTGCCATTATTATGGCTGACAAAATGATAATAGTCCGTTTC
>JADKBL010000032.1 GCA_016718875.1 Bacteroidota bacterium
AACGCTTCCAGATTATCAAAACTCCAATTTCTGCTATGGTCGACTGTGGAATAAGGTTTTTCTTCAAACACGAGGATTCTCTCCGCATCTTTTGACCTCAAAAACAAGTGATTGTAAGGGAAAATAAGCTATAAATGATCCATTTCCCTTTTCTTCATAAGGGATTAAAAATAATTCTGAATTTAGTATATAGGTTTTCTTCATCAGGTTAAAGTATTATTTACTTTTTGAGAAATGACCTTATAATACTGTGCCCGCCGGGTAGCGATTTCATCTCAATGAATTCATGAGGTGAAGCCTTTTTGAAGTCTTTCTGATCAATATAAAGGTAATCAGCTTTTATTCTGGAATCTGCAACTATGAATCCAACTCCATCATAGGAAACACTTGAATAAGTGCTGCTATATACCTGATTATTATTAATGAAAAAATAGTACTTGTCATTAGCTTTCTTTATACTTAACCTAAGAGAATCGGATCCAGAAAATGTTGTATAATCCTGCAGAATAGTATAAGATCCGTCATATTTTCCAACCTGGTAGGAATATGAGTTTGCTATCCCTAAAGAATAACGGTCAAGAGTTTGTACCTTTTTAACTAAGAAGAAATTGAAATGAGAATCATCACTATTCCAGGTCAAACCTCCAACCATTGAAACTCCGAATGAAACAAATCCTCCATAAGATGAAATATTTATGCATGTTTTTATTTCCCAATCCTTATTCTCAATTACTTCAAAGTCGGGAAACCCACTGTAAACCCTCCATATATATCCGCTCTGTTTGAATGCAAGTTCATAAATGCCTCCAATCAGTCTTGCTGTGTCTGTAGCACTATTCCCTTCATACCATTCATTCGTGTTGTCATTGAAATTCTCATGGAATGAATATAATGCATTCTTGGTGGTAAAAGACTGCTGACTCCCGTAGCCGACTCCAAATTCAGAAACAGCATAAGCTCTCATATAATAGGTTTTATTTGGAAGCAGATCCATCAGCTTACTTGTAAAGCTGCCTGTTCCCCAGCCATCCATTGTCTTGTTTTTAAGAATAGTAGGTGTTGCAACTGTATCATAGCATATCCCTTTGGCTAAAACCGGCCTGTCACCCTCTGATGTTACATTGCCTCCGCTGATAGCTGTAGTGGCTTTTATTTCAGATGCTGAACTGGTTGTTAAAGTGGGGAGTATTGCAGCAGTGGTGGAAAATGAAACATCTTTGCCATAGAGATACTTATTATTATCTTTTATGAATGCTCTGATATGATAAGTCTTAGCAGGCTTAAGACCTGAAATAGTTCCTCCAAAAGTTCCAAGCTCTACTGTTCCCGCTGCAAGGATCTTTTGTTTATAAACTGTGGGATCTGCCAGAGTATCCATGCTGAATCCAAACTCGTCATGGGCAGCCGATGTAAGTGAATCGATTGAACCTTCAACAGTTATTGTTGTAGAGGTTGCATTGAATGCCCTGACTGTGGTTACTTTTGAATAGACAACAACAAATTCCTCTTTTCTGCAGGTGGTGGTTAGCCAGATGGTCAGGGAAACAAGGAATATGCCCGAAAGAACAGTGAATGACTTTCTCATATTTCCGCGTATTTATAATGCTGTTACTAAAATAACAAAGCCCCCGAAAAAATGGTTTAGAAGTTTAGTTTATCAAATTTAGATTATATCTAAATAAAAGTCAAATTTTTTTTAACATTCAATAAATTATGTAATATACAGATATATAGTAATATATGGCTGGCAGGTAAAAAACAAAGATTTTTAGACAGTAGTAAAAAGTGAAATTGTGTTAATAAATTAACACAACAGTCTTTTGAATGGCTGTATATTAAGTTCTAGTTGAATATTTTATTATCTGCCATACATTTGTTTTGCAGAAGGTACCATTATAACATTTAGTTCCGGATCCGGCATGTCAGGGTCAAGTGGAAAGATAGGCCTTATAACACGTTTATAAGGAAGACTTCTAAAATCCTGATCAACACCTCCCCGTGTTTGAGCCATAACCCAATCGGCCTGCATATCATACCACTGACTTACAAGGTAACCCTGCTTTACCATTATAATGTCCATTTTTTTTGGATCAATTCCTGTACCTGCTAAATTTGGTGTGGGCGAAGATGTTCCAACAACCACATAAATGCTTCCCGTTTTAATAATTGCAATGTCAGGGCTTTTTCGGTTTTGAGATGATTTACTATCTGATGGCTGGCTCTGTTCCTGAGCAGGACTGACATAAATTACTGTACCTGATAAACGAACAGGACCTTCATATGAATTATCTGTCAAAGCTCCTACTAGAGCCTCCGCACTGCCGCCAATACCAACTTTTCGTGCCGCTTCCACCATTTCGCTTCCCGGGATAGAGCAATAAAGCAGGCTTTTTCCTTTTGGAGTCTTAAATTCCGGTCGCTTTAATACTCTGGCTAAAGTCCATGTTACCTCACCTGAACCTCCACCACCAGGATTATCTCCCATATCGCTGATTAAGAAAGGTTTTTTATTGCTCGCTACAGCCAGGTCAATGCATTTTTCAAGAGGATATCCCGGCGCTTCTAAATTGAATTGTCGCCGCACATCCCAGAATTTTTGAGCCAGCTTTTTTGCACCGCTCTCCACCTGACCTTTATCATCCCCCACAACCATAACCACGCCCTGATTACGTCTCTCATCTCCCCATACATATCCGATCCATATGCCAGCATCCAACACACCTGGCATCGACTCGACTTCAGGAACCAATGCGTAGAGAGATTTGGCAGGTTCAACCCGGGTACTTGTCCACTCTCCGGAGAGAAGTACAGGAACTGCCACCCAGGCTTTGTAAGCCGGACGTCCCTTGCCGGAGGAGAGTCGTTCAAGCAGATTAACTACCCCACGGCGGTGCGATTCAACTGCATCATCGTGCGGAGCTTTGCGATATGTGGTAATAAGGTCAGAGTAGAGAGCTACACGCCAGGAGACATTTCCGTGGAGGTCCATAGTAGTCGTAACAAGGGCGTCGTTACCGATAACAGCCCTCACTCTCTCCATAAACTCTCCTTCAGGATCATCAACGCCATCAACATTACACGCCCCATGATTATAAAACCAGAAAGCATCATAAGGCATGTTACTCTTTATAATTTCAATCGCACTATTAATAAAAGCTTCAAATGATTCCCGTGTTACCGGCCCGCGCCCGCTACCACCACCAATTAAAGAAGGAAGCCAAATTGCAGACTGACCAATAACGGAATCCTTACTCAGATAAGCAGGCAGAGAAGGCGTCCTCCCTATCATAGCTTGCCGATTGGGCATAAAAACACTGTTTTCAATCTGTATACCAGCAATGCCTATTCGGGGTTTCTTTTGCTGCGCAGTGGCATTGTTAAAAAACAAAGCTGCCAACAGAAAAAAATTCAGGAGTAATAAATTAATCTTCATATAAAGTCAAGATATTGTAAACAAATTATTTGTATTCCAGAAAGGCAGTTGCATTACAATCAGAATCACATGTAAACCTTATCCATCTTGCATTGAAGTTTTCCGGGAAATCATACTCGTATATCTGACCCGGACCAACGGTGATTTTACTGTATGACATCCAGGAACCATTTCCGGTCGGATCGGCCTCTATTGTAAATCCAACTGGTTTATTTCCTCTGTGTGACAACTGAAGATGTTTTCTTTCATAGAATGCTATCAGGTATGGATCCGAAGATTCACCGGCTTTTACCTCTGAATTTTTCCACGGGCCTCCGTGACCAACTGTTTTTCCAAGCCTCCAAAGATCATCTATTACTCCTGCCCACACTGCCGCTTTTTTATCATCAGATACAATAATGTGATTATTTTTTTCTGATTGTTTTGGATCTATCCCGGTCATTATCAGCATTCCGCGATAAGAAGCATAATCATTAATCCTGAAATTATGCGAGGCTATCGGCCTTATCTTAGCAAAGCCATCAGCATTTTCAGCAGGCAGTTCATAGAAGGTTCCCATGCAGTTAAACAGATCCCTTTCAGTTGCAACCTCTCTGCATATACGCAGAAAGCCTGATCCTGTGAGTTGGGTATATTCATTATTACCCAGTGGAAATCGCCATCTTCGGTTGTTGTCGTCAATCACAAGAACTGATGATTCATCTATTGTTACCACATTTTCAGGAATAGCAAAGCGCTCCCTGATAAACCTTGCTGTTGAAGTATCTTTTTTACTTCTCAGGTTCATCAGTGAATCAAGCTCGTAATATCCATTTTCTGTAACTTCATTGCCATTGTATTCACGCGACAGGATGCCAAGTGAACGACGGTTATCACCAAGACCATAAAGCAATCCGCCTAATGACTGTGGCTCAGAAACAGGTACAAGGCCGGTAAATATTTTATCGGTGGAAGTCAACCTGTTGTCATCATCCGAATATGCAAAATGAACGGTAGCTTTTGTATCTTTTTCAGTAACAATCCTTATCCATTCACCCTTCTCTGCTGTTTTAAAATCATACATCAGGGGCTGACCCGGAATAACAGTAACAGATTGCATTTCAACCCAGTTTCCATTTCCTTCAATGTCTGTTTCAAATCTGAATTTTACGGGCTTGTTACCTTCATTGCTTATCCATGCGCATCTTTTGGGCCAGCCTGCAAACAGAAAAGCTTCTGAAGGTATGCCGGCTTTCACATTTTCATTCAGCCATACAGCACCTGCGGCTGTATTAGGACCCAAACTGTCAGGAAGGGCAGGAGAGGTGAACCATGTATTTGAATTTGATTGTCCGGGACCTTCAATATTCCCTTTAGCTTTTCTCTTATTCAGAAATTCTTTTTGTGCTGAGTCGTCGCATCCGAAAACGAGTCTGCCGTTCCATATTGTGAAGTCACCAATAACTTTGAGGTAAGCTGATCTTGGCCTGATACCTTTGCTATTGCATGATGTGAAAGTAGACGGAAATTTCCAGAACATACCGTGCATAGTCATCAGGTAATCAGGATTTTCAGATGTTCCGATGTCCCTTATCCTTGGCCATTCAGTGTTCCATCCGTGAGCACCATCATAGCTGTGACTTGCCTTGGGAAGACGATAAAATGACCATTTTGCATTGTCGCGCACACCTACAATTACCGACTTGTGATCCCAGCCTGTTACCCATATAGGATCCGTTTCGGAATTAATGTTGCCATAAATTCCGCCCGGACCTGTAACCTCAACGAACTGATTCCTCCTGATGAGCTTCCAGTCCTTCCCATTCCATTCGGAAAGAGAACCTGATTCAATATCAAATTGACGGAGTGCAGCTTCTGAAGCTTCACCGTTATTGGAATATACAACAACACCCTGTGCTGAATAGAATCCTTTACCGTGAGCGCCCTCGAGTAATGATCCCCTTTGGTTTACAGCGATATCATCTCCTTTTGGTTGTTTCAGATTTGCATCTTGGTACAGAACAACAGGTTTCAAGGTGTTTACATCAACTTCATAAAAGCCTTCCTCCATTGTTGCATAGTATATTTTATTGGCTGGATCAGTAAGATGGCGGGCATTACCAGTATGCCTGCCAGGCATTATTTCATAGGGTATCACTCTTACATTACCTTTATTATCAATAGCATATGGACCTATAAAAAGCTGATTGCTTTCAGTGTGAATCATTCTGTTGGCAGGAGTACCGCCGATACTTCCTGCGAAAACCGATTGATTAAGATTTTCGTCTAATGAATAAAGTTTGTCGGAAGATCCGAACGGGAAATGAGGGCCATACGTAACCACCCACAACTTTCCGGCCCAGGGAACAACTGCTCCGGTTCCGCACTCACCTTCATTATTGTATCTTGCCAGGTGAGGATAAATACCACTGAAGGAGACGTATTTATTGGATTCCGTATTAGAAGTGCAATTTGATAGAAGAAAAACAATAATTATTGAAGTAACAGTTCTTCTCATAGCAACGATTTTAATTTAATATTCTAATCTGGATTTTTTAACCACAGAGGACACAAAGAATACACAGAGAGCACAAAGGTTATGATTTTCATACTCTGTGTCCTTCGTGTTAAATCTCTGAGATCTCTGTGTTTAAAAATCAATCTAAATCAAACAACCGGCAGATATGCCTGTTATAAATATTCTCATAGACACATCTTGAGATAATCTTTTCGTTTGCATCCAGTAGTCTGTAAAATTCATCCTTCTTATTTGCTGCAAGTTTGTATGCCACATGCACCAGCTGGCGCATGTTTGAATTATACCTTCCATTGGCAGGGTCGTGCCTGAGGGATTCTGCAAACTCATCAGAATTCCATTTTGCAACAATTGTTCCCGATGGGAGTGAGGATACATTTATATCTATCACATCTGAATAGGGAGCAGTGAGTTCATCGATTTTATCAAGAGATTTTATATAGATCTCCTTTGCAAAGGCGAGTCCTTCTCCTCCTGATTCTGCAAGACCTATAACCTCCTCTAGCCAGGTTGTTCCGGCTGTTTTTAAATGTATTCCTTTATCATATTTTCTTATAAGTGAGCCTATTACAGGATAAATTGCAAATTTGTCCGACCCTGAATGGATACTCATTTTGAGATTCCCCGGCAATCCGAATTCGTGAATTGCGTAATCGATCACAAGCAGGTCTGCCTCAAATTCTGCTTCAAATTTTTCAACATCTCCCGCATAATCCACTCCTTTATTGAATCTGCCTGAGAACTTGGGTGCAATTGTCTGAAGTGGTATATTTTCAGAAGCAAGCATTTTCAGAATAAAAAACAATTCAACAGGAGTCTGAGGATGAGCAACTTCATCCATTGAAACCTCGGTTATAAAGTTTCCATTGCCTTTTATTTTTTCAATCTTCCTGTAAATTTCCCAGGCCTTTATAGCTGCAAAAAGATATTTTTCAGCAACTTTCTTAACCAGTGATTTTGGAGTACTTAACTTAAGTGATGTGCCTGGTATTGAGATTTTTCCTGTATATTTTGCCACACTTGTAAGGAATTCTTCAATTTCAGCCATACCTGCTGCTTTTCCAATATATGAAGCCACATCAATTGTAAAAAAGTCAGAACTCTCTATGAATTTTGAAACGGTATCGAGATTTATATGATCGGCATCAACGAAATATGGCTTACTGAAACCTGCTTTTCTGGTGACGTTATCTGCCTCGATTCTTACATCACCGGGAACGGTGCCAATGATGGAATGTTCCCTGTTTGACTTGTTCCAGACAGGAGTAATGTCGATACCTTTCAATTCTGCATCAATAATAGCTTTAAGCTGGGCGCTGCCCTGGTGACCGAACCTGTCACCCATTCCTATTGAATATTTCCCGAGTGTCTTCATAAAAATATTTCAGTGTAAAATCAGTTTGTTAGTATTACAGTTTTGTTTTTAGGAGCGAATACTGCCATTATTGTCCATGCAATAAGGTACATACTTGCAGCTATTGTGAACATCACTACATATCCTGTTTCAATATGGCCCAGATTTTTATAATGTTCCAGTATCGCTCCTGCAATATAGGATATGAATCCGCCTCCAAGAGCTCCTGCCATACCTCCGATACCTGTTACAGAGCTTACAGCTCTTTTGGGAAATGCATCAGAGACAGTTGTATAGATATTTGCTGACCATGCCTGGTGGGCTGATGCGGCCAGCGCTATCAAGCCCACTGCTCCCCAGGTGCTTATTGTTGATGATGAAGCGAATATAATTGGAACAACAAGTATTGCAAAAATAAGCATGGCAATCTTTCTGGCTTTATATGGAGTCATCCCTCTTTTTATCAGGTAGGATGAAAGCCACCCTCCGCCAATACTTCCTACTGTTGTTGCAGTATAAATAAATGCCAGTGGTAAACCAAATGATTTTATATCAAGTCCGGTGCCTCTAACCTGGGCAAGCCATCCGGGAATCCAGAAAAGATAAAACCACCAGATAGGGTCGGTAAGTCCTTTACCTATAAAAAACAGCCATGTCTGGCGGTATTTCAGAAGATGGCTCCATTTAACGGGTTCAGGAGATTCCTCTTTTTCTTCATTGTCACTGTTTATGTAAGCCAGTTCACCGGCAGAAAGTTTCCTTTGTTTCTCGGGTATCTCATAAAATATAAACCAGAAAATCAGCCAGATGAATCCGATAGCTCCGGTAACAATGAATGCTGACTGCCAGCCCCAGGCAACAGCCATGGCAGGCACTGCCAATGGTGCCACAATTGCACCAACATTTGTCCCTGAATTGAATATGCCGGTTGCCAGAGCCCTTTCCCTCTTAGGAAACCATTCTGCAACAGTCTTAATAGCTGCAGGAAAGTTACCTGCTTCACTAACTCCAAGAAAAGCCCTCCAGAAACCAAAGCTGAAAGTACCTTTTGCAAGAGCATGGCCCATAGCCGCAATACTCCATAATATCACAGATACACCGTATCCTAACTTTGTTCCGAATTTGTCAATGAGTCTTCCGGCTACGACCATTCCAATAGCATAGGAGAGCTGAAATGCCATAATTATCTGTGAATAGGCTTTCTCTCCGATTCCAAGATCTGACTCCAGCATTGGTTTAAGTATTCCAATTACCTGCCTGTCGAGGTAGTTAACAGTTGTGGCAAAGAAGATAAGAGCGCAGACTGTCCATCTGTAGTTACCGGTAGTTTTTATTTCTGGCATGATAGTAAGGTGATAGGATGTTATACATTATATGTTGAGGATGCTGTTGTTCCTCCTCTGCCGGTCCAGTTGGTATGGAAGAATTCGCCCCTTGGTTTATCAGTTCTTTCATAAGTATGTGCTCCAAAATAGTCACGCTGTGCCTGAAGCAGATTAGCAGGAAGCTTTTCGCATCGATAGCCATCGTAATAGCCAAGTGCAGAGGATATTGAAGGTACAGGTATTCCGTTCAAAACTGCTGCTGCCACAACATTTCTCCATCCCTGCTGTGATTTGTCAACCTTATCTTTAAAGAATGGATCAAGCAGTAGGTTTGCAATAGTCTTATTATTATCGAAAGCCTCTTTAATTTTACTGAGGAAGGCAGATCTGATAATACACCCGCCTCTCCACATAAGTGCAATGCCTCCGTAATTCAAATCCCATTTATATTCTTCGGCTGCTGCTTTCATAAGGGAATAACCCTGAGCGTATGATACTATTTTAGAAGCATATACCGCATCCTTCAAATCACTGAGGAATTTGGTTTTGTCACCTGAGAATCCGGCATTTGGTCCTTTTAATATTTTAGATGCTTTGACTCTTTCTTCTTTGATTGCTGAAAGGCATCTTGAAAAGACTGCTTCCCCAATGAGTGTGAGCGGAATTCCAAGATCGAGAGCTGAAACTGCGGTCCACTTTCCCGTACCTTTTTGTCCTGCAGTATCAAGTATTTTATCGACAAGCGGCTTCCCATCTGTATCCTTGTAAGCCAGAATATCTCTTGTTATTTCAATTAGATAACTGTCAAGATCACCCTCATTCCACTCCTTAAACACCAGATGCATCTCATCTGCTGTCATGCCAAGAAGGTCGCGCATAATCTGGTATGCCTCTGTAATAAGCTGCATATCACCATATTCAATTCCGTTATGCACCATCTTTACAAAATGACCTGCCCCGTTTTCACCAACCCAGTCACAACATGGTGTTCCATTATCAACCTTGGCAGCAATGGACTGGAAAATTGGTTTTACTGAAGGCCATGCTTTTTTTGAACCGCCAGGCATAATCGACGGACCAAGCAATGCTCCCTCTTCTCCGCCGGAAACACCGGTGCCGATATATAATAATCCCTTGCTCTCAACATAAGCTGTTCTCCTGTTGGTGTCAGGGAAATGGGTGTTACCACCATCAATTATAATATCACCGGATTCAAGATGCGGGATAAGTGTTTCGATCATCTCATCAACAGCTTTACCTGCCTTTACCATTATCATTATTTTCCTGGGACGTTCAAGTGAACCTATAAGTTCCTCAATTGTATGTGCACCGGTTATATTTTTCCCCTTTGCCCTGCCGGCAAGAAACTCATCTACCTTCTGGGTAGTCCTGTTGTAAACAGCTACCTGGAATCCTTTGCTTTCCATATTCAGCACAAGGTTTTCACCCATCACTGCAAGCCCGATTAGTCCGATGTCTGATAGTTTTTTCATAAATCTCTATTTTACATTTATTTTTATAATCTATGTTTTGGGTATTACGGTATGTCGGTGCGATGGTTCGACGGTTAACCTTCCCGTCATACCGCCGTACCGTCGTACCGTCATACCGTCATACCGTCATACCGTCGTACCGTCGCACCGTCAAACCCTTCCATAATACTCCCCTACAATCTCATCCATCACCTTACTTGTCCTGGCCGCTGTGACACCTGTACTTGGTGAGTCTCCCTTGCCTTCAAGAGCCCTGACTATCCTTTCGATCAGATAATACTGGACATGTTCAGGCCGTTCATTTATCATCTCCGTAATTCCTTCGGAGCTTGTAACAACAATATTCTCAAAACTGAATGTCGAAAACCTAATCGATCCTTTGTCTCCAATGATTTCAATTATGTCTCTGTAACTGTCACGTGAAACTGTAAAACTCCAGGTTCCTATGCCAGTAACTCCACCAGTATATTCAAGTTCCGCTGTCAGAAAATCTTCTGCTTTGTACAGGTCTCCATAATTTTTTACCATCGAATTCACTTTCTGTACCGGACCGAAAAGGTAATCAAAATAGTCTAGCTGGTGACTGGCAAGATCGAAGAAATGTCCTCCGCCTGACAATTCAGGATCTACACGCCATGGCAGCCTTCCTGCTTTTTCCTCCTTTGATGCAGGCTTGAACAACTGGAGCTGGAAAAAAAGAACTTTCCCGATCTTTCCGTTTTCTATCATCTCCTTTACCTTAAGAAATCCCGGCAATGCTCTTCTATAGTATGCAACAAAAACCGGCACTCCGTACTTTTCAGAGGCTTCATTAATCTTTACACACTCTTCATAATTGACTGCCATAGGTTTTTCGATGTATACAGGTTTCCCTGCCTTAAGTGTTTCGATAGCATAACCTGCATGACTTCCGGGAGGAGTGGCTATATATACTGCATCTATCTCATTATCATTTATAAGCCGGGTCGCATCTGAATATACTTTTGGTACATTATGTCTTTTGGCATAGTCTTCCGCAAGTGCTTTGTTTCTGCGCATAACGGCAAGAAGTCTTGAGTTTGGTACCTTGCTGAAAGCTGGTCCACTTTTAACTTCTGTTACATTTCCGCAACCAATAATTCCCCAGTTGATCATATATATGTCTTTATGTCTTGCAGTCTTGCAGTCTAACCACTATTCACTTAGTCTCTCTTTTGACGCCCAAAGACCTACAGCAGGGTTGGAGATGTAGAAAATCTCTTCTCCGTTATCCAGTTTATTAAAACCATCCTTCAATTTGCCGGGATCATATTTCTTTAACATCTGCTGAAGATCAGCATAACTGAAGTTTACTGATTCTATTTCTTCCTTTGAAAGTTTTCCGGGACAGTAAGTTATACTGAAACGCCCTTCAGAGCTGCCATGAATAAGATGTGCTGCTGCACTAAGGTTTTTTGCGAGTTCCTCGTTTTCTTTCAGAGATTTAAGTGTTGCAGGTGTTCCTCTGTAACCATATTTTCTGATAAGACGGTCTATTTCTTTATCCTCGCCAAATTCCTTCAGTCCGGGCGCCAATACGATCAGTTCCCCATTATCTGCCATTGCCATACGTGTTCTGTAGACACTCTTGTTACCAAGCCAGGTGCTTTTAAATTCAGAGGGATCGAGGTAAACAACTACTTTTTTCAGAGGCGTTTCAACTATTGTGAAATTGACTTTTATTGATAATTCTGCGGCAAGTTTAAATACCTCTTCATCATCACCGATAAAAAGTCCTCTGATTACAAGCTTTCCTGTATCATCACGACCAATAACAGTATGAATATAAACGATGGGAAGGTGTTTCATAAACTCCGATGCAGCTTTGTTAAGAAGGCTTCTGACAGGATTTATTGCCTTTCCCATTATTCTCTCCATACCATAGACAGCTCCCACAAAATGGCTCTTGTTTATTCCTTCAGGTCCGCCTGTGCCTACCAGAAGGTTTTTATTATAGTTGGCCATCCCTATTACCTCATGCGGCACAACCTGTCCAACTGATAAAATCAGGTCATGACCTCCGGCATAGACCAGTTTGTTCAGCTGGGCAGGCCAGTCATAGCTGAGTTCTCCATTTGTAATTTCTGAAACAAATGAGCCGGGAACAGTACCTATTGTAACTACATCCTGCCTCCAGTCGTGGACTCTGAAAAGGTTTTTTGGGACACCCCTGAACATCTCCTCAAGCTCAGTATCCGACATGGGTGCATGAGTACCAAGTGCGGGAAGTATGTCTGTGAGTTTCTCTCCGTAATAGTCATAAATTATTGTTGTCAAATCACCTGCCCGTGAGTGGTATCTTGTGAAATCAGGAGGCACCACAAGAACCTTTTTCCTGTCACCGAGTTTTGACAGGGCATAGTTCACAGCAGCCTTTAAGTCGTTTTTTTGCCTCTGGGCGTAAGTCCGCCTGATGCCTCATCAATCAAAAGGAATCTGTTCTGGTTTGTCAGCAGAAATCCCGGTGCAATTGCATTTACTCTCACACCGGTTTTTGAAAAGTGCACAGCCAGCCATTGTGTGAAATTATTAACAGCAGCTTTTGCAGCAGAGTATGCGGCAATTTTTGTAAGCGGGCGGTAAGAGTTCATCGATGAAATATTTATAATAACACCTGATTTCCTTTTTACCATATCAGCTGCAAAAACCATTGATGGTAGCAGAGTGCCCTTGAAGTTAAGATCGAAAACCCTGTCGAAACCTTCTATCTTAAGTCCGAAAAATGTATCCTCAGGATTCTCATCTTCAGTACCTTCCATCTTTTCTACTTTAGTTGTTGCCGCAGGGGAGTTACCTCCTGCACCATTTACAAGAATGTCAACTGGTCCGAAAGCTTTCCTGATTTCCACTGCCGCTGCTTCAAGTGAGGCTTTATCAAGGACGCTGGCCGATACACCAATTGACGGAGTTTTAAATTCATTCTCTATTTCTTTGGCCACAGCCGCAGCAGATTCGCGGTTAAGGTCCAGAATGACAGTCTTAACACCCTGAGCTGCAAGAGATTTTGCCATTACTGAACAGATCACTCCGGCCCCTCCCGTTATTACTGCTACTTTTCCTTTTAAATTTAGTTCGTTCATATGGTATGTTTTTCGTTTTGTTTTGTGTTGCCTCACCCTAAATCCCTCTCCCGGGGGAGAGGGACTTGTTGACCCATGTTAATTTCGTTCTTTAGATGGCTCCCCCTTCTCACTTTGGGAGAAGGGGGAAGGGGGGATGAGGCTAAAATCCAAAGAACTCTTTTGCATTGTTATAAGCAATTCCTTCAATCAGAGGTTTCAGCAACTCCTCTTCATCCGGAATTAATCCTTTTTCAACCTCCTCACCGATATAGTTGCAGGCAATCCTGCGGAAATATTCATGCCTGGGGTAGGAGAGGAAGCTCCTCGAGTCTGTAACCATACCTGCAAACCTCCTTAATAATCCAAGTGACGACAAATCTTTCAGATGTTTCTCCATTGCATTTTTCTGATCGAGGAACCACCAGGCTGCACCGTACTGAACTTTGCCGGGTACTGTTCCATCATTGAAGTTCCCTGCCATAGTGATCATCATCTCATTATCAGCAGGATTGAGGTTATAAAGTATTGTTTTTGCCATCTGGTCTGATAAATCAAGAGAGCTGAGAAACTTCGACATTCTGAATGCCTCCTGCGGTGAACCTATTGAATCCCAGCCTGTATCAGGCCCCATCTTCCTGAACATTCTTTCATTGTTGTTCCTGATAGCTCCCACATGAAACTGTTGTGTCCAGCCGCGTTTATGATTCATTCTGCAGAGTTCTGTCATAACTGCTGTCTTGTACTTCTCTGCTTCCTCAGCCGATACACTTTCTTCTTTTAGCAGTTTCCCGAAAATCTTCTCTACTTCTGCTGAAGAGAATTGTGCAAAGTAAAACCTGTCAAGTCCATGGTCTGATAGTCTCCCCCCATTTTCATGGAAGAAACCATGACGTTTGTCAAGAGCTTCAATCAGTTTTTCAAAACTGTTAATTGTTAGTCCGGAAGATGCTTCAAGTCTTTTGAAATATGTGCTGAGTTTTCCGGGATCTTCAATTTTAATAACATTATCAGGCCTCCATGTTGGGAGGATTTTTATCTCAAAATTGCCCCTTAGTTTTTTGTGAAATTCAAGAGTGTCGCATGGATCATCTGTGGTGCACACCACTTCAACTTTCATTTTTTTCAGAAGATTTCTGATCGAATATTCCGGAGTCATGAGAAGGGAAGATGCTTCCTCATAGATTTTTCCTGAGGTTGAGGGTGATAGTAGTTCAATAAGGTTGAAGTATCTTGACAGTTCCAGATGTGTCCAGTGATATAGTGGATTTCCAGTTGTTGCAGGGACCGTTTCGGCCCATTTGGCAAATTTTTCCTGATCATTCCGGCTACCTGTACAGTATGATTCATCAATTCCGTTTATGCGCATTGCCCGCCATTTGTAATGATCTCCTTCGAGCCAGGCCTGGGTGAGATTCTCAAAGCGGCGGTCGTCAGCAATCATGGCAGGAGAAAGATGACAGTGGAAGTCAATAACGGGTTTGTTTTCAGCGTAATAATGATATAGTCTTTCTGCTGTTTTGTTTGTCAGCAGAAATCTTTCATTTATAAATGGTTTCATCATTCCTTTATTTAATTCGGCCTGAGAAAATTGTTTTCTTAAGAAGAACGAAAATATGAATTACCGGTCAGAGTATCAAGAAATATGTCATATGTTTGTAATAAGAATCACACATTGATATACGGTTATGAAGACAGAACTTAGGCATGCAGCACATCCTGACGATGTTAGGAAATATGGTACTGATCAATTGAGAAAAGCCTTTCTGGTACAGGATCTTTTTATAACGGATGATATTAAACTCGTCTATTCCATGTTCGACCGCCTGATTGTAGGCGGGGCAATGCCTGTTACGAAAGAACTCAGGCTTGAAGCCTTTGATGAACTTAAAGCAAAAGGTTTTCTCGACAGGAGGGAGATTGGGATTATAAATGCCGGGGGAAAAGCGGAAATAAGTGCAGGAGATACAATTTATCTGCTTGGCTACAAAGAGGCTCTTTATCTTGGAAAGGGAACATCAAATGTTGTTTTTCGTTCATTGGATGTTTCAAAACCTGCAAAACTGTATTTTAATTCAGCGCCGGCACATCATGAATTTCCATCAAGGAAGATAACTGTTGCCGATGGAGAGACTGTCATTCTGGGAAGCCTTGAGGCATCAAATCACAGGGCTGTTAATAAACTACTTGTAAACAGCGTTTTGCCGACATGTCAGCTTCAGATGGGGATGACTGAGTTAAAACCAGGAAGTGTATGGAATACGATGCCGGTTCACACTCATAACAGAAGGATGGAGGCATATTTTTATTTTGAGGTCCCGGAGAAACAGGGAATATGCCATTTCATGGGCGAACCTGATGAAACTAGACATATCTGGATGAAGAATGAAGAGGCTGTTTTATCCCCATCGTGGAGCATCCATAGTGCTGCAGGGACTTCAAACTACACTTTTATCTGGGGTATGGCGGGGGAGAACCTCGATTACAGTGATATGGATGTGAGAACTCCTGATACATTGAAATAGTCACCAAATCCCTAAATGGAGTGATCCACCCCCAACCCCCCCAGAGGGTGAAATCCACCCCCAAACCCCCCAAGGGGGGCTTAACCACAACCCCCAAAGGAGGCTAAAAGAACATGGAATGAAAGAATTGGATAAGCATATGTATTTTAGGGCAAAGCCTGGTATACTGGAAAATGCAAGATTACTCAGGAAAAATATGACTAATGCTGAGAAAATATTGTGGGAGAAGTTGAATAATAATCAGCTTTTAGGATTGAGATTTCGCAGACAGCTTCCAATAGATATGTTTATTGCTGATTTTTATTGTCACAAGGCCAGACTGGTTATTGAGTTGGATGGACAAATTCATAATGACCATATTGAAGATGATGATGGAGAGAAGCAGAAATTGAAAGGTATAATTTAAAAGTCATTAGATTTAAAAATGAAGAAGTTACAGAAGATATTGAAAAAGTTCTCATTGAGATTGAAGAAATTATAAAACAACGGATTTAAAGTCCCCCTTGGGGGATTTAGGGGTAAAAATTATGGAAGAGAGCAGTGATTTCCGGTTACAACGATTGATGATTTTTAAATAATTTTAAGTCGAGATTGGAGTATTTATTGGTAAAAACAAAATATGATTGACTTATTTAACTTATCCGGAAAAGTTGCCCTTGTTACCGGAGGTACACAGGGTATCGGTCTTGCAATTGGAATGGTACTGGCAAAAGCCGGAGCTAAAGTCTGCGTTAATGGAAGGAATGAAGAAAAACTTTTAAGCTGCAGAGAGGCTTTCAGAAAAGAAGGCCTTGATGTGTACACACTCAAATTTGACATTACAGACGAGAATGATGTTGACAAAGGCATCACTGAAATTGAAAGAGAGGTTGGATCTGTGGATATATTGATTAATAACGCCGGTATAATCAAACGAATTCCGATACTTGATATGCCCGTTTCTGATTTTAAAGAGGTTATTGAGATTGATCTGGTTGCGACTTTTGTGATGGCAAAACGCGTTGTCCCTAAAATGATTGAAAAAAGGAGCGGAAAGATCATCAACATCTGTTCCATGATGAGCGAATACGGACGAAAGAGCGTTTCAGCCTATGCATCAGCCAAGGGTGGATTAAAGCTCCTTACCAAGAACATGTGTGTTGAATGGGCAAAGTATAACATCCAGGTAAATGGTATTGGCCCGGGATATATAGCCACTGAAATGACCGGAGCTTTAAGGGAGAAAGGCAATCCGTTCAATGATCTGGTAATGTCCAGAACCCCTGCTGGAAAATGGGGCACCCCTGAAGATGTTGCAAATGCAGCCCTTTTTCTTGCATCAAAAGCGAGTGACTTTGTTAATGGACATATCCTTTATGTTGATGGGGGTATACTGGCTAACTTCGGATATGTCAAAGGAGAGAATGAAATCTAACCACGGAGACACGGAGCGCACAGAGAAACACAGAGTTTAAGAAGACCGCAAGACCGCAAGACCAAATCAACTACCTGTTTATAAAATACCTGAACGTTATATTGAATCCCAGCGCTTTGGTCGATACATTTTCAGATCGTCCCATCAGACTATTAACTTTACTTGGTGATGTTGTCAGATGGAACTCTCCTGGTGATTCGTATCCCGACAATTCTGCAATTGATTTGCTGTAATAGAGTCCTGCCGAGAGATGATATTTAGGTTTTATGGCAAAATTAATCCCGGTGTATACTACGGCATCATACCAGATCTGATTCAATTCCATATCACCATCGGTGTTAATCATCTTATTGGTTGTAAATTCGTGATCAGGCAGGTTTTCAAGTAATACATTATATTCCTGGTAATAGCCTTTATATGTGAAGTAGCCATAGCTGCTGAAATTGTTTCCAACCGGGATCACCAGGTTTAAACCGGGCTCAATAAAAATATTCACTACTCCTCCAATCGGAATATTTATGACAAGATTCAGAGGTACCTTCATTATTTTTATCGACTGTGATTCATTAAGACTAGAAGATGTTATCCTCAGTTCATACGATTCGTTTTCCGAATCCTTTGTCATTATTTTATCCTGATATGAATCAAGTGATATATCTCCAATAAATGAAGAATATGCGATTCCTGTTTTCAAACCAAAGTATTTTGAGATATAGTAACCAAAGTCAAATGATCCGTTAAAGCTATTTCCATTTTCAATTGATTCAAAATCTCCGCTATTGATTATCTGCGAATTAAGTGAACCTGTTGTAATTCCAATAAAGACTCCGGGCCTTCTGTCACGGCCCATATCGGTACCCTGAGAGAAGCAGGAGAGGCTCATCAGTACAGAAATTATTACAGGAAGTATAAACTTTTTGATCATTTTGATATAACTAGTTTTGTACTGTAACTCTCTTTTTTACTGTCTGTTATATAAATATAATAGACTCCGTTCTCAAGACCGGATGTCTGTATCTCTCTTAGTATCTCTCCATTATTGTTTTCTGCCTGAAACTCCATTACTTTCCTTCCTGCGGAACTTATTACGCTTATAGTTGCCCTCCCTTCAGGCAGATCTGTGACCCTGAGAGTAAAACCTGCTGAAGCAGGATTTGGCCAGGCTGATATAGATTGGGCTCCGCCAACAGTAAGAGGTATTGATCCATTTTTACATCCATTCCTGTCAATTGTCTCGATACTGTATATCCCGCTTTGCTTTTTGGCTTCAAGGTACTGGCTTGTTGCACCGGGTATTAATGAACCTCCCTTATACCACTGATATTTTGAGATAGAATCCCCCGGATTATAACAAATCAGTACATCTCCCGACCATTTGGATTTTATTTTTGGGATCACTCCTGTCTGCACTTTTGCAGATATCTGGGAGCTGTAATCACCTGTTTTTCCACCTCTGTTCACGGCTGCAACCCTGAAGTAGTAATTCTGTCCGTGGATAAGGCCTGAGATTACTTTCGAAGTGTCACTGATACTGTTTGAGACAGAGTCAACCGGGGTAACAGGATCTGAGCTTAATCCGCAGTATATCCTGTACTTAAGAAAATAAGGCCCGCTTACCTTGTTCCATTTGAGAGTTACCAGGTCATTGCAGGAGACCGCTGTAAGCTTAACCGGAGTATCCGGAATCAGCAGGCGCTGATCGAGGAATACGGCTCCCATGTCCATCCTGGTTGTATCCGGATCTCTGTCATCAGTATCAACAGTCCAGTCCTTACTGTCATTGTCAAGGTCGGGGTTACCTGCATCAAGACCGGGTGATGCCACTGTAAGTGTATAAATCCTGCCCTGCCTGTCGGTATAAAGTGGATCCTTGCTTATATTATTCAGACCGGCAGTCAGATTAATATAATCATTATTGTTGCCGAAAACAATATTAAAACTGTTTGAAACGACACTGCCGGTATTTATTGAAATACCTGATCCGCAATGAGATATAATATTATTAATGATTAATGCTTCTGAAGCATCGTTTTCAATTGATATTCCATTCCAAAGGTTATTGACGATTGTGTTATTCCTGATTACAATTTTTTTAGTTGGTTTTCCGTTCCAGCCGGTTACAATACCGTGACCTGCATTATCAGATATTATGTTATTGGAAATGACAACATTTGAATCTCCGTAAATTTCTATTCCAGAACGGTCTGACTCTGATATACTGAAACCACTTACAGTAGTATTTGATGACTGCAGAGCAATGTGGCCACCTTTCAATATAGTGTTCAGAGCATTTTTACCAAGAAGAGTTATTTCACCTACATTCTCCAGTCCCCCCTGGTAGATTCCAGGAGAAACAATTACTGTATCTGCTCTGACAGTTCTGTCAATTGCCTCGCTAAGAGTATTATATGGCTTAAGTTTTGTTCCGTACTCAACACCTGAGGTATTTGAAGTATCAACATAGATAATATGCCGGCCATCACTCCGGTACACAAATTTTACATTGTTAATTTCTGATTCATTTCCCCAGTCTCCGTCATCCGTTCTTATAACAAGATAATATGCCTCTCCTTCAGATAAAGGAGTACCTGTGTTGTCATAATTATAAATTGCTGACAGCAATCCGGTTTTTCTGCCTTCGAACCATAATCTTCTGCTCCAGTCAAGTGAATATACATTTACTTCATATCTTGTTGCTCCTGGAACGCTGTTCCATGAGATCAAAAAATCAGGATCAGTTATAATTGAATTATGCTTAATATTCAGGTTTCCTGGTATATCCAGAACCTTTAAAACAGTGTCTTTTAATGTGACAAGATTTCCGGTTTTATCTCTGCAGCTGAATATATACTCCCCTGTAAGGGGGCTACCTGTAGTATTTGTGGATAATGCGTACCTGCTGTCACCGGCAGTTCCATCACCATTAATACCGGTATCATAAAGTTTCATGTGGAAATTGTCCGGTCCGTCAAGCCATACAGAATCTATATCATTTAATCCCTGAGGATCAGAGACATTTATCGAACATTCTATTCCCCACCACTCATTCAGGTCACCCGCAGCCCAATGTCGTGAGCGGAGTCTGTTTGCTGTAAGTAATGGATTGACAATGCTTTGCGAGCAATAGAAAATCCTGTTGTTTTGTTCTCCAAAATTGCCTTCATCGTCATAAGCATTGACATGTACAATATAGTTGAAGCCAAATTTAAGTGATTCAGAAGCCGTATTGTTAAAATTATAAGATACAGTTGTATCTGTAAGATTATCAATTCTCCAAAGTTCAGTATTAAGTTCATTATTAACTCTTACGGAATATTTGGTGGCTCCTGATACAGCTTTCCATTTAAAAACAGGAGTAGTTATATTTAATACTTCTGCTTCACGTGGACTTAAGTTTCTGGGATAGTCAAGGACAGCATTTATTTGTTTTGTTATCTCACTGAAGTTTCCTGATTTATCTGTTATTCTGAATTTATACGGGCCTAAAACAGGTACGCTGCTTGTACCGCCTGACCATAACTGGTAATATGTTTTATCCGAACCCTGATTAAGTGAATAAGTTTTTTGATCGGGACCTGTTATAATGACTGAGACTATATCATCAGTTCCCTGTGGGTCCATGGCTCTGGTAGAAAAAATCAGATAGTATGACTGATTGCCTTTGTCGTCACCATAATGTCCTGTTTGTGCAACAGGATCAATCAGTTGAGGGGCAGTTTCGCTTGTAGAATAAATTAGTGAATTCCCATAATGATAACCATAATTACCTTTTGTGTCAAATGACCTGAGGTCCCAGTAATAAATAACACCAGTCTTCAGATTCTGCCCTGTTCCATTAAAGTTGTAAACCACTGAAGTGCCACTGTATATGTTAATGCCACCCCATACTGGAGGCAAACCGCTGGGTGAGACATGAAGCTGATAGTAATAAACACCTGCTACATTATCCCATGTGAATGATGGATTGGAACTTGTGGTAACCTTATTTGTTGATGGTGATAAATTTCGGGAAAGTCCATCCATGCATAAAGAGTATCAGTCACAGTAACTGAATTTCCCGATTTGTCAGTTACTTTAAAAGTACATTGTCCCAGCTGAAGTTGCGAAGAACTTCTTGGCCAGCCTGAAAATCTCCCGTCATTCTCAGGATCACTAAGAGTATATATATTGCCCCCGGGGCCTGTCAGAGTAACACTGGCAATATCTCCTGTCCCCTGCGGATCAGCTATATCAACCCAGACATCATAACCCCAGTCTTCGTTTCCAAGGTCATCGCCACCATGGTAAGTGACCGCATCGTGATTTCCAATTATTGGCTTTGTTACATTGCTCGAATAAACAAACTGTCTCCCATTATGCTCCCCCCAGTTCCCGTTTTCATCATTAGCCTTTACAACCCATGTATATAAGGATCCTTCTTTTAAAGCTTCTGAAGCAAGACCATCATAATTGAAGGTTATTGAAGTTGAATTACCGGTCATATCCCATCGCCCCCATATCAACTTGCCGTAAACATCATTTATCCAGATCTCATTTCTTACAGCTCCTGCAACAGCATTCCATGTAAACACTGGTGCAGGTGTATTTAATACTGCATTGTTAATGGGTCTTACATTGGAAGGAAAATCCAATACTCCTGATAATGTTGATGTTTTTTCAACCCAGTTTCCTGATTTGTCAGTAGCCCGGAAAATATAAGTTCCTGCCTGTGGGGCGGATATTAGGTTTGAGAACCAGCAGTCATAATATCCGTCGCCATTATCATCAGTAAGTGTATAAACTGAACCACCTGTACCAGTGACTTTTACTGTCGCTATGTCGCTGAATCCCTGAGGATCTGATACCTGTATATTGAGCTGAATCCTGTATTCCTGATTACCATAGTCGTCTCCGTAATGGGCTGAACGTACAAAAGGATAATTCAGGATAGGAGTTGCTGTATTTGATGAATATATGAAAGTAACCCAGTAATCCTGTTCCCCTGTATTTCTGTCAGCATCATAACAATTTACTTCCCAGTAATAAATATTCCCGTTTATGAAGGACGAAGTAGCTGAGCCATCATCATTAAATGTGACGGATGTGGAGGTTGATCCGTTTTTGTACCATATCTGGTTTCCATTCAAGTCTGCTACTATAACATTATAGCCTGTTGCACCGTCTACTGCATTCCAGCTGAATACCGGGCTTGGATTTGATATTACACTGTTTTGAGCTGGAATAACATTTCTTGGATAATCAAGAATGGCAGTAATATTATCAGTTGCTTCTATCCAATTTCCTGACTTGTCTGTTACTTTGAAAGCATATGTGCCAGTTGGTGGCGGACTATCATAATTCTGGGTCCATAAGTCCCAAACACCATCAGACTCAGGATCCGATAAATTGTAAGTAATTGATGTTGGTCCGGTGACAATAACTGATGCGATATCCGCCGTACCCTGAGGATCTGTAACATTTATTGAAAAAAACATGCCGTACCGGTGCTGATTTCTATCATTACCCATATGTCTGGAATACGCAACAGGACCATCTACTACAGAAGGCCCTTCGCCAGGTGAAGACATAGCATATGATTCAGATATAGAAGAATTTGATGAAAAAGGTTTTGAAGCCAATATAGTAGTGTGCAGAAGGAGCAATGCAATCAGGGCATGCCGAATTATTTTATTTAAATTCATAAATACTGTTTATCGCGCTTCTGACAAAATAGAAAATGTCTCTTCAAATAGTCTCCATCTGTTATTTTAGTAACAGTTTAATTTAATGTTTAAAATAAAATTCTCCCCTTAAACCAGAGGACTCCCTTGGACTTTGCATTCCCTTGCTTCGCTGTTCCACCTGAACCCTCGTCTTCTTGAAAACACTTTCAACAGGTTGTGGAACAAGCATTTGTTTCACAAGCTCTTCAGTGTAAAGCCCATTTGTTCCGGAACCATCAGCCGCAGTTGCCCCTTCTGCTGTTGCATATGCAATTATCGTCCCGCTTACGTCTGAAATGAACCTGAACCCGGCTTCAGCGCCTCTTACCCATGACCTGTATGGATTATTACGACAGGCATCGAGTATTACGATGTTGATGTTATCGGGATATTTCTCAAATTCAGAAACAATATCAGAAACTGAAACTGCTTCCCATTTACATGCTACTTTTTCCTCTATTACAGCATCAGTCGGGATCAAATAATTAACCCCGTCAACCTGAATTCCGTGACCTGCATAATAGAACAAAGCTACATTATAGGAGGGAAGCTTCTGGCTGAATTCCAGAATGGCTCTTTCCATCTCCGTTTTGCCGGCATCAATATGTTTGAGAACTTCAAAATTAAGTTCCTTAAGAGTTGCTTCAATCAGGTTTGCATCATTCTCCGGATTCTTGAGACTTGCCCCGTTTTTGTAGTTGGAATTTCCGAACACAAGTGCAAGTCGTTTTTCAGAAACTGTCTTGCTGAAACGGACAATCCTGTTTTCTGAAGTGGAGCTGCCTGCTATATTCTCAGCAATAATATAAACACTGTTATCTCCCTCTTTTAGAACAATCTGAGGCTTCCATATATAATTGCAGTTGTCAGTCTCCGACCGCTGAAATACTTTGCCTACATTTACCTGAACTCCGTCAATAAGGACCTGAGCTGAAACAAGTTCTGCCATCGATCTTATGCAGATTTCCATATTTAATATTTCAGAATTAACAAGAGAGTTTGCAATTTCAGGATTGTTCCATTTGATTACAGGTGGATCAGCCTGAGGATTTTTAAAGTACCTAACTTCTGATTTGCTTGATCCCCCCGAATTGGTTGCAACCAGATAAATATTATTGTCTCCGGGATTAAAACTGATAGTCTTTTCAATAATGAAGTTCTCAGGCTGATCAGTGGCGGATCTTATTTCACCTTCTCCTTTTGAACTTCCATTTACATAGAAATGGGCAGATTCAAGTTCAGATACTGATTTAACCCTGACCCTCACCCTGGCTGAATAATTATCAAGGTTTGTAGTTGCTCCTGACGGACTTATCCAAATTATTTCAGGTGCAACAGGTTTAACTGCAACCTCAATTCCTGCAGGAGCAATATTTGATACGTTTTCCGGTTTATCTGCTAAGTTTTTAACTGCTCCCTGAACTACCTTTCTCATATTTGTCGTTGTATCAGCTGGGGTGACAGATTTATCTGCCAGGAGCACCGGTTCAGGAAAATTCAATGAATTTATATTCAGAAAATCAACAGATATACCAGAATTCAGACCTACACTGAAACCTACCTGGTCCCCGCTTATTGGCAAATTTCCGATCTGGTTAAATAGTATGTCATTTATAAAGAAATAGCATTCTCCCTTTATTTTTCTTACAGTTATTTTATTTACTGATCCGGTTTCATTTACGAGTCCGGTTTTACCTGAAAACAGTATTTTATTTCTGCCTTTAGAAGGCATATCCCAGATTATAAACAGATTCTTTTTGCTGTCAATTTCAACCCTGTAATGCTCAAAGTCTTTTGTAAGTCCGAATATAAGTGCTCCTGTGCCTGAAGTCAGACTGAAAATTGTTTCTATCTCAAAATCATTAACAGGATCAAATGATATGGTTTTGTAAGATAATCCGGTCTGTTGTTTGAAGTTCTTGCAAGTTATAATGTATTTCCCGTCATTTATCTGTCCGCTGATCCAGTTGTTATCTGTTAACCAGCTGTTGGAATTGTTATCGAATGCATCAGAAAACAGAGGTGTCTTCTCACCTGATTTAACATCAGCGTAAGCCTGTTGTCCCTGTAGCCTGGTAACCTGAATTATCAGGAAAAATGCAAGGATGAGTTTGAAAATTTTGTTTTGCATAAATCAGAAGATCAGGCAAACAAAAATTGAGAATCCTTATCCCCAAATTTATATTAAAACCGGATGAATAGCAATATTGGACCAGGTTTTTTTTAACCACGGAGACACGGAGAGCACAGAGAAACACAGAGTTTAAGAAAGCATAAGACCGCAAGACCGCACGACCGCATGACTGCAAAGACCGAAAGACAATTACTTCTTCTCCGGATTATCCGGATGATCATCCGAATATGGCTTTGCATAAAGGTCTTCAACTCTTACCCTTGTATCCTCTTCTGCAGGAATCATTTCAGTTTCCTTCTTATCTTCCTTTGCCCTTCTGTTGAAATAGAGAATAGTGGCAAAAATCGGCATAAGAGGTATTGTAACAGCATTTGCAAGAGCTGAAAGTATTATGAACAGAGGATTTTTTGTCATTTCAACTGCTGCTGAAGCCTCCTCAGGGTTGAATAAAGTTTTAAAAAAACCGCCGGCAAAGGGGATTAGAATAATCCCTGACAGTACAAGTGAAATTACAAGAAGGATAACAATAAAGGCAGCCACCCATCCGAAATTGGACCAGAAATCCTTATGGGCCAGCCTGAAAACTCTGCTTATTGTATTTCCGATATCGGGCCCCTCTGCCATCATCACCGGCAAAATAAACATGTAGAGTGTCAATATATAAATGGCGGCAAACACAGCACCTACAACAAGAGCAAATAACCCTATAACAATTGCAATAGCTCCTGCAAATGAGAGTATTATCAGAATTATAAGGTAGGGCAAAAAGTATCTGAATGATCTGATCACCGATGACAGAACCGTATTATCATTGTCAACTGGTCTGAACAAAATATAATGCTGAAGTATAGTTGTGAGCAGAAGGTTTACAAGGGATATTATCAGCATCGGAACCAGAAATACCTTCATTTTTTCGAGCATTACAAGAGGATCCGGATCTGACTGTATGTCTTTAATGTCAATTAAGGAGGAAAAATACTGCATTACAAATGCCAGAGCTGCCGACATTATGAATAGCACCAGGAAATTCTTACGGTAGAAATCCCATAATGAATTCATTGCAGTGTCTATAGTGTGGGCTTTATATAGAGGGTGGTTTTTAAAATCTGTCATAGTTCTGTTTGTTTGTGGCTCCAAATTTAATTAATAATCGGTATAATTTTCTTTTCAGGTTCCTCATACCTCATACCTACTTCCCCTTCCTCCAGTTTCTGAGAATATTGCTGAAATTTGTTAATGCATTCTGTTTCTGTGGGTTAAAGATACCCTCATTGGCAGCTTTTATATCCTCAATTGTGTAGAATGCTTTAGGATTAAATGTATTTATGAGCTCTGTTACTTTTCCAAGTTCATTTCGCTGGACAATTGTATATATAAGATACACCTTATCCCTTGCTCCATGGGCCTCTACAGATGTTGCACCATAACCGTTCGAATTCAGTAACTGAACCAGTTCAATCCCTCTTTCATTTGCAAAAACCCTTATCATCTGGATACCCATTGCTAGCTTCTCCTCAATAATCATACCTACCAGGTTACCTGTTGCAAAACCTGCTGCATAGGCTATGTAATTGACGTAGTTGTCGAGGTTCTGCATGATTTTGCTTATGGCAACGATCCATATCAGCACTTCAAAGAAGCCAAGAAATGGAGCAATATTCCGCTTACCCTTAGAAACAAATATTATTCGCATTGTACCAATCGACTGGTCGCATATCCTGGCAAGGAAAATCAGTACAGGCATGATAACATAGCTGAAGAAATCGGAATCTGTGAATGGTGTTTCCATGGGAGACAAGTTTGATTATATTGTAAAGATAGGAATATTGGTATTACGGTATGATGGTGCGGCGGTACGACGGTCAACAGTATTAAAAATTTCAGGCAATTGATTAATGAAGAAATAGATTTTGTAAATTTGACTTATTGATCATGCAGGTGGAATTGCATGTATGAAAATGTCTTACAAAAATTATTGTGCTAAATGGGAAATTATCAAAACTTCATGTATGGCAACTTGCCAAAGAATTAGCTGTTAAAATTTACAGACTTACCTGTAATCAGTCTTTTAAGAAAGATTTCGGATTTAAAGACCAAGTACAGCGTGCTGCAGTTAGTATTCCAAGTAATATTGCAGAAGGAGATGAGTCAGGTACAAATAAAAGCTCTGTAAGGTATTTCTACATTGCCAAAGGATCAGTGGCTGAATTACAAACTCAAATAATTATTGCGGGAGAGATTGGTTATCTTGAGCCTGATTTGATGGAAGCCTTACTTAATGATTGTGATAAAATCTCAATTATGCTTAATAAAATCATAAAAGTAAGATCATCATAACCCAAAATCAGTACTGCAGTACCACCGTACAACCGTACAACCGTACCACCGTACCGCCGTACCGTCATACCGTCGTACCGCTGTACCGTCATACCGTCATACCGTCGTACCGCCGTACCGTCATACCGTCGCACCGTCGTACCGTCATACCGTCGCACCGCCGTACCGCCGTACCGTCGCACCATGAACATTTTTCCTTCAGAATTGTTGTTTAAGTTGTTATATTATTTTAATTGGAAAAATTCTATTATATCTTTGACAAATTGTTTAAACCAAAACAAACAGAAGTATGAAATTTATCAAATTAATCATTCCGGCATTTATTGTAATTGCCATTTTATCTGCCGTTGTTTCCTGTTCAGGAGGAAGTGAAAAAAAGGAAGTAAAACCAGGCGTTGGATACTACAGGGGACTGCAGTTCAGCGAAACCCCGTATGACTCTGAAAAGGGTGTTCATCCTTTAACTGCTGATGAGGCAAAAACAATCAATAACTATAAATTTACATATGACGAATCAGGAAGACTGGTTTCAGTTGAATTTAACAGGAACAATGTTCTTCTCGGATATTCATCAATGGGTGCTGCAAAAATCACCTATGAATATAAGGATAATAAGCAGATAAAGAGATGGTTCGGTAAAGAAAATGAGCAGATAGAATCAGCCGGTGTTTTTACATCCGAGTATACACTTGATGAAAAGGGTATGCGTACCGGACTTAAATTCTATGGTAAAGATGGTTCCCCTGTTGAAAACAGAAACAAGATACATTCATGGGTTTGGAGTATACTTCCCGACGGAATGGTAAGAGAGCTCAGATATAATCTTGCAAATGCGGAAGTTGTAATGAATCCATTCTGTCCTTTCTTTGAACTCAGGTTCTCCTATAATGAAAAAGGTTATGTTACAAGGATGGCGAATTATATGGCTGATACTCTGTATAATTGTACTGCTGAAAATTGTGGTGATATTGGTGTTTCTTATTTTAAATTCACTCCCAATGAACAAGGTGATAACCTTAAATTCGAAGTTTTTAATGTTATTGGTCAGATGTCAAATCTTTACTGGGGATGGTCAAAGTTTGAAAGAAAAGTCGATGAGAACGGGTATGTACTCGAACAGGCATATTATGATCAGGATAACGAATATCTTGGCGGGAAAAGCGTTCCTGTTACCCAGAGTAAATATGATATGCATGGAGCCGTCATTGAAACCAGGAATCTGGATAAAGACAGAAACCTTATTAATGATCCTGAAAGCGGTGTTGCTATCACCGAATACAAATATGATGAAGCCGGTAACAGAACTGAAACCCTCAGGTACGATAAGGACAAAGTTTTGGTTAAGCAATAATTACAGCTATAATCATAAGCTATGAACCAGAACAAAATATTTTATGCAGCAGCAGTCCTGATAATATCAGCGGCTGTTTCTGCCTGTTCAGGAAACAAATCAGAGGTCAGTAAAGAAACAACTGAAAATGCAGCAACAGCACCTGCAGCTGAACAAAAACCGGTATTGGCAATTGACAATGAAACCACCCTTCTTCTCAAAGACCTTGAAGAGAATGGTGACTATGTTAATAGCCAGGTTTTTCCTCGCTTATAAAAGCATCAATTGTGCATGAGAGCCTCGAGAAGAACTTGCTTGTGGTTGATCTCAGATCTGCCGTACAATTTAAATCAGGACATATAAAAGGTGCTGTCAATAAAAAGTTTGAAGATCTGCCTGCGTGGTTTGAAGCTGGTATAAAACCTTTTGAATATGATAAGATCATAATGGTTTGTGATGATGGTCAGCTATCAAGCTATACTACCTGCCTCCTCCGGCTGATGGGCTATGGAAATGTATTCGCCATGAGATGGGGCATGTCTTCCTGGAATAATAAGTTTGCACAGGAGGGCTGGTTAAAAGGTATATCAGGAAAGTATGTGGTACAGCTTGAAACCAAAGTAAATGAAAGACCGGTATCAACAGGTATGCCTTCGCTCGGTACTGGGCTGACCTCAGGAGCTGAAATAGGGACCGCAAGATTCAAAAAGCTTTTTGCAGAGGGAAGCAGTAAAATTCAGATTACCGCTGATGAGGTTTTTGCGAATACTCAATCTTATTTCATAATAAACCTTGAACGTAAGGATAAATATGAAGACGGCCACATTCCCGGAGCAATCAGGTATAAACCCGATGCAACCCTTGGTTTTACTGAAGAAATGGCTTCAGTTCCGTCTGATAAAACTGTTGTGATTTATTGCGGAACAGGACATAATTCTGCATTTGCAACTGCATATTTCAGATTATTCGGATATGATGCCAGAACACTCAGAAATGGCAACAACAGCTTTATGTATGATAAGATGGTTGCGCAGAAGACTGCGCTTTCGTGGCTGCCATTTTCCGCAGCTGATGTGAATGATTTTGCTGTTGTAAAGTAATATTGAAACTCATTTTTATTATAATTCCGGCCGGGCCATTGTGTCAGGCCGGAATTCATATTTCAATACTTCCGGTTCAGGATCTTCAGAAAGAATATACAAATTTTCAGACCCCATCTGACTTAATATCATCCAAACTCTTGCCGCAACGGCAACATCTTCCGAACTGAGCAGTACAGGGCCATCATGCTTCAGCAACAATCTGATATTCTCCTTTTTCAGGATAGAATCGGGGGGGATCGATTTAACTGTAGCAGAGAAATTATGTTTTATAACATCTTTTCCAAGGAGAATTAGAAGTTTCTCTCCCTCAAGCTGTGATGCTTTGTCAGGAGTTAAAATATTTGACCTTGAAAATGATTCTTCTGCGTGCTTAATGGCATCTGTCTGAAAGTGATTTGTCCCCAGTGCTCTTATAAATACCAGAATAACTATCGGAATCAATATTATCAGTATTACTTTGTACTTTTTTATGAAGTCCATATTATATTGTTTTATAGTCCTTTAGCCTTATGCCATCCGCCTTCTGCCTTCCGCCATTGTTATTCACAGCCGCCGTCAAGTTTCTTTGCAGACATATTTTTTGCTTCGAAATATTTTCTTTTGAGACTATCGGGAAGACTGTTCATATCAGTGAAAATCTGTCCTGCCCTTTTCCTGTTTTCATATACGGCATTTTCCCTGGCAGAGATCCTTTCCCCGGTAAATCGGCTGTTCATAACTGTGCTGAACCATTCATTCAGACCACCCTTCATAACATATACATCTCTGATTTTTAGTCCCCTGGCAATTATCCATGCATTATTGGCATCAATATCCCCGTTTGAGTAAAGTATGTTTTTCATATTTCCTCCACCGGTAAGAGTTCCGGGAGCTATATCTTGAAACTTTCATAAGGTATATTGACAGATCCGGGTATATTGAGCTTACTGAATTCCTCAGGAGACCTGAGATCGATAAACTGAACTGATGAATCTTCAGTTGCAATAAACCTTGCTACCTGGTCAACTGTGAAGTACGATTTTTCATCGAAGGCTTCGGAGATCAGTTTCTTCGGATTTACTGTAAACGATCTGTTACCGGTCAGCGGTAAAAGTGCCAGTATTAAGCCGCAACTGATCAGGATAATTGAAATTTTTTCACGGGTGTTCATTGTTTTATATTTTATCAGTTATATCCGGTCTTGCAAATTTCTTTTCAGCTATTTCAGCAATCCAGAACATTAAAGCCGCTGCAGCAATGAGCAGAAATGTAAAAAAACCTGGTGATATGCCCAGTGCTTCATCAATCCTTACGGGGCCTTTGTAATGCCCGTTGGCCAGATTCTGAATATATGGATATGTTTCAGCAAACAGGAAAGCTCCTGTCAGACCTCCGGCAGCATAAACCATGGCGTCAATTTTCCCTATTGAAAGTGCGCTGAGGCCCGTCCCGGGACAAAAACCTCCCATTATGAAGCCTGCACCCATAATTATGCCTCCGATTATAGCAGCACTTACATAAAACTCATTCACAAACACAAGGTTAAGATCGAGAAGTCCGAAATAGCTAAGAAACTGTGAACCTACCAGGGCGACTATGGCTGCTGTAAAAAACACTTTTATTACAGTAGTATCATAACCATAAAACATACCTGCCAGTTTTCTGCTCGATGAAAATCCTGCCTGTTCCAGTGCAAAACCGAATCCGATCCCTATTGCCAGAGCAATAAGTAAATCAATCCATTCGGGTAAACCTGCTAATGTTACTATTGGTCCCATATTTTTTTGTCTTAATGTCTTGCGGTCCTGCCTGCGGTCTTGCAGTCCAGTCTGTTTTTAATTTAGTCGCTATAATTTCTTCCGGTTGCCGGTTGCCTGATGCCCGTCGCCAGTCGCCTTTTTCATATCCAGTTCTTACGGAAAAACCACGCAAAGAGATATGCTGATCCGAATATTGCCATCATTGTTACAAATCCGGCTAATGATAGGACTGCCATTCCGGAGAGTGCGGCACCGCTTGTGCAACCTCTTGCAAGCTGGGCTCCATATACGAAAAGGACTCCCCCGAGAAAGGCAAAAGCAAGCCTTCTTCCGGCAGATATTTTAGGTGATTTTTCAACAACAAGCTTAAGTCTTCCGGAAATTGCTCCTGAAATAAAACCACCTATAAGCACACCTAAAATTTCAAGTGTAAGCCAGTTTTTCAGGGGTTTGCTGTCGTTTTCAAAATATTTGCTGTAATAGACTGAGTTATCAGCATGTTGCCTGTCGACAGCACCTACAATAGAAACTACGCAGTATTTAAGTCCACCGCTTGCACCAAGGCCTCGTCCTGAAAGGTACATCGCAAGCAGAAGTACCAGACCCAGCATAGTTCCTGCCAGATATGGATTCATGTATCTCTTTTTCATAATAGTGTCCATATTAAAATGAAGTCTATTCTTCTTAATCAAATGAAGAACAATAAGTATATCCTAATGTTCGGGAATAAAGTTATTAAAGTTTAAGTAAAGCGATGAATACGATTTGCAATAATATTTTAGTATGGAGTTACCAACATAATAAAACGGTTATAATGTGTTAATAATCAATATTATAATATAAAGTAGATGCTTGTTGTCATGTGCTGTTTGTTAATAACAAATGAACCTATTTGCATGATTGTTGTTCGAAAGAGTATGAACTTTGTAAATAATATGGAAATGAGTGGATTAATGAAAAAGATGGTGGTTATCATCTGTTTCTTTCTATTCTCACTGAATCTTTTTGCACCGGTATCAGGAGGGCTTGTTGTTGAAGTGGCAGAGCCGGTAAATCCTTTTAAAAAATTGATCTATGCAATCGGCATGGTGGAAACCAAACTTGATACCATGGCCTTTAACCCGGAAGAAAAAGCAGTGGGATATTTTCAGATAAGGCCTATAAGGCTCCGGGATTATAATGAGAGGACCGGAAGCAAATATAAGCTTAAGGAAATGTATGAGTACGGGAAAGCTGAGAAAGTATTTCTATATTACGCTTCCCAGATTGGTCCATACAACAATGAAAAAATAGCTAAAAACTGGAATGGTTCAGGTAAAATGACCAGGATTTACTGGAATAAGGTTAAAAAGCTTCTCTGATATATTTATTAGCCCTTATTTGTGTTTATTGCTTAGTACCTTTGTCCGAAATATCTAAAAATGGGCAGATACAAGCTTACAATAGAATACGAGGGTACCGTTACTCGGGCTGGCAGATACAGAAGGGCGGGAAAAGTATCCAGGGTGAACTGATGGATGCCTGCAGGGATCTTTTTGAAGGAGCAGAGATTGATTTTTTCGGAGCAGGAAGGACCGACAGCGGTGTTCATGCAATTGGCCAGGTGGCTCATCTCGGAGTTGAAACTGAATTGCTGCCACTTAAAATCAAATATGGTATAAACGACCGCCTTCCGGCTGATATATGTGTAATAAATGTAGAAGAGGCTCATAATAAGTTCCATGCCAGGTATGATGCACATGCAAGAAGCTATGTTTACCAGATAAGCCGGCGGCGGACTGCCTTCGGTAAAAAGTATGTCTGGTGGATCAAGGATCAGCTGAATCTTGATCTTATGAATGAAACGGCAAAACAATTCAAAGGTCTCAGGGATTTCAAATCCTTTACTGATGATGAAGCTGAGCAGTCATCTACCAAAGCAGAGGTCTATCATTCTGCTGTTTATGATTTTGGAGATCTTCTTTTATTCCATGTTGTAGGGAACCATTTTCTCTGGAAACAGGTTCGGAGGATGACAGGAGTTCTTGTTGAGGTCGGACGAAGGAAGATAAATCCGGCTGAAGTGGACGGTTTTTTTAAGAATAAATCAGATATTCCTGCAAAACTCACAGCGCCTCCCAGTGGATTATTTCTGGAGAAAGTATATTACAGGAATGAGGAGATTGTCTATTCGGCTAATCCATTTATCCGTCTGTAGTCACTTGAATTGACCATCAAACCCGATTTCTTTCCCGAACGGGTTTAATATTTCATCAATTATTACTGCAAGGTTTCTTTTGCTTAAGGGAGTTTCTGTATCAGTTTTTCCCCCGGTTCTTTTCATTAATACTTCCTTTACTTCAGCTGATACATCCTTAGCCAGCAATCCCGATAATACAGCAATAACCTTGCCTGTAGTAGCCGGATTTAAGTCATTTTCTAAAGGTACCTTGTTCTCAAACGAATTTAATCCTTCGCATAACTCCTTCATCAATATGACAGAATCAGGATGAAACCAGGTCCTGTTTGCCCACTGGTAGGGTTCCCCTGTTACTTTCAGAATTCCAGTTGAGGTTACTCTCTGAATTGACTGGAAATCCGGATCATCGGGACCAATATCATACAATGGCATCAGATATGCACCGGCCCCAAGAAGGGTCTGTTGTACCTCTCTGATACTTACCTCCCTTACATTTATATTACGGCTCACACTCAGTGCAGCAATAGCACCAGCTGCCTGTCCTGTTAAAAGTACCACAGGCTGTAGACGGGTTGAACCATTCATTACATTGGAAACAGAAATTGCTTTATCCGAGACAATCAGTCCATCTGTATTCTGAGGTATAAGTGAGCCAATAGGAATGTTGAAAGAGGGGACTCGGGGGAATCTGATTTCAGGCGCATCCGGATTCGCATTGTGATGATGGTCAACAGGATAATCACCTACGGAGATGCCTGTGCGATACAAAGGTTTCCCCTTATACCTGTCGATGATATTATTTATTGTGAGCTGTTCAACGCCTCTTAGTCTTCTTCCTTCACGATGGTATGGCACGAGCGCCAGTTTGTCGGCAGTGGGAAACTCATCATCAGCCAGTCCCAGGTTTTTAAAATCAAGTTCAGTCTGTATATAATAAACAAACCCGAGTGTACGATCCTTGGCTTTCTTAAGCTCCTTAATCCGTTCTTCTCTGTTCATCTCAACAACATTGAGATAAATATCATTGCCTTTTCTTGGCCAGTTTATCATGTATTTGTTATTTGGGAGCCTGCCATAAGTAAGCATTTTTTCACAATCAATGATTATTGAATCGACTGTCATTGAGCATGAACCCTTATAAAGTTCAGCATTGTAACCTGCAGGTTTTACAATTGTATTATCGCTTCCTTTTCCAAAATCTTTGAGGATAGCGACCCATGTCAGGTCCTGCACTATTTCATTTGTCTCTGCAGGAGCATTTTCTTCCCCTGTGAAAAATCGTGAGTCCATTCCTATGTCATATCCGGCATCAGCAAAAAATAGTCCGTCACCCAGATCTGTTGCGTCTACTACCACCTTTGCCCTTACAGTAAGTCTGCTTCCGGATTCATCCTGGAAAAGAGCACCGACAACCTTATTATCTCTTTTCATTACAGCTGTCACATGATAGCCATACAACACCTTTAGCCCCTTGGTTTCTGATGCCATCGCTTTAAAAATACTGTCGCCGACATGTGGTTCAAAAAGTGTATTGCTGACCCAGCCTGTTGCAAGGGCAGAAGCACCTCCGTAATGCTGGCGGAGCCTGCTTCGGAATTCGTTCCAGATTCCAGAATGGAGATTGTGATTTCCATCAAATGCACTCACTCCGGCTGCTGTGATCATCCCTCCCAGCCATTCAGTCTCCTCAACTATAAGTGTTTCAACCCCAAGCCGTGCTGACTGTATCCCTGATGATACACCGCTGGTGGTTCCACCTATTACAAGGATGTCTGTTTCAAGTTCTTTATCGCCTGAACATGAAATGAAAAGGAATAAAACAGGGAAGAGACAAATGACACTTTTAATAATAATACTTCTCATTAAATATGCTTTTTACAATTTACCCGGTAAATATTCCACACAATTTACTATCTTTTCAAGTGAAATAAAAATTATTAAACTTAACCTAAAGCTATGAAGAGAAGGGATTTTATCAGGACAACTGCAATTGTAGCTCCTGCTATCAGCATGTTTCAGGCAGATCTATCCGGTATTGAACGCAAAACTGCTCCCGGAAAGATTGAAAAAAGATCCCTGGGTCAGACAGGGGAGATGCTCTCGATGATTGGCTTCGGAGGCATCCTGGTTATGAATGCAACAACTGAGGAGGCGGCAGAATCGGTTAAGCTTGCTATCGATTCAGGAATCAACTATTTTGATGTTGCTCCAACCTATGGAAATGCAGAAAGTATGCTTGGCCCTGCCCTTGAGCCATACAGGAAGAATGTATTTCTGGCTTGCAAGACTACTCAGAGGAGCAAAAACGAGGCACTGGCAGAACTTGAAAAATCACTTAAGAATCTGCGTACCGATCATTTCGATCTGTATCAGTTTCATGCTGTTACTACAATGGAGGATGTTGAGAAAATTTTTGCACCGGGTGGTGCAATGGAAGCTTTTCAGGAGGCAAAAAAAGCAGGCAAAATAAGATTCATTGGATTCTCAGCCCATTCAGTTGAAGCAGCTCTTGCTATGATGGACCGTTATGATTTTGATACTATACTCTATCCCATAAATTTTGTCACATGGCATGCCGGTAATTTCGGAGCCCAGGTGCTCGAGAAGGCAAAACAGAAAAAAATGGGAATTCTTGCATTGAAAGCAATGGCAAAAGGTCCCTGGCCAAAAGATGCAGCTGATAAGGCGAAGTATCCGAAATGCTGGTATGAACCGCTTGTTACACCTGAAGATATCAGGATGGGACTGCGTTTCACCTTGTCTCATCCAATAACGGCTGCACTTACTCCTGGTGATGTCGGTCTTTTTAAAATTGCCCTCAGTCAGACAGGTTCACTTACACCATTGAAAGAAAAGGAAGTGCAGGAGATTAAGACAAAAGGTCTGGCAGAAAATCCCTTGTTTATGTATCCGAGAGCGTAGGTGATATTGTTGCTGGGTTATGGGTTCCGGGTACCGGGGTAATGTTGGTTGGGTATAATCCCTACAGCCTTTAGCCTTCCGCCCTCCGCCTTATTTCACATACTTCCTGGTTAGATCCACCAGCCGGTCATACACATAATAACATGGTTCTTCGCACATGGTTTCTGTGTATTTCACCCTTGGGGTTGTTGAACTAACTACAGTATATGATTTATTATTTATGAAGTAGGTAGCAGTTATGGTATACAACCGGTTTAATGATACTCTTTTCTCATACTTGGTTGAATGGTAAACTCTTATTGAATCATAAACAATATTATCTTCAATTCTGCCTTCAAATACTTTAATATATATTCCTTCCACATTAGAATCATCGAGTTCAGCTGTGATTATGGCCATATCAGGTTCTTCGGATACACAACTTTCACAGTCAGTGTAATTTTTGCTGTCTTCACAGGAGAAGAGAAGGACAAGTACCAGAAGAAAAGTATATTTTCGGATGTCTGTCATGATTTTAGTTCCATTTTATTTTCTTTGGCCTGATCCGTATATTATCGAAATAGTAGTTGTACGATAGCCCCACCCTGAACCATATCGGACCAATTTTATAATAATCAGGATAATTGATAAATTCAGCACCTGCAAAGACTGATAAAGGATTTTTTGTCCATTTAAAAGCCATCGCTGGTATTATTTTGAGTTTATTATCAGGATATATCATTGTTCCCCTGAATTTGTTACCAAAGGTATAAGCCGCCGACAGAGAAGTTGTAAACACTGTGTTCCACCTGTTTATGCCGTTTGTCAGTTTAAATTCCTTAAAAAGTCCTGTATAGATCATAGCACCTTTATCATAATACTGAAAGTAATTTTCTTCAGACTCTTCCCTGAGTATCCTGGTGTACCACAATTTCATATCCATCCCTAAGGTAAATCCGGCATTATAATAGGGTTCCTTAAATGAAAGGTTAAAACCTGAATAATAATCATGTGGAGTAAACCTTCCATTCACAGATAATATTGCCTGGTCAAATGAGTGTTTTGTCCTTCCCGGGATATTATTGGCTTTTAATATCTCATCAATATCTTTTCTGCCATATTTGAATGCTACCTTATATGGATTATATCCAGAATTTTCAGCATCGTTCCACCTGTTACTTTTCTTCAGGAGGTAGTTTAAAGCATTGGTTTGTCCATATGCAATAGCCAGTGTAAGAGCATTATGATTGTAATTGTTCCTGGTAAAAATGTCAACTTTGAATTTGCTTAGTAATTCCATGATCAGAGTATCTCCCAATGAGGCTGCCAGTAAGAAAGGTGTATCTCCATCGTTATCTCTTGCCTCCATATTTGCATTGTTCTGAATAAGCAAGTCGGCAATGTCAGGATAGCCTGCCCATATTGCAGTGTGAAGTGCAGTAAAGCCGTCATCCCGTTTCGCATCTGTTGCAGCATCATAATAAAGAAGCAGATCGGCCATCTCAGTGTACCCGTATAAAGCAGCATAATGAAGGGGAGATGCACCTAAGTTATCTGCAAAATCTACTTCAGCACCTGCCCTCAGGAGCGCTTCTGCAATTATATTATAATTGTTTTTGACGGCAATCATGAGGGCTGTTTCCCAGCGTGTTGTAAATTCATCCAGCCTCGGGGAATGTTTTAGAAGTGTCTTTACTGCCTCCGGCTTGTTGTTCGATACCGCAAAAATGAGAGGAGTCACACCTTCTTCGGTATAAGAATTAATGTTGGCACCTTTTTTAATAAGCCTTTCAATTTCTGAAATAAGTCCTTTTGAGGAAGCAATCATAAGATTATATTCTTTGGCAGCGGCAAATATTTCGGGTAAATAATCACTGGTATCCGAAGCTGCTATACTGCTGGCAGAGGCTTTATTGTAAGCCTGTGAAAAGCTTTTAAAAGGGATAATAAGCAGTATTAAAAAAATACCGGCTGAAAAGATTGATATTCCTTTATAAGACATACCAGCAAAGTTAATTTTTTGTTGATTTTTTTTTCACTGTTTTAATATTTCATGAAGTTTTTTTTAATGTTTTTATTAACTCTTGTTTTGCAATATTTTTAAACTGTTGTGAATACGAGAAAAATAGTTCTTATTTTTGCATCAAATTTTATATTTGACTTTTGTCGCGGAACAGGAAAATATTGATACTTGTATTACTGGCTTCCCTTATAAGCTTTAATCCGGGTGCTATGGAGACAAGTGTAGTTGTTGAAGATAAACTTGTACCTGAAAATGTAAGACTTACAAACTCCAGTTCCTCGGGAAGTGAGTTTGCTCCTGTTGAAAAAACCGTCAACTCTTTCCTGCGGAATTGGTCTATTGCCGGTGCTTCGGTTGCTATAGCAAGGGAAGGGAAGCTGATCTATTCCAGGGGGTTTGGATATGCCGATACTGCTCAAGGCATTGCAACTCAGCCATATCATAAATTCAGGGTTGCTAGTATTTCTAAGCTTGTTACAGCTGTGGCAATAATGAAGCTGAGAGAAGAGGGCCGTTTATCTCTGGACGATAAGGTATTCGGTACCGACGGTATACTTAATGATCCCTATTTCAGCGAACCCCGCGATAAGAGGGTTTATGGTATTACAGTGGGACATCTCCTGAGTCATGAAGGTGGTTGGTCGCAAAGAAATGGTGATCAGATGTTTATGCCTGTTATGGTCGCTGAAAAAATGGGAGTCACTCCTCCGGCTGATACTAAAACAATTGTAAGATTTGCTCTAAACAAGCGGCTTCATTTCACTCCGGGAACAGGTCGTGCATATTCAAATCTGGGATACAGCATCCTCGGACTTGTAATCGAAAAGGTTACGGGACAAGCATACGAGGAATATTGCAAAAAATCAGTGTTTGAGCCTCTTGGGATTTATGATATGTCAATAGCAGGTAATCTTCCAAAAGAAAAGACACCTTTTGAGGTTACATACTATGAACCTTCAGATATAGTGCTTAAACCTTCAATTTATGGAACAGGGGAGATGGTTACGCCCAGTTATGGAGGCAATGATATCCGCGCATTGGGAGGTGCAGGAGCCTGGCTTGCAACTGCCCCTGATCTTATGCGTCTTATGCTTGCAATTGATGGATTTCATACCCGTCCAGATATCCTCAACAGCGAAAGCATTCATATTATGACCGATAACGACAATGGCTATGCTCCTGTAGGATGGAAAACCACAATTTACAACGGAACATGGTGGAGAACCGGATCCTTTCCCGGCAGCGCAGGTATGATGAAGAGACAATCGGATGGCATCGCCTGGGTGGTTCTGTTTAATTCCAGCGCATGGAACGGTCCGGAGATATATTCCTATATGAACAATATGATGTACAGGGTAGTATCACAAATAAAAGAGTGGCCTGAATATGATCTTTTCAGCTACTCGCTTCCTGTTCCACTGAACATATCTTCCAACGAAACACTCGACTGGTAAAATGTGTTTTACCGTTAATGTCAACCTAATCAGAGGAGCTCGAAAACAGATACGGAGCTGATTTGATCGACTCCGATAAATATCGTCCAAGTTACTATTATCATGCATATCCCTTGCCTGAATTGCCAGTAATCTGTTCTGGTTATCCGGGAAAAATAAAGCTTCTAAAGTGGGGGCTCATACCTTCCTGGACAAGGAGCATTGATGCTGCAAATGAAATTCGTCTCAAAACATTCAATGCCAGATCTGAAAGCATAGATACAAAACCTTCCTTTTCATCATCACTCAAATCGAAACGATGCATAATACCGGTGAGGGGATTTTATGAGTGGCAGCATGCGGGAAAGGATAAACTGCCATGGTACATTTTCAGGGTTGACGGTGATATTATGTCCCTTGCAGGTCTTTATGATGAATGGATTGAAAGTAATACAGGAGAGCAATATTCAACCTTCACGATCATAACTACAGAGGCAAATATTCTTATGTCGGAGATTCACAATTCAAAGAAAAGAATGCCAGCATTGCTTGATAAGGATTCTGAATCAGCATGGCTTAATGTCTCGCTTGATTCAGCAGATGTTAAAAAATTGCTTAAACCTGCATCTGATGATATTCTTAAAGCACATACAATAAGTCCTCTTGTAAACAGCCGTACTGCCGACAGGAATACTCCTGATGTTATCAAACCTTATAACTATAATCAGCAACAGCTTCTTTTTTGAGGCTTTAAAGGCTTTAGAGGCTATAAAGGCTGTAGAGGCTTTAAATTATGATTGCTTCAGATGATTCAGCAGACTATCAATTAATTTATTCATCAGTAAGTTCGAACTTACTTGGTGAACTCATCAATGACCGGTGCAGCTTTATTCAGGTCAGATTCTGCTATATACAGGTCAACAACAGCAGGTACGTTTCCCATGTAGGCTAGTGAAGAGTCATTTTTTATCAGTGATTCAATTCCACCCTCCTCAAGCCTCGATTTCAGAAGCATTGCTGATGACTCAGTGCCAACAAATACTTTTATCAATCTGTTCGATTGCTTCATGATTAAAAGTTTTTACGAAATTATTTTATTCTCTCAAACATCTCTTTGACTTTTTTCAGATCCTCAGATTTCAGAGTATTCAGATCAATGACCCGTACTTTTTCCGTCAGTTTTAGCTCAATTTCAAAAAGCCTGACTATAACAGATTGAATATCACTGAATTTAATTGTTTCTGTTTTTTTTGTATCAGGAAGCAGCAACCTGATCTCAGTTTCATCCCATTCAATATAGTATTTCCTGTTGTTCAGATTTATTAAGCCCCATACAATGAAAATACCGCCCTGTATAATCATGAAGATGGCATTCACTATTCCTTTTGAACCTTCATTGGCAGTTTCAACGCTAATATTTTTTATGAGGAAAATACCTCCAAGGACAGCATTAGTCACAGCTATAATCAGTAATGTCCATGTTAAAAATGATGATATTCTTATTACCCTGATTCTTTCCATTTATTTCTGCTTAAGTAAATCAAAGTCTGTTACAGAATTGAACAGGTAGTTAAGTTAACTATTTTTTTTGGAAAACACAAAAGGTCAACTTGCCTGTCGCCTGTAGCCTGTCGCCTGTAGCCTGTAGCCTTCTTTTACATATTACTGAGCTACAAACTGATAAGAGAGAGTACCTGTCTGTGTTTTTGGTGCCTTTAAATCGGAATTAAACCTCGTAATAAGAGCGGCTTTAACTGCTGCTTCAATCAGGCATTGGTCTGATGTGGTGCTTTCGCTGGCTATAACCAGTGTTTTTTCAACTATACCTTTCTGACTGACTTCAATTCGGAGAGCTACTTTTCCGGAACCCTCGCATTTATAGATTGGTATTGGAAGATATGTATGATTCCTGCCTTCAAGTTCGTAATATATGCGTGTCGGGCCCTTATAATTAGCAGCCATTTCCTGTGATTCGGTAGCCTTATCCTGATCATCCTTCACTTTCGATTCATCCTTGAATGCGAGATTTTCATCGGGTTTGTCTGCCTGCTTTTTCTGTTCATCTATATAGTTATTCTCGCTGAGCTTGCCGCTTTTGATGAGTTCCTCCTTTACCATGTCGATATAATCATCGCGGTTTACCCTGGGGTCAGCCTTATTTGCAAGATTTCTGGCAATATTAAGCATCTCCTCGTCACCCTGAAGTATCTTTTCAATTGAGGTGACAGGTATTTCTTTCAGTTGCTCATCCTCTTTTGTCTTTTCTTCTGCAAGGAATTCAATTTCAAACATATCCCTCGACTGGACTTTCAGAGACCTTAACTGAAAGGACATAATAATGATAGCGACAATAAGGTGAAATATTACTGTCCCGAGAATTCCTACAAGTTTGCCTTCGTAATTCTTCATGCCTCGCCAAAATTATAAATTATTACATTTGCCAGACTTATCTGCTGCTTTATTATTATGTACTTTGACAGGCAGAAGAAAATGTAACTGAACAGGGAAAATCAATTTTATCAAATGAAAAAAGAGCTGGTACTTGAAATTATACAGGGTAGATGGAGCCCTTATGCCTTCTCACAGCAGCCTGTAAAAGAGTTCAAAATTAAGGCCATGTTTGAGGCCGCAGGTCATGCACCTTCATGTTTCAATGAACAGCCATGGATGTTTGTTTATACGACTTGTGAAGACGAAGCAGTTTTTAACGATTACCTTGGCTTTCTTGCAGATTCAAACCAGATATGGGCAAAAAATTCATGGGCATTGATTATCACTCTTGCCAGGACAAAATTCATGCATAACGGCAAGCCAAACAGGTTTGCTCTTTACGATACTGGTATGGCAGTAGCCAACCTGAGCCTTCAGGCAATGGCATTTGATATTTATATTCACCAGATGGGTGGTTTCTCGGTTGAAAAAGTCCGGGAATACTTCAGGCTTGGCGATGATGTTGAACCTGTTTCTGTTATGGCAGCAGGATTTCTTGGTGATGGTCGTGAATTATCTCCCGAAATTCTCAGGAAGGATGAATACCGACGTCCTCGTAAATCTGTAAATGATTATACTTTTAAGGACAAACTCTATAATCCTGCTTTTTAGCTTACGCCTCAAGCCTACAAGTTACTTATTCTCCGCATTTTTCACCTTTTTCCTCACCTTGGGTTCAACAGGTCTGTTGAATTTCTGATTCTTGAACAGCCCGTTCTTTACACCCTTGATGAACTTCGACCATGCCCATGGATTCATCAGGTTGTTTACAGGGAACTGGTTCTTTGTAGCATGTGCATTGAAATCCTGTTGTACAACATAATTGTAACCAGCTTCCGGTGAGATTTTTAAACCTATTTCATTCTGAAGCGCAACATAAATCGATGCCAGGTTTTCATTCATGTTTTCAATTATAGGATCTACCGGCTTATCCTGTGTTATATCCCTGATGAACTCACTGTAAGTTCTCCATGGAAGAATATTAACTCCGGTTATTTTTACAGTATCAAATTCAAGCCTAATATCAACATTGGCATACTGTCCTCCGTAATCTTGAGGTATGATTGTGTGGTATCTTTTATAGCCAAGAGCCCTGAAGAATACGGTATCACCCGGTGTGCTTGTTATTGAATAAATCCCGGACCCTTCACTTACCGTTCCTTTTTTTAGTTTTTTTGAGATAATTGCAGCACCGGAAACAAGTCTGTTGGCTTCATCTGAAATAATTCCGCTCACCTGTATATACCGGTCGCTGTATGTAACCTGCCCGTTCAGGGCATTGATAGTCAGCATCAGCAGAATTATGGTATATAGCGCTTTATTCAATCAGATGTATGTTAACTTCTTTGCCGTTTTTTTCGGATACAAAATAAACATTATTGTGTGTAATGGTAAAACATTTAACTTTATTTTAACAGCCTCCGTTTGTTCCTTAAAAAATGTCAAACAGAAATTTTGCTGAGGATAATATAATTCAATTGGTTAACTTTAGATTGTTGTTTAGACCCTGTTTATGAAGAATGTATTAATAATTATATGTTTGATCCTGTTTTTCCCTGCTGCCTATAATGCTGAAGCACAGCAGGATTATTATGAACAACTGGCAGAAGGTTTCAAAAATCCGCCCCTTTCGGCACGACCGAAAGCCTACTGGTGGTGCCTGAATGGAAACATCGATACAGTAAGAGCAAAGCAGGAATTTCAGGCAATGAAGAATGCCGGACTCAGCGGATTTGATATCTTCGAAATAGGCGTTCCCAAATCTGATACTATGATACCGGGTGGGCCTGCATTCATGAGTGATGAATCGCTTAGAATACTCAAAACAGTAATAAATGAAGCAGGAAGACTTGGACTGACTGTCGGTTTGAACCTGGCGAGCAGCTGGAATGCAGGAGGCAGCTGGGTTAAACCGGAACATGCAGGGAAGTCATTGTACTTCTCCAAAGTAAGCCTTAAAGGTGTACAGGGCCGTATAGAGACAAAACTTCCGTTCCCTGAAATATCATTTCCAAGGGCCTCACTGATAGGAGGGTCGGGGAAACCTATGATCCCTTTCAGAGACAACGGAAAGCCTTCTTATTTTAAAGAGATAGCTATTCTTGCAGTACCTGCCGGTGCAGGTAACGGAACGTTGGATTCAACATCTGTGATAAATCTTACTCAGTATTTCAATTATGACTCTGACATCCTTAAATGGGATGTTCCTTCTGGTGATTGGGATATTTTCAGATATGTCTGTTCCAATTCCGGGCAGGAACTTGTACTCCCAAGTCCGAAATCAGCAGGACTGACAATTGATCATTTCGATTCTGTAGCTGTTGAAACTCATCTTGAGTATATCATTAACAGACTGTTTCCGGTTTTAGGCGATTTTCGCAATACAGCACTGAAGAGCCTGTACCTTGCAAGTTATGAAGCAAGGGGATTTGTTTGGACTTCTACTTTGCAGGATGAATTCATACGATTGAATGGCTATGATATTACAAGGTTCATCCCGGTTCTTTTTACCCCTGAGATCTTCAACCCGGAGATTTCAGAAATGATAAGATCTGATTTTAAGAGAACTCTGTCGGAATTAATGATAAATAACCTTTACAGGAAGGCCAGACAGGTGTCGAACAAGTATGGATTGAAAATCAATTGTGAAGCAGGAGGACCAGGTTTCCCATTATACAACGGGCCGGCAGAACCATTAAAAGCCCTTGGCTCTCTCGATATTCCCCGCGGAGAGTTCTGGGTAAACCATTCAAGATATTATAAAGATGACAACTCAATTGACAGCATTGATATTCTGCGTGTTGTAAAAGAGGTAGCTGCTGCTTCTCACATTTATGAGAAGGGAATAGTGGAGGAGGAATCATTTTCCTCATTCCAGCATTGGCAGGAGGGTCCGGGTGACATAAAAAGATTTGGTGATCGCGCCTTCTGCGAGGGAATGAACAAAGTTGTGCTTCATGGTTTCAGTCATAATATAACCGGGTCAGGTTACCCGGGGTATGTATATCATGCAGGAACACATTTCAATAACAAGCGAGTATGGTGGCCGATGGTGAAACCTTTTTTCGACTACCTCTCACGTAACTCATTTATTTTCCAGGAGACAAAATTTGTTGCTGATGTAATCTGGTATTACGGTGATAAAGTGCCTAACTCAGCCACTCCGAAAAATACACACTTCAGGGTTGGACCAGGGTATGATTATGAAGTTATAAATACTGAAATTCTTGTTGATAAACTAAGCGTTAAAAATGGAAGGCTTACTCTTCCTGATGGTTCATCATTCAGTCTGCTCGCAATTGAAAAGGAAAAAATAAGGAATCCCTTAGTTGAACAAAAACTTAAGAAACTTTCTGCAGAAGGAGCTGTAATAACAGGTACTGATCCTGAGGAAATGCTAAAGTATCTTACACTCAAACCTGATTTTGAATACAGGGATAATGATTCTTCACTTCTCGACTATATACATTACCAGAAAGGAAATCTCGACTTCTATTTTGTAAGGAATACTACAAATGGATGGATTTCACGTCTTTGCGGTTTTCGTCAGAATGGGAAGGTGCCGGAATTGTGGGATCCGGTTACAGGCGAAATCCTTCCTGTAAGAATTTATCAGACTGAAGGTGAGCAGATTAATTTGCCACTGACGCTCCCTCCGTATGGTTCAGCATTTATTGTTTTCAGGCAGACTGTCCCTACTCAGTTGTACACTAATATAAGGGTTGATACGCAGGATCCTCCTTATATTCAATACCTTGCTGATGGAGTTGTGGTTATTCCCGCCGGTGCATACCAGCAGATGAATGAACCTGGCAAGAGAAAAGTACTGAACCGTTCAGCAATTAAGCTTGACGGGCCGTGGAAAGTTTCATTTCCTCCCGGATGGGGTGCTCCTTCAAACTATGTTATGCAGGATCTTGTTTCTCTCACTGAAATATTCCAACCCGGGATCAGGTACTTTTCCGGTATCGCAACTTTTGAAAAACCATTCTCATTCAGGTATGGCAAAGAACCTATGAATGACAAGAAGATCTACCTCGATCTGGGTGTTGTTGAAGAGGTTGCAGAAGTTTGGCTTAATAACAAATTTCTGGGAACCACCTGGACAAGGCCTCACAGATTCGATGTCACCGGTCTGATAATTCATGGTGAAAACTACCTGACTGTTAAAGTAGCAAATACCTGGAGCAACCGTATAATTGGTGATGCAATTACCGGGGAGAAATTTACAAACACCAACATTACCAGGACCAGTGTTCCCGGAACAGACAGAACAAATGTTCCATGGAAAGAGGTGCCTCTTAATGATTCAGGCCTTCTCGGACCAGTCACGATTGAGACAGTAAGTATTATCCGCTGATCAGATGAAAAGATCCGGACCTTATTCATGGATAATCGTGGTTGCTCTGCTTCTAGTTGCAACTTCACTTAGTTTCCTTGACCGACAGGTACTTTCCGTTTCCATAATTAAAATCCGTGATGAAATCAACATTTCTGATGTAGGCTACGGTTTTGTAAATTCCGGATTCCTTATAAGTTATGCTTTGATGTTCACCCTTGGAGGTGTCCTTATTGACAGGTATGGAAGCCGTCTTGGTCTAGCAGTTTCTGTTGGTTTCTGGTCTTTTGCCACACTTCTGCACAGTCTTGCCAGCTCTGCTTTCCATTTTGGTTTTTTCAGGTTTATGCTTGGCCTGGGTGAAGGGGGGTGCTTTCCTGGAGCTGTTAAAGCTGTAATTGAAAGAGTTCCAAAGGAGCGTCATGCACTTGCAAACGGTATTGCAATAGGAGGTTCAGCACTTGGTGCTGTTATTGCCCCTCCATTATGTGCATGGCTGCTATTATCGGTAGGATGGAGATCACTTTTCCTCATTACTGGCGGATTTGGATTCATGTGGCTGGCCGCCTGGCTTTTTTTTACAAGGCTGAGGAAAGAAGCCAATTCTGTATCCGCGATTACTCCTCCTGAGATAATTCATTATGAAAAAGCTAGTTTTCTGTCACTTTTAAGAAACAGGGAAGCTCTCACATTCATTGTAATCAGGTTTGTATTAGATCCCATTTTCTACTTTTATATGTTCTGGATTCCGAAGTATCTGAATGAAAGTCAGTCACTGACACTTGAAAGTATAGGTAACATACTATGGATACCTTTTCTTGCTCTGGGCATTGGTAACTTTCTGGGAGGTTGGTTCTCTGACCTTATTTTTAGAAAAACCTCCAGTACAAATAAGGCAAGAAAGATTGTTATGGGTATAGCTGCAACTATCACCATGCCTTTGTTAGCTGTCGGATTCATTAATAGTACTACAGTAATTGTAATTCTGATGGCTCTGGCTTTCTTTGCTCACGGATTGTGGATAACCAACTACATAACTTCAATTAGCGACATATTTGGAAGCAGGGTGACATCTACAGTTGTTGGATTATCTGGATCAGCAGGGGCAATATCCGCTCTTGTGCTCAATCCGCTTATAGGACTTATAGTGGTTAATTACTCATACAATCCCATGTGGTGGTATGCCGGCCTGATGTACCCTGTTGCTTTTATTATACTTGTCACATTAATTCCAAAAATAGAGAGCAACGGATTTAGTAAAATCTAGTTTTGTAATTTGAAAAAAATGAAGGATATGTCATCAAAAGAAAACAAACCAGCTTATTCTGAAAACCCAAAGCCTGATACACGCCTAGGAGTTTTCGGAGTGGGATATGAGAAATACTGGGAACAGTTTCCTGGTTTACTTGAGGAACTGATACAGAAGCAGCATAAGCTGATTGAAAAGCTTAAAAGGCCAGGTTACGAGGTAATTGATTATGGAATAATCGATTCCCCCCGAAAAGCTTATGAAACTCTGCCTTTGATAATGGCTTCCAGTCCTGATATCCTTTTCTGCGATATGCTTACATATGCTACTTCAGGTACATTTGGTATTATTATTAAATCAATAAGTGTTCCGGTAGTAATGGTTGCTCTTCAGCCTATGAAAGCAATGGATTATACAAAGGCTTCAACCTATATGCAGCTTTATAATGATGATATTTGCTCATTGCCTGAATTTGCAGGTGTTGCTGTACGCATGGGTAAAAAGGTCCCTGAAATGATTATAGGTACACTTGATGATGATACTGAGGCTGAGACCCAGCTTGACGAATACTGCAGGATAGCAAAAGTACTTCATGATCTGAAGAATTCACACTTGGGTCACCTGGGCCATCCTATCAATGCCATGCTCGACATGCATTCAGATGCTACTATGATTACTTCATGTTTCGGAAGTCATATTGTTCAATGTGAGGCAAATGAACTTATGAAATGCTATGATGAAGTTACACATGACGAAATAATTACGACTGAAAAGCAGATCCTGGGATTTTTCGATACTCCTGATCCTGTATCAGATCCCATTTCAATGAAATTAACTGATGATGATCTTCATATTGCTGCAAAAGTGAGTGTTGCTCTTTCAAATTTTGTTAAATCATCCAGGCTTGACGGACTTGCATATTATTATGACGGTCCCGATGAAAGTGAAGTTCGTAAGGTCATGTCAAACCTTATTGTAGGTAATTCATTGCTCACTGCTGAACACATTCCGATGTGCGGTGAGTCTGATCTCAAAACACTTATAGCCCTCCTTATTTTTGACAGGCTCGGAATAGGAGGGAGCTTTGCTGAATTTCATCCAGTTGATTTTAAGGAAGGATTTGTTCTGGTAGGCCATGATGGTCCACATAATATTTCAATTGCTGACGGAAAGCCGGTACTGAGAAGTCTGAAGAAGTACCATGGCAAACCAGGTAAGGGAGCAGGTGTTGAATTCAAAATTAAGGAGGGACCAATAACAATGTTGTCAATAAATTCAACATTTGATGGAAAATTCAAATTCGTCATTGCTGAAGGAGAATCAGTTAGTGGTCCGATACCACCTACAGGCAATACTAATACCAGGGGATTCTTTAAACCTGATATAAGAACATTTCTCAAGAACTGGATTAAGGAGGGCCCGACTCACCATTTCGCACTAGGCATTGGCCACCATGCTTCAACCCTTGAAAAGATAGCCTCCTTTCTGAATATTGAATCAAAGGTTGTTACAAGATTTTAATTCAGATTGTTAAGTGATTTTTGAAGAGATGATCAATTATCATTTTTATATCTGAAAAATATTTAAATATTTGCCTCGGATTAACCGGACCCCGGACCCCGGAACCAGTACCCAGGAACAAAATATATAGACATGAAAAACCTTTTACTACTCGGAGATGAAGCCATTGCCCAGGCTGCACTTGATGCAGGATTAAGCGGGATGTATGCTTATCCCGGTACTCCTTCAACCGAAATAATGGAGTATATCCAATCTTCGGAACAGGCTGAAGAGCGGAATGTGCACAGGGAATGGTCAGCCAACGAAAAGACAGCCATGGAAGCTGCTCTGGGTATGTCCTACTGTGGTAAAAGGGCAATGGTTGCCATGAAACATGTCGGGCTGAATGTTGCAGCTGACCCGTTTATAAATTCAGCCATGACTGGTGTTAACGGAGGACTGATTGTTGTCTCTGCTGATGATCCTTCGATGCACTCGTCTCAGAATGAGCAGGATTCAAGGTTTTATGCAAAGTTTGCCAACGTTCCATGTTTTGAACCCTCTGATCAGCAGGAGGCATATGAAATGATTTTTGATGCATTTGAACTCTCCGAGAAATATAAGCTGCCGGTTTTATTCAGGATTACAACCAGGCTTGCACATTCAAGGGCAAGTGTTTCCCTGCGGGAACCGATGCCTGAGAAGAAGCTGTCTTTACCAGCCGATCCGGTCCAGTTTGTTCTTCTGCCGGCTATTGCCAGAAAGAAATACAAATACCTGATAGATGCTTTTGAAAAGCTGAGATATGAGATCCGTCTTTCAAAATACAATTCATTTAAAGATGGCTCAAATCGTGATATGGGAATCATTGCATGCGGAATCGCATACAATTATCTCATAGAAAATATCGGAAGCAGTAATCATGAATATCCGGTTTTGAAATTATCGGGCTATCCATTCCCTAAAGATCTGATAAAGGATATCACCGGCAGATGCAAATCTGTTCTTATCCTTGAGGAGGGAGCACCCATGGTGGAGGAGAGCCTAAGGGGATTACTTGATGACGGGATTAAGATCTATGGCAGAATGGACGGAACAGTTCCGCGTGACGGAGAACTTAATCCAACCATTGTGGCAAAGTCGCTTGGAATGGAAACCAGTTTCGGAAGTGAAGTTCCGTCGCTTGTAAAGAGCAGGCCTCCCTCTTTCTGCAAGGGATGCGGACATGCTGATATGTTTAATGCCCTTATAGATGCTCTTAAATTCTATAAAACAGGCAGCGTATTTGCAGATATTGGTTGTTATACGCTTGGTGCCCTTCCTCCATATAATTCAATTAATTCATGTGTTGATATGGGGGCTTCAGTCACAATGGCTGTGGGAGCGGCAGATGCGGGTCTTTTCCCTTCAGTATCAGTAATCGGTGATTCAACCTTTACTCATTCCGGTATGACAGGATTGCTTGATGCTGTAGTAAAAGGATCATCAGTAACTATAATTATATCTGATAATTCCACAACAGGGATGACAGGCGGCCAGGACTCCCATGCAACAGGACGGTTGGAACAGATTTGCAGCGGGCTGGGTGTTGATGAAAAGCATATCAGGCTAATTATTCCCCTTCGTAAGAATCATGAAGAGAATGTTCTTATAATGAGAGAGGAATTCGAACACAGGGGAGTCTCGGTTATAATAGCACAGCGTGAATGTATCCAGACAGCCACTAAGAAAAAAAGAGCAGTAACTTCAAACAGGTAAATTGCTGAAAATTAGATGAAAACAGATATTATTATTTCGGGCGTTGGCGGACAGGGAATATTATCAATTGCAGCAACAATTGGACTAGCCGCAGTAGCCAATAAACTATACCTTAAACAATCGGAAGTTCACGGAATGAGTCAGAGGGGAGGGGATGTGCAATCTCATTTCAGGTTGTCCGACAAGCCAATAGCTTCTGATCTTATACCTTATGGGAAAGCAGATATTATTATTTCTGTTGAACCTATGGAATCGCTCCGCTATCTTCCATGGCTCTCAAAGAACGGCTGGATAGTAACTAATTCAGTTCCGATGGTAAATATTCCGGATTATCCCGCTGCAGAGGATATTATAAATGAAATAAAAAAGATTAAGAATCATATAATTATAGATGCTGATTCCATAGCTAAAGAAGCCGGTTCGTCAAAGGCAGGTAATATTGTTATCCTGGGCGCTGCATCTCCTTTTATTCAAATGCCATACAGCAGTCTTGAAGATGCGATCAGGAAGCTTTTCGGAAAGAAAGGAGAGGAGATTGTGGAAATTAACCTTAAAGCTCTTAAAGCTGGCAGAGAGGCCTCAGGCAAATAGTCCTTTGTGACCCTTATTGCCTTAGAGTCTTCGTGGCAAAAAAATTAAAATTTAAATAAAGCATTAAGATATATAAGGCTACTGTTCTGGATACCCTCATAATAAGGAGTTCTTCCCTGGAAATCAAGTGCCAGCTTAATATTAGGTGTGAAGCTATGCTGAACACCAAATACCAGAAAAGTACCATCTTTCAGATAATTCCAGTGTTCAATATCCTTTTCAGGTATAACTGAAGTGGAGAAGTCATACCTGGCAAAGAGTTCATCCTTATCCGTAAAACTAATACCGCCTGTTGCTGATAATCCCCAGCTATGGTGTCCTGATATTTCATCCAGATTTGTCTTGATACTTGCTTCTGCTCCAAAATTAAAAATCTCGTTTTTGAATCCTGCAAATACAATACCGGTAATGAGGTCAGCATCAGGTTTTCTTTCGTAATCGCCATAAATCCTGAAAGCAAAATTTTTATCCGGTGTTATTGTCAGCCCCAATGAACTTCTTACACCATTATCAAGCTGAAGTTCAAGATAACCATCTCCGTTCATTACAGTAACATCACCACTGATCATGTCATTGAATTTATAGTCGAGTGCAAACCCAAGATCAGCAACATAGCCATATCCGTTTAGCGACTGATAAGTATTGGCAAGGTATCTCTTTCCCCAGAATTTCTGCTGGTATCTGAATAGCCTGGTATCTGTAAGACCGAATGCTATCCTCAGTTTTTCATCGGTCCATATTATTGAGGCTTCACGGAAATATGCATATCTTCTTCTTATTGCACCAGCTGTTACATCATCCGGGGTGCCCAGGGTTTATCATAATTGAAGCAGAAAAATGTTCATCTGCGATATAGTTATATCCAAGGTAGGCCCTGTTTATGCCAAATCCGGTTGTTTTGGATGTATCATTCAGATTGACATGAAAATCAGTGAATATTTCAGCAACTGCCTTGCTTTCATTTGGTGAATTCTGGCAGTAAATTACATTTGACAGTATTACCAGTGAAGTAGATACCGTCAGGAGTTTTGAGATCAGACTCATCTTGTTTGAGTTCTTTTTTTTAAAGCGCAAATGTAAATCATTCTGTTTAAGAATTGCTTATCAATTTGCCTTTTCAATGATTTTTTAGCCTAAAAAATGTTAAAAGATAAACTATATTTGAAGTCCAATTTTAATTTTCTGATTGATGACAAAGGATTCAAATCTTAAAGCTGAAAGCTTTCTGGCAATTTCTTCACAGTATAAACTGGGAGCCCTGGTTACTGAATCATCACATCCTGATACCAGGAATCTATCTGACCTTGCAAAAAAGGATATTCCAAAAGCTGTTTCAGTTCTTAAAGAGCTCGATAAAAACACACTTTCTGTTCTGCATTCAAAAGTAAATGAGATTTGTTATCTGAAGGATGCAATAGCTGATACTTTTAAGTCCGGCAGAGATGTATATTTCTGCGGATGCGGCGCCACAGGCAGACTCTCCCTAACCATTGAGACTCTCTGGCGACAAGTATATAAAGGAAAACCCATGGAAAACAGGGTATTCAGCTTTATGTCGGGTGGAGATGTGGCACTTATCCGTTCCATTGAAAATTTTGAAGATTATACTCAGTATGGTGCGCGTCAGCTGGTTGAAGCCGGTTTTAAAGATGGAGATCTGTTAGTTGGCATAACTGAGGGCGGTGAAACACCGATTGTGATCGGGGCAGTGGAAGAGGCAACAAAGCTTTCAAAAAGAAAACCATTCTTTCTTTATTGCAATCCGGATGATATTCTTTGCCAGGTAGCTGAAAGATCAAAAAAAGTAATTCAGAATACGGGAATTGAAAAAATAAACCTCACAGTCGGCCCGATGGGAATTACCGGAAGCACAAGAATGCAATCGTCAACAGTGCTTCTTGCTGCAGCTGGTTTGGCTTTATTTTATTACGACAGGAAAGAATCCGAATTGGAGCATACTACAAAAAATCTTCTTGATTATTGGAATTCAACTGATATCAGCTTTATTGCGAAGTACATAGAATGTGAATCAGCCTTTTATCAGAAAGGTGATTACCTGCTATATGAATCTGATCCATACCTGGGAATTACAATTATTACTGATACCACAGAACGCTCCCCGACATTCAGCCTTTACCCCTTTGAGAATGTAAACGAAAATGATCCTAAAATATCACTTTGCTATCTGTATATGCCATCGGCTGAAAACAGTGAGACAGCCTGGGAAAAACTTCTCTGGAGAAAACCAAGGACTCTTGAATGGTCTGATATTAATGGCATTGCATCAATGAAAAGACTTCTTGGATTTGATTTCAGTGCAAAAGTATTGGCGCGCAGGAAAAGAGAAATGAAAACAGGTTCTCAGCATATTTTCAGGATCGATAAAATTGATAAGGGCATTGAATTCATTCTTGAAAAACATAATCATTTGCTCAATACCTCTTTTGCTGATCCAATTTGTGATCATCTTGTTCTGAAGATGATCCTGAACATTCATTCAACTCTCATAATGGGACGTCTCGGCCGGTATGAAGGAAATGTTATGACGTTTGTGAAAGCAAGCAATAATAAACTAATAGACAGATCAATAAGATATATAGACCTGCTTCTTAAAAACGATAAGATAAGTGCAACATATAGTGAAATCTGTCATGCCCTTTACGATGTTCTCGAAACTATGCCTTTAGACCAGTCTGTTGTACTGACAACTGTTGAGGAGATTAAAAGTCGCATTAAAAAATAAACAGGGACATGATTCTCATGCCCCTGAAATCTGAAACCCCATGAGTAGGGACATGCAATGGCATGTCCCTACTGTTTATTCCTGTTTTTCAGCATCTTTTCCATTTCCCTTTGAAGGATCAAGAAACATGAAGTCTGCAAGTACAATCTCCGTAATGTACTTTGTAACTCCCTTCTTGTCTTCGTAGGAGCGATAGACAATCCTGCCTTCAACGGCTACCTTGCTTCCCTTTTTAAGGTATTTGCCAGACAAATCTGCCAGACCATTCCAGGCAACAATATTGTGCCAGGTTGTTTCCTTGATCTTCTGTCCTTCAGTGTTTTTGTAACTGTCATCCGTTGCAAGTGTGAACCGGACTACTTTTTTTCCGCTGTCAACTGTTTTTAATTCAGGATCCTGTCCGAGGTGTCCGATCAGCTGTACTCTGTTTCTTAATGAATTCATGACTTTAAATTTTTTGGTTCGACTTTGAATTAATTTCTAAGCAAACTTACAGCTGACTTAAAAGGTGTCCCGGTTATTAATTATTTAATGTCGTGTGTTAGTCGTTTATAGTCATTTCGATCCGTTTGAAAACGTCTTTCCATTTCAAAATCGGTTCGATAGGGATATAATCAAAAGTATTTTTATATCTT
>JADKBL010000033.1 GCA_016718875.1 Bacteroidota bacterium
CTCTCAACTCATAAATGAGTGATACCATCTTGTTTGTTTCTATTTTCATATTTTAATTAAAATTATTTCAACCTGATTTTTTCAAATATAGTTTATTTTCAAAGGCAAACATCATTTCAAAAACTAAAGCTTAGCCTTATTTCCGGATTACTGTAAATAGCGAATCCCGGATCCTGTAATGCCCATAATACCATAATATTCATTGATGACCGCTGTCCCAGCTGCTGACTAACTCCGCCACCTGCAAGAATTGTATTTACTGTAAATCTGTCTGATGCATATGGAGCTATCTTCCAGTATGCAGATTCAAGATTCAGAAGATCATCCTCTAGATGCAGAAATATTCCTGCATGAAGCCCAACAGGAATAATATTATTAAGATCCTGAAGTACTACTAACTGAGTATAAAACTTACCTCCATACATGGTAGTCTTATCATCATAGAATTTGTAATATGTGAAATCCGGTCCTGCTGCAACAGCAAGACGTGGAAGAACCCACAATCCCACGATTGGAGAGACCTGAATATTTGTAAGAGTACCAAATTGCAAACCAAATGAACCACCGAAAAACATTCTTTCTCTCAAAGTTGGGGGTTCCTGTCTTATATTTTGTGAATATGCGTTGTAAAATACAGATAATAAGACTACTAACAGAAAGTATTTTCTGAAAAAATATCTTATTAAATAAGAGATTGGGATAATTCCCGGATTACTTTTCAATCTTTTCATAGGATGCCACAATGCCTTTAATAAGAGAAGAACTGAAACCATTATGTTCCATTTCATTTAATCCCACGATTGTACAGCCCTTGGGAGTGGTCACTTTATCAATCTCTGACTCTGGATGAGTCTGTCTCTGAATAAGCAATTCAGCTGCACCTTTTACAGTCTGGTTTACTATTTCACTTGCAGTTTTGGCGTCAAAGCCAATCTGAATTCCACCCTGGATCATAGCCCTGATAAATCTGAGAACATAAGCTACACCGCAGGCACCAAGAATGGTTGCCGACTGCATTAACTCTTCATCGATTATCATCGATGTACCCAGATAATTAAACAGATTCCTGACCGCATCTATTTCATTTTTAAGAGCGTCTCCATGTGAAATACATGAAACAGATTTGGCTACGGAGGCAGAAATATTTGGCATTGCCCTGAATACAGGAAGTTTAATTTTTAACTGATCCTGAATCTCCTTTATTGATACTCCTGCTGTGACTGAAATGAGAATATGTTTTCCCGGATCAAGCTGATCTTTTATCTCTTCAAGAATCCCTACAATATTATAGGGTTTCACTGCAATTACAACTAAATCAGAATCCTTTACTGCCTTTTTATTATCAGTAGTAACATTTACTCCACTCTGCTTCAGATATTCGAGTTCTTCTGTATTTCTTCTGGTTACCGTTATTTTTGCAGCTTCAATCTCAGAATTTTTCATTAATCCCTGCAACAGTGAAAGTCCTATATTTCCGCAACCAATTATTGCTACCCTGTTTTTCATCTATACAATAGAATTATATTCCTGAACGAAGAATCTGAAAAAAATATTGTGGCAAATATAGGATTTAAGCCCTTAATACCGAACTTTATGATCCAATAATATTTGAATACCGATCCTGTTAATAATGCAACTCGTTTCTACATTATTTATGTTAGTATTTAAATTAATATCTTAGTATTGGCATAAAACAATGGTTTTCAAAGTTATTAATTAACTGAAAAAGATGAATATAATTGTAAACGGAGGTACACGTGGAATCGGAAGGGAGATTGTTAATGAACTGTCTCATGATCCTGTCAACCATATAATAGTAACAGGTAGAAATGCAGAATCTCTGAAATCCTTATCTTCAATCTCTCAAAATATTCATACTGTTCAACTTGATTTAACATCCTCAGACAAGAGCTATATATCATTGATAAACAACATCAAAGAACACTTTACATCTGTTGATACTTTAATAAATAATGCAGGTTTGCTCATCGCAAAATCTTTCCTTGAGACCGATGAAAAAGAGGCAAGGATGATCATGGAGACTAATTTTTTCGGTCCTGCACTGATGATCCAAAAGATAAAACCATATATGGCAGAGGGATCACACATAGTTAATATTTCAAGTATGGGGGGATTCCAGGGAAGTGCAAAATTCAATGGACTTGCTTTTTACAGCTCTGCAAAGGCAGCTCTGGCGTGTCTTTCGGAATGCCTGGCAAATGAATTCTCCGATTTAAAAATAAGCGTTAATTCCCTTGCACTCGGAGCTGTGCAGACAGAAATGCTTGAAGAGGCTTTCCCGGGATACAAAGCACCTGTTACCGCAAAAGAAATGGCAGGTTTTATCTCATATTTTGCCCTTAATGGACATAAATTCTTCAATGGAAAGGTTTTACCGGTTGCAGTGAGTAAGCCATAGGAAGGCAGATTGCGAATGGCTTTAGGCGCAAGGTAATATTAGAAATAAAAGGTTTTCAGGAATAGTTTTTTATTTCGAGTTTGCCATCGAGTGCAAGAAGAGCATTAAAAGCAAGGGCTTTCATTTCATCTTCACCAGGGTATATAATGACCTTGGAGATGTAATCAACCATAGACTTAATATCTTTTACTGCCGATTGCTGGTAAGCCATTCCTCCTGTAAGAATAATAGCGTCTACATTTCCGTGCAGAACACTGGCCATGGCACCAATCTCCTTTGCAACCTGGTAACAAACTGCCCTTATCACCAAAAGGGACTTTTCATCTCCTTTATCAGCCATGCTACAGACATCTCGGAAACTATTGGTTCCCAGGTAAGCAACCATACCGCCTTTACCTGTAAGCATAGATTTAATTTCATCATGGGAATATTTCCCGCTGAAACAAAGGGCAGCAAGCTGTCCTGCTGGCAGGCTCCCCGACCTTTCAGGTGAAAAAGGTCCGTCACCATCAAGTGCATTGTTCACATCCACAACCCTTCCTAAACGGTGAGCACCAACGCTGATTCCCCCTCCCATATGCGCGATAATGAGATTTAACTCCTCATATTTTCTACCTATTGAATTCGCGAATAGGCGGGCAACTGCTTTCTGATTAAGAGCATGAAATATTGACCGTCTTGATATTTCAGGATGCCCGGAGATCCTGGCCACATCCTGAAGCTCATCAACAACAACAGGATCAACAATAAATGCATCAGCTGATGGTAAAGTAGCTGCAATTTCCTCAGCTAAAAGCCCTCCCAGATTACTTGCATGCTGTCAAAGAACCTGATCTCAGATCTTCAATCATTCTCGGGTTAATCTTATAAATACCAGATTCAATTGGTTTTACCAGACCTCCCCTGCCAACAACAATTCTTATCTTTTCAAGCTTAACATTTCCCGTGGTCAGTTCATTCATTATAAGTTCTTTTCTGAACTGAAACTGATCCGTTATTTTCACAAAAGGTGCAAGGTCGCTTCTACTGTGAGATATCGACTTTTCAAAAATGAGAGTCTCTTCCTCAAAAAGTGCAATTTTTGTGGATGTAGATCCGGGATTTATTGCAAGTATTAATCGATTCTCCATTGATTAATTGTTTTTTGTTCTATTGTTCTCAAACCATCAGGCAGGATAATGCGATACAATAGTATTTTGAAATCTGGCTTTCGCTGCGCGACATAACCACCACAGGTTTCTGAGTTCCCCTGATTAGCCCCCCCAGCTCTCCTCCGGCAAACAGCATGAGCGCCTTATAAAACGGATTACATGATTCTAGGGAAGGGAATAAAAGTATATCGGCCTCGCCATCTACCGGTGTCTCAATTCCCTTTATCTCAACGCTGTTTTTATCGCAGGCTAGAAACAAATCAAGAGGTCCATCCATTATACAATCCCTAATGGCACCTTTTGTAACCATCTCTTTCATAGCAGTGTAGTCGTCTGAACTGCTAAAGTGTTTACCGGTTTTCTCAGAGGATGCTATCAACGCAATTTTGGGTCTTGACAATCCAAACCTCTCTGCCATCTCAATAGCGTAGTTTGCCATAGAAACCTTCTGGGTGAGGGTGGGATAAGGTATCACAGCCGGATCAGTGATGAAAAGAAGTTTATTATAGGCAGGGATCTGGATAGCTCCTACATAGCTTAAAACAGCTCCTGGTATCATTAAACCTTTTTCCTTTTCCATTACTGCTTTCAGGAAAATATCAGTACTCACCAGGCCTTTCATTACAATATCAGCATGGCCATTCTTAACCAGTTCAACAGCTATTGCACATGCACTAATGGCATCAGCTGCAGCAATTACACTAAAAAGCGATTCATCAATATTTTCAGTCTTACAGGTTTTAGATATTTCCTGGGGATTTCCAACCAGGATGGCCTCAATAAATCCCTCATTTACAGCTCGTTGAAGTGCAGTAATAGTATTAGGATCCTGAGCCCATGCAACAGCTATCCTGTACTTTATACTTGCGGAACGTACAGTCTCTACCATCTGGTTCAGAGTCCGGATCATAGATGTTTTATTTACATGATGCAGCTGCCAGAAGGATACTGTCGAATTTTGCCTGCTCTGAATCTGATCTTGAAGTAAGTACTATAGGAGCTAAGGCACCGAGTATGATTGATGCTACTTTGGCTTTAGCAAAGAAAACCAACGATTTATAAAGCACGTTGCCAACTTCAATATCAGGCATGAGGAGGAGATCCGTATCGCCGGCAACTTCACTTTTTATACCTTTATGCCTGGCGCTCTCAATGCTTACAGCATTATCAAATGCAAGAGGGCCATCTATAATACAGTTTCTTATCTGATCACGCTGATTCATTTTCGATAATAAAGCTGCATGAAGTGTAGCTTCCATGTTTTCATTAACCATCTCAACAGCACCAAGTACTGCAACTTTAGGCATCTTGTAGCCTAATCGCAAAAGACATGATACAGAATTATTAACAATAGCAATTTTATCTTTCAGGTTTGGTGCTATATTCATTGCCACATCAGTAACTGCTATTACCTTATGATAAGTATCCACTTCAAACAGGGCAAAATGAGAAAGAAGGTTGCCTGTACGCAGCCCCCACTCTTTATTTAGCACCCCTTTCAGGAGAGTTGAGGTTCCTACCATTCCTTTCATCAGAACATCAGCCTGTTTATTGCTCACCATTTTCACTGACATCTCAATTGATTTCAAAACATCGGGCTCATGTATTATTCTCAAGCCGGTGATATCATAATTATTTGATATGCAGATGTTCTGAATGCTCTCTACATCTCCGACCAGAATTGGTTCCACAATATTTTCTTTCCAGGCTTTAAGTACAGCACCAAGAGAGTGCTGATCCTGTGCTGCAGCCAGTATCAGTTTTTTTTTGGGACCTCCGGCAACAATACTTTTAAGGTCGTTTAATGTATTTAAAACCATAATTTCAGATATATAATCAGAGAATTATTTTTTCGCTTTCATTTGTTCGACAATATCCCGGGTTTCGGAAGCAATTACCCACTCTTCATTTGTAGGGATAATCATTACAGTAACCCTGGATTCCTTTTTGCTTATTACCAGTTCCTTACCACGAACCCCTTCATTTATCTTCTTATCAAACTCAAGTCCCATAAATTCCATATCCTCGCACATTTTTTCACGGTCATCAGGTGAATTCTCTCCAATTCCTCCGGTAAAAATAAGAATATCGACTCCACCCATTGCTGCAGCATATGCTCCGATATATTTTTTCACCCTGTACTGGTACATCTTGAGAGAAAGAATTGCACGTTCCTCACCTTCAGCAGCAGCAGCTTCAACCTCGCGCATATCACTGGAGATCCCTGAAATACCAAGTACTCCGCTATGCTTGTTAAGCAATGTGTTGAGTGAAGAATAATCTATCTCTTCCTTTTCCATAATAAGAGTAAGAGCACCGGCATCCACATCCCCTGATCTTGTTCCCATTATAAGCCCCTCAACCGGAGTAAGTCCCATTGATGTATCAACCGACTTGCCTCCTTTAATTGCTGTTATTGAAGCGCCGTTACCCAGATGGCATGTTATAATCTTTTTCGATTGATAATCAACTTTCAGAATTTCGCAGGCTCTCTTGGAAACATAACTATGGCTTGTTCCGTGGAAACCATACCTTCTGATACCATATTTTTTATACAATGAATATGGCAGAGCATACATAAATGAATAATCAGGCATGGTCTGATGAAATGAGGTGTCAAAAACACCTACCTGAGGAACATCAGGAAGAAGATTTTTCATTGCATAAATACCTTTAAGATTAGCCGGGTTATGCAGAGGTGCAAGATCAGAACAGTCTTCAACACCTTTGATTGTGACTTCATCAAGATAGCAGCTTCCCTGAAACAATTCTCCTCCATGGACGAGCCTGTGACCAACAGCATTTATCTCTGAAAGGCTCTTTATAACACCCCTGCGCTCACTGATTAGCAGTCCAAGCAAAAATTCAATACCACTCTGATGATCAAGGATTTCACCTTCGAGTTTCACTTTATCCCCATCAAACCTTTCATTTTTAAGGAATGATCCTTTAAGACCTATTTTTTCAACTATCCCTTTAGCCAGAACAGAACCAGAACCTATGTCGAACAGCTGATATTTAATTGATGAACTCCCACAATTAAGTACTAATATTTTCATTTATGAAAAAGTTTTTATTTAATAAATCAAGGTTTGCAAATCAATATAATTAATCTCCAACAGATGTGTTTTTTGTTATTTTTACGCCATCTTTATTATACTCATAAAATCCTCTGCCTGTGCGCCTTCCAAGCTGATTAGCCCTGACAAGTTTCTTCAAAAGAGGTGATGATTTATACTTGAGGTCACCAAACTCATCATATAAGTTTTCGCACCATCTGAGAATCTTATCAAGTCCAATCTTATCAGCCATTTCGAATGGTCCGAGAGGCAGGCCAAAACCTACCTTCATTGTCAGATCTATATCTTCCATTGATCCAACACCTTCCATCAGGATATCGCAAGCCTCATTAATAAACGGGACGAAGAGACGAGTGCTTATAATCCTGGTGATTCTTTAACCGGAATCACCTTCTTGCCTATCAGATTGGCAAATTTGATTGTATTTTCATATGCTTCCTGTGAGGTGTATAATCCTTTAACTATTTCGACAACACGCGCATCAGCTTCAGGTGTCAAAAAATGGAAACTTACGCAACGGTCTTTATGTTCAAGATCAGCAGTCAGTTCAGTTATTACCTGAGTTGATGAATTAGTTGCAATTATGGTATTACGACTTACATGACGCTCAATATTTTTTAAAATTTCCGACCTTATATTATGGCTATGTTCACGTGAAGATGATTTCACAGCTTCAATAACAATATCGCAATCCTTGAAATTTCTGTATTCGGTTGTACCCTTAATTCTGGACAGGATACCCAGTTTTTCCGAGTTTGTCATACCCCATCTTTCTATCATCCTGTCAAGTTCCTTTCCAAGTTCACTGTATGCCTGGTCGATTTTCTGCTGATTCACCTCAAGAAACATTACATCCAGTCCTTTTGAACTTACCATACGGGCTATGTTTTGTCCAACTGTTCCTGCCCCTACAATGCCGACCTTTGAGAACAATGTTTTTGGCCTGGTATCTTTCGATAATCCATAGTCCTCAAGCTTTTCTGTATTCTCTGCCATATAATTTAATTATTTCTACTTATAATGATTTACAGGTTAATTAGTTATAGCTATTTCTTTCTTCCTGCAGCCTGATTAGCCGTTATAGCGATCATGCTTACAATATCGCTTACTGAACAACCCCTGGAGAGGTCATTAATTGGGGCTGCCATACCCTGGAGAACCGGCCCTGTGGCTTCTGCACCTGCAAGTCGTTGAACAAGTTTATATGCTATATTGCCTGAGTTCAGGTCTGGGAATACAAGAACATTTGCTTTCCCTGCAATTGGACTACCCGGCGCTTTGCTTTTTCCAATAGACTCAATTAATGCTGCGTCTGCCTGCAGTTCACCATCAATCTGCAATTCAGGAGCCATTTCTTTAGCTATTCTGGTTGCATTTACAACCTTATCAACCATTGCATGTTTTGCACTACCTTTTGTTGAAAAACTAAGCATTGCGACCCTTGGTTCGAAACCACAGATTGCCCTGGCTGTATTTGCTGAAGCCACTGCTATCTCAGCCAGTTCCTTTTCATTCGGATCAGGATGAACTGCTCCATCAGCAAAAATTATTACACCATTCTCTCCGAATTTTTTATCAGGGTGTATCATTATGAATGCACCAGATACAACAGAAATACCGGGAGCTGTCTTTACATAATGAAATGCAGGCCTGAGAACATCACCAGTAGCATGATCAGCACCAGAGACCTCACCATCAGCATCACCATTTTTTATCATAAGAACGCCAAGATAAAGAGGATCTTCTATAAGCTTTGCTGCCTCTTCCCTGGTAAGGCCTTTGCTTTTACGTAGTTCCACCATCATATCAATGTAGTGATCCTTTTTTTCGTGTGAAAGCGGGTTGACAATTTTAGCTTTTGATATGTTTTTTAAACCAAGCTTTTCAGAATGAGCTTTTATCTGATCAGGATCACCGTTAAGTATTATCTGGGCTAATCCCTCCTGAATTGCGATATCAGCAGCTTTAATATTTCTTTCTTCATATCCTTCAGGAAGCACAATTCTCAGATTGTGTTTCTTGGCATTCTGTTTGATGCGATCTAATAATTCCATTGTGTATCAATATATTAATAAGTAGATTATTTTTTTATAAATGTACAAAAAAAAAGTTCTATTAAACAATTTTCAATTACATGATTAATATCAGTATTAACATCTATTAATAATTAAACTACCATATATTAAAATCATATCCCAACACTTAAAATCATTTTTCTAAATTAGCAGCTTAATTATAATTTCACGATGGATCAGATTATTTCGAAACTCAAAGAACTTGGAAACAGCCTTGACGGGGATTTAAAATATGATATCATTACAACTACTATATATTCCACTGATGCTTCAGCTTACAGGGAAAAGCCGCTTGCAGTTGCCTGGCCAAAGGGGGATGAAGACATTCGCAGAATACTTGCATTTGCAAGAATAAACAAAACCGGGGTTACAATAAGGGCTGCAGGAACATCACTTGCAGGACAGGTAGTTAGTTCAGGTATTATAGTTGATATCTCAAGATATATGAATAAAATACTTGAGATCAACACGGAGGAAAGATGGGTTCGGGTGGAGCCTGGTGTTGTTCTTGATGAACTGAATATGAAGCTTAAGGAATACGGATTATTCTTCGGTCCTGAAACTTCAACTTCAAACAGGTGCAATATTGGAGGAATGGTTGGTAACAATGCATGCGGATCACATTCACTAGTTTATGGATCGACACGTGACCACACTATTGAACTGAAGACAATTCTAAGTGATGGAAGCGATGCAGTTTTTCATTCACTCTCAAGAGATGAATTTAAAAGGAAATGCCTGCAAAATAATCTTGAGGGAGCTTTATACAAAAATATCAGTACTATTTTAGACGATAGTATAAATCAGGAACATATTCGCAAGGAATATCCTGATCCCGGTATTAAAAGAAGAAATACAGGCTATGCTCTTGATCTGCTTCTTGACTCTGATATATTTGATGAAAAATCTCAGAATAAATTCAATTTCTGCAAGCTACTTGCAGGCTCCGAAGGAACACTGGCTGCTATCACTGAAATTAAGTTAAATACAGTACCTCTGCCACCACCAAACAAAGCACTAGTATGTGTTCATCTTAAAGAAAGAAATGAGGCATTCAAAGCTAATCTTGTTGCACTGAAATTCAATCCTCAGGCGGTTGAGATGATGGATTACAAGATTCTTAATCTTACAGAAGACAATCTCAGTCAGAGAAATAACCGTTTCTTCCTTGATGGAAAACCAGGTGCAATTCTGATAGTAGAATTTGCCAGGGAAAAAATGGAAGAGATTGATAAAACAACATCGGCTCTTATTGATGCCATGAAGCAATCCGGTTACGGTTACTCCTATCCTATTGTGAAAGGAAAAGATATTTCCAAGGTTTGGGAGCTTCGGAAGGCAGGTCTTGGTATTCTCACCAATATGAAAGGGGATGGCAAACCTGTCTCCCTGATCGAGGATACAGCAGTATCTGTTGAGACTCTACCTGCTTACATGGAAGATATTGAGAAAATGCTGGCATCACATGGCAAAGATGCTGTATTTCATGCACATATTGGAACAGGAGAACTCCATCTCCGGCCAATTCTTAATCTTAAAGATAAAGAGGATACCAGGCTGTTCAGAATTATTGGTATGGAAACAGCCATGATAGTAAAGAAACATAACGGATCCCTGAGCGGTGAGCATGGTGACGGAAGGCTGAGAGGTGAGTTTATTCCGCTATTACTTGGAGAACACAACTTTAAGCTAATGAAGGAGATAAAGAGTACATGGGATCCTGAATGTATTCTTAATCCCGGTAAGATAGTTGACACCCCGCAGATGAATACCAGCCTGAGGTATAATCCGGGAGAACCAGTCAGGGAGATCAAAACATACTATGATTTTACAAGCAGCGATGGGATTATAAGGGCTGCTGAAAAGTGCAACGGATCAGCAGATTGCAGAAAATCGATGAAAATAGGTGGAACCATGTGTCCAACTTTCATGGCAACAGGAGATGAAGATAAAAGTACCAGAGCAAGGGCAAATATTGTGCGTGAATTTCTTAACAAAGGTGAAGATCCATGGAATCACAGGGAGATTTACGAAATACTTGATCTTTGCATCGGATGCAAGGGATGCAAATCCGAGTGCCCTTCCGGTGTGGATATAGCTAAAATCAAATCGGAATTTCTCCAACACTGGTATGACAAACATGGAATTCCACTAAGAACCAGATTAATAGCATATATCTCTACTTTCAACAGAATTGGCTCTGCTATTCCCGTGATTTACAATTTCTTCCTTAGTAACAGTATTACATCAGGTCTTTTTAAACGAATTACAGGTTTTGCCTCCAAACGTTCCATACCATTATTGTTCAAAACAACTCTAAGAAAATGGATCAGGAAAAATCTGAAAAAGATCAATCCGGAAAAACCCATAGCAACTGTATGCCTCTTTGTTGATGAATTCACTAATTATAATGATACAGAAACCGGAATTGCAGTAATTAAACTGCTCACTGCATTGAATTACAAAGTGATAACTGCAGAACATTCAGTAAGTGCCAGGACCTTTCTATCAAAAGGTATGATCAGGAAAGCCGGTCAGATAATCAAGTTTAATATAAACAAGTTGAAAGATACTGTATCGGAAGAAGTTCCTTTGATAGGAATTGAACCTTCAGCAATCCTTGGCTTCAGGGACGAATATCCTGAACTTTCAGGAAATGAATTGCTTGCTGATGCAGGTAAGATAGCTGCAAATAGTTACCTTATTGACGAGTTCATTGCAAGGGAATACAAAAATGGGAGAATTGACAGATCTCTTTTCACATCAGAACCTAAAGAGGTTTTATTGCACGGACACTGCCAGCAGAAGGCAATTGCTTCCACCACGCCCTCAATTGAGATGCTCTCTATTCCTGTTAATTATAAAGTAAAAGAAATTCCTTCAGGATGCTGCGGCATGGCAGGTTCATTCGGTTATGAAAAGGAACATTTTGATTTATCCAACAAGATCGGCGAGATGATACTTTTCCCGGAGGTGCGAACTTCAAAACTAACAACTATTATAACTGCACCCGGAACCAGTTGCAGGCACCACATAAAAGATGGTACGGGAAGAGTTGCGACACATCCGGCTGTGGTGCTCTATGAAGCACTTAATAAGAAGGCTTGAGGCTTGAGGCTTGAGGCGTATGGCTTGTGGTGTGAACAGTCATGTATTTACTATAAAACTATCAGCATCATCCAGGACAGGAAATTTTTTTCTGAAATCCATCAGCTCCTCAACTGAAATATCTGCTGTTATACATTGTTCGAGTCCTGCATCTGCCATAGTTATTATTTCTCCCCGGGGGTCAATTATTACTGAATCTCCCGAATACGTAATCCCGTTTCCATCCGTCCCTATCCTGTTTGATCCGGCAACAAAACACTGGTTCTCAATTGCCCTGGCTTTCAGAAGAACATTCCATACATTTCTTCTGGTTGTTGGCCAATTGGCCGCATAAATCAAAAGGTCTGTGTCATTCCTGTTTCTGCTCCAGACAGGGAACCTGAGATCATAGCATATATATGGGCTTATTCTTATCCCACAATATTCAAAAACCAATCTGGAATTACCATGAGAAATATATTTATCTTCATCTCCAATTGAGAAGGTATGGCGTTTATCATATGAAAAATTTTCCCCGGCGGGTCCTGTGAAAATCCACCGGTTATAGAATAATTTACCTTCATTTACCAAATAACTGCCACAGAGAGCAAATTTAGCGGCCCGGCTTATATCAGACATCCACCTGAAAGTTTCTCCTTCTTCAGTTTCAGAAAGAGATGAGACATTCATTGAGAAACCTGTATTAAACATCTCAGGAAGAATGACAATATCTGTTTTCCCTGCAAGTGGCAATAAAAGTCTTTCCAGATTGCTCAGATTCAATGATTTTCTTTCCCAAACCAAATCAGGTTGTATTACTGATATTTTCATTTTCCGATCTTATATAAGAATGATACAGGTACCAAAAGAAGAGACATGCCTTGGCATGTCCCTGCAGTATTACGTATTTCAAATCAAGAATGTCTACTTCTTGTTTACTGACTCATAATATTCAGTAAATATACCATTCACTAGTGGCCTGTAATAGAGCCAGAAAAATCTTCTCATGTCTTCGGGTTTATCTGAATAGAGAATTCCTTTCAGCATCTGAACGCCCTTGAACCTGGCTGTCCAGACGGGAATATCTGTATGAGCAAAATCTCCAGAGAAATAGTAAATACGATTTGTAATATTATCCTGAACAACGGCAGGAAACTCATTTGACAAATAGTTATTCAGAAGAAGAGTGTCTCCCTGTGATGTTGTTTCAATTTTGAATTTTGATATAACATTGTTCTGGAGGGGATCAATTATATCGAACCACTGATCGAATGCGACCGAACCCGTAACCTTATACTTCTGGCAATATGCTTCGTCTGTAATAATATTAGGCATTGAATTTTTAAGGTGTGTTCCCTCTTCGAGCACAATTATTTCCTTCTCCTTTAGAATTACTATACCAGGCTTATTGAAGTTCCATGGCTTTTTATATTGTTTCCTGTAAATTGCTGTCATCCATATCGGGAAATCCACCTGGGTAGTATCAAGCGATGCAAAGTACTTGCCGGTCCAACCGGAGAATGCTATTCCAAGTTTTTCCTGGGTCCTGACTGATTCGAACTGAGCTGTTGGATAATCAAAGGAATTATACTCCATAATAATGAGCTTGTTCCGGTCCTTCATCTCTTTGATAAGAAGGAAGTCATTATTGTTAAGTCCGCCATACAGTTTCCTGGATTTCCGGCTTTTGTTTATACCCTTATACCAGTCATTAAAGAAAACTCCATAAGTATCAGCGAAATAGACAGCATCATTTTTTTCTGCCAGAGCAATAAGATCAGTAAGCCTGTAATCATTTCTGCCCCACTGTTTCTCTCTTAAGGGTCTAATCGGATAGAATCCATAATAGTCCTTAATATAGGAATAACTTCGCTTATTCTCTTTTTTTACAAATCTTTCATTCGTCAGTATCCAGTTGAATGACTTATGGTTTTCACGCTCCAGAGCTGGCACTGTCTTATCAACCAGTATGATGTCCATTGGCTTTTTCTCCTGAAAAGTCCAGCGGATAAAATTAAGTAGTGGCAGGAACAGAATTACTGCCAGAATAATAATTACAATAAGCAGAGATTTTTTCATAACTGAATATATCTGAATGTATTCAAAAGAATAACTGTAATAATGATTACAACCAATCTTTAAAAATCAATTGTTAAATGTATTAATTTATTTTTTTTAATTAAAATAATTTTGAGGCAATTTACTAAAAATAATTGAACAACAATACACACTTGTTAAACCAAGGACTAAAACGTTGCTCAATAAGTTGCTTCATAAACTCATTGTTATCAGTACCATTTTAACATAAATACATGTAAGTTGAAAACAGGGTACTGAGGAGGATTGTTTTTATTACTTTTGCGTAAACTGTTATTTTATGATGGCAAATCAACCACTTGCTGAAAGATTAAGGCCGAAAGAATTGGGTGAATTCTGTGGACAGGATCATCTTGTCGGCAAGAATGCCATCTTAAGAAAGCTTATTGAATCTGGAAATATACCTTCTTTTATATTATGGGGCCCTCCTGGAGTCGGGAAGACTACTCTTGCAAACATAATTGCAAATACACTGAAACGGCCTTTCTTTCATCTCAGTGCGGTTCATTCAGGGGTAAAGGATGTCAGGGAGACTATTGATAAAGCAAAGAAACAGCAATTCTTCAACCAGCCAAATCCTATCCTGTTCATTGATGAAATCCACAGATTTAACAAATCACAGCAGGATTCCCTTTTGAGTGCTGTTGAACAGGGAACAATAACCCTGATTGGTGCAACAACAGAGAATCCTTCATTTGAAGTGATATCTCCATTACTATCGAGATGTCAGGTATATGTTATGAAATCACTTGAGGAAGAAGAACTTAAAGGACTGCTTGACAAGGCACTTAAGAAAGACAGTTATCTGGCTGCCCTTGATATTGAAATCAGGGAGTATGAAGCTCTTATGCGTATATCTGGCGGTGATGCAAGAAAGCTCTTAAACGCCCTTGAACTTGTAGTCTCCTCTGAGGCAAATGAATCAGCTCCGGAGAAAATTATAATTGACAATGAAAAAGTATTAAATCAGGTTCAGAAGAACCTTGCCCTTTATGATAAAAACGGAGAACAGCACTACGATATAATTTCGGCCTTCATTAAATCTCTCAGAGGAAGCGATCCAAATGCTGCAGTATACTGGCTTGCAAGAATGGTAGAAGGTGGTGAGGACCCAAAATTTATAGCACGAAGGATGCTCATACTTGCTGCTGAGGACATTGGATTAGCAAATCCGAATGCCCTTCTGCTGGCACAGTCATGCTTTGAAGCAATTAATGTAATTGGATGGCCTGAGTCAAGAATTATTCTATCTGAAGCAGCTATTTACCTTGCAACCTCTCCAAAAAGCAATTCCTCCTACATGGCTATTGACCGTGCCATTGAAAAAGTTAGAAGTGAGGGAAATTTACCTGTTCCTCTTCATTTAAGGAATGCACCTACCAGGCTTATGAAGGACCTTAATTATGGAAAAGATTATAAATATGCCCACAGCTTCGAAGGCAATTTCATCCAGGACCAATTTCTTCCTGAAGATATAAAGGGAACACAGTTTTACGAACCAGGTAATAATCCGAGGGAAGAGGAAATAAGAAAAAGGATCACTGCAATGTGGCATAATATTTATAATTATAATAAATAATTTTTTATAAATTTGTAACCAATGTCAAAAGCTGCTATAAAAATTCCCGGTTTAATGTACACTGAATCAGGCAATTTTCTATTAATTGCCGGTCCATGTGTTGTAGAGAGTGAGGAGATCGTTTTTCAAACGGCTGAAAAGATAAAGAGCCTCTCTGTTAAATATTCCATTCCGTTTATTTTCAAATCATCATACAGGAAGGCCAACAGGTCGAAGGGAAGCTCCTTCACCGGCATAGGTGATCTGAAAGCTCTTAAGATACTCGCGGATGTTAAAAGGCATTTCGATATACCTGTAATCACTGATATTCATAATCCGGAAGAAGCAGCTCTTGCGGCCGATTATGTTGATGTATTACAGATACCAGCATTCCTCTGCCGCCAGTCTGATCTTCTGACAGCTGCCGCAAAAACAGGGAAATGGGTAAATATTAAGAAAGGGCAATTCCTTTCTGGATCATCAATGAAATTCGCAGTCGAAAAAGTAAGGGAGTCTGGAAATGATAATATAATACTCACCGACAGAGGCAATATGTTTGGATATCAGGATATAGTTGTCGATTTCAGAAATATACCTATAATGCAAAAGATAGGAGTTCCTGTGGTAATGGATATAACACATTCCCTGCAGCAGCCAAACCAGGAAGAAGGAGTATCGGGAGGAAAACCTGAAATGATTGAAACGATTGGTAAAGCAGCTATAAGTGTCGGTGCTGATGGTATTTTCATAGAGACACATCCAGATCCCTCTGTTGCCAAATCAGACGGAGCAAATATGCTGAAGCTGTCCGAGCTTGAAAACCTGTTGATCAAATTATGTGGAATCCGCAATACAATTAATTCATTTAATCAACTTTAAAATTACTAACATGAAAAAACTATTTCTACTTTTTACTGCACTGGCAGCAATATCAATCATCAACGCCCAATCACTTGATGCAATTCTGAAGCAATATTCAACTGCAATGAATTCGGATAAACTCTCAAGTATCAAAACAATTAAAATCACAGGTAAAATGTCAGCAATGGGTATGGAGATGCCTATGGTAATGCAAATGAAAAATCCTGATAAAATAAAGGTTACATATAGCTTTAATGGTATGGAGATGGTCAGTGTTTTTGATGGTATCAAGGGCTATACCATGAATCCTATGATGGGTTCAGCAGAACCTATAGAACTGAAGGGTGAACAATTAAACCAGGTTAAAAACAACAATATGTTTACCAATCAGTTGCAGGAATACAATAAGAAGAAGCAGCTGACACTTGAAGGAGTTGAAGATGTTAACGGCAAACCTGCAAACAAATTAAAAATCACTTTAGAAGGAGGCAATCCGATTTATATGTTCGTTGACAAAGCGAGTGGACTGATTGTGAAGTCAACTACAAAGGTGGATCAGATGGGCACACTTGTTGATGTTGAGACATACATGACTGATTACACAGATAATCATGGAGTTATAATGCCAAAGAAAACTATTGCAAAGATGAATGGAATGGAGGCTGGTGTGATATCTTTCGATCTTATTGAGGTGGATGTTCCTATGGATGACAGTATATTTAAAATAAAATAAAAAAACGAGTAGGGACATTCCATGGAATGTCCCTACCGTTTTTTGCAGCTGGTCTGTAAGCCGGGTTCTGTGCTGATTTGTCTTCTGTAAAAGAATTTAAAACAGTTTCCATCATTTATCTGCCCACTGCATTGCTGCAATGATCTTACGACCTACCCCCCGGCATCGGACGAGCAGCCCTTATAAGCCGGTATACATGGTCTTTCAACCCATCAGGAGTACGGCTCCGGATGTCACCACCCAGACCGGTAAGCTCTTACCTCACCTTTTCACCCTTGCCCCCTGAGCGTAGCCGAAGGGGCGGTTATTTTCTGTTACAATACTATACCCTCGCGGATATCTTCCCGTTAGGAAGCATGGTGCTCTTTGTTGCCCGGACTTTCCTTACCCCTCTTCGACTTCGCTCAGAAGGGAACGATGGAACGACCTGCTGCGGTGCAAAGTTAATAATTAAAGATTATTTGCCTATACCATATTATTATACCTAATTTTGTTCCACCATTTTTAACAATGAAAAGGAGAGCTTAGAATGGAAAACAACAGTCAAGAAATGACTGAGTCATACGGCAGCCGAAAGTCAAATGGGATTGATATTTCCGATTACAATTACGACCTGCCGGAAGAAAGAATTGCACAGTATCCTGTAAAAAACAGAGATATGTCAAAACTCCTGATTTACCGAAACGATACAATAACAGATACTCTGTTCAGAAATATTGATGATCAGATACCTCCAGACCATCTTCTGATCTTTAATAATACTAAGGTAGTAAGGGCAAGGCTTAATTTTCAGAAAGATACTGGAGCAGCTATTGAGGTATTCTGTATTGAACCACTTAATCCTCCTGATTATGAAAGATCATTCGGTTCTAATGGTCATGTTGTATGGAAATGTATTGTGGGTAATCTGAAAAAGTGGAAAAAAGGAAAATTATTAAAACAATTTCAAATCGATGGAAAGATTTGCCAACTCTCGGCAGAAAAGATTAATCAGCTAAATGATGCATGTGAAATATTGTTTTCATGGGATCCTCAGAACCTGACATTCGCGAATGTTCTTGAGGCAACAGGTCATATTCCTCTTCCTCCCTACATTAACCGCGAAGACAAGGAGGAGGATTCATACAGGTACCAGACCATTTATGCACAGATACGGGGATCAGTTGCAGCACCTACAGCCGGTTTACATTTTACTGAAAAAGTGCTTGAAAAAATTGGAAAAAAGGGAATCAAAACAGCAGAAGTCACTCTGCATGTAGGAGCCGGGACATTCCAACCGATTAAAACACAGAAGATATCTGAACATGAAATGCATTGTGAACACTTCGTTATCAGAAGGGATACAATTGAACGGATACTTGAAAGCCTGGGAAAAGTAATTGCAGTCGGAACCACATCTGTCCGCACGTTGGAAAGTCTTTACTGGATTGGAGTTAACATGTTAAATGATGAATCAGGTCAAAAAAAGATTACAGTCGGACAATGGGAACCTTATAACTGCGAATCAAATTATTCCGCAGAGATTTCATTAAATGCTATAATCAGCTATATGGAAAATACAGGTAAATCAAATATTGAAGCTTCAACATCAATTATGATAGTTCCCGGATATAAATTCAGAATAATTGACGGAATTATAACAAACTTTCATCAACCGTGCAGCACTCTGCTTCTACTTGTATCAGCATTAACAGGTGACAGATGGAAAGAGATTTACAAATACGCCCTTGAAAATGATTTCAGATTTTTAAGTTATGAGGACTCTTCACTATTATTCAGATAATTACAACTAACTGTTCATTTATAAAGAATAAAAAGATAATCTTTGATAATATATTGATTTTTCGTTTATTTGAAATCAAATTTTAAGATCATGAATGAAAGCAGAATAATGCAGCAGATATCAGCGATTTTTTCAGTATTTATGGTTATTTTTTACATTGGAATAGGATACCTTTTTATTTTTTATTTCGATCAGTACTTTATTGATAAAGCTGTAAGAGTAATTATAGGATCAACATTTTTCTTTTATGGTGTGTACAGGGCATTCAGGTCCTATGTACAGATAAAGAGCATCTTCTTCTCAAAAGACAAGGACTCTGAATAACAGGTTTACATATAATTGCATTTCAAATGAAGGTAATTGGCATGTACTTTGTGAAGTAATCTATATTACTAAACTAGTTTAATATTTAAGATTATGAACAAAGTATTACAAAATCTGAATTTTATTAGTATAATTGCGTGCCAAACTAAAAAAATGTCACAGAAATTGCATAAAACCAAAGAGTTTAAAGTCTTGAATCCTTTGATTATTATGTACGTATCCGGTATCCTGATCTTATCATCATGCGGAAACGAAGGTCCCAGGGTTCTGGATGAAACCCCAACCAGAGGTACCATTAGGATTACGGTTGATGAATCATTTCAGCCTCTTCTTGATACAGAAGTATTCACATTTACACATCTTTATACAAGTGCAAATGTAACTGCTCAGTATAAACCTGAATATGATGTGATAGAAGATTATATGAATGATTCTGTAAAGGTTGTAGTAAGCAGCAAGAAACTTACTGATTATCAGATTCAGCATCTTCGTGAATCACAAACAATTGCACGCACAACAACATTTGCATATGATGCACTTGCTCTGGTTACAAACAAATCAAACCCTGATACTCTTATCAATTACAGTACAATTAAAGATATCTTCCTTGGAAAAATTACTAAATGGAATGAAATTAATCCGAAATCTAAGCTTGGTGAAATACAGGTGATATTCGACAACACAAAAAGCGGTAATATCAGGTACTTTAAGGAATTATTCGAAGTTAATGATAATCTTCCTGGTAATTTCTTCGCAGTTAATAGCAATCCTGAAGTCATCGATTTTGTCAGTAGAAATCCTGATGCCTTAGGAATTGTAAGTGTCAACTGGATAAGTGACAAAGATGATTCACTGAGTATGAGCTTTGTAAAGAAAATCAATGTACTTGCAATATCCCAGCCTTATTTTAATGATGGAAGCTATTACAGGCCATACCAGGGCTCTATATACGATAAATCATATCCCTTCGTCAGGGAGATCTATCTTATTTCACGTGAGACATTTGCCGGTCTGGGTTCAGGATTTATTAATTGGGCGTGTGCAGAGCAGGGACAAAGAATCGTACTTAAATCAGGACTTGTACCTGCAACGATGCCGATAAGGCTGGTCCAGATAAAACATTAAGTAGTTTTGAATTTTTAAGGATTTTTTTGGAAATGGATTATAAAAATTAAAAATAAATTGTGAGATTTGAGGTCTGAATCAGGAAAAATTAAATGTTATCAAAATATAATTAAGTTATGAAACCTTTAAATGTAAGACCAGTATTAGCGCTGGCAGTGTTATTGACGGTGTTGGTATCAACCACCAGATCACAGGATTTGAATACTGCAATTCAGCTAACTAAGAGTGAACAGTATGATAAGGCTGAGGAGATGTTCAAACAGTTGATACAGAAAGAACCATCAAACAGTAAAAATTACTTCTATCTGGGAGAAAATTATCTATTGGATTATTTTTCAGATACTATATCAAACTCACTTACAGTGTCTGCCAACCTGGCAAAAGAAACATATCAGAAAGGTGTGGATGCAAATGCCAATGAACCGCTGAACTTTGTAGGTCTCGCAAAAGTATCATTCTATCTGGGTAATGATCAGAAAGCTGCAGAGCACAGAGCAAAGGCAAAGAGTTTTCTTCTTCCTTATAAAAACATCAAGAAGATTGTTCCTGCTGCAAAAGAATATGCTTTTGTACTGGCTAAAATAGCTGAATCTTATATAAAAGAAGATGGTGTGGATACTGCTCTTGCATTACCTCTTATCAGGGAAGCTATCAAAATTGACAATAAAAATGAAGATGTATACCTGATAGCAGGTGACATCTACATTCTTCTGAATGATGGATCCAAGGCGATTTCATTTTACAATCTTGCACAATCGGCTAATCCTACATCACCGACTGCCAATATGAAAATTGGCAACATTTATGTTAAAGGACGTGCACTAAATGCAGCTATTCCATATTTTGAACAGGCTGTTGAACTAAATGCCAATTATGCTCCGGCATACCGTGAACTCGGTCAGTTATATCTGCTTGCTCAAAGATTTGCACAATCAAAAGAATATTTTGAGAAATATCTGGCACTAACTGCCGGAAACATTCCTGCCAAGGTTAGGTATGTGAATGCACTTTTCTATGCAAAAGATTATGAAGGTGTTATAACAAATGTTGAAGACATTTTCAAGGTTGACAAATCGAGGACATACATGAACCGTATTGCAGGTTATTCAAGCTATGAAAAGACTCCTCCCGATTATGACAAGGCATTGGCATACATGGAAACTCTCTTTGCAACAGTAGCTCCGGAAAGGATTATTACAAAAGACTATCATTACATGGCCAGGATTCTGGTTAAGAAAAACATGAATGCTCCGAAAATTGCCGATGAAGCTGCTTCAATCAAAGAACAGGTTGAAAAGGATAAGGCAAGACTTGCCGCAACAAAAGTAGCAGCAGATAAAGCCAGGTTAAGCGCCAATATTGCAAAAAATACCGCAAAAGCTGATAGTCTGGAAAAGGTAGCGAAAAAAATGTTTGCGGAGGTTGACAGGGCGTATGTAAACTATGGTAAATTGCTTGAATTAAAACCTAATGACAGATCGCTTCTGGGTGAACTTGCCACTACCTATAATTCATTTAAAGATTATAACGGAGTAGCCAAAACTCTTTCCAGGATGCTGGGGCCACTTCCTGAATCAAAGGAAGATTATATGCAGGTAGGAAGAGCATATTATAACGGTGAAAGATACCAAAGTGCTGATTCTGTCTTTTCAGTTGTTGCAAAATCAGTTCCTGATTATGTTCCTGCATATCTTTGGATGGCCAGGACATATTCAAAACTGGATCCCGACACCAAACTTGGACTTGCTCAACCAAAATTTGAAAAAGTAGTTGAAGTAGCTCAGAAAGATTCTGTAAAGTATGCTTCTGAACTTGCTGAAGCTCTTGGATTCCTTGGTTACTCTAGTATGACCAAGGAGAATTATACTTTGTCAAAAGCATACTATAACAGGCTTGTAGAATGTGCTCCAAATAATAAAGATTATCAGATCAGAGGTTATAACGGGTTAGGACTTGTCGAACTCAGACTTGCGGGTTCAGAGAAGACAAATGAGGGCAGACTGCCATACATTGCCAAGTCCTCAGAAGCTTATAATAAGATACTGGCATTGGATCCCAACAACGGATCAGCAAAATCACAGATTGCCTATCTTAAGGAATTTGAGGCATCTGTCAAAAAAGGTATAAATCCAAACGAAATAAAAGGTATAATTAAGGATGCTGCAAGCGGTGCTCCTCTCGCATATGCTTCAATCAGAGTAAAGGACACAGCAGCTGAGAATATGACCAATCAGAAAGGTGAGTATAAATTTGAAATACCTGCAGGTTCGGAAGTACTCATTATCAGCGCTAAAGGATATGTAACCCAGGAAATACCAATTACAAAATCAAGAGTTTACAATGTTTCTTTATCAAAATAATCACTGTTTTTCTTGTAAATAAGAAATACGAAAATGTATATTTGCAAAGTTGTTAAATCTTAAACCTAAACAAATCGATAAAAATGAGTAAACAATCAAGTGCGTTCAAAGATGCGTTGCAGAACGTTTTTGCAGCTAGTGCTATTTTAATAGCGTTTGTGGTATCCTATTTATTGTTCGTCAATGTAATGGGAAGCCCGGTTAATTTCGAAGGAGGTAACCCCAAAGGGCACGCCCTTGAAGGTAACTATCTGGGAATTATTTACAAAGGTGGATTCATCGTTCCGGTCCTTATGACTTGTGTTCTTGTACTTATCATCTTTGTTTTTGAAAGGACAATCACTCTTTCTAGAGCAAAAGGAAAAGGCAGGTTAAATACATTTGTTCGTCAGCTTCAGGGTCTTCTTGCTGAAGACAAGATTGAAGAAGCTATGGAAGCATGTGACAAACAAAAAGGATCACTTGCAAACGTTATGAAGGCTGGCCTCGCACGTTACCGTGATCTTCAGAAAGACAAAGATCTGGAAAAAGACCAGAAGATCCTGTCTATTCAGAAATCATTTGAAGAAGCTACAGCACTTGAACTGCCTATGCTTTCAAAGAACATGGTTATCTTCTCAACTCTTGCTTCAATTTCTGTGTTGATCGGTCTTATCGGAACAGTTCTTGGTATGATCCGTGCATTTGCTGCTCTTGCACAATCAGGTGCTCCTGATGCACTTGCTCTTTCACAGGGTATTTCTGAAGCTCTTGTAAATACAGCATTCGGTATTACAGGCTCAACACTTTCAATACTTGCATTCAACTATTTCAGCACAACAATCGACGATTACACATTTAAAATTGACGAATCCGGATTCAGCCTTACTCAGAATTTCGCTGCATCACTGAAGAATGTTTAGTATGAATTTATCTTTTGGATTAAACTATTTAATGGAAAACTGTAATGCCAAAGATTAAATTACCAACAAAATCGCCCCATATTGACATGACGCCAATGGTTGATACATTTGCTGTTATCTTAACATTTCTTTTGTTAACAGCACAGATGAGACAAACCGAACCGGCCAATGTTGATATGCCTTTTTCAATATCAGAGAAACCTACTCCTGACTTTAATATGATGACTTTCCTTCTTTCAACTGACGGAAAAGTCTTCATGAATTTTGATAACGGAGGTGATACTCTTACAAAATTCAGGCCTAAGATCCTGGTTGAAATAGGTAAACGCTACGGTATTGAATTCACAGAGGAACAACAGAGAGAGTTTGAAAAATATCCCTCTTCTATTGGTGTCCCTATGGATAAGATGAAAGAATTCCTTGATGCAAAAAATATGAAGGACAGAATACCTTTACAAACTGGCATTCCTATTGATTCAGCAGACAACCAGCTGGCAATGTGGATATTATATGCCCGCCAGGTAAACCCGAATATACAAGCATGCATCAAGGGTGACTCAAAAACTGCCTTTGAAACTGTTGAAAAGGTACTTGACATACTTCAGGATAAGAATGTCAACAGATTTAACCTAATTACCAGTCTTGAAGCGGCTAGAATTAACTTAGAGGAAATACAGCAATAATATGGCAGAAGTTATAGTAGAGGAAAAAGGAAAAGGCGGCAAGAAGAAAGCGAAGAAGCACCCGCCGCGGATGGATATGACTCCTATGGTAGACCTCATGTGTTTGCTGATAACATTCTTTATGCTTACAACAGCTTTTAACAAGTCTAAGGTAATGGAAATCATTCTTCCTGAAAAGTTACAGAATGATAAACCACAGGATGCTCCAAGGATTTCTGCCAGTCGTACTCTTAATGTTATATTAGGACCGAATAATAAGCTATACTGGTACCCGGGAGCTGTAAAACCTGAAGACTTCAATAATCTGCCTCCTCTTATGGAGACTGATTACAGTGCTGAAGGTGTCAGAAAACTGCTTCTCGAGCGTAACAAGGCGCTTGCCAAAAAAATTGATGATTTCAATAAAGATGTCATCTCCGGCAAGATCCAGATATCACAGGACTCACTCCGTGGCGCCATAAGTCAGCTCAAGAAGGTTGATGATACAGGACCTATTGTACTTGTAAAAGCTTATAAAGAAGCTAATTACGGCAATTTTGTGGATATTCTCGATGAGATGAATATCTGTGGAATTGCACGTTATACTTTTATGAAGATAGCATGGTATGAGGTGAAGATGGTGGAAACCGCTGCTGGTATCCAGTCAACTGCAAAACCTGCAACCAATTAAACCGTAAACCTTTAGAAAATGGCACAAGAAAATATTAAATCACCTGCCTTCGATGACATAGTCTTCGAATTAAGGAATAAGGAATACGGAGCATACACTCTGCGTAAAAGGTATAATCGCAATGTGGCTATATCACTGATGATTGGGACAATCATTCTGGCAACTGCGATAATTACTCCTTACCTTAATGCGAAAGCTGCTGAAAACAGAGCAAAACGCGCTGAAAGACAGGTTGAAATCAAGATGGAGAATCTGGACCAGCCAAATGAGACGGTTGCTCCTCCTCCTCCCCCTCCTCCTCCTCCCACTGACGTCGTACAGCAGGCCAAATACGTTCCGCCTGTGGTTGTTGACTCAGTCAAAGAAGAGGATAATGTACAGCTTATGACAGCTGACGAAGCTCAGATTGAGGTAAAGGACGAAGAAGTAGTTGAAATTGTTGAAGAAGTTAAGGAAGAAGTGCAGGAAGAAGATCCGGAAGCTACACCTTTTGTGGTTGTGGAAGAAATGCCAATGTTTCCCGGTGGTGATGTAGAACTTCTCAAGTATATCGGCGAACATACCCAGTATCCTGAAATTGCAAAGGAAAATAATATTCAGGGAAGGGTAATCGTCAGGTTCTGTGTTACTTCAAAAGGAGGAGTAAGCCAGGTAAGCATCCTTAAAGGTGTTGACCCTGAGCTCGATGCAGAAGCAATCAGAGTTGTAAACACACTCCCTGCGTTCAAACCAGGAAAACAGGGTGGAAAACCAGTTCCGGTATGGTACATGGTTCCAATTACTTTCACACTTAAGTAATTCACCTTTGATAATAATAAAGGCCGGTTCGAAAGATCCGGCCTTTTATTTTCTCATCTGGGGTAATCTGCGAAATCAGCGGGAGAAAAATAACAAGCCTTAATTTCCCGCAGATATCGCAGATTTACTCAGATTTTATTATTGATATAACTCTTTCTTAAGCAGTTCGATAAATTCATTTACATCTTCCTCTTCAGTATCCCAACTTGTCATAAGACGGTATTCAGAATTAATTTCATTCCAGGTATAGAAGAAGTATTTCTCCTTCATTCTTTCTGCCACTTCAGAAGGCATGATTATGAAAACACCATTTGCCTGTACCTTCTGTGTTATTGTAACACCATCTATTCTGGATAGTTTATTAGATAATAACTGAGCCATTTTATTGGCATGCAAGGCAGATTGCTTCCACAAATTATCATGGAAATAAGCAATAAACTGAGCTGAGATGAATCTCATCTTGGAGGCAAGCTGCATTCCCTGTTTACGGATATATTTAAAATCTTCAGCCAGTCCGGGCTTAAGAAAACAAATTGCCTCACCGAACATCATTCCGTTCTTGGTCCCTCCAAAGGAAAGTACATCTACACCGGCATCGGTTGTAAAGTTTCTGAATGGAAGATCAAGTGAAACTGCTGCATTTGCAATCCGGGCACCATCCATATGAAGTAACATTCCGTGCATATGCGCAAAATCAGCAAGTTTTCTTATTTCATCCGGAGTATAAACAGTGCCCATTTCAGTTGATTGAGTGATTGAAATAACTTTGGGCTGGGCATGATGCTCAAATCCAAATCCATGAATATGGCGTTTTATAAGTTCAGATGTTATTTTGCCATCAGGAGTATCAACCGTAAGTACCTTACAACCAGTAAATTTCTCAGGTGCCCCACACTCATCCGATTCAAGATGAGCAGTTGATGCAGCTATTATTGAATTCCATGATTTTGTAATACCTGAAATACCAAGAACATTGGCAGCAGTCCCTGTAAATACAAAATAAGTCTCTGTTGCCTCTCCAAAATGAAACCTGATGATGCGAATTGCCTCCTCTGTAAAAACATCATTTCCGTATCCCAACGTATGTCCTTGATTAACAGACTGTAATTCTTTTAAAATTCCGGAATGTACTCCAGCATTATTATCACTGGCGAAACCTCTACGTGCGGCAATTTTATCCATAATTATCAAAACAGTTCAGATGCGATATTCAATTCAAATAATAATTCAGATTTTAAATAGCTGTTAACCAGGCATCTGCCGAATAAGTTACAATTCCAGACAGTTCTCTTCCGGTAACTGCTCCAAAAATTTCCAGAAATTTTCTGCGGTTCATTTTTAAAGAACTTAACTAAACAGCACAATACCTGAAATTCAGTAGAAAAAGAACTAACCCTTTTTCTTTCTGAAAGCGAAAAAGAGCATCACAAGCCCAAAGATCAACATCAAAACTCCCATAATGAGGTTGACATTGACTCCGAGAGATTTTTGATACATTGCTGAATCTGACATAGTTACAATACCGAATATAGATATTATCACACCTATAATTGCGAACATCAGACCTATTGGAATTCTTATATCTACCATTTTACTTTCCTCCTACCAGAACATTATTGTTAATACTATACAGATCACACTCACAAGAATAGCAAGGCCTAAAGGCCTCTCATACCATGGAAGATGGCTATCATCAGCCTCACGCGGAGTGAGTGAATAGACCAGACCTTTCAGTTCATCATCAGACTTTTTCTGATCAGTCATAAATGTAAGGCTAACCGTTACAACAGTACTCACAGTAAAAGCTATAATTGCGGTCCAGAAGTTCTGGGCCATTTCAACAGGATATGTATGTAAATTTGCTATCCAGCCTCCTTTCACCAGAGTTGTAGCTCCTTCCGGTACTGTAAGTCCGTGATGTAAAAGGGCAAGAAGGAATCCAGCAAGAAGACCTGTAAATGCAGCATGTCCCGTTGTTCTTTTCCAGAACATACCAAGGAAGATAACTGCAAATAACGGAGCATTTATCATTGAAAATATTGTCTGGAGAAAATCCATGATGTTACCGAACTTACTTGCAATGTATGCAGATGCTATGCTCAATAAGATACCTACTACAGTTGCTACTCTTCCTACCTTAAGGTAATGCTTACCGTCAGCCTCTTCATTGCCTGTCCTTGGACGAATGTAGCTCTGATAAATATCATATGTCCATACAGTATTGAAAGCAGAAACATTACCTGCCATGCCTGACATGAAAGATGCAAGCAACGCAGTTATACCAAGACCCAAAACGCCTGTAGGCAGATATTGTTTAAGCAGCATTATTATAGTTAGATTATAATCAGGTCCTCCTCCCGGACTAACCGGCAAATTAAAACCTTTTCCGGGGTCATTTGAAAGAGCAAGTGCAATAATACCAGGCACAATAATTAAGAAAGGAATGAACATTTTGGGTATTGCTCCGATAAGAGGAACTTTTCTGGCAGCCGCTTTGGATTCTGCAGCGAATGCCCGTTGAACAATCAGAAAATTTGTACACCAGTAACCAAATGAGAGAACAAAACCAAGGCCAAACAGAATGCCAAACCATTCAACTCCCAATGCATTAGCACTGGAGCTGCCTGAATATTTCCAGGTGGTTGTAAAAGCATCAGCAGCATATCCTTTTGAAATAGCTATTGGTGCAAGTTGTGCCTTTAGACCTACCCACCCACCAACATCTTTCAGAGCTAAAAATACAAGAGGCAATAGTCCAATTACAATAATGAAGAATTGTAACACTTCATTGTATATTGCTGATGAAAGTCCTCCCAAATAAGTATAACCCAATACAATCAGGGCTGATATCCATAAACTTAGATTAAAATCCCATCCCAGAACATTTTCCATAAGAATGGCAAGAGCAAACATAGAGATTCCGGAAGCAAGAATGGTCATGATGGCAAAGAGAATGGCATTTAAACCTCTTGTCTTTTCATCATATCTTAGCTTAAGGAACTCGGGAACTGATCTGGCTTTTGATCCGTAATAAAAAGGCATCATGAAAACTGCAAGAAATATCATTGCCGGAATAGCACCAACCCAATAAAAATGAGTTGTAAGCATTCCATATTTCATTCCTGAGCCTGTCATACCCATTACTTCTAGTGCACCAAGATTTGTTGAAATGAAAGCCAGTCCGGCTACCCAGGCAGGCATTGACCTGCCAGCTTCAAGGAATGCATTGGCATTCTTCATATATTTACGCAGGAACCAGCCAATTCCAAGCACAAACAGGAAGTATATTATCATAATAAGATAATCTACCCAATGTAACTCAAGTCTCATAATTTATGGATTTTAGATATTTGTAAAAATTCAAGTAATCCCAGATCTTATAATCAATATTCCGGTAAAAGTAAAAATACATTATATGATCGGTTTTCAAAGTAAATTGGTGTTATTTTTTGAACAGACTGAAAATGTTATATTTGCTATATGATGTCTGTTAAAACACGCTATTTTCTTTTCCTTTCCTACAGGGGAACAAATTTTCATGGATGGCAGATTCAACCTGATGCAATAACTGTTCAAAATACATTAGACTCAGCCTTATCACTTGTACTTGGGGAGGAGATTGCGACAACTGGTGCCGGCAGAACAGATGCAGGAGTTCATGCCCTTGTCTTCTGCGCACATTTTGACAGTGAAAAGCAGGATCTATGCTCTGACAAAAAGCTGATCTTCAAACTAAACAGATTACTACCTCCGGATATAGCAATAAAATCAATCCGAAAAGTTACTCCTGACTCCAACGCCAGATATAGTGCCATTTCCAGAACATATCAATATTTTGTCTCAAGAATAAAAGATCCATTTTCAGATTCATCGAGCTGGTTTATTCACGGAAATATTGATCTGGAAAGTATGAACAAGGCATGCAGCATACTAATGAAACATAGTGATTTTACAAGCTTCAGCAGACTACATTCAGACACAAAAACAAATATCTGCAGGATATATTCCGCTGAATGGATTGAAACCGGGGACAGATTAATATTTACAATAAGGGCTGACCGTTTTCTAAGAAATATGGTAAGAGCCATAGTCGGAACAATGATTGATATAGGATTCGGAAAATCTGATGTTGATGAGTTTGAACGTATCATCCTGGCAATGGACAGGTGCAGGGCCGGAAAATCAGCACCTGCTAAAGGTCTCTTTCTGACTGATATTGAATATCCTCAGGAAATATTTATCTGATCCTGAAGTATTTTATGAGGTGATAATTATCACTTAATTGTTCTGTTAGTAATTTCACAATGCTGAAAAATAATTATATTTTTGACGCACTTAATACACATTAAATACCATTTGATATGAGTAATGAATGGTTAATTCTATTCTTCCTTGTCGGAGCACTATTTGTAGGTTTGGTAGTAGTATTTGCCGGTCTTGTTGCTCCGCAATCAACAAATCCGCAGAAATTTGATCCATATGAATGCGGTATACCGACAGAAGGTGTAACCTGGTTACAGTTCAACGTTGGTTACTATCTTTTTGCGATCCTGTTTCTTGTGTTCGATGTTGAAACTGTACTTGTTTTTCCCTGGGCCGTTGTGATGAAGGATGTTGGAATCACTGCATTCATTGAGATTGTAATATTCTTTGTAATACTTGGGCTTGGGCTTCTCTATGCCTGGAAAAAACATGCTCTAATATGGGAATAAAAGGTATGAAATATGAAGAATTCAAGGATAATGAAAGCCTTGAACTTCTCAGAGAATCAGGAACGCCTGTTCTTTTAGCAACAATTGATGACGTAATAAACTGGGGAAGAAAAAACTCGTTATGGCCCCTCACATTTGCAACAAGCTGTTGTGGCATTGAAATGATGGCTACCGGTGCCCCCCGTCACGATTTTGCCCGCTTTGGAATGGAAGTGTACCGTGCAAGTCCCCGTCAGGCAGATGTCATTGTTGTGGCAGGAACCATTGTAAACAAAATGGCTCCTGTTCTCAAAAGGCTATACGACCAGATGTCAGAACCGAAATATGTTGTAGCTATGGGTGCATGCGCAATTTCTGGCGGTCCGTTTTTCCTAAACTCTTACAGTGTAGTTAAAGGAGTAGAACATGTTATTCCGGTAGATGTTTATATACCGGGCTGCCCTCCACGACCTGAAGCTTTATTATATGGCATGCTTCAGCTTCAGCGCAAGATCGAGACTGAAAATATCAAGTCGCGCAAGATCAGAACTGCAAAAAATGATTCAAAATAATTTCCGGAAATCTTATTAGAAATGGATAAAACCCAACTAGGAGAATTTGTAAAATCTCATAAGCCGGATGCAACTGTAACAGAAGGGAGACAATACACAGAGATTACTGTTGCCGATACTGAACTCCATTCACTAGCAAAAATACTCAGGGAAAACGAAGAAACATTGTTTGATTTCCTTGTATGTCTCACCGGTGTTGACTATGGTGATGTTTTTGGAGTCATTTATCATCTCAGATCTACCAGGCACGGTCATATGATTGTGTTAAAGACAAAAACATCAGAAAGAGAAAAACCAGTCCTTAATTCGGTTTGTGATATATGGAATACCGCTGAATTTCACGAAAGAGAAGTATATGATCTTCTGGGTGTTAAATTCAATCATCATCCGGATTTAAGAAGATTGTTTCTTGACAGTTCATGGGGCTTCCCTCTTAGAAAAGACTATGTGGATGATATAAATATTGTCAGCAAATAATTATGGAAGAGATAGTAAAGGAAGTTGTCATTGGTGAACAGGAGGAGTACATTATTAATATGGGTCCTCAGCACCCGTCAACTCATGGTGTGTTAAGACTTGTCGTTTCCCTTAAGGGTGAGATCGTAAAAAATATAGAGCCACATATTGGTTACATACACAGAGGGATTGAGAAGATGTGTGAGAGTATTACATATCCCCAGATAATACATCTTACCGACAGAATGGATTACCTCTCCGCAATGATGAACAATGAAGCCGTTTGTCTTGCTGTTGAAAAGGGGCTCGAAGTTGAAATTCCTGACAGGATTAAGGTAATCAGGACAATTATGTCAGAACTTTCTCGTATCCAGTCACATCAGTTGTTTTGGGCATCATATGGTATGGACATGGGAGGACAAACATGCTTCTTCTATGGTCTTCGCGACAGGGAAAAAATCCTTGATATTTTTGAAGAGACTACAGGAGGCAGGATGATAGTAAGCTATAGCTGCCCCGGAGGACTTATGTATGATATTCACCCTAATTTCCAGAAGAGAGTTAAAGATTTCATAAAATATTTCCGGGGAGTTTTATGGGAATATGATGCTATTCTTTCGGGCAATGTTATTTTCAGGGAAAGAACAATTGGTATTGGCACTCTAACACTTGAAGATGCTGTTTCATATGGAATAACAGGTCCGTCAGGAAGAGCTTCCGGTTTCGCCTGCGATATAAGAAAACAGGAGCCATATAGTGCCTATGACCGGGTTAAATTCAATGAAGTACTTTATACACAAGGAGATACTTATCACAGATATCTGGCAAGAATAGAAGAGATGAGGGAGTCAATGAACATTATAGACCAGCTAATTGATAATATTCCAGAAGGCCCATATTTTGTCAAGATGAAACCCGTAATAAAGCTTCCGGAAGGAGAATATTTCCAAAGGGTGGAAACTGCACGCGGAGAACTTGATGTATTTATTATAAGTGATGGAAACAAGAATCCCTACAGAGTTAAATTCAGATCACCAAACTTTGTCAATCTGGGTGTACTTAATCATATTTCAAAGGATTTTAAGATTGCAGACCTGATTGCTATTGCAGGATCTTTAGATTTCGTGATACCAGATATCGACAGATAGGCCAGCGGCTGAAGGCATAAGATGAAAGTAAAAAGATAAAAGTAAAATATATGTTACTGAATACAATTTCAAATGCATTAAGTACTCTATCGGAGCCATGGTGGAAGGTCTTTTATGACTTTTCATCTCTTACGAGAGGAATTGACGAGGGACTAAGAAGTTCAATGTCTGAATTCTGGGCGGTAACTGTAGAGATGCTGATCATCGGAGTAGTGTTCCTGCTGTTTTATGCAGTTATAGGGCTTTTCCTGGTTATTGCAGAGAGAAAAGTATGTGCATTCATACAGAACAGGCTGGGCCCTAACAGAATAGGCCCATTTGGATTATTTCAGACAGTAGCGGACCTGGTAAAACTCTTATTCAAGGAACTAATCCCAATAAAAAATGCAGATAGCTTTCTGTTCAATCTTGCCCCCTATATTGTTATTATTGTGAATTTTATGGTTTTAGCAGCCTTGCCATATGGCAAAGGGCTTCATGCAATTGACTTTAATATCGGAATATTCTATGTTATAGCTGTTTCATCAATGAGTGTAATAGGTGTACTTTTGGCAGGTTGGTCCAGTAACAGCAAATATTCACTTATTGGTGCAATGAGGAGCGGAGCCCAGATTGTCAGTTACGAACTTTCTATCGGACTTGCCATTATTACAGTAGTTATCCTGGCCGGATCGATGCAATTATCTGAAATTGTTGAAGCACAAAGAACCGGATGGTTTATTTTTAAGGGACATGTACCTGCATTTATTGCTTTTGTCATTTATGTTATTTCCGGAACCGCTGAAACAAACCGTGGTCCATTCGATATGGCCGAAGCAGAATCAGAGCTTACTGCCGGCTACCATACTGAATATTCCGGGATCAAGTTTGCATTTTTCTACCTTGCAGAATATATAAATATGTTCATAGTTGCAGCAGTTGCTTCTACTCTTTTCCTTGGAGGGTGGATGCCTTTCCATGTAGGTAACTGGGAATCTTTCAACAGGATAATGGATTTTATTCCTCCATTTTTCTGGTTTTTTGGTAAGACTTTTTTTGTAATCTATCTTATAATGCTTTTCAAATGGACATTTCCACGTCTGAGGATTGATCAGCTTCTTACTCTGGAATGGAAATATCTCCTTCCAATAAATCTTGTAAACGTACTAGTTATGGCTTTTCTGGTTCTGATGGGTTGGCATTTTTAATCAGCAGAACGATATAATTATATCAATATGAATAGTATAATTCAATATTTTAAAGAAATAATTCAGGGTGTCGGGTCGCTCCTTAAAGGGATGCAGGTTACCAACAGGTACTTTTTCAGTCCTGGTAAAATTGTCACCCAGAAATATCCGGAAAACCGTAAAGATCTCAAAATGTTTGAGAGGTTCAAGGGAGAGGTAGTAATGCCGCATAATGAAAAAAATGAACACAAATGTACCGGATGCGGAATATGTGAAATTAACTGTCCTAATGGCACGATTGAAGTAATATCCAAATCAATAGTAACTGAAGATGGCAAAAAGAAACGTGTAATTGATAAGCATATATACAGGCTTGGAATGTGTACATTCTGTGCACTCTGTGTCAAGACCTGCCCATCAAATGCACTTGCTTTCTCACAGGAATTTGAACATGCTGTATTCAACAGGGCATTGTTAATTAAGACTTTAAATAAACCAGGTTCACAATTAATGAAAGGAGTTGAATAATGTCGAGTAATCAGTTAATGTTTGTTCTTTTTTCCGTCATGATCATTGTCTTTTCGATCCTGACAGTAACTACAAGGAAGATACTCAGAGCAGCTACCTATCTCCTATTGGTACTCGTCTCTACTTCAGGACTCTACTTCATGCTCAACTATCAGTTTATGGCTGCTGTACAGCTTACTTTGTACGCAGGAGGTATTGTTGTATTGATAATATTCTCAATACTTCTTACAAGCCATATAAGCCAGAAATTTGAACCAGTCGGTATTAAGAAAACAATCTTTTCAGGGCTTGCTGCAATTGCTGGTGCTATCTTAAGTATTGTAACAATACTTGATTACCAGTTTTCAGCTAATACTGAAGCAGCAAAAGAGGTTGATATGAAACTTATTGGAAGAAGCCTGCTCTCAGTGGATTATGACGGATATGTGCTCCCTTTTGAAGTAATTTCAATTTTACTGCTGGCTGCCATGATAGCTGCAATTATTGTTGCAAAAAAGGGGGGACCATCAAATACCAAGACACCAACTTATAACTAGGAATATTATGATAACAGGAGTTCCGGTTCAGTACTTTTTAATCCTCGCAACACTAATGTTTTTTGCAGGGGTTTACGGGTTTCTTACCCGCCGCAACCTAATAACTATGCTGATGGCGACTGAATTGATACTTAATTCGGTCAATATCAATTTCATGGCTTTTAACAGGTATCTCTACCCCCAAAAGATGGAGGGTATGTTTTTCAGCCTGTTTGTAATAGCTGTTGCAGCTTCAGAAGCTGCTGTTGCCATTGCAATAATTATCAACATCTACAGAAGGTTTGCAACAATCAATGTTGAAGATGTTAATCAAATGAAATTCTGATTTTTTAATATACAGGAAGCGCAAAATGATAAATTTCGGTTATACAATCTGGATCCTTCTTCTGCCTTTTCTAATGTTCCTTTTGCTTGGACTAGCAGGACATAAGCTAAAGCCGAAACTTTCAGGATTACTGGGGACCGCAGGTCTCGGAATTATAACAGTTCTGTCATACATAACTGCTTATAAATACTTTTTCACTTCTGAAAAAGTTGATGGAGCATATCAGAAGATTATTGCATTAAATGGCGTATGGCTGCAACTGACAGAAAATCTTCACATTGACATTGGAATTTTACTAGATCCAATATCGGTGATGATGCTTATTGTTGTTACCACGGTGTCTTTCATGGTTCATATTTACAGTATCGGTTATATGCATGGAGAAAAAGGATTTGAGCGCTTCTTTGCATTCCTCTCCCTTTTCAGCTTTTCCATGCTCGGACTGGTTGTTGCAACAAATATTTTCCAGATGTATATCTTCTGGGAACTTGTTGGTGTTTCATCCTACCTTCTGATTGGTTTCTATTATACAAAACCATCAGCTGTAAGGGCCTCCAAGAAGGCATTTATAGTTACAAGGTTTGCCGATATGGGATTTCTAATCGGTATACTTATACTCTCATTCAACACAAAAACTTTTGATTTTATTTCGCTCACAAGTCTTACCGGACCAGCAATTACACAAACAGGCGGTGCTGCTTTTATGGGTCTCTCCGTTTTGACATGGTCAATGATATTTGTTTATATGGGTGGAGTGGGAAAATCAGCCATGTTTCCGTTTCATATCTGGCTTCCTGATGCAATGGAAGGTCCAACACCCGTTTCGGCCCTTATACATGCTGCAACAATGGTTGTTGCCGGTGTGTACCTTGTTGCCCGTATGTTTCCGATCTATTCACTGGCCGCTCCGGATGCACTGAATGTTGTTGCTTATGTAGGGGCATTCTCATCACTACTGGCCGCTGTAATTGCCTGCACTCAGACGGATATAAAGCGCGTTCTGGCGTTTTCAACAATGTCGCAGATAGGATATATGATGTTGGCACTTGGTGTCTCAGGTTACGGTGGCCACGATGGCTTAGGCTATATGGCATCTATGTTCCACCTCTTTACTCATGCAATGTTCAAAGCGCTTCTCTTCCTTGGAGCCGGAGCTATAATTCATGCCGTTCATAGCAATCACATGACGGAAATGGGTGGTCTTAGAAAATATCTTCCAATAACTCATGCAACGTTCCTTATAGCCTGCCTGACAATAGCAGGAATCCCTCCTCTATCAGGCTTTTTCAGCAAAGATGAAATTCTTACTGCTGCTCTTCACCATAATAAACTATTATTTGCAGTTGAATATGCAGTTGCCGGACTTACTGCATTCTATATGTTCAGATTATATTTCAGCATCTTCTGGGGAAAAGAGACACACTACCATCATACACCTCACGAAGCTCCTGCCCTGATGACAATTCCACTAATAATCCTGGCAATTGGTTCAGTGTTTGCGGGATTCATTCCCTTCAGCAAACTTGTAACATCTGACGGTATGCCTTTTGAATCTCATATTGAAATGTCTGTTGCCGTTCCATCGGTGCTGATTGGTTTGATTGGTATAGGAATAGCATTTATAATGTACAGGAAGGAGACTGCAATACCCGACAGATTAGCAGCAGCTTTCAAGTACAGCTATAAATGGTCATATAACAAATTCTATGTTGACGAAGCATACATTTTTATCACCAAGAATATAATCTTCAGGTATATTTCAACACCAATTGCATGGTTTGACAGGCATATAATTGACGGAACAATGAATTCGATAGCCTTTGTTGCACAGCTCGTTTCATTCAGAATCAGAGGCTTTCAATCGGGACAGTTACAAAAATATGGGTTCGTTTTTGTAACAGGAGCCATTTCACTTGCAATACTATTAATTTACCTGTGGAAATAGTTAATTAGGAAAAGATTAAAACACTATGGATATTTTAACATTATTTGTTGTAATTCCTGTACTGACAATGACGGCGATCCTGTTCGTCAGGGATATTAAACATGTGCGTGTGGCAGCTGCTATAGGAATGGGAATCCAGCTTATTCTGGCAGCAGTTCTTGTATTTTCATACCTGGCAGCCAGAAAAGCAGGCGCCTCTGATGAAATGTTGTTTGTAAGAGATTACCTATGGTTTAAAAACCCCAATATCCACTACGCAATCGGTGTAGATGGCATTTCGGTTGCAATGATATCACTTACATCAATAGTGGTTTTTGCAGGAATTTTCGCTTCCTGGGAAGTTGAGTTTCTCACAAAGGAATTCTTCGTATCATTAATACTTCTGGCAACAGGAGTATTCGGATTCTTTATCTCAATTGACCTGTTTACAATGTTCCTGTTTTATGAGCTTGCAGTGATACCAATGTATTTACTGATCGGAATCTGGGGAAGCGGTCCTAAAGAATACTCAGCTATGAAGCTGACTTTGATGCTTATGGGAGGATCAGCGCTGATACTTGCGGGATTACTTGGAATTTATTTTAATTCCGCACCTGATGGAGGTCAGTTTACATTCAATATTCTTGAGATTTCCAAGATAACTATACCAATATCTGCACAGAGGTTGTTTTTCCCTCTTACATTTGTAGGTTTTGGGGTTCTTGGTGCACTCTTTCCTTTCCATACATGGTCACCTGACGGACATGCCTCTGCTCCTACTGCTGTTTCAATGCTCCACGCCGGTGTTCTTATGAAACTGGGAGGCTATGGTGCTTTCAGAGTTGCAATTTTCCTTATGCCTGAAGCTGCGGCAGAGTTATCCTGGATATTTATAATTCTAACTGCTACAAGTGTGGTATACGGGGCATTTGGCGCAATTGTCCAGAAGGATCTCAAATATATCAATGCTTATTCATCTGTCAGTCATTGCGGTCTGGTGCTCTTTGCCATTCTCATGATGAATCAGACAGCCCTTAACGGAGCTGTTATCCAGATGATCTCTCACGGACTTATGACAGCCCTCTTCTTTGCTTTGATCGGAATGATATATGGCAGAACACACACCAGGATGATCAGTGAGATGGGTGGCTTGATGAAAGTTATACCTTTCCTATCAGTATGTTACGTTATTGCAGGTCTTGCATCACTCGGGCTTCCAGGATTAAGCGGGTTTGTTGCTGAAATGACAATTTTTGTCGGAGCATTTCAGCATACAGATGTATTCCACAGAGTGGTAACTATCGTTGCAGTTTCATCAATTGTTATTACTGCCGTTTATATACTCAGAGTTGTTGCAATTCTTTTATTAGGACCTACCACAGATGAGCATCACGAACATCTTACTGACGCCAAGTGGTTTGAAAAAGTATCGGTAGTTACACTTATAGGATCAGTGGCTGGTATCGGCCTTGCACCATACTGGTTGTCAACAATGATCGGAACAAGTATGCAGCCAGTCGTTGAAAAGATTTTATCGGTAAATCCATTTTAAAGAGACATTATTTAATTGTTCAGGATAAAAACATAGTATGAGCCCAGACAAATTTCTCATAATGCGCCACGAACTTCTGCTGACAGCGGTGGTACTTGTGGTTCTAATAGCTGAAGTATTCAGCCATCCGGATAAGAAGGGAAAAATCATCACTTTATCTGTCATTTGTTTCGGAATTATTACCGCATTAGGATTTCTTCCATCAGCTGAGGGAGAGATCTTTGGCGGCATGTATGTTTCTTCAGGAAGCAGGCTGATGATGAAGAACATACTTAATATTGGGGTTATGCTGGTTTTCCTTCAGTCAGTTGATTGGCTCAGAAAAGCTGAAAACTCAGATAAGATCAGTGAATATTTCATTCTTCTAATATCTACACTGATCGGAATGAATTTTATGATTTCTTCTGGACATTTTCTTATGTTTTATATAGGACTTGAACTTGCAACAATTCCTATAGCTGCCCTTGCTGCTTTTGATAAATACAGGAATAACTCGGCAGAGGCCGGGATAAAGCTGATACTTATCTCCGCTCTCTCTTCCGGAATTCTGCTCTATGGACTCTCAATGATATATGGTACTTTAGGAACCTTTTATTTTAAAGAGATCGCAGTTTCATTCAGCAATAGTAATCTTCAGATTCTTGGATTTATCTACTTCTTCACCGGAATGGCTTTTAAAATTTCAATTGTTCCTTTCCATCTCTGGACTGCTGATGTATATGAGGGTGCCCCAATTAACATAACAGCTTATTTATCAGTCATTTCTAAAGGAGCTGCAGTTTTTATTTTCATAATAGTACTATTTACTGTTTTCCCCGTAATAATTGCTACATGGCAGAAGGCAATCTACCTGACCTCAATTCTTACTATGACTATTGGTAATCTCTTTGCCATCAGGCAACAGAACCTGAAAAGATTCCTTGCTTTTTCATCGATATCACAGGCTGGTTATATATTGCTGGGATTCATTGGAGGAAATCAGCTGGGAATGGCATCTGTTATATATTATATTCTTGTATATATATTTTCAAATCTTGGTGCATTTGGAGTTGTTCTTGCTATTTCAAATGCTTCGGGTAAGGAAAACATAGATGATTATAACGGGCTTTATCATACAAATCCAAAACTAAGTCTCATAATGATGCTTGCCCTTTTCTCCCTTGCAGGAATACCTCCGGTAGCAGGTTACTTCGGAAAATTCTTCCTATTCACTGCTGCAGCTGAAAAAGGCTTTTACCCGCTGGTAATTATCGCTGTTCTGAATACTATAATTTCATTATACTATTACCTGCTTATTGTAAAGGCAATGTTTCTGCTTAAAAATGAGTCTCCTATTGAAAAATTCAAGAGCAGTATGTATACCCGGTTTGCACTGGGACTTTGTGTTGCAGGTATTGTAGTAACGGGATTTGCAAGTGCATTGTTTGAGTTTATTAGAAATTTAAGTTTCGGTATCTGATAAAATAAATTAAGGTTATGGCCATCAATAATGCAAAACATATTGTCAGTGAAATAAATGGTGTCCGTTGCACTATCGTTGAGACAGGAGTAACACTTGAAAGAGCAGCTTTTCTGAAGGACCTGCTTACAGCCAATAATCTGGAAGTGATGGAATTAAAAGAAACTTCAGAAGACCAGAATGCTGAATTAAAATACACAATCGGAGTAACCGATATGCTGTTCAACCCGGTTTTTGGCATATGAAAAGCAGTTAAAGACTCTGGAGGGAACTCCCATAACGCCAGGATACTGGAAACAGGAATGCATAGAGTGCGATCCAAGATACTGGATCATAAGAAAAGGCGCAAGAAAAGGGCTTGACGGCTAGAATTAATTACCAGGTACCAAGTACCAAAATATTCTAAACTTAAGTTGGCAATTGGCAAAAAGCAGTTGGCAACTTATGAATCCCAAAACTGAAACTACAGATTTTTATCATTCCAGATTTCCCAGGCTCTCTCTGCCTGTGAATGAAGCATTTTAAGTCCTGTAATGACCGTGCATCCCTGTTTTAAACCCGAAGCCAGGAAGGAAGTTATTTCAGGGTTATAGACAAGATCAAACAGAATATGATTTTTCCCGAGAAGACTATAGTCAAGTGCAGGTTTACCTTCAACCGCAGGATACATCCCAAGCGGGGTTGTGTTAATAATCAACTGAATATCAGCGATAAGATCAGGCTTTATATCTCTATAGGAGATAACATCTTCCCTGCTCTCCCTTGACACCATAGTTATTCTTACTCCCATTTTTCTCAGAACATAACAGACTGATCGTGAACTACCCCCGGTGCCAAGTACCATTGCATGGTTCAGCTTGTTCTTAACATAATGATTCAATGTTTCAGATATTCCTGTTACATCACTGTTGTAACCCGAAAGAATAAAACTGCCGGCTCTCCTGTTAATTTTAATGACATTCACGGAACCTATTTCAGATGCTTCCTTGTCGATAAAATCAAGAAACCTCAAAACTTCTGATTTATATGGAATAGTGACATTAAGACCACAGAGTTCAGGTTCTACTGAAATCAGGTCTTTAAGTTGATTTATATCTGTAATTGGATAATTATCATACTGAGAATCATTTATCCCCTCTTTTTTAAACTTCTCAGTAAAATATTTCCTGGAAAATGAATGACCAAGCGGGTATCCAATAAGGCCAAACTTTCTCATGAGAACAATTATTACTTAACCAGACCTTCAGGCAGGAACTGAAAGAAAGTATCGCCCCTTAGTCCTAATCGAAGTGTTTCAAGCGGAATGATCTCGTTTGGTGCTATATTCCCAAGATTTACATTGGCTCCGAAGTGTTTAATGAACCATGCCTGCTGTGATTTAAGCGGAGCTTCCCACAGTACATTCTCAAGCTTAACATGTTCGGATATAGCAGTTATTATTTTATTATTAATGGATCCATCTTCATTGTAAATACCCGTAGTGCCTGATTCCCTTGCTTCTGCTATAACTTTTACTGATCCGGCATTAAGCTCAGATTTCATCATTGCCACCCATTCATCAGGGGAATAAATGACATCCTTTTTCTTTGAACCAACTTCAGAAATGACAGTTCTTTTCTCTGCCAGACGATTAATGTATTCCAGCTTTTTGTCATGATCAATATCGTAAGATCCATCAGAAACCTCAACAAGTGTAAGCTCATACTTATCAAGCAGGTCAATATATTCACTGAACATATTACGCACAACATAGGCTTCAAAAAGCGTTCCTCCGAAATACGGCACTGTGCCTGCTTTTTTATAAATAGAAATCTTTTTTTCAAATCCAGGAGTTATAAGGGACGTTCCGAATCCAAGCTTGACAAAATCGGTGTATTCCGATCCTACGGACATAAAATCTTCAGCCTCCCTTATACTCAGACCTTTATCCATAACCATGGTAAGTCCTGATTTTCTAGGCTTTGCAGGCCTGTCAGGCAGAAAAGGAAGCGCTACTTTCATATAATTTTGAAGATTAATTAGTTTATACAGACATCAGATCATTTGATTCCAGCAGCTTCTTCATTTTCCTGTTTAAAAGTTCCTTTGGAAAAAACTCTTTAAAATCATTAAATGTTTCCTTTTCAACACTTATTGCTGAAGAGAGATGTTTATAAGCTTTTTCATTATTTCCGGTATGAAGAAAAAAGGCGGCCAGCAGATAATTAATTCCAGGTACATCCCCAGTTACCTTATAGGCAACTTCAAGATACGGAAGTGCCTTAATAGCAAGACCGTCTTTAAGTATAATTCTGCCAAGGTCAGACCATGTTTCACTAGAATATGCATCAAGTTTCAGGGCTTCACGAAAGCAATGCATTGCTGCTTTCTTCTCTCCGTTCAGTGAGTGTGCTTTACCAAGGAGATACCAGAATTCAGGATTTTCATCATCAAGACGAACAGCTTTTCTGAAAAAAAGAAGACTATCCTCGATAATACCGCTGTTGAGGGCAATTACACCAAGTCCGAACCATGGATCCGCAAAATCAGGTGCCAGCTCAATAGCCTCCTGATAATATTTCTTCGCCATCCTGATCTCACCGGTCTTTTCATAACATTCAGCCAGGTAGGTCATAGCCTCAAAGCTGTCAGGCTCATTTTCAATATATTCATGGTATACAGGTATGGCCTCTGCATATCTCTCAGTGTTACTAAGAATATTCCCTTTATTAAATAATGCGAAAGTGTTCTGTGAATTTATTGCAAGTGCATAATCATAGGCTTCCATGGCCTTCTCATGCTGGTCGAGCTTATTGTAGATAATTCCCAGATTATACCATGCACTATCTGAATATGGTTCTTCCTCAAGGTATCTCAGATAGTAAATAATACTGTTCTCGAAATCCTCTGTTTTTTCATATGCATAGGCAAGGTCATACAAATGTGCCTTGAATTCAGGTTCAAGTTCTACCAGTCGAAGCATATAAGGAACCATGTGATCATAATAGTTGAGATTCTGAAGCACAGAAGTAATTGTAAACAGAATATTCTCAACCTCCTCCGAATCGAGGGTAAGAGCATAATCAAACATCTTCTTTGCCCCCTGAATATCGCCCAGAATACCAAAAGCAGTCCCTTTTGCAATATATAGCTCATGATTTCCGGGTTCAATACTCTCAAGTTTCTTAAGAAGCCGGAGAGCTTCAACGGCTCGTCCTTTATCAAGCAGAACCTTGGCTTTTCTTAGCTGTATAGAAACTGAATTCGGATGCTGTTCGGTTGCAAGGGTTGCTGCTTCAAAGGCTTTGGAGGAATTATTGCTTTCAATGTAATAATCAATTATAGTCTCAAATTCGATCACATCAAAAAAACAGCGTTCATTGTTTTTTCTCATGCGCTCAAACTTCTGGACTGCATGCTTAATCTCCTCTTCGTATGAATACCCGAACTTATCCTCTTCCATCTCAATGATAAATATCCGTACAAAATTAATACTATTTTAATTATGCCTCACACCCCTGTTTTTCAGTTATCAACAATTAATATATTTTATAAACCACTAATAATCAACAATATAATAAATATATATAAATATTTCTATTTTTTTCCCATACCAAACGCAACCTGTGGACTCAAATAATCATCTTATGGTTATAAAAGACGAGTTAGACAATTAAGAATATAATTACCCTAGAATTAACCTAAATTCTACCTTTGAAGAACCGGGGCCCTACCCGGTTTTTCATTTTATAATTGGTATATTTGCAAAGATGCTTCCTTAAAGGAATGAATATGAAAGAATCATTGCAATACAAATTAATTCTACTTATCTGTTGCGTCGGCATCACAGCCTTTTATCACTCTTGCAAAAAAGATGAGAATCCCATTAAATTCCCCTATGGGACATATCCTGACTCCATTGTAAATCTAACGGGACTCAATTCAGCCTTTGATGATTACAATACAAATATTTACCAGATCACAGGAGGGATTGACCTGATTTTTTCAAGCAACAGAAAGAGTTCGGGAGGTCAATTCGATATTGAACAGGGTATTATTAAATATCAATTTGATCAGACAACAGGTGAATTTAATTTATCCTCTGAAATTACTAATAACAGTTTCACAAGTAAGCTTATAGCCCAGGCAGTAACACCTCGTGATGATCTTGGGCCCTATCGGTTTTTCAGTACTGCTGACGGATTTGAGTATCTGATTTTATCCTCGGTTAATGATAATGGCAATCTTGACTTTTATTTTCTGAAAAATCAGCCAGCATACGGAAGCAATGTTCCAGCCATAAGCGGCCCCAATCCTGTAAATATCTTTAATTCAAGTTCTGACGATGCCTATATTTGTTTTGATTCAAACATGGACACAGCCTATTTTTCGTCGAACAGAGGAGGTAATTTCGATATTTTCCGTGACAGCTTACCTATTGATGCACCTTTAAGCAGCTGGTTTGAAAAGAATCCTCGAATCTCCTCAAAACCTGACAGCATAAACAGCACTGAGGATGATAAATGCCCATATATTCACCGGAATGTAATGGTTTTTGCATCAAACAGGCTGGGTGGGCTTGGCGGTTATGATCTCTATTATTCGGTATTTAAACGCGGAAAATGGAACTCTCCGGTTAATTTTGGCCCCAGGATAAATACATCCTCAGATGAATACAGACCAATACTTGGCTCTGAACAGGATTTCACCAACTCCTATATGATTTTCTCCTCCAACAGGTCTGGGGGAAAAGGTGGTTTTGATCTCTATTTTATTGGTTTGGAACTTCCGGATTAGAGAGGACAGCCATTAGAGTATTCCTTAAAAGAGACACTCTTGTCATCGGGCCAACACCTCCTGGAACAGGCGTAATGTATGCACACTTTGGCGCAACTCTTTCAAAATCAACATCTCCCGCAAGCCTGAATCCTGATTTTGTTACATTGCTTTCAATACGTGTTGTTCCTACGTCAATAACCACGGCACCCGCTTTTACCATTTCTTCAGTAACAAAACCCGGAGACCCGAGTGCTGCTATAATAATATCAGATGCTTGCACTATCTCCTTAATATTCTTTGTTCTGCTGTGAACAAGAGTGACAGTTGCATCCATTCCTTTTTGTGACAATAATATACTTACGGGTCTTCCAACTATATTACTCCTTCCAATAACCACACAGCTTTTTCCGGAAGTCTGAATATTATATCTTTTAATAAGCTCAACGATACCAAATGGTGTTGCAGGAAGATAACCAGGAAGCCCGATCATCATTCTTCCGATGTTTACAGGATGAAAGCCATCAGCATCCTTGGCAGGGTCGATTGATTCAATCACCCTGTATTCTGAAATGTGTGAAGGCAGCGGCAATTGTACAATAAAGCCGTCAACATCCTTATCCTCATTCAGTTCTTTAATTCTTGCAAGGAGAAAAGCCTCACTAATTGTATTATCATATCGAAGAAGAGTAGACTTGAAACCAACTTCATGGCAATCTTTTACTTTATTGGCCACATAAGTTTCACTTGATCCATCATTGCCAACAAGTATTGCAGCAAGATGCGGTACCTTGTGGCCTGATGATTTAAGACCCTGAACCTCCCGGGCTATTTCCAGCTTAATTTCGGAAGCAACCTTTTTGCCATCGATAAGAGTATACATAACAGTATTATTTTCTTCCCATTAGCCTAGCAACATTTCCACCCTTCGTCATCATCTTCATCATGCGTCGTGTCTCATCAAACTGCTTCAGGAGCTTATTTACCTCCTGAACAGATGTTCCGCTCCCCATTGCAATACGCTTCCTCCTGCTTCCGTTAAGCACAACAGGGTTAGTTCTTTCCTCTGGAGTCATGCTCCTGATAATAGCTTCAATGCCTTTGAACGCATTATCGTCAATATCAAGATCTTTAACTGCCTTTCCCACTCCCGGAATCATTGACATAAGTTCCTTTACATTTCCCATTTTCTTGATCTGCTGAATCTGGTTGATGAAATCGTCAAAATCGAACTGGTCTTTTGCAATTTTTTTCTGGAGCTTTCTCGCCTCTTCTGCATCATACTGTTCCTGAGCCTTTTCAACGAGTGAAACAATATCTCCCATCCCCAGTATCCTGTCGGCCATCCTGGCTGGATAAAAGATATCAATAGCGTCCATCTTTTCACCAGAGCTGACAAACTTGATAGGTTTATTTACAACAGATTTGATCGAAAGTGCAGCTCCTCCCCTTGTATCACCGTCAAGTTTTGTAAGTACAACACCATCAAAATCAAGCCTTTCATTGAATTCCTTTGCAGTGTTTACAGCGTCCTGACCTGTCATTGAGTCGACAACAAAAAGAATTTCATGCGGATTAATTGCATGTTTAACAGCTGATATTTCATTCATCATCTGTTCGTCAATAGCCAATCGTCCTGCTGTATCGATTATTATAAGATCATGTCCGTTCTTTTTAGCTTCCCTGACAGCATTACGTGCAATCTGGACCGGATCCATGTTTCCCGGCTCTGTATAAACAGGTACATCAACCTGTGTTCCTATGATCTTAAGCTGTTCAATAGCAGCAGGCCGGTAAACATCACATGCTACAAGCAGAGGGTTCTTACTTCTTTTTGTTTTAACCCATTTTGCAAGTTTTCCGCTGAAAGTTGTTTTACCTGAACCCTGAAGACCAGCAATCAGGATAACAGACGGATTGATCTTAATATTGATATCCGTTTTATCGCCACCCATCAGATCTGCAAGTTCATCATGAACTATCTTGATCATCATCTGTGACGGATTCACAGACTTTACAACCTCCTGACCGATAGCTTTCTGCTTAACGGTATCTGTAAACTGTTTTGCTATCTTGAAATTAACGTCTGCATCAAGAAGTGCTCTACGAACCTCCTTAAGTGTTTCAGCGATATTTATCTCAGTAATCCTTCCCTGACCTTTAAGAATCTTAAAGGACTTCTCCAGCCGTTCACTTAAATTCTCAAACATACTTTCGTTATATAGTATTTATAATTAACTAGTTGCAAGTTACAGATCCGGAACAAAAAGGTAACTTATTTCTTCCGTTTGCAGTCATACCTACATCCTTTCAGGCATCTCTATTCCAAGCATCCACATACCTTTGAAAAGGATTTCTCCTGTTACCCTTGAGATTGCAAGTCGCAAATTACGAACCCTTTCCTCAGTCTCGCCAAGAATTGAAAAATCATGATAAAACTGGTTATATTCTCTTGCAAGTTCATAGCAGTAGTTAGCAACAAGAGCCGGAGAATAACCTTCGGCAGCAGCAGTCATTGCTTCAGGGAACTTACTGAAAATCCTTATAAGTCCGATTTCTTTTTCCCCTGGATGCATCCCTTGGAGAAGAGATAAATTTTCATTTATTTCAGATTGTTCAGCCTTCCTGAAAACAGATTTGATCCGCGCATAAGTATATTGAATAAATGGGCCCGTATTGCCATTAAAATCAATCGATTCAGTGGGATTGAAGGTCATGTTCTTTTTAGGATCAACTTTTAAAATGAAGTATTTTAAAGCTCCCAGACCAATTTTCCTGAATATCTCATTTTTCTCTTCTGGTGTGAAATCAGCAAGCTTTCCAAGCTCAAGAGATACCTCCCTTGCAGTTTCAATCATTTCTGAGATAAGATCATCAGCATCAACTACAATGCCTTCACGCGATTTCATTTTGCCTTCGGGTAATTCTACCATACCATATGAAAAATGGAAGAGCCCATCACTCCATTGGTAGCCCATCTTTTTCAGCAAAGCCTTCAATACATGAAAATGGTAATTCTGTTCATTTCCGACAACATATATGTTCCTGTCAAAGCGATATTCATTATAACGGTCAACAGCTGTTCCCAAATCCTGGGTCATATAAACTGCAGTACCATCTGACCTTAGGAGAAGTTTCTGATCAAGCCCTTCATCAGTCATATCAGCCCAGATTGAAGTATCTTCTTTCTGATAAAGGATATTCTTATTGAGAGCATCCTGTACTATTTTCTTACCATGCTTATATGTTTCTGATTCATAGTAGATTTTATCAAAATCCACTCCCAGTTTATTATATGTTTCATCAAAACCTGCATAAACCCATGAATTCATCTTCTTCCACAGATCAACAACTTCCCTGTCTCCGGCTTCCCATTTGAGAAGCATTTCCCTGGCTTCTTTCATCATGGGAGCTGAATTCCTGGCATCGTTTTCTTCCATACCTGAATTCAGAAGGCTTTCGATCTGAACCTTGCACTCCTTTTCGAAAAGAACATAATATTTTCCAACAAGGTGATCACCTTTCATCCGACTCGTCTCCGGTGTTTCACCGTTTCCGAACTTTTGCCAGGCAAGCATAGATTTGCATATGTGAATACCTCTGTCATTGACAATATTGGTTTTTATAACATTATGCCCGCAACTTGCCAGTATCCTGTATATTGAAAATCCAAGCAGGTTATTGCGGATATGTCCAAGATGAAGAGGCTTGTTTGTATTAGGGGAAGAGTACTCAACTAGTATTGTTCCCGGTACCGGAACTCTGCATTTGTCAATCAAATCATCGGCAGAAGCCGTATTTATGAAATAATCCAGCCACCAACTGCCAGATACCTCCAGGTTCAGAAATCCCTTAATTACATTGAATTTCGATATAGCTTCAAAATTCTTAATAAGATACTCTCCTATTGATTCTCCGGTCTTTTCCGGTGTATTTTTTGAAAATCTGAGTAGAGGAAAAACTACAAGCGTAAAATCTCCCCTGAAATCTTTTTTTGTTTCCTGTACCTGTATCAATTCATCTGATACATCACTATTATACAGAACCTTAACAGCTTCCCTTATTTTGTCCCTGAGGATTACTTCCATTTTTCGTTTTAAAAATTCAGGCTCCAAAGATAATATTTTAAACTATTGATATACAAGAAAAATACTCAAAATGGGAAGAGAAAGATGAGCCAATATCACCGGACTTATGTCAATTGATCAAAATATTTGACCACTGACATATTCTTTTTGATAAAGGGAACTTTGATAATTAAAAAGTTGATTTACTTTTAAAGTGTCATTTCCGGGAATCTTATCCTGGAAATTAAAGTTGAACAAAGGTGGGATTGAAGAATTTATTTATAGAACCAACTGCAAAGACACCCCAGATAGATCTGAATTGTGTGAACGGGGAACTTATTCTGTCAGGAAGATCCATTCCTGAAAACGCATTAGATCTTTACGATAATGTACTGAAATGGGTTCATGAGTATATTGCTGATCCCAGGCAAATAACAAATCTCAGGCTCAATCTCGAGTATTTCAACACTTCATCATCAATATGGCTGGCTAAAATTGTAAAAGCTCTTAGTACTATTAAAAACAGCGACTATACTGTTATGATTCATCTCTACTTCAATATTGATGAATTCAATAATATGGACTCAGAAGATATCAGAGATGCTCTTAGCCCTATCGTTGATATTATCGGTGCACCTTTAATAAGTATTGGTATCAAGATTTATGGAACTGATCCAAACGGGCAGATCCTTAAAGAATCAATGGTCCTGATCTGATTCATTCATATCAACTATTCCTTTTTCTGTATTCTTTCTTCAATTTTTTGGCATAACTTTATTACGCCAAATCATTTATCCTGTCATGAAAAGAGGGATTACAGTATTGCTTTTTATTATACTTATCATGGAAACAAATGCTCAAAACAAACAGGTTGACAGGCAGCCTGTTGCTGCCGGGAGATTCTATTCAGCCGGTCAAGATGCTCTTTTAAAGGATATTTCAAAGCTATTTGAAGAGTGTAAAAAAAGTGATCATAAACTTGATGTCAGAGCTATTGTTTCCCCTCATGCCGGCTATGTATTTTCCGGAAAAATTGCAGCCGCTGCATTTTCCTCAGTTACCAGGGAAAAGAAGATCAGAAATGTATTTATTATAGCATCCAGTCATGTTATGGCTTTCGATGGGGCATCGGTTTATAATACAGGTGATTATATAACCCCGCTTGGCAAAATACATGTCAACTTCGAGATTGCAGAGAAACTGAAAAATGAAAGTAGTGTTTTTAATTTCCCAACAACAGCTCACCTTAAGGAACACAGCATTGAGGTCCAGATACCCTTAATTCAGTACTATTTCAAAAGCAGACCATCTATTGTACCTGTGATTATAGGTACAACAAATGATGCAACGATTAAAAAAATAGCTGAAGCTCTCAGGCCATGGTTCACAGATGAAAATCTATTTGTTATCAGCAGCGACTTTTCACATTATCCAGGGTATAGTGATGCAATCAGCGCTGACAATGCTACAGCAACAGGACTCATTTCTGGAGATCCTCAGATCTTTCTGAAATCAATAAAAAACAATTCTTCCAAAAAGATTGACGGTCTTGTTACAAGTATGTGCGGCTGGACATCAGGACTTACACTTCTGTACCTTTCAGAACCAGATAATACACTTACCTATAAAATTCTGGATTACATGAATTCAGGTGATTCTGAATATGGTGATAAAGACAGGGTTGTTGGGTACACTGCCATAGCAGTTTATGGGACGGCTACAAAAAAAATTAACAGAAAAGAAGAATCTGGCAGTATCTCCTTCAGCGAATCTGAAAAAATGCAATTATTTGAAATTGTAAGAAAAAGCATCAGTTCAAAATTAAATTATGGAAACATTTTTAAACCTGACACTAAGGGAATGTCAGACAATCTGAAAAAGAATTACGGAGCTTTCGTTACCTTAAAGATAAACGGGAATCTGAGGGGTTGCATAGGCAGATTTATCTCAGACGATCCACTTTATGAAGTTGTAAAGGCATCTGCTATATCATCAGCCTTCGAAGATCCTAGGTTCCCTCCTCTTACCGGTGATGAATATAAAAAAGCTTCCATTGAAATAACTGTACTTGGACCATTACAAAGGATAACAGATCCTGAAGAAATTGTTCTAGGCAAACATGGCATTTATATCAAAAAAGATTTCCGGTCAGGAACAATGCTGCCACAGGTTGCGATTGAACAGGGATGGACTGTTGAACAATTTCTGGGATATACTTCAAGGGATAAGGCCGGAATAGGATGGGACGGATGGAAATCTGCAGAACTATTTGTATATGAAGGCGTTGTCCTTGAAGAAAATGACAAATAGTTATGTACCATGTTACGGGACCGGCATAACAATACTTATACAGTAACAGAAGGGACCGGAGCAAACCTTTTTGTTATAGGATTTGTAAGCTCATCAATTCAATTCCTGCTAATCAGGGAAATGCTCAATATAGCAGGTGGTTATGAGCTTATAACCGGTATATTTCTTGGAACCTGGCTTTTTCTTTCATCGGCAGGGGCAGCCTTTGCAGGGAAATCAAGGCAGATTGATCTTGGAAAAATCAATCTAATTTTTGCCCTGAGCCCGATTCTTTCAATTTTTCTGTTATTTTTTCTGGTAAGATTAATTCTCGGAAATGGAGAAACACCATCTGTTCTCGTCAGCATGATTTTTACCATGATAGTACTGATTCCGTTCTGTATATCTTCAGGATTTATTTTTGTTAAACTTCTTTCTGCTGCCAAAAAGACATCAAATAATAATTCCGGAAAATCTTTTTCAATAGAAACCACAGGTGGTATTATTGCAGGAATACTGATTTCATTACTTGTTTCCAATGACCTTGGCACTTACAAACTTTTGCTTATAATAATATTGCTATCTGTTACTTATGCACTTCTGGCATATTATATTTCAAAAAATATTGCAAGGCTGATCACAAAAATTTTCGTAACGATTGGTGTAACAGTAATAGTTATTTCTGATCCTGATATTATCTTTCGTCAGATAATGCTGCCATCTATTATTGTCACAGAATCAAGGGATACACCTTACGGGAATGTCACAACAGGAAATTACCAGAATGAAAAAAGCGTTTTTTATAACCACCGGCTTATTAGTTACAATGATGATGTTATTGAACGGGAAGAAGATATTCATTATGCTATGCTGCAGCACAAAGCACCTCATAATATCCTTGTTATTTCAGGTTCATTTGATTCACATATACCAGAGATTCTCAAATACCCAATTGATAAGATTGTATACATAGAAAGGGATCCTGCACTTGTCATGAAAATATATGCGGATAGTCTGAAAGAAAAAGTCATTATTGACAACACAGACGCATTTTCATACATCAGAAAAACGCCGGATAAAAAAGATGTGATTATAATGCTTGTACCACCACCATCCAATCTTTTACTTAACAGGTTTTACACAAAAGAATTCTTGCTGACATAAAAAAAGCACTTGAAATTGACGGAGTATTTATGTGCTCTCCGGGGGCAGGTGAAAACTATTATAATGACGAATCACTGGATCTTAATTCTTCAATCTTCAACAGCCTGAAATCAGTCTTCATAAATGTAATACCCGTTGCAGGAAACAAACTCTATTTTATTGCCTCCGACAATACTTTATCCAATGAATTCTGCAAGCTGACTGCCAGCAGAAAAATTTCAAATCTATATGTAAGTTCCGATTATCTTTCTGATTATTTAACAGTGAGAAAATCTATGGAAATCAATAAATTACTCGACCCCAAAGTCGAGTTAAATTCAGCTGGATATCCATTGGCTTACAGCTATTTACAGTCATATTACCTAAGTAAAAACAAAAATGAGAAGTGGGTATTAATAATACTGTTTTTAGGACTCTTCGCATATACTATATATACTGTCAGCAGGCCGAATCTGACCATGTATTTCAGTGCATCAGCTTTGGCCGGTTTTGAAATCATATCATTGGTGACACTTCAGATGACAGTTGGAAATATGTACCAGATGACAGGGCTTATTATTGCAGGGCTAATGGCAGGATTGGCTGTTGGTTCAGGTTTTTCCTTCAGGATAATTTCAAGAATTTCAATGCCCCTTAAAGGAATTTTTATGGCTTGTTTTTATATTTCCACCGGATTATTTTACAATCATATTCTTCAATCAGAAAACAGAATTACAGTTACACTTCTAATATTGATTTTAACTTTCATCCCTGCTTTCATTACAGGCAATATTTTTCGGGAACTTACCTACAGCGATCATGAACAATACAACTCAGCCAGGGTATACAGTGCAGATCTTTCGGGTTCAGCAATGGGCTTTATAGCAGTTGCCGGTTTTACGATACCCTTACTTGGAATAATTGTAACACTTTATTTTTTGGGAGGACTGGTTTTTACAGGAATCCTGTTTGGTACAATCCTTAACAAGCATTAGTTTTAATGATTATTGGAACATGAATACAAAGGCAATGCAGGAGAACAGGAACAAAATAAGCAAACGTGATTTCATCCGCAAATCACTGGCTTTTTCAAGCGGGCTCTTATGCTATCCATGTCAGCGAATTCTTGATGCAAGTCCTTTGGAACAGAAAAGCATATACAGGAAATCAGCAATGTACCAGGAGGAGACTGCCCGTGGGATTATGTGCATGATATGTCCGAATGCGTGCGTTCTTAAAGAGGGTGAACTAAGTAAGTGTAATAACCGGAAAGTATATAATTCAAAATTATATACACTTGCCTATGGAAACCCATGCTCAGTAAATATCAATCCTGTGGAGAAAAAACCTCTTTATCATTTCTATCCAGGATCAAGAGCTTACTCGATAGCAACAGCAGGCTGTAACCTGGTATGTCTCAATTGTCAGAACTGGACAATATCACAAACAAGTCCTGTTAAAACCCGGAATTATGAACTTCCTCCCGAAGATGTTGTATCAGACTGCATCAAAAACAACTGCAAATCAATAGCATATACATATTCAGAACCTGTTACGTTTTATGAGTATGTTTTCGACACAGCTTTCATTGCCAGAAGATCAGGGGTGAAAAACATAATGAAATCAAACGGCTACATAAATCCTGAACCACTAAGGAAACTCTGTACGGTAATAGATGCCGCCAACATAGACCTGAAGGCTTTTACCGAAAGCACATACCTGAAGCTCACGGGAGGCAAACTACAACCGGTTCTTGATTCACTTAAAGTATATCTTGACATGGGTGTATGGCTCGAAATTACCAATCTTGTTGTACCTTCCTGGAGCGATAACCTTAAGGAAATCAGGGATATGTGCCGGTGGCTGAATGTGAACGGATTCAGCAATACTCCTATTCACTTCAGCAGGTTTTACCCGCTGCATAAGCTTGAACAATTGCCTCCGACTCCTGTTGATACTCTCAATAAAGCTGCTATGATAGCTAAAGAAGAAGGCATAAAGTATGTTTATACAGGTAATGTTCCCGGAAACGAAGTGTCAGATACAGTCTGTCCTGAGTGTAAAACTACTCTCATCAGAAGGAGTGGTTTCAGGGTAGTATCCGATATAATCAGGGCCGGAAAGTGCAGCAATTGTTCAAGACCGGTTGAAGGTGTATGGAGTTAGTCCCTGAAATCAAAGAAAAATCATTGAAATAAAATGAAACCATCGGAAGCAAAGGAACGCATTGAAAGGCTACGCAGGGAAATAGAAGAGCATAACAGAAGATATTATGTTCATAATCAGCCACTAATTTCTGATTTCGAATACGATATTCTGATAAATGAACTTGATACACTTGAGAAGAAGTATCCTGAATTCAAAAGTGAGGATTCACCTACCCAGAGAGTAGGAAACGATATCAAGAATGAATTTGAACAGTATGAACACAAGTTTCCAATGTTTTCACTCGGCAATACATACAATGAAGACGAAGTGAGGGAATTTGATGCCAGGACAAGAAAAACAATAAGTGAACAGATTAAATACACATGTGAACTTAAATTTGACGGAGCCTCTATCAGTATTAATTACAGAAAAGGAAGACTTTTCAGAGCCCTGACACGCGGCGATGGTTTAAAAGGCGATGATGTTACAGACAATGTCAGAACAATAAAAAGTATACCATTAAGTGTTTCCGGTAGCAATATTCCGGAGGATTTTACTGTAAGAGGTGAGATTGTAATGCCAAGAGCAGTATTTGAATCACTAAACAGTGAAAGAAAAAAAGATAACCTGCCGGCTTTTGCCAATCCGAGGAATGCGGCTGCCGGTACTTTAAAACTTCTTGATTCAAAAATTGTAGCCTCCCGTAATCTTGATTGTCTAATATATGCAGTTCTTTCTGACGAACTTACTCATGATACTCATTTTGATAACCTCATAGCTATTACAGCATGGGGCTTTAAGGTTCCTGACACCATCAGGCTTTGCAGCAACATGGATGAAGTTATTAGCTATATTTCCAAATGGGAGATTGAAAGGAAAAATCTTCCTTACGATACAGATGGAGTTGTAATCAAAGTGAATGATCTATCAGCCCAGGAAGAACTTGGTTATACTGCCAAGTCACCCAGATGGGCAATCGCATATAAATACAAGGCCGAGGAAGTGCTCACTAAACTTGTATCAGTTTCCTTTCAGATTGGAAGAACGGGAGCAGTTACACCTGTTGCGAACCTTGAGGCGGTATTACTTTCGGGGTCAACAGTTAAGAGAGCTTCTCTTCACAATGAAGACCAGATTGCACTTCTCGACCTTCACCTTGGAGATATGGTTTATGTAGAAAAAGGTGGAGAAATTATTCCAAAAATAGTAGGTGTTGATCACTCGTTCAGGAATGAAGATAACCGGAAGATAGAATTTATTACCCACTGTCCTGAATGCGGAACGGCTCTTGTCAGAAATGATGGAGAATCAAATCACTTCTGTCCCAATTATCTTCATTGTCCTCCCCAGATAAAGGGAAGAATTGAGCATTTCATAAGCAGGAAAGCTATGGATATTGATGGACTGGGAGAAGAAACAGTAGATTTGCTTTTCAGTAATAATCTGATAAGAACGTTTGCAGACTTGTACGATCTCAGAGCAGACCAGCTGACACCACTTGACAGGATTGGTGAAAAAACAGCATCAAATATAATAAGCAGCATAGGTAACTCAGGGGCAGTACCTTATCACAGGGTTCTATTTGCTTTAGGAATTAGACATGTAGGTGAGACCGTAGCAAAAACCCTGGCAAACAGATTCAGTAATATTGATTCACTTATAGTAGCAACATTTGAAGAACTGACTGAGGTTAATGAGATAGGTCCCAAAATTGCATCCAGCATAATTTCATACTTTTCAGATCCAGAGAACCTTGAAATAATAAGCAGGCTAAGGAAATCCGGTATCCGGTTCAGTGCTGAACATCAACAAATAAAGACGGGTGACATACTAAAAGGCAACATAATTGTTATCTCAGGGGTATTCAGGAAACACAGCAGGGAGGAATACAAGCTTATTATTGAAAATAACGGTGGCAAAAATGCTTCATCAGTCTCAGGAAGTACCACTTTTATACTTGCAGGGGAGAATATGGGTCAGTCCAAAATGGATAAAGCAAATCAGCTTGGAATTCCAATGTTGAATGAAGATGAATTCCTGAAAAAAATCGGTGAAGAATAATTCCTACAAAAGATTATTTTAACAAAAAAAAGTTAGGTTTGCAATATGGAATTTTTTGGAAATATCAGACTCAGAATCGGCAATGCTATACTCATAGAGAATGCTTGAGCGAAATATAGATGTAAAAATTCTCGGCTATTACAATGGGAAGCATCTGCCTGACCAGTATACTGCAATCAGGTATCTAACCTGCATCAGGAAAGCAGAGACTAATCTTTTCTATATACCTGAATCAACTGAAATACAGCTATTTACTAACATTAAATTTGATATACTTATAGACATTAACTTTGAAAAAATCTTTACATTACTTTACATTACTAAGTTATCAAAGGCCGCCTTCAAGGTTGGATTATTTGAATCAGAAGGCGACAATAATCCTTTTGATCTGATGATGGAAATAAAGAATCCTGTAAATACTGATGAGTACCTCAAACAGATAATTCAATATCTGGAAATGATTAAAAATTGATATACTGAACATATGATGAAAAAAATCAAAGGAACCGGGGTTGCTATTGTGACACCATTCAAAAATGATCTGAGTGTTGATTTCGCTGCATTGGGAAGAGTAGTCAACCATGTCATTGACGGGGGTGTTAATTATATCGTGGCTCTGGGCACAACAGGCGAATCGGTTACAATTACAAAAGATGAGAAAAAGGCAATCGTCACATATGTTGCAGAAGCTATCGATGGAAGGGTACCACTGATTGTTGGAATAGGAGGCAACAATACGCAGGAAGTTATCAACTCCATCAGGCAGATGAATCTTACCGGTGTGGATGGAATCCTTTCAGTAGCTCCATATTATAATAAACCGACACAAAGAGGCTTATTCCAGCATTTCAAAGCAATTGCAACATGCAGCTCTCTGCCTGTTATAATTTATAATGTACCTGGCGAACATCCTGTAACATTTCTGCAGAAACATGCCTTGAACTGGCAAATGAATGTGATAATATCGTTGCAGTTAAGGAGGCATCAGGTGACATGACCCAGATAATGAAGATAATAAAAGGAAAGCCTGAAAATTTCAGTGTAATATCGGGTGATGATATGCTTACTATTCCAATAATTGCTGCTGGAGGAACAGGAGTTATCTCTGTTCTTGCAAATGCATTTCCTTCTCAGTGCAATGAAATTGTTTCAAATGCGCTGAAGAATAACTTCAAAATAGCCAGAGAAACACAGTTCCGTTTCATTGAGATGATAGAACTCCTGTTTACTGAGGGTAATCCTGCCGGGGTAAAAGCTATGATGAACACAATGAATCTGTGCAACAATACTCTCAGGTTACCGCTTGTTCCGGTAAGCCGTTCAACTTACTCTAGGATACAGAAAGCAATTGAGGAGGTCAGCAGGAAGAATTAAGAGATTATCAGGCCGGAGCTCCTGGCTGCTGCTGCAGTCCATGACAATTCTTGAATTTTTTACCGCTGCCGCATGGGCAAGGATCATTTCTTCCAACTTTCTTATCTACTCTGACAGGTTCTGTTCTCGGTGTTTTCTCAGGGCTGCCTCCGCCAGTACTGCTATACTGCGAGAAATCACTCTTTGAAGCCCTCAGGTTACTCATATCCATCTGGCGCTTTCTCTGGGCTTCACGTACCTGGTCAGGATCCTGTGAAGGAATATGTCCTTTCATAAGGATGCTTACAACATCCTTATTAACCTTAACCAGCATTGTCTTAAAAAGATCAAATGATTCAAATTTATAGATGAGAAGCGGATCCTTCTGTTCATATGTTGCATTCTGCACCGATTGCTTAAGGTCATCCATTTCTCTCAGGTGTTCTTTCCATGCGTCATCAATTGTTGCTAAAACAGCTGTCTTTTCATAAGACCGTGCAAGTTCTCTCCCCTCCGACTCTGCCGTTGCTTTCAGGTTTGTTACAACCTGGAAAACCTTAACTCCGTCTGTAATCGGAACTACGACATTTTCATACTGATGCGACATCCTTTCATAAACATCCTTAAGAACAGGGTAAGCCTGAGCAGCTATTGACTCTACTTTTCTTTTATAGGTATCAAGGACTTTAACATATACTTTTTCTGTAACTTCGGCAGCATTTGTTTTCCTGAACTCGTTGTCCCTGACCGGAGAATCCATTGAAAAGGATCTGATAAGATCAAAATCAAATCCATCAAAATCTCCATTTGCATGGTATGTTTCAACAAGGTTCTCGGTAACGTCATACATCATATTTGCGATGTCTACACTTAGTCTTTCCCCCAGAAGTGCATGCCTGCGCTTCCGGTAAATTACCTCTCTCTGAGAATTCATAACATCATCATATTCAAGAAGTCTCTTTCTGATACCAAAGTTATTCTCCTCGACTTTTTTCTGTGCTCGTTCGATAGATTTGGTAATCATAGAATGCTGAATCATTTCCCCATCTTTCAGCCCAAGTTTATCCATAATACCTGCAATCCTTTCAGATCCGAACAACCTCATGAGTTCATCTTCGAGGGAAACAAAAAACTGTGATGAACCCGGATCTCCCTGCCTTCCTGACCTTCCTCTCAGCTGTCTGTCTACTCTTCGTGATTCATGCCGTTCTGTTCCTATAATGGCAAGACCACCGGCCTTTCTTACTTCATCCGTCAATTTGATATCGGTGCCTCTACCAGCCATGTTTGTAGCGATGGTTATTGTTCCGGGTTTCCCGGCTTCTGCCACTATTTCAGCCTCTCTCTGGTGCAGTTTTGCATTGAGAACATTGTGTTTGAGGCCTTTCATCTTTAGCATTCTGCTGAGGAGTTCAGATATCTCTACCGATGTTGTTCCAACAAGAACAGGTCTTCCCTGTTTGTACATTTCATTTATTTCATCAATAACTGCATTGTATTTTTCCCGTTTTGTTTTGTATACAAGATCCTCCCTATCATTACGAATAACAGGTTTATTTGTAGGAATAACAACAACATCAAGCTTATAAATATTCCAAAGTTCTCCTGCTTCAGTTTCTGCAGTTCCGGTCATCCCGGCAAGTTTATGGTACATCCTGAAGTAGTTCTGCAGAGTAATTGTTGCATATGTCTGGGTAGCTGCTTCTACCTTTACATTCTCCTTGGCTTCTATCGCCTGATGTAGTCCGTCGGAATACCTTCTACCTTCCAGTATCCTGCCAGTCTGCTCATCCACGATTTTTACCTTATTATCCATAACAACATACTCGGTATCCTTATCGAAGAGAGTCCATGCCTTCAGAAGCTGTGTCATTGTATGCACCCGTTCGGATTTCACCGAGAAATCCTGAAGAAGTTCATCCTTGGCAAGGATCTTTTCCTTTTCACCAAGACCAGACCTCTCGATGTCTGCAATTTTTGAACCTACATCAGGTAGTATAAAAAAACTGCTGTCCTCCACTGATGTTGAAATCAGATCAAGCCCCTTTTCTGTCAGTTCAATAGAATTAGCTTTTTCATCAATAATAAAGTATAGCTCATCTGTAACCTTAGGCATTTCTTTACTATTGTTCTGCATATAAAAATTCTCAGTCTTAAGGAGCAGAGACCTGTTTCCTTCCTCACTTAAAAACTTAATAAGGGCATTATTTTTTGGCAATCCTTTGTAGGCTCTCAGAAGAAGTAATCCCCCTTCTTCATTTTTATTCTCGGCTATTAATTTTTTTGAATCAGCAAGGATCTGGGTAACCAGTCTTTTTTGCGCACCTACAAGCTTATCTACTTTTGGTTTAAGTTCATCAAACTGAGCGGTATCGCTCTTAGCAGTAGGGCCTGAAATAATAAGCGGAGTTCTGGCGTCATCAATAAGTACAGAGTCAACCTCATCGACGATTGCATAATGATGTTTGCGCTGAACAAGATCCTCAGGATTGATTGCCATATTATCTCTCAGATAATCAAATCCAAATTCATTATTAGTACCAAAAGTGATATCAGAATTATAAGCCTTCCTTCTTTCAGTCGAATTTGGCTGGTGTTTGTCTATGCAATCAACAGAAAGTCCGTGAAATTCATAAATGGGGCCCATCCATTCGGAGTCTCTTTTTGAAAGGTAATCGTTTACCGTAACAATATGTACTCCACGGCCGGCAAGTGCATTCAGGAATACAGGCAAAGTTGCCACAACAGTCTTTCCTTCCCCTGTACCCATTTCTGAAATCTTGCCTTTGTGAAGAGCAACACCTCCGATTAGCTGAACATCATAATGAACCATATCCCAGGTAATCTCATTACCACCTGCAACCCATGTGTTTTTCCAGAAGGCTTTATTACCTTCGATAGTAATGCTCTCACGGGTAGCGGCAAGGTCCCTGTCAAACTGCCTGGCAGTTACTTCAATAACCTTGTTCTCCTTGAAACGTCTGGCAGTCTCCTTTACAATTGCAAAGCCGCGTGGTACAACCTCGTTAAGAACAGCCTCAAGTTTTTCATTAATCTGCTTTTCAATCTTATCAATAGAGTTATAAAGTTCCTCTTTAAGATTTATATCTTCCTCTGCTTCTGCTTTTCTCTTAGTAATTTTATTTCGTTCTCATCATTTTCAATATTACTATGTATTTCAGCTTTCAATCCATCTGTAAGCTCCCTTAGACTATCGTTTGAAAGTACCTGCAACTTCTGATATTCAATGTGTATTTTCTCAATATAGGGATTTATCTCCTTAAGGTCACGTTCATATTTATTCCCCAGAAAAAGTCCCAACAAACTATTTATAATGCTCATTTTATGACGTTTTACGAATTTTCAAAATTTCAGCAAAATTAGCTATATTTTCCAAAATAGAATTGGAAACAGGCCAATATCTTTTGTGAATAATATATATGATATTATTCCTGACAGCTGTTACTCGATAAGGCTGTATTTAAATGTCCTGATTCTATCATCAAGATAAATTACAACAATATATAATCCGGATGGATATCCGGTCAGATTGATCACAGACTCAATTCCATCACTTACAAGCCCTTTTAATAATGGAACACCGGATGAATTAAATACCTCATATTTAACAGATTCTCCATTTGACAAAACCGAGGATCTGCCAGATAATCTAATAAGTCCTTTACCCGGATTCGGAAATAATTTCAGTGTTTCTATAAATGATTTTTCTATGCCATCAATAAGCGGATTTATTTTAAGTTCCTGTATTGCCCATCCCCACCCATGTGCAAAGGGATCAGAATATAACCTGAAACGGATAAGCACTGTGTCTCCAGTATCAAATCCGGATGATGAGGTTATATACTCAGAATGATGTATAAACATGGATTCTTTTCCAACAGCAGTTGAATTCTGATCGACGACAGAACTGTTATAAGTTTTCAGCCACGTAGCATTATATCTCGCATCATATCCGTCCCAAAGAGATTGCCATGTTTTGCCAAAGTCTTTTGAGCCCTCAACTACAACATAATCATAGAAATCATTCGTACCAAACAAAGCTCCGGTTTCTCCAGGTTCAACCAATGCAATATCGTTGTATTCAATGAGCATCCCACTCTGATCGAATTTCAATGGATTTCGAAGCATTGCTATAAAATTAAAACTCTTATCAGCTTCCTCCGGACTTTCATACGGATGATTTGTATGTATACCTGATTTCAGAAAACCTATGGGTCTTGTTATATTAAAGCCAGAAAAGAAGAAGTCACTCTCTGAATTTGAAAAATCAGTGGAATAAGAAGTTATCACAGACCCAAATCCTTCAATACCAATAGAATAATAGCCAGAATCGGGCAAAATTGTAATATTAGATACTCCTGCAGAATCTTTAGCAATGATCCTGTATTTCAAAGAATCTCCACCAGCCCAGTTAAGCATTTCGGAGGTAAGAATAACCGAATAAAAACCAGCTGAATCGGCAATCATACCGGCGTATGACGAGATGTTGTCATTCACCCTGTATTCAAGAAAGACCGTATCAATTCCGATATTATCTGACACTTCTGCTGCAAACCTTATTGTATCCTCTGTTTCAAAATAATATTCAGCCGGTGTATGATTAATAACTGGTTTAATTGTATCGCCTCCAATAAATGATTTAAAGCGGAACATCTGATACATTGAGGGTAAATGAAATGATCGTTTGAAGACATCTTCCGTAAAAAAGAAGTATTGCAATTCCCTGTTATAAGAAGTTACAGGCAAAACTACAGAGAACTTATTATCTGAATTCGACGAAGTCATATACAGAGTATCACTGCTTTCAAAGTCATCAAAGGAATAAACCAGGGCTACTTTGTCCCTGTTATATGTAGTATCTGACCTGATCTCCACTCCCAGTTCAACCTGAGAAATTGATTCTTCAGTATCTCCGGCAGGAACATGAATTATCCTTGTATTTATCCAACCAAGTTCTCCGAGGATCGCAGAGGTATATAGTCCTGGATCATGAATAACTTCCTCTTTATCTATATATGGAGTCATAAGAGTAAAAGGTTCAAGTGTGGCTGTTTCATCAAGGTGGGAAATACTCGAACCATCGTCCCATGTTGCCGGCGCAAACACCTTGATCCTGCTTTCACCTGTAAGGGCTTTAATGACAGGTCCCTGGAAATACAGTTTCTGCCCTGTCATTTCCTGTCGCAGAGCTGGGGTATTGTTCCTGAATTTAAGAGTATCGGTCAAAAATTCTGCATTAATGTTTTCAATAAAAGTGTCATATACAGACGGCACAGAGTTGAAACCATACCAGCCGGTATTATTGTCAGTATCCATACTATCGAAGAATCCCAGTCCATGACACAATTCATGAAGGATAACAGTAACCAGGTCATATTTCCCACTATTAGCGGGAATCCTGCCATCTGTTCCAAGATACCAGTTTGTTTTACTGTTAAGTGTAATAATTATATCACCCTGAAGATCTGAATTAAGACTTGTACCAGCTATTTTTTCAGCAAGGGCAACTGGGTAAAAAGCAAAAGGCCTGAAAGCATTAATTGACCAGCCTCCTGCTATTCCGGTTACTGATGAATTTCCAAGAACACCTGTTGTTTCAATCTCCTGCCAATAAGCAAGAATGGTGGTTCTGGTATCCTCAGGCAATACTGATTCAAGTATTGAGACAGCATATTCAAAAGCTGCCATTGATTCAGCAGTGAATCCTGAATAATATACAGTTAATGAGCCTCCTCCTTTGTGATCCTTATTCCTAAGGAATTTACCCGGAGGAGGAATAAAAATCCTGTTAGTTTTCGATCCTGCATAACAGACACCGGTTACCGATTTATTTGGAATCAGATCCTGAGAATGCAGGCCGAAGTGAAAAAACTGAAAACAGAGAAAAAGGTATAGCAGAAATAACCTTCTCATTTAGCAGCCGGGGCATTTGCAGCCGGAGCACGCAAACTAAGAATATCCCTGTCAAACTGGTACATATTAGCCTTTCCTACCAGCTTGACCTTATCAATAATAGCCCTTACAGATGCCTCTTCTTCAAGTTGCTCAGTTACAAACCACTGAAGGAAACTGTGAGTATTGAAATCTTTTTCATCAAGAGCAAGGGAAACAATCTCATTAATACTTGCAGTAACAAATTCCTCATGCTTCAAAACTTCATTGAATATGTGTTCAACGCCTTTATACTCAGCAACCGGTTTTTTTATTGCAGGAAAAACAGCCTTGCCACCTCTTTCATTGATATATTTTATGAATTTAAGCATATGCAACTTTTCTTCTTCAGCCTGAGCGTATAGCCAACCTGCTACACCTGCAAAACCATTAGTTTCAGCCCATATTGCCATAGCAAGGTAAAGATTTGATGAATAACCCTCCCTTTCAATCTGACGATTACAGATATCTTCAATTTTCTTTTTTAACATTGTATTCTAGTTTTAAATTATACTTAATATAACAATTAATTAATTTTCTTGTTCAGGAGAAAGCAGTTCCTCAATCTTTGAAATCAAATCATTTATAGAGAAAGGTTTAGATAGAACAGCATGTGCTCCAAGTGCTTTAGCCAGATTAAGGTATCCACCCGGACCTGCCTTTCCGCCACCTGATATGGCAATTATCTTTAAGGATGGTTTAAGTTCCTTCAGTTTCATAATAACTTTAAGACCGTCTTCTTCAGGCATAATCAGATCAGTAACAACAAGATCAGTCATCGATGGTTTAAAATGTGATAATGCATCCTTACCGTTGGCAGCCTCAAGAACTGTATATTTTCTTCGGATAAGAGAAGTCTTTATCATTTCTCTCAATTCTATTTCGTCCTCAATCACAAGAACCCTGGGCATATTTGCTAATTTTTCTGACAAGTTGTTAATTTTTAATCAGTAATGACAAAGCCTGCCTTTTTTACAGAATTGACAAGCTAATTCTGTCCAGCTAAACAGACAATTGAATTGCGCTTTTTATTTCCTTTAATGATACAGGTTTTACAAGATGTTGTTTCACAATGCCCGAATTTAGTAATTTTTCCTCAAAAATACTGCAATTCTGGTTTGTAATGATAATACAAGGAGCATCAGCTTTATTCTGAAGATAAATGTTCATGAAATCCTCGGGTTTTACCTGACCTGATTCAGTCATATAGATAATCAGATCAGGGTTGTTTTCGCCGGAAGAAAATGCTTTCACAAATCCCTGCCTGTCTGACACATATAAAAGGTCAAAACCAGTATTTTCAAGGGCCATTGAAAGCATTCTTGATTCATGTTTGTTTCCTGCAATAAAAAGAATTTTCTTTTTTGGACCGGTAAATATCTCATTAACAATGTACTGTCGTGCCACAGGAAGGTACACAAAAAACTCTGAACCCTCCTCTCTTTTGCTTGAAACAAGTATCTCACCTTCCATTTCCGAAATAATTCCATATGTTACAGAAAGACCCAGGCCAGTTCCTTTTCCAATTTCACGCGTAGTAAAAAAAGGCTCAAAGATCCTGCTCAGTACGGATGGCTCCATCCCCTTACCTGTATCCTTGAAAGTGATAAAAACATATTCATCAGCAACTATATCCTTGTTTAGCTGATTCTTAACAAGCTTGCCTTCAATCACTTCCATAGTTACAGATAGTGTCCCGCCGTGCTCCTCCATTGCCTGAATCGCATTTGTCATAAGATTAATAAAAACCCTGAACAATTGAGTCGGATCAGCTAATACCTTGACATCATTCTGAAAGAACTTACTCTGTACTACTATATTTGAAGGAATAGAGGACTTTATAAATCCCATTGTTTCACTTAGAACCTCACCAACGCTTACTGCGATTTTATCCTGTTCAACCTGTCTGCTGAAAGTCAGAATTTGGTTTGTAATCGATTTTGCACGCAGAACTGCACCCTGTATTTTACTTACTTTCTCGGATATCTCCGAGTTTTGTGGCAGATCCTCCATTATTAGTTCGGAATAACCTGAAATAGTAGTAAGTATATTATTGAAATCATGAGCAATTCCTCCGGCCAACGCTCCTATTGTTTCAAGTTTTTGTGCCTGAATAAGGCGATTTTCAAGCATAAGTTCCCGTGTGGCATCTTCCACAACAAAATCGAGAAATGAATTAGTGCTTGTACTGTCGAAGGCTAGAAAACCGCTGATTCTGCATGATATCTCTTTCCCTATGCAATCATGAAGAGAAACTCTACCAAAATTTACAATATGTTTTTCAAGGAGCTGTTCACACTGAATATCAAATAGAAAATCCTGAGGATAAAAACTCCTGAAGTTAGCCTTCTTTATAGAGTTTTCATCATAACAATCCATTATATCCAGAAAGGCTCTGTTTGCATGAATAATGCTTCCATCAGGAAGGCATCTGACAATACCAATAGGGAGATTGGTTGCCAGTTTTTTAAGCTCCTGCTCCTTCTCCCTGATTTCAATCTCCCTTTGCTTAGTATCATGAATATCAAAAGTCTCAGCCAAAAGATAGGTAATTCCATTCCCTTCAATATTAAGTGGCCTGAATGTTACTTCAAAATACCTGACACCATAACCTGGTGTTTCAAAGGATGCTTCGTATTTTATGGTCTCACCTGAAAAGCAACGGTCAATATTGTTTTTTATGAAGTCGTAAAAAGTCTGAGTGCCCCAAATATCTGCAAGGGATTTGCCTACAATCTGATCTATAGTAATATTATGAGCATTGCAGAAAGCCAGGTTTACCTTTTCATAGATATAATCCTTGTTAATCACACTTATCATCGACCTGGAATGGTTAATGATATTATCTGAAATCTCCTTCTCATGGGATGTTACTTTCTTAGCATCCCTCCCTGACGGCTGCTTTTCTTTTGGTTTCATAACATGCATTTTGAATTATCAAACCAGATCATTTTAATTGAGATCAAGATTAAATGTCTTTTTCATATCTTTCAGAACAGGGTATTTATTGAAAAGATAATTGTACTTCTGCTCATCAGAATATAGAATATCGTTTTTTTCAGTTAGATCCACAATTGTTTCAATGTCAATATCTTTAATCAAAAACTTACGATCAAGAAAAGCAATCAGACGCTGCTTATAATATTGTACAAAAGTATCCTTCTGAGTAGCATTGCTCAGATGTATTTTTATTGTCTGACTGTTTTCCATTTCAGGCCTGACGGATTTAAACATGCTTATAATCCTGGTGCCTTCACCTCCCAGTTGATCTATAAATTCCTGCCATGCTTTTTCAAGAGCTGCCGGACTGAATTCAGTTTTTGTGATGGAACTCTCTGACGCAGGTTTCTCATCTGCAACATCTTTTGCTTCATTTTTCAGATTATCAGATGCTTGATCAGCATTCAAAATATCCTTTATTGAAATGGACTTAGCCGATTTCTCGATTACAGGATCATGTTTCCCAGGGACAAATCCGGATGAGGCGTCAGTTTTTTCTGTTGTTTTATCCGCCTGATTAACAATCTGAGATTTTGATGGCTGCGGCAGTTCCTCTTCCTCTTTAACAGCCTTTAAGGGTTCAGACTTTTTTTCCTGATCAGGTAGGAATCAGCTAAAATTCTGCAGAGTTTAATCAGTGTTAATTCAACATGTAATCTTGGATTCTTACTTGACTTAAAAAGCAAGATCGCATCCGGCGCCTGTTTCAGTGCTTAAAAAGAAAATCAACAGGGCATTTTGCTGTTTGTTTAAGATATAACTGTTTTACAGCAGGGGTAGCCTCAAGAAGCTTAACAGTTGACTCATCCTTACAGACAAGCAGATCGCGCAAATGACTGTTAAGTCCTGAAATAAAATTGTGTCCGTCAAATCCTTTCTCAAGTATTTCATTAAAGGTTAGCAGTACTGATGATACATCACCAGAAAGAGAGCCATCAACGGTCTTAAAATAGTACTCATAATCAAGTACGTTAAGATTTTCTATTACATCTTTATATGTGACTGTCTTTCCGCACAGACTGACTATCTGGTCAAAAATAGAAAGTGCATCCCTTAAAGCTCCATCGGCTTTTTGCCCGATAACATGAAGCGCCTCTTCCTCTGCAGTTATTCCTTCATTTTTAGCAACATACATCAGTCTGTTAACAATATCTTCGATCCGTATCCTGTTAAAATCAAAAATCTGGCAACGTGACAGAATCGTTGGTATTATTTTATGTTTTTCAGTAGTTGCCAGGATAAATATAGCATGTGACGGCGGTTCCTCTAGAGTCTTAAGAAAGGCATTAAATGCAGATGAAGAAAGCATGTGTACCTCATCGATAATATATATACTGTACTTACCTATTTGCGGGGGAATCCTGACCTGATCATTGAGACTTCTGATATCCTCCACCTTGTTATTTGAAGCAGCATCCAGTTCATGAATATTAAAAGACCTGAGTGAGTTGAATGAAAGGCATGATTCACATTTATCGCAGGCCTCAGCATTTTCTCCAAGATTAATGCAGTTTATTGTTTTTGCAAATATCCTTGCGCATGTTGTTTTGCCAACACCACGAGGTCCGCAGAAGAGGTAAGCATGAGCAAGATGGTTATTTTTAATTGCACTCTTCAGCGTATTTGTAATAGTATCCTGACCTACTACCATATCAAAGCTTGCAGGACGATATTTGCGGGCTGAAACGATAAAGTTTTCCATAAATCCGATGCTTTTTCTCTCACTATTTTCACTACAAATATAGCTTAAAAAGCCATGCCAAATAATGTTGGTACAAATTATGCATCGTGCACTGACTCAATGAGGAGATATTAGAAATAATTCATTTTTTTCTATTAATATTTTCGTATAATTCAAATTTATTGTACTTTTGCGAGCCAAAATCAATTAAACTAAATTAAGAATTAAAATTATGTTGAATCAGTATGAAACCGTTTTCATTGCAACTCCCGTTTTGTCTGAGACCCAGATGAAGGAAGCGGTACAGAAGTTCAAGAAGGTCATCACCGACAATAAAGGTGAGATCGTTCATGAAGAGAACTGGGGCCTGAAAAAACTGGCCTATCCAATCCAAAAGAAATCAACAGGTTTTTATTACCTGGTTGAATTCAAAGGTACAGGTGATCTTGTAGAAAAACTCGAAGTCCAATATCGTCGTGACGAAAGGATTATCAGGTTTTTGACTTTCAGGATGGAGAAATTTGCCATCGAATATGCAGAGAAGAAAAGAAGACAGAAAGAATCAGGAAAATCTAAGGAGGAATAGGATATGGCACAGAATGAATCAGAAATCAGATATTTAACTCCTCCCACAGTTGAGGTAAAAAAGAAAAAGTACTGCCGTTTCAAGAAGAACAGGATAAGGTATATTGATTACAAGGATCCTGAATTCCTGAAAAAATTTCTTAACGACCAGGGTAAAATTCTTCCAAGAAGAATTACCGGTACTTCACTTAAATATCAGAGGAAAGTCGCAAAAGCTGTAAAAAGAGCAAGGCATATTGCACTTCTTCCTTATGTAACTGACCTATTAAAATAAGGAGGATATACTATGGAAATCATATTAATACAGGATGTAAATAAACTTGGACAGAAGGACGATATCGTTAATGTCAAGGATGGATATGGCAGAAATTTCCTTATACCAAGAGGTTTCGCAGTTGCGGCATCTGCATCAGCAAAAAAGATGCATGCTGAAAACTTAAGGCAGAGAGCCCATAAGGAAGAAAAGATCAAGGTTGCGGCTCAGGAAATTGCAAACAAACTTGAAGGCGTGAAAATAATTGTTGGTGCAAAAACAAGTACCTCAGGAAAGATATTCGGATCTGTTAATACAATACAGATTGCAGAATCTCTAAAAGAGAAAGGCTTTGATATTGACCGCAAAAACATTACACTTCCTCTGGATCAGATTAAAGAAGTTGGAAGCTATAAGGCTGTTGTGAAACTTCACAGGGATGTAAAGGTTGAGATCGAATTCGAAATAGTAGGAGAATAATCAGATCAATCTGTAAAAAAAAGAAAGGAGCTTCGAAAAAGCTCCTTTTTTTTGTGATCAATCCTAGAACTTATCATGGAAGTCTTTCTTCCTTTCATATTTTAAATCACCTAACACAGAAGCCTTTGCTCTGATTGTAAAGTTCCATCCTTTCATTGAACCATTTGGAATCCAGTTAAGATTCATCATCCAGCAGTGCAGGTCACGCCTTATCCCGATCTGGGTCATAGTCAGTGTTTTGCTGGTAAAATCATATCCGCTGGTATAGTCCAACATCATCTTTCTGGTTATTGTAACACTACCAACAAATGAGAGTGTCTGACTTATAGTTGATTTCAGGGCAGGTTTGGAATAGTTTAGGCTATAACTTACATTAAATGTCCACGGCATTTCAAAATCCGAATATCCGTAGAGGTCAGTCCTGATTCCTGCCATATCGTTATGATCGCCTTCCTGACTATCACCGGACCCTGTACTTCCGATGGGCTGTCCGCCTGAACCGGAACTGCTACTGGATCCTTTGCCCATGATGAGCCTGTCGAGGCTGAAATCAACACTGGCTCCGAATCCTGTCAGCCTCATAATCTTATTATTAGTTTCAAGTGCAAAATTACGAAGAGAATTACCTAGTGTATCAATCCCATAAAGAGAAAAACCTGCTCTTCCAGAGATGTTAATGTTTTCCATAAGTGTTGTTCTAGCAGTCATGGATACAGGAGAAAATCTCATGGAATCAGCAAAAATATTATAACCTGAAGTAATACCAAAATTGTCAATAATCTTGAACTTCTTGGCAACACCTGTCGTATCATTTTTTTCAAATACTTTTGCCTCAATAAGGTTGACCAGCCCAAATGAAAATGTTCCGCTTTTATTTGAAAGTGAAGGAGTTCCGTATATGTTTCCTTCAAACATTGAATACTCCTCATAATTCTGTCCCGATGCATCCCGCTGTACAGTCTTGTACATATCTGAACTCAAACCCGGTATTTCAGGAATATAGCTGAACCCTACAGACGGTTTAATTACATGACGTATTGCCTGCACTCTCGATTCAGGATTAAGAAAAGTATATGTGCCGAATACCTGTGGATTGTATCCTGCTGAGATTGCAGGATTTATTGCCTGCCCATAGAACATCCCTTTAACTGTATTCTTAACAACCTGGTTTGTACCCGGATCCCATGTCTTTTCAATCTTCTGTGAATAAAGTACTCCTGAATATGTGAGTGATGGCGAGATATTGAAGTTTTTAAAAGGCCTGAGCTGGATACTCAGAGGAGCATCATGTTTGAATCCGTTTTTCGAGCTTTCCAGACCTGCATTTGTGAACAGGAGGCTGTCATACGTACTGATCCTGTTATCAAGTGATGAAGAATACTGAAACTGCAGCTCCTGATACCATTTTGTTTTTCCGGACTGCCTGCCCATCTTCAATGGGTAAATCCTTGCCATATTGAAACTAACCTTTGGCAGGTTAACATCCACAGTTTTATTTTTTACGTTCTGGCTGTGATTCATACTTGCAGACAGATTGAAGGGAGTTCCGGTCCATGATTTTGAATAACTTACACTCGATTGCCGGGTAGTTGTGACATGGTCATTCACATTATAACTATTCTCTTTGTCGTAGCCGGCTGAACTCATGTTCACACTTGCAGAAAACCTTGAACCCGGTGAAGCCTTAGGATCCTGGTTGAACTGCCAGCCAACCCTGTAATTTGTTGATTGAGAATAATCTTCCAGTCCTTTATGGCCATCAATGTTGCTGGCGTAACTAAAACTGAAGTTGCCATTGTATCTGTAAAGCTTATTATAATTAGTAACTGCATTGGCAAGCCAGGTACCATTTGAATAGATATCTCCTTTTATACTCAGGTCCATATAACTGCTGACACTGAAATAATAACCCATATCCTTGAAAGAATATCCTCTTTGCGTCTCCTGTCCGAAACTGGGAAAAAGAATCCCTGAAGAGGAACTGCGTGTATTGATCGGAAAATACCCGAAAGGAATTATCAGGGGAAGTGGAATACCTTCAACTACAAGATTACCAGGACCGGAAACAATTTTTTTCGCCAGGATAAACCCTGGCTTTTGGCATATTAATATAAAAGTGTGGAGTATCAGCATCGCAGGTTGAATAAGTGCTTTTGGCGATATTCGATGTTCCGTCTTCAAGTAGTTTTGTATATGAACTATGGACAAGTCCCTGATCCTGCTTGGTAATAATATTTTTGACCAGAGCCTTTTTTGTCTTGAAATTATAAGTCAGTTCATCAGCTTCAAATTCATTGCTCCCTTCCTTGAAAACAGGGGTTCCTATCAGTTTACCGCTGGTATCAGGCCTTCCTGCAGCATACAACAGGTTATTACTCATATTGAAAATCATAGAGTCAGCTTTTATTTCTATATCTCCATAATTGACAACTGCCTGATTAATAAGAATAACTCTTTTATTCTTTATATCCCTCCTCACCATTCCTGCCGCCTGGTAGGTAACTATCTGATCAATTGCATTTGGTGATATCCGCCTGAAGCCTGGTTTAAGACTGTCAGCAATAATGGTATCCAGCTTAATTTTGTGGCTATCCGGAACAGGCCGTACTTCCTGACCCGGTAATGAAAAAAAGGTGGCCAATAACAGGCACAAAACAACAAACCGTTTTTCTTTAAAAAAATACAACTTAAATACTATTTTTGTATAGTTTTTGTGTTTACTGTAAAGCCAGCGCAAAACTAATAAAAAACCACAACTTAAATGGCACCGGTTATTAAAAACGAGAAACTCAATTACAATAATATATATATACTGAAAATAATACTGTCAGTCTCTTTTACTTTCTTATTATTATGCTCATTTTCAAGCACTAACCCGGCAAAAAAATGGATCATTGTTATTGATGCCGGACACGGGGACAATGATCCTGGAGCAATCGGCTCACTCAGCTATGAAAAGAATATTACTCTGGCGATAGCACTTAAAACCGGCGAATACATAGAACAGAATCTTAAAAATGCAAAAGTGATCTATACAAGAAAGAATGATACTTTTGTCGAAGTTAGTGAGAGGGCGAATATTGCCAATAAAAACAATGCCGATCTTTTCATTTCAATTCATGCAAACTGGGCACCATCAAAAAAAATTCTTGGTACAGAGACATTTGTAATGGGGCTTGCAAAGGATGCCGCTAACCTTCAGGTTGCAATGAAAGAAAACGAAGTCATTCTTCTCGAAAGTGATTACTCCACAAAGTATGAAGGATTTGATCCAAAATCACCTGAATCATATATAATGTTCACCCTGATGCAGAACGTTTATCAGGAACAAAGTACCTTGCTGGCTTCCAAAATTCAGTCACAGTTCAAAGAAAAGGTCAGCAGGGTTGACAGAGGAGTAAAGCAGGCCGGCTTCTGGGTCCTATTCATGACAACAATGCCAAGTGTACTTGTCGAAACAGGTTTTATAACACACCCTAATGAGGAGAAATTTCTAAATTCCAAAGAGGGCCAGGATTTCCTTGCCTCAGCTATTTTCAGGGCATGCAGGGAATACATAACCGAGATCGACAGTAAAAGCGGAATCTCAGCTGTTAAGAATACTGAAAAGCCTATTGAAAAAGATTCATCTGCTGCAAAACCAGTTGAATATGGCCCCTTATTCATGGTTCAGGTTGCTACATCATCCGGCAGAATTGAAATGAAGCCTGAAAATTTTAAAGGACTAAAAAATATTTTTGAAATAGTTGAAAATGAGAAATATAAATATGCATCAGGAAGTTTCAAAGAGTATACTGAAGCAGTTAAGCACAAGAAAAAAATCATTGATAATTATCCCGACGCATTTGTAATTGCAGTTGAAGGCAACAAAACAGTACCTTTACAACAGGCTATTGAACAGAAAAAGAAGAATTTTTAAAAAAGCACCCGATGAAGAAAATTTCTAATGAAGTTAAAGTTGGAGCAACAGCAATTATAACTTTAATTGTATTTATATGGCTTTACAATTTCCTTAAAGGAAAAGATTTCTTTCAGAATGTAGCCTATTATTATACAATCTATGACAAGGTTGGCGGATTATCTGAATCTAACCCTGTTGAGATTAACGGCTATAAGGTTGGTGTAGTCCAATCAATAGAATTCCTTGATGAGACAAGTGGCAGGCTTATAGTATCTTTTTCAGTTGGTCGGGATTTCAAACTTCCAAAGAATACAGTGGCTGAAATTTCCCAGATATCACCCCTGGGAGGCATGAAAGTTCAGTTTGTTTATGGTGACGGACCAGGGGTTTACGAAGAGGGTGATACTCTCCCAGGCAGACTAGCTCCCTCTCTTTTTGAAATGATTGACAATGAAATTCTCCCTCTTAAAGATAAAATTGCAGGCCTTATTGTCTCTCTCGATTCTGTTGTAATCTCTTTGGATGATCTGATGAATGAAGAATTCAAATCCGATCTTAGCGGGACTATCGATAATCTTAATAACACTACAGGCAGCCTTGAAAGAATTGTAGTATCTAAAGAGACTGATCTAAAAAATAGCATTGAAAATCTCAACAGGTTTTCCAGGATGCTTGCAGATAATTCCGATAAAATCGGAAATACATTTGCCAGTCTAAACAATATTGCTGATACACTTTCAGCTGCCGATATATACGGAACCATTAATAACCTCAAGTCAAGTTTAGGAAAAACAGCAGTTACACTCGATAATCTAAACAACGGAAAGGGAACAGCAGGACAACTAATGACAAATAATACACTTTATACAAATCTTTCTACCAGTCTTGAGAGCCTTAACCTGCTTTTGGAAGATATGAAAGCCAATCCGAAAAGGTATGTTCACTTCTCAATTTTTGGAAAAAAACAGAAATAGCAGAATTATCTTTTTAGTAAAATTCAGATAATCTTATTATTAAAAATTCTGTCTGAATTGATGTCAAAATAGTCCTCATTTTAAACCTCCAAAGTCATATTTTGATTAACATTTCATAATGAATTGTGTTACACATACAAACCAATTTAATCATCTATAATAACCTGATAATCAACATGATAAAAAAAATAAAATATTTTTTTATCATAAGTTGCTGATGGTTAAAAACATATAACATTTTTGAAAAAGTCAAGCAAAAAAAATTTTTTTTATTAGTTTTTTTTTTACAAATATTGCTACATGATTCAGCACGATTGGGATCAGATAATTTTTTTAATACAACAGCCTAAATGAACAAATCTCACGTTGACGTATGGAATAACTGTCTGCAGATAATTAAAGACATTATTCCATCCATCAGTTATAAAACATGGTTTGAACCCATAATACCATTGAAAATTGAGAATAATGTCCTTACAATACAGGTTCCAAGTCCATTTTTCTACGAGTATCTCGAAGAACAATATATTGAAATTCTCAGAAAAACTCTTAGACGTGAGATAGGTGTTGATGCCAAGCTAGAGTATAATGTTGTAATGGAAAATGCCAATTATTCAAATGGCAAACCATATACTGTCAGATATCCTTCCAGAAACAAAACAGAACTTAATAATAAACCTGTTCAGGTACCTTTCGATATCACCCAGCCTTCAATAAGAAATCCATTTGTAATTCCGGGAATTAAAAAAGTACACTTTGATCCCAAGCTAAATCCCGACTACAACTTTAACAATTATGTTGAGGGCGAATGCAACAGGCTGGCCAGATCAGCTGGTATTGCTGTCGGAAACAATCCCGGAGGCACTGCCTTTAACCCATTGATGATTTATGGTGATTCCGGACTCGGCAAAACACACCTTGCTCAGGCAATCGGAATTCTTGTGAAAGAAAAGCACCCTGACAAAACTGTTCTGTATGTTAACGCCAACAAATTCCAGACACAGTTTGTAGAATCAGTCAGAAACAATAATAAAAATGATTTCCTGCATTTTTACCAGATGATTGATGTTCTTATACTGGATGATGTACATGAGTTTGCCGGCAAAGAAAAAACACAGGATACATTCTTCCATATTTTCAATCATCTGCACCAATCCGGGAAACAGCTCATTCTTACAAGTGACAGGCCACCTGTAGAACTTCAGGGAATGGAGCAGAGACTTCTCTCAAGGTTTAAATGGGGTCTTCAGGCTGATCTTCAGCGTCCCGATTACGAAACACGGCTGGCTATACTTAAGAAGAAAGCGTATAATGACGGTATCGAGCTTCCTGAAGAAATATTCGAATTTCTTGCAATTAACATATCAAATAATATCCGTGAACTGGAAGCCGTACTAATATCACTCTACGCACAATCAACGCTGAACAGAAAAGAGATCACTCTCGACCTTGCGAGGATGATGGTAGAAAAACTGATTAGCACAACAAGAAGGGAAATTACCATTGAATATATTCAGAAAATAGTGTGTGATTACTATAAAATTCCTATAGAACTGATTCAGGGTAAAACTAGAAAGAGAGAGATCGTACAGGCCAGGCAGGTATCAATGTTTTTCTCAAAGAGCCTGACAAAAGCATCTCTAGCAAGTATAGGATCGCATATCGGAGGCAAGGACCATGCAACTGTACTCCATGCATGCAAAACAGTCAATAATCTTATCGACACCGATAAGCACTTCAGGAACCAGATAACTGAAATTGAAAAGAAGCTGAAGGTGTAATCAATAATCTTTAACACACCGGAAACCTACCGTGGGGCTTCTGTCAAAGCCGGGCGAGACGAGTAGCATCATCTGTGTTTTATCGAGTGACTGAGGCCCTCCCTGCAGATACCACCAGCTTGAATCAGGCTTATAATAGCTTCCTCCTCTTATAATTCCAATATAATTTGTCCCATTAAAATAGATATCATTAGTCATCTGCCAGATATTGCCAACAAGATCCATAACTCCATACGGACTCTGACCTTTGGGAAAAGCGTCAACAGGTGTCTGTCTCTCAAAAGAATTATTGCAGTTTGTAGCATGAAAATCATTTCCCCAGGGCCATTTGCGGTTATCATTTCCCTGTGCAGCAAGTTGCCATTCAGCCTGAGTTGGAAGACGTTTCCCGGCCCACTTTGCATATGCTTTCATATCCTCCAGACTTAAATTCACCACAGCATATTTATCCTGACCCTGCCGGAATGTTCCATATTGCCAGTGCCTAAGATACCCTGCTGTATCAGCTGTATGATAACCTGAATTTGTAATAAATTCATAATACTGAGCATTAGTTACAGGATACCTGTCAATAAGAAAACTATCAACCAATATTACAGTATTGGATATATCCGGATAAGGAATAAATTCATCTCCTGGAATCAAATTAAGAGAAACCTTTGATTTTGGAACCAGCACCATCTCTGCCGGAATAACTTTTGCTGCAGAAGTTGGAGCTACTTTGCTGATTATCCATGGCTTACCACCAGTGATCCTTAGTACATTTTCATCTTTAAGCCTTTTATTCTCAACAATCTGAAGTACGAGTTTACCTTCATAATACCCAAAGAGGTTCCTAATACAAATTGAAGTATCACAAGGCAATGTTATTTCAACAAATTTTCCATTGTTTGATGGATCACCCTTCCAGATAAAGAGGCTTCCTGAACTTTTGGCTTCAATCATAATTGAATCACCCCTTATAGCTGATTTAATAAGATCCGGAAAACCTGCAATACAGTCAACAGAACCTTCCCTGCGGGTACCAGAATAGGATGGCTCCCAACCATTGGCCTTAACAGAAAGGTACCTGATACCATCTTTATTCTGAAGCATTACTGGTTCATGATTCCAAAGGGAAATATAATGAATTGAATCGTTGACTTCTGCCGGAAAGATCAATTCATTTACACCTTCATATCTCATATTGAGAATCGTGTAAACAACCTTCCCTCCTGCCTTCCAACGGTTTACATAGATATGATCCCTGTTTGTTGGCAGCAAAGGTGTCCAGTTTTGGTCGAGAAAAGCATCACTGTTCTGTCTGAGTATGAATGTTGTTTTTGAAAGAAATGAGAGATCCTGTTCAAAAGTTTCGCCTCTCCCACCCGGACGAAACATATTCAGCTCTGTTCCATAGCCATTGAAAAAAGCTACTGCAATTTCGCGGTGAAGTACATCTTCTCCTGCATCACATACCCTGAATATTGCAAAATCCGGCTTTATTAGCTTATTAAGATTTAATTCAGGACTGAGAAACAGAGCATTATGTACTCTACCCGAAATAATTCCCTGCATATCCCCGGGTATTGCCATCCCTTCGGAATACATAATCACACCCTTTCTTGCAGTGTCAGCCGCTGCCTGAAGTTCCGGTCCGGAATTCCCTCTTGTATCAAGTACCACACCATCGGCTTCAGTTTGTGCAATCAGTTTTGACATACCCTGGTAATGCTCCTCTTTTCGAGTGCTATTGTCCCATGGATTATAGGATAAAAAACTTTGTACCGGTCATCTGGGACATTCTGACAAAGCTCCTGAGCTGATCTGTACCACCAGGAAGGTCATGATAGAGATCCCACTGGTTTCTCTGATCTAGACCAAGTCGTGGCCATGTTGGCCAAATTCCGAATACATCGAGATACCCGAAGATTGACTTATACTTTTTCAGTAATTCAGCATAGGTATACTTCCCTGCAAAACGGTCATAAAATTCCCTGTCCCAGGCCATCATCAGAACAATCAGATAACTCTCTCTTATCCATGCAAGGTCCTCCCTCATAAAAAGGGAATTATCAAATTTTTCCACATCATATATATACCTGTCCCTGAATACCCTACGAAGACCATTCTGCCATTCGCCTGTAAAGAGTTCTGCATACATCTTAAACTGTACACCTGCACCGGGTGGAAGCACAGTTTCATATCTCCTTTTCTGCCCCTGATCAATACTCTCCCTTCTTATAACCGAGCATACGGAATAAATATTTCCGCATCGGAATGAGGAATAACCCATTTCCCATGCATTGTCAGGTAGTATTACTCTGACAGGCTGGTATCCGGGACGGAAAAGCCATGCCCTGGCAAGATCTGAGGGACCTTTTCCGGTTATCTGTACTGAGGAGGAATCTTCTCCAAATGGAACAAGATTACTGATTATTAAGGTATCTCTGCTGACATTCCTGAAATCCAGGTTTGCTTTCCATGTAATCCCTGAGGAGTCGGTTACAGTGAAATCTGCCTGAAGAATATTATCGTACAACTGTTTATATACATTCCCGCTTTTTGAAGAAATGGCTTCTGCTGAGTTTTTTTTACTTTTATTCAGAAGAAAACTGTACAAAGGCCGTTCACTGTTCAAGATAATACTTGCTGAATCAGCTAAAAGTATTGAATTCATTTTCAACCCCTGGGAATACGAGATATGTACTTCAGATATATCCTGTGAACTGGAGTGTGAATGAAGTAATGCAAGAATCACCAATACAATTGCTCTTAGGCCCCAAGCTCTATGCATAAATTTTTATAAAATTATTCTGCAATATAATTCTTAGAACGCAAATCTGAAATTGTAATTACATCTTATTATAAAAAAGTTACAATGATAGTTTTGTGAGCAATATTTTAATATTAGAGAAAATTATAGTACTTTTAAAAATGATATAAATGAGGTAGCGGTGAAGGCAGAAGCAGTTAGAATACTAAAATATGTCGTGTTATTTGTACTGATATTTACTTTATCTGACTGTGCTTCATCTAGTAAAAGCTCCTCTTCTTCCAGAGGGAAGAATTCCTCACGGGTCAATGCTACACAGCTTGGAAGAAACAAATATTATTTTTCATCTGGTTATCAAAAGAAACTTAGCAAGGGCTATAAGAAGCGTTGATAGCTTATTCACTGCAATTTACTGAAAGTCCGTCAAATGCAAGAGAAGTTCCTCCGGGCAGTTCCTTAGATACTTCTGCATGGAAGCCCATCTGATGACTAATATGAGTAATAAATGCTTTTTTGGGTGCGATCTCCTTAATAAAGTCAAGAGCTTCGCGCAGGCAAAAATGAGATATATGTTTTTCCTTTCGAAGTGCATTAATTACAAGATATTTAACACCGAATAGTTTTTCTTTGCTTTCTTCAGGAATGTAATTTGCATCGGTGATATAGGCAAAATTGCCTATTCGGAAACCATAAACAGGCAGATGGTAATGAAAGACACGAATAGGAAGAACATCTATACCTTTCACAGAAAAACCATGCTCCGGAACAGGTAACAGCTTCATCTTTGGGATGCCCGGGTATTGTATCTCGGAAAAAACATAAGAGTATTCCTCCTTTATGGCTTTCTGTACTCTCTCCTCGGAATATATATCAATAGCTGACTGGCTTTTATAATTGAAAGCCCTCACATCATCAAGACCTGCGATATGATCTTTATGCTCATGTGTCAGAATGATACCATCGAGCCTGGTAACCTTTTCCTTCAGCATTTGCTGCCTGAAGTCGGGACCGGCATCGAATAACAGTGTTACACTTTCGGTCTGAAGAAGTAGTGAAGTCCTGAGCCTTTTATCATGCAGGTCATTTGAATTGCAAACAGCACAATCGCAGGCAATTACAGGTACTCCCTGTGATGTCCCTGTACCTAGAAATGTAATTTTCACAAAAGAATTTTTACAAAACAAACCTACTTAAAAATCAACAATTGACAATACGGCATTTGAATTTTGTTTTGGATCATTCAGGTGTATAATTACTATATTTGACTAAACTTTTAATATTTATGGCAGGACGACTTTTTCTGATACCTGTTACACTTGGAGGAGAAGATTTTTCAGGAGTCATCCCTGATCCGGTTTTGGAAATAACCAGGAATCTGAGGTTTTTCATAGTAGAAGAGTTAAGGAGTGCCCGCAGATATCTGAGGCTGATTGACAAAAAATTCCCTATTGACGAAAGTCACTTCTCAGTTCTCAATGAACACACCCCCGATAATGAACTGGATGGGTTCCTTGAACCCCTCC
>JADKBL010000034.1 GCA_016718875.1 Bacteroidota bacterium
CTGTCGCGGGCAGGGATCTTCATCCCTACAATACCCATGCCTTTGGATACCGGCGGTTGGAAGAAATTCCTCAATAAAAGGATCGTAATGCTTATCTGCCGCATTAAGTGCAACAAGTCCATTATCGAAAGGATACCTGTCAGCCATTGCTTTAAGAAAGGCCATCAGGTCCTCATGACCAGCAAATCCTATGAACTTGATAACCTTTTCATCTCTTCATCTTCTCCATAGCTTTAATAACTCCTGGCTGTGAACCACTTAAGCCAAGTTCTGTTATTTCAGTTTTTTTACATTGTGGATCTGCAGGTCAAGGTGGTCGGTCTGAAGGTTTTTAAGTGATTTCTCAATAAGTCTCATCGAATCGTCATAAGTACGGTCATGAGTTTTGGAAGCAAGAAAACTATGCTTTCCGTCTGGTCTTCATCACCGCCGATATTCTTTACACTGGTTCCCCTTGCATCCGCTTTGGTGATGGCTGGACGTTGCACGACCATAGTAAGCAGCCGTATCTATGTAATTAATTCCCGATCAATGGCCCGGTTTATGATTGGAACTGCAAACTCTTCCTTGCCTGGTGTTTCCAGTGGCTGGCCTCCAAGGCTGTATATGCCTGCCTTACTGACCTGTCTTTCCCAATGGATGGAGAGGCATTTGCCTTTTTCAGAACACTATCTGCTCCGGTGAGGTGCTGATATAGGATAGAATCCTGCAACTGCCGAAACGCGCAAGAAGTTCTGCAGAAACTCTCCCGGCGCGATTAAGGTTTGACTTTTTCATATATCATGTTTTTTTATAAAAGTAAAATATCCCGATATCAGAAGACATAATAGGATGAATATCAGCTTCTGTTTATACCTTTCATCAATCAGACTGAAAATCAATTCATTTACAATTCTAAAACAAAAGTAAAATTGAAAATTCAAAATAACATATCCAATTCTAACATTTAGGCTATTTTAGAGGGGTAAAAGCAAACTTAAATGAAAAATCAATAACCCAACGTCATTTTCTTCAGAGCACTCTGACTGCAGGCGCGAGCCTCCAAAGGATGAGTCAGTTTACCGCATGTTCAGCTGAATTGAAAAAGGTATGCAGTTTGGACTGGTTACTATCTCTGGGCCCAGCACTGGAATCTGCCCACAATAACAACCAATTGGGAACGCAGGCTTTAAAGGTGTTGAACTGAGAACTCAGCATGCTCACGGTGTTGAGACAAATCGCACTTCGGCACAACGTGCTGATGTTAAAAAGATTGCCGACAGTAATGTTACATGCATAGGATATGGCGCAACGAATACCATAGTCCCGATCCGCTAAGCATCGTGAAAATATTGATCAGACAAAAGAATACATTAAACCTCTGCGCTGAAATAGGGGCAACCGGTATCAAGGTTAAACCTAATGATCTCCCAGCGATGTACCAACGGAAAAGACTATTGCACAGATAGCAGCTTCTCTTAATGAGGAGGGAAGTTTGCAAAGGATTATGGTCAGCTTGTACGTGTGGAAGTGCATGGCAACAAAACACAGGAGATACCTGTTATGCGTGCCATCTTCGATCAGGTTCCGAAGCTGATGTAAAAGTATGCTGGAACTGCAACGATCAGGATGCTGCCTCCGGGACTTGAGCAAATCTTCAACTCACTCAAAGGCTGGTTTGGGATACAGTGCATGTGAGAGAGCTGAATGAGGGTAATTATCCCTATCAGGAGATGTTTGATCTCTTCAAAGCAATTGATTATAAAGGATGGATTCTCCTCGAGGCCCGTACAGAACCTGCTGATATTGTTGCAGCGATGAAAGATCAACTCGCAATCTTCACCAAAATGACTGAAAAATAGTAATACCCAATTTAAAACCGCTAAGGACACAATCCCGAGAACTCGGGATATGCAAAGGACGCAAAGATAAATACTTGTTTAAATTCTTTGCGTACTTTGCGTAATACCTTTGCGTACTCTGCGGTTAATTGATTCCTTTTACCAAAAAAATCATAATTTCTACCATAAATACTTTAGACCATGAATAAAAAGATCCTAATCGCATTGTTTTTGCTAATTGCTATACAGGCTTACGGACAAACCTCCTATACTTCAACTCCTGAAACCTTAAATCAGAGTGGTTCCAGGATGCTAAATTCGGAATGTTCATTCACTGGGGCGTTTACAGCGTTCTTGGTGACGGTGAATGGGTGATGAACCAGCAATCGATTGATAAAAGACCTATGAAAAGCTGCCGGCTTTTTTAATCCCGTGGATTTTGATCCTAAAGAGTGGGTTGCCCTTGTAAAAGCTGCCGGAATGAAATATATAACAATAACCAGCAAGCACCATGACGGCTTTGCGATGTTTGACTCAAAACTGACCGACTGGGATATTGTTGACAGAACACCCTACAAAAAAGATATTATCAAAATGCTTGCCGACGAGTGCCATAAGCAGGGCATTAAACTCTTCTTCTATCATTCACATCTCGACTGGTATCAGGACAATTATTTTCCGCTGGGAAGAACCGGACAGACATCGGACGTCCTGCCGCAGGCAACTGGTACAAATACCTCGATTACATGGACGGTCAGCTTCCTGAGCTTCTTACAAAACTACGGAGAGATTGGCGGTATCTGGTTTGATGGTTTCTGGGACAAGAAAGATGCCGACTGGCGTCTTGAGAAAACATACAAACTCATTCATTCACTCAGCCTGCAACTTTGATTCCAATAACCACCACCAGGCTGTTATCCCGGGAGAAGATTTCGGGCATTTGAAAAAAGACCTGCCGGGACATAATACAACCGGATTTGCCGGAGAATCACAAGTGGGCGAACTAACGCTTGAGACCTGCGAGACTATGAACAACTCCTGGGGCTTTAATCTCCGGGACAAAAGTACAAATCTTCAAAAGATCTGATCCAGTACCTTATTAAAGCTGCAGGATACAATTCCAATTTCCTTCTTAATGTTGGTCCATGCCAAATGGTAAATACAACCTGAATTTGTTTCCACATTGAAAGATATGGGCAAATGGATCGAAAAGTACGGCGAAACAATTTATGGAACGCGCGGCGGACCTGTAGCTCCGAAAAGCTGGGGTGTAACAACATACAAGGGCAATAAGATATATGTACACCTACTTAATACAGATGACGATAACATTCTCATACCTGATTTCGGTAAGAAAGTGAAAAGCATTACTGCCTTCTCTTCACCTGTTAAGCTTAAGTTTAAGCAGGATGCATTCGGAATAGTAGTTTCAATCCCCAAAGAGATCAGGGATGAAATTGATACAATACTTGTAATTGAAATATAAAAAGATGAAAAAGCAGATTGACCCAGGATATTCATTGAAAAAATCAGCCATGGGGAGCAGCAGGAATAGCAGCAGTAACATCATGCAGCACACCTGAAAAAGATAAACTAGGCACTCTTTTCATTCACCATGTCTTCTTCTGGCTGAAGGATCCTTCAAACCAGGAAGTCAGGGCAAGGTTCGAAAAATCAGCACAGGGAACTTGTAACTGTTGAAACTATTGTTGATCACCATATCGGAGTTCCTGCTTCCACAAACCGTGATGTGATTGACACTTCTTACACTTATTCTGTACTGACTACCTATAAGAACAAAGAGGATCAGGATATATACCAGACCCATCCCAAACACCTGAAATTCATTGCGGATTGTCAGGAACTCTGGGAAAAAGTAGTTGTATTCGATTCGATAAATATCTGAATACTCAGGTATTCAATTCAGTTACACAGAGATCACAAAGAAGGCACAGAGAAACACAGAGTTATTCTTTGTGGAACTCTGTGATCCCTCTGTGGAACTCTGTGTAAGTTCTTCCTCTAATCTACTTCAGATAAACCTCCAGTACCGGTATCTCCACAGGAGGTTTCTGGACAGGCAGCTGAAGTGAAAGATTTCCGGCCTCTTCACCTGTTCCGGTGTTAAATTTTACCTCCGAAGCATCATGCAGGAACTGGACATATTTTACCTTATCAGACATCCCGGCAAGATTGATTCTGCCCATCGGATAAGCCAGCAGGTGAATATAGAGTCTTTTTGTAACAGAATTATAAGTTAGCAGAGTATTGGCAGGAGCCTTAAAATCAGCAGGTGCTTCGGTACAACCATAAACTGATCTGCTGTTGTACTTCATCCACTCTCCCATCGACTTAAGTCTGTCCCATGCCCTCTGATCAAAATTACCCCTTGCTGTCGGACCAACATTCAGCAACAGATTGCCTCCTTTACTTACCGATTCGATAAGAAGTTCGAGCAGTTGGGCATTACTTTTCCATGTATGCTCATCACGGTAATAACCCCATGACCCTGAGAAGGTCTGGCATGTCTCCCATGCAATCTTTACCATTATACTCCGGCCACTTTGTAACCTTAACCTGCTCAGGTGATACGAAATCCCAACCTCCTTCAACATCTTTCAGGTCGAGACGGTCATCAACGATAATGCCTGGCTGCAGTGAACGGGCAAGCTTAAGGAGTCCTTCTGAATCCCAGTCAGCCCTTCCTTTACCATTCTTTCCCGGAAATGAAAAGTCGAACCAGATAATGCTGATTTCACCATAATTGGTAAGAAGCTCGCGCACCTGGTTCTTCATGTACTCACGATACTTACTCATATCCTTTCCCTTGTTAAGGGCTTCATACTCAGCATCAGTACTTTGTCTCTGAGGGTGGTTTCTGTCAATCGTATAATCAGGATGATGCCAGTCGATAAGTGAGTAATAGAATCCGACCTTAAGTCCCTCGGCCCTGAATGCCTCAACATACTCCTAATAGATCCTTCCCGACAGGAGTATTTGTGGCTTTGTAATCGGTGAATTTTGAATCAAAGAGGCAGAATCCCTCGTGATGCTTTGCTGTAAGTACAACATATTTCATACCAGCTTCCTTTGCCTGTTTGGCCCATACTTTCGGATCGTACATATCGGGGTTGAACATATCGAAGTACTTTGGTACTGCTCATTGTTCAGTCTCTCTGCATTCTTTACCCATTCGTGACGGGCTGGCAGAGCGTATAACCCCCAGTGAATAAACATCCCAAACCGGGCATCGGTCCACCATTTCATTCGCTGGATCTTCTGGGCTTCAGTTTCTTTTGGTAACTGAGCCTGTGAGTACTGTGAAATAATTAACAGCAAAAGTGTTAATGTGATGATTGAGAGGTTTTTCAGTTTCATAATTCAGAGATTATAGTAAATTAGAGTTCTATTCAAAGTAAATTTAATATTTTTTTTTCAGTGTCTCTCTGTGTAACCTTTGTGGAACTCAGTGTAAGTTCTTTAATGTTACACAGAGTGACACAGAGAAGACACAGAGAAACACAAAGTTTATTCAGAAGTATCTTCTCTGAAGGATTTCAAGAAGCTCTTCAAAGGGAAGTCTTACAGGATTATTCTTGCATTCAGTATTTTTAATGATAGTTTCAAAATCGTTTTTATCAGCACCGGCAGTCTTTAATCCGGGCAATTTTATTTCCTCACTTATACTGTAAAGCCGGTCTATAAACCCGTCAATAAAAAAATCATCACTACCCTCCTTCCGGTCAAGGAACAACCTGCCCAAAGTTGCATATTTCCGAAGGGCTTCAGCATTTCCATTCTTCCGCAATACCTGACATTAACGTCATTTGCAGGAGGCATGAGGGTTCCCAGATAACTCCATGAGGAATATCGTATCTGGCTCCCATGGAAGATGCAAATCCATGCACCACTCCGAGTCCTGCATTTGCCAGGCAGATTCCCGATGTGAGAGCAGCAAATGACATTCCTGACCTGGTACCGGTATCGCTTCCATCGATGCAGACCCTGACCAGGGATTTCCTGATCTCCTTAAGTCCTTCAAGTGCAAGTGCATCTGTAAAAGGACCTGACTTATCAGAGAGGTATGCTTCAGTAAGCTGGGTGAAACAGTCCATACCGCTTGCAGCAGTTATATCAGCAGGGCATCGCGTGGTAAGCTCCGGATCAACAAGAGCTATTTCGGGTACGAAATTATCGTGCCTCAGTGATCGTTTGAAACCGGCTGCCCCGGTTTGTGATATTACTGCATTTTTTGTAGCCTCGCTGCCGGTTCCCGAAGTAGTTGGTACTGCAATATATGGCACTTTAGTTCCCGGATGTGTCTTTGTTCCTGTTACCTCCAGATATTCTTTTACAGAATCGCTTTTATAAAGCATTGCTGAAACAGCCTTGCCTGCATCGAGAACGCTTCCTCCCCCGATACCGATCACAAGATCGATCTTTTCATCATTAATTGCATTTACAGACTGATCGATTATTTCCGGGGAGGGTTCTCCTGGAATTATAAAATGCTGCCATACGAATCCATCCTTTTTCAGATCGGTGAAAAGCCGTTCAGCCTGTTGTGAATTCAGGAATGAACCTTTTCCTGTAACAATTATCAGTCGCCTGCCAAACTGACTGGCAAAAGCCGGAAGTCTGGCAATAATACCGTTCCCGAAATGAATTGCCGGTATTCTTGCAAACTGGAATGAGTTTACCATTTTGAAGGATCGTCTGGTTCTATTATCCTGTATTTAACACCTTTACGCGGCTCAGCCATATAATCGGCAACGGTATCGCGCCATACAGCATAGTGTGGAGTAAGTTTATGTTCCGCAGAAGCCTGTTCTGACTCATATGCCTCATACAGCATGAACTGGCAGGGATCATCAGCCATCTGAACAACATCAAACCTGAGATTGCCAGGCTCCTTCACTGATTCCCTGTGATTATCAACAGTTGCATTTATAAAACGATCTACAAGATTTTTTTTCACTTTAAGGTGTACACATGTTACTATCATAAGCGAATCAATTTTATGTAAAGTTAATAGATTGGTTTTATTTCAGGTATGAAAATCCTGATGATCAGCCAGTTCATAATATATACAGTGGAGGCAATACCAAAAATAAGAAAATAGCTGCCGGTAGCATCAAGGATATACCCAACGAAGGATGCTGACAAGGCGCCTCCGGTAGCCGCAGCAAAACCAGCAAGACCAGTCATGGAACCAACAGCTTTTTTAGGATAAATATCTGAGATCAGAGTGAACATATTAGCTGCCCAGCCACAGTGCCCGGCACAACCAATAGCTATCAGTGCCACTGTTAACCAGAGGCTTTTAATCTGTGGAACGAACATAATGGGCAATACAACAATTGCGCTTATAAGAATCGCAAGTTTACGTGAGTAATCAACAGATCGTCCCCTGCCGATTAGAAATGAGGAAATCCATCCTCCGCCAATTCCTCCAAAACTGGCAACTCCGTAAATAATGATCAGCGGAAGTACAGCCTCCTTTATATCAACACCATGCATTTTATGAAGGAAATCAGGAGTCCAGAAAAGAAAGAACCACCACACCCAATCAGAGATGAACTGGTAGCGCATAATGCATAAGTTTGTTTGTACCTGAAAAGATCAGTCCATTTAACATTGTCGTTACTATTTATTCCGTCAGTATCCTGAAGAATATAGTTGCGCTCAGCTTCTGTCAGCCCTGGATGATTTGCTGGTGGAAAATAGAAAAGGAGCCAGCAGATGATCCAGATTATGCCAAGTAAGCCTGTAATGATAAACGCCCACTGCCACCCCATTGCAATTGTTATTCCTGTAACAATCAGCGGAGCAGCAATAGCACCTATGGTAGACCCTGAATTAAACCATCCGGTGGCATGGGCTCGTTCTCTCCGGGGAAACCATTCAGCTACTGTTTTAATTGCAGCAGGGAAATTAGCAGATTCACCCAGTCCGAGAAAAAACCTGGCTGCAGCAAAACTTAAAGCTGAACGGGCAGCTGCATGAAGCATGCCTGCAAGACTCCATACCGCAATTGCAATAGTATAGCCGATCCTTGTTCCAAACCTGTCTATTATGACTCCCGTTACCAGTAATCCCGTAGCATATGCTACCTGAAAAGCTGTTACTATCAGCCCGTAGTCGAACTCACTCCAGCCCAGATCGCTCGCTATATATGGCTTAAGAATACCTATTACCTGTCTGTCAATATAGTTGATTGTTGTTGCAAAGAATAACAACAGGAGGATCGAGTAGCGGACGGTACCGGCTTTGTCTTTCATAGTAACATACTAAGAACTGCTTATAAAACTAATACTTATAGCTGAAACTGAGCCATGCATCCCTGAAATGCCTGATTGTATCCCAGCTGGTATCAATAGATGTGTTACAGCTTGCAGAAAAAATAAACCTGTTTTTATATGGAGCCATCTTCCTGAACAGCTCTTCAACATAGCTGAAAACAGCTTCCCTGCTTTTCAGATCACGGGTTTCCATGGCACTTATCCCACCTGTGATTATGAACTTGTCTGATGTAAGTTTCATGGCCTCATCAAGCTCAATATCTCCCAAAGGAGGAAAGGCTACACCTTCCAGTCCATCAACATCATACGAGGATATAAGTTGCAGATTATCCCTCTGACTGCCACAGGCATGGATAAAGAATTTAGCACCATATTCATGGCAAAGCCTGCTGGCCTTTTCATAAAAAGAAGCGGAATATTCCTCAACAAAAGATGGAGGATGAAACATGGTATCAAGATTATCCATCGACATTATCACCTTCACTCCCCTGCTTACACACTGATTTACAAGGTTAAGCTGCGCCTTTTCATGCAAATCCAGAAGCCGTTTTGCAAATTCAGGTTGTTCAAGAAGAAAATATACAGTCTGTACCGGATTCATTACAAGGTGAAGCATCTTAAGGGGACTGAAAAATTCCCCGGCAATTACAATCCCTGTTTCGCCTGCTTTTTGGTTAATTGCTTCATATTTTGAAGGATTGTATCTCCAGTGTCGTGATGCAACAAATTGTTCCAGAAGATCTGCCTGCTCTGAATAGTCAGTTATCAGGAATTTCTTCTGAACTACTGTTGATTCCTTAAAAACATACCGCAGTTCTTCAGACAGTTTCCCTGACTTGCAATGATACTCACGCGTTGTGATCTTATCTCCATTTTCCAGGCTAAGTGATTCAACAGCTTCAACGCCATCGAAATATTCTTCACAGAGTCCGCCGAACCAGTATTCATCCTGCTTACAATATATATTCCTGCTGAAGACATCAAGTCCCAGGTATTTAATCAGATCGAGTTGTGTTTCACAATCTCTTATTTCATTGCGAAGTATCCCGTGATTCTTATGATGTGCAAACCACTGCCAGTAATTTGGTGCATAAACAAATCGGGAAGGCGCTTCCAGCGACAGAACCTTTCCAGCTTCTCCTTTGGCAGTAAGTTTTAATGTGAGCATATAACACTGCCTTCTTGAAATAACAAAAATACAACTATGCAACGGGTTTTCATTATTCAGACAATTTTGGCTTTAAATGTAAATATATGTTATTTTGATATCTTTGCTGTACAACAATAATCATTGGTAAACCTAAGGTGATGAAAAAAATAATACTTTTTGCAATTATATTTATTTCGGGATACACACTAAGTGCACAGGTAAGTGAATGTAAAGTTTTACTGCCCAGATTATCCGGAACATATGAAGGAGAATGCAGAAAAGACCTTGCTCACGGGAAGGGGCTTGCGCAGGGTATTGACAGGTATGAAGGTGAGTTCAGAAAAGGATATCCCGATGGGAGAGGCACCTACCGCTGGGCCGACGGTACTTTTTTTGAAGGATACTGGAAACAGGGATTGCGCGAGGGTTCCGGAAGGATGATATATAGTGCCGATTCAATAATAACAGGATATTGGAAAGCTGATAAATATTCAGGGAAACAGGATCTAAAGCAATATGAGATTTTGCAGACCAGGTACATTGCCCGTACTTCATTTACAAGGAATGGTGACAGCCCCAGCCAGGTGAAGATAAAATTAATGCTCGGAGGGTTGGCGAATAATGATGTTCAGGATTTTTCTTTAATATACTCCAGTGGTGAAGAGTTCCGCCTGGGTGCTGCATATGTAGTACAGAACGTGACCTATCCTGTAACCATCAGAATCACTTATCTTACATGGAATGTTCTGCATACTGTTCTCTCACCTGCGGCAATAGAATTCAGGATCAATGACCCCGGTAACTGGGATGTTAATATCCAGAACTAGCCTTACTTGACAACCCCTATCTCCTTCTTTTCCTTGAAGAAGAATATAAACATGATCAGTACTGCCACTGCAATATATGCCGTAACAAACCAGATATTCTTCCACTGGTACTCCTGTCCGGTTGAATAGTATGTTGTCACAAATCCCGAGAACCATGTACCTATGAACATACCAAGTCCGTAGGTGACAAATGTGAAGAGCCCCTGGGCTGCACTTTTGATCCTCTCATTCGATTTCTTTTCAGTATACATGTAACCTGTAACAAAGAAGAAGTCGTAGCATACACCATGAAGAATTATGCCCGTATAAAGCATCCAGATGCCCGGTCCCATATTTCCATAGGCAAAACAGAGGTACCTGAGGATCCAGGGCGGTCATCCCCTATCAGCAGCATTTTTTAACGCCGATCCTGTTGAACAGGAATGGAATTGCCAGTATGAAGAGAGCTTCGGAAATCTGTCCCATCACCATTTTGCCGGCAGTGTTCTGCATGCCCGACTGATTCAGATAGAGGTTTGCAAATCCGAAATAGAATGAAAGTGGTATGCAAACGAAAATTGCGGCAATGAAAAAAATCAGGTATGGCTTGTCTTTAAAAAGCACCAGAGCATCGATACCCATTACAGATTTCGCTGAAGAAGCTGAGGTCTCCTGTGGCGGAGTATCCGGCAGGAAGAAACTGTAAAGGCCCAGTGCAACAGAAACTATAGCAGCCATATAGAATGTAAGAGGTGTCTGCTCAATACCCAGAAGAGAGATCATGAATCCTGATATAACCCACCCTACAGTACCAAATACCCTTATAGGTGGAAATTGTTTGCCTATATCAGTCATCTGCCTGAAAGCCACACTGTTTGAAAGTGCAATGGTAGGCATATATGCAAGTGAATAGAATAATATTATCCAGTAGAATGCCCCGTTTGTAGTGATTCTTGAAGCCATAAAAAGAAGTATTCCGCCAAGTACATGAAGAACACCCATAACCTTCTGTGCTGCAAAGAAGCGGTCGGCTACCATTCCCACGAAGAAGGGTGAGATCATTGTAGCAATAGCGAGAGCGCTGTATGCAGCTCCTATCTGTATACCTGTTGAACCCAGGTATTTCGACATGAATGTACCCATGGTTACATACCATGAGCCCCAGATATAATACTGGAGGAACATCATTGAGGAGAGGACAATGGTTGTTTTGGTCTTCATAAGAGAATCCGTTTTTCTGGTTAAGGAAATCTAAGTGAAAATAATAAATCTCTATTAAATATTCACTTCATCCTGAAAGGTTTCACTTTCCAAATCTTTTCGCAATATTCCTGAATGGACCTGTCGGATGAGAATTTACCCATTCTTGCAACATTCAGAACTGCCATCCTGTTCCACTCAGAGGTGTTTTTCCAGGTTTCGGCAACCAGGTCCTGGCAGGCAGTATACAATGGATAATCAGCCATAAGCATATACGGATCATGCCAGAGCAGGTTATCTGTTATGGGTTTAAAAAGGTTACAGTCACCTTTTGAGAAATGACCTGCATTAATCATATTTATCACATCGTGCAGCTCAGCATTATGATCATAAATAAAATGGGGATCATATTGGTTCCGTTTGGATTCTTCAACCTGGGCAGCAGTGAGGCCAAACAGGAAGAAGTTTTCGTCACCCACCTCCTCACGGATCTCTACATTTGCCCCGTCGAGTGTGCCGATGGTGAGGGCTCCGTTCATAGAAAACTTCATATTGCCGGTGCCGCTGGCTTCTTTGCCCGCTGTCGATATCTGTTCGGAAAGATCTGCTGCCGGGTAAATATGCTGAGCATTGGTTACATTGAAATCAGGGAAGAAAACCACCTTGAGCCTGCCGTTCACATCAGGATCATTGTTTACCACATCGCCCACTGAATTAATAAGCTTGATCATAAGTTTGGCCACATGGTATCCGGGAGCTGCCTTGCCTCCAAAAATGAATGTTCGCGGAGCAATATCAATGCCTGGGTTTTGCTTAATGCGCAGGTAACGTGTAATGATATTCAACACATTAAGATGCTGGCGTTTGTATTCGTGTATTCGTTTTACCTGTATATCATACATTGAAGAAGGGTCAACTGTGATCCCTGTCCTTTCTTTAATCAGAGTTGCGAGGATTCTCTTATTCTCAAGTTTAACTTTCCTGAATTGTTCCCTGAATGAGGCATCGTCTGCAAAAGGCTCCAACTTGCGAAGTTCATCGAGCCTGGCCGGCCACTTGTCTCCGATTGATTCCGTAATCAGTTTTGATAATCCCGGATTACTTAATACAATAAACCGGCGGGGCGTAACTCCGTTTGTAACATTATGAAAACGTTGCGGGAACATCTCCACCCAGTCATGCAATACCTGCTGTTTAAGAAGCTCCGTATGAAGAGCCGCCACGCCGTTGATAGCACTGCTGCCTGCACAGGCAAGATTTGCCATGCGGACATATTTTTCTCCTGCCTCATCAATGATAGACATTCGTGAAAGTTTGCCTTCATCACCAGGGAAATTCCTTTTTACTTCGTTCAGAAACCGGTGATTAATTTCATAAATGATCTCCAGCACCCGCGGGATAAGGTAGGCAAAGAGACCAACAGACCATTTTTCCAATGCTTCAGGAAGAAGGGTATGATTTGTATAGCTGAATGTTTTACACGTAGTATTCCATGCAGTGTCCCAGTCAATTTTGTATTCATCAATCAGTATGCGCATGAGTTCAGCTACTGAAACAGAGGGATGAGTATCATTAAGCTGTATCACCCACCTTTATGAAATTCCTGTGGTTTTCCGTCATGTCTCAGATGTATCCTCATCATATCCTGAAGGGAGCATGAAACAAAGAAATACTGCTGTTTAAGCCTGAGTTTCTTACCTGTAAGCATTTCGTCATTAGGATACAGCACCTTGCTGATATTCTCCGACTTCACTTTATAGTCAACAGCCTTATAATAATCACCTGTTGAATGAGGTAAAATCGAAAGACTCCTCGGCCTCAGCTTTCCAGAGACGCAGGAAAGTGCATGAGGAGACAGTATAACCCATTATTGAAGAGTCGTATGGGATTCCTGTTACCATGTAGGCAGGTTTCCATCTGAAATATTTTTTTCCTTCGGAGGCAGTGTAAGACTCAGTGTGTCCTCCGAAGTTTACATTAACAAGAAGTTCGGGACGGGCACTCTCCCATGGATTTCCCTTGCGCAGCCATTTGTCGGTTTTTTCAAACTGCCAGCCATCTCTGATCTCCTGATCAAAGATGCCAAACTCGTATCTTATTCCATATCCGACAGCAGGGATCTGCATAGAAGCAAGTGAATCGATATAGCAGGCAGCCAGACGTCCAAGACCGCCATTGCCAAGTCCGGGTTCCTCTTCCTGAGCAATTACTTCTTCAAAGTTAAATCCAAGCTCCTCAACAGCCTGCTTCATGACATTGTAAATATCGAGGTCAATAAGATTGACCCCAAGCTGGGGTCCCAACAAAAACTCAGCGGAGAGGTAACTTACCAGGCGGACATTTCTGTCTTCAAATACCGCATTCATTGTCTTGTGTTCGCGTTGCATGATTCTGTCACGTACTGTATACGCTACAGCCATGTACAAATCATTAAGGGATGTATTGACAATGTTTCGTCCCTGCTGGTAGAAAAGGTGTTCAGTAATAGCCTGTTTCAGGGATTCAACATCCATGCCGCTCCGGACATAAATACATTTAGGTTTGCTATCGCCGGGATTTGCTTTTTTTGCCATAGGAATAATCTGTTGCTATTGTAAATATAGCTAAGAAAAGATACGAAAAAAATATCATTTCGCCTGACGGGTTTATTAAACCTGACTTCAGCCATTAACTATAAATAAAGTTAAGAAATAGCTTTGCATGAATCAAAAAAAACCATCCATCAAAATCTTCTCTGACCTGATGGATGGATTCGTCAAAAACCTGAATTAGTAAAGTGATCTAAAAAATCTTTAATAAAAATACTGTATTAATTACATAAACCCGGTAATAACATATATCCTTTGTACCAAGTGCCATAATTCATGTATGAACAGCCTTTCTGAGGTTACTATTTGTGCATAATGAAGAATGAAAAAATTACAGTTACCATGGATCGAACTAAAGGTAACAATCCAAACTTACTGAATTATAAACTACCAGAAGCGGATGAATCATTTATTACTTAATTGCCTTTATCATGGTAAAGCTAAAACAGCTTCCTTTACCCGCCTCACTTACAACATTGATTTCACCTCCATGCTTTTCAACAAATTCTTTACACAGATGTAATCCAAGTCCTGAACTTGTCTCTCCTTCCGTTCCGGGACGACTTGTCTTCTCGGTAAGGTTAAAAAGCTTTTGCTTAAGTATCTCATTCATACCAATCCCGTTATCGCATACTGAGATTTCTATCCTGCCATTTCCTGATTCCGCAGCGGATAATTTAACAATCCCTCCTGAAGGTGTGAATTTAAGAGCATTTGAAAGCAGATTTCTTAAAATGGTTTCAAGCATATTTTCGTCTGATTCAATTATATAATCTGAATTGATATTAATGATTACCTGAATCCCTTTCCTTATGGCTGTTTCAGTAAACAATTCGGCTGTTGTTGTAATTTTTTCCCTGACATTTAATTTAACAGCATTAAAACCGATCATTCCTCTTGTAAACCTTGACCATTCAAGGAGATTTTCCAGCAGACTGTAAATTGATGCTGCCTCCTTGCTCATAGTTTCAGTCAGTTCGGTAATTTCGTCCATTGACATCATTGCAGACCGGTCGGTAATCATTTTTGTGGCCTGAACAAAAGATCCGAGCGGCCCCCTGAGGTCATGTGCAATTATTGAAAAGAACTTATCTTTTTCCGCATTTGTAACCTGAAGCATTTCATTCTTTACTTTTATGGCTTCCTCAGATTGTCTTCGTTCGATAGCGACTGCAATTTGCCCTCCTACTGATTCCAGGAATTCAACATCTTTTTCAGTATAAACATTCTCATGTTCATAATCCTGGAGCACCAGGACACCTATGATTTTTGACGGAGTCTTCAGAGGTATTCCCACCCATGACGGAGATGGTCTTCCAACCTCCTCAACTATATTCTCATTAATCAGTCTTTCGAAGACTTCCTGTGTAAAAACGAGTGGCTTACCAGTTCTGAAAATATAGGATGTACAACTCTTCTCCATTGTAGAGGGCAAAGGGATGTCGTCATATTTGTCAATAAAATAGGGAAATATGAACTGAGTTTTTTCAAAGTCCCAGAGAGCAATTACTATGTTTTCCGCCATTACAATTTTTGATAACGAAACATGAACCAGTTTCATGAACTCTTCAAGATCGGATGTAGTTGTAACACCTCTGATTATATTGTTTATAACTTCTTTTTCCAGGTCGATCCTTTTTCTTTCTGTAATATCATTTGCAACACCAATCAAAGCAACAGGAGAACCATTATCATCCTTTACTATTGAAGTTGAAAGTTCAACCGGAAATTCCGATCCGTCTTTCCTGCAATTAAGAAGTTCACCATGCCAACCTCCTCTAAGGGTATCAGGTAGTATGTTTTCAACAAGCTCTTCAGGATTATTTGATGATCTGATCTTTACAATGGATTCGAGTTTCATATCCTCTTCGGTAAATCCATATACTTTAAGAAATGCGTCATTCAGGAACAGTACTTTATCCTTCATATCAGTTATTGAAACGCACTCATTAATACTCTTAAGAGCATTTGCCAGAATATTAATTCTTTCCTCGTAATTCTTCCTGTCTGTTATATCCCTCGAGATACCAAATGTTCCGATTATCTTACCTTCACTGTCAAAAAGAGGCATCTTAACAGTGGAGACCCACCGGTCAGCTTTTCCCGTCTGGATCTCTTTTTCTTCTTTTAAAATATTTTCGCCTGTTGCGATGATTCTCTGTTCATCAATATAGGAAGACCTTGCATGTTCTTCGGTAAAAAAGTCAAAGTCAGTCTTGCCTATTGCTTCCCAAGGGTCTTTTATTCCGAATTTATCAATGTGCATTCTGTTTATCCTTAAGAACCTGCTTTTCTGGTCCTTAAAATATACCGCATCCTTTATGTTATCCATCAGGGAACTGAAAAGAAACTCTTCTTTTCTGAGTTCATCGTATTCTTTTCTAAGAGAAATAAGTTCCAGAATAAGATCATCTCGTGTTTTCCCGGTATAGTCCATAAGAATAGAGCAATTTATACAATTAACTTAAATCATTTCAAATATTAAATACACATCAAAAAAATCCATCCACCAGGATATTCAAAGAGATGGATGGATAATCCTAACCTAACTAACCGCTAAAACTAAAATAATTTAATCTAAACATGTACACATTCTCAAATGTACGAGACAAATACTATACAAGTCAAGTATTTGAGGGCTTAATTTAACTGTCATTTACTATTTCTTTTTTATTTAAAATTATAAAAGTAAATTAATTCAAATCAATGAATAAACAGCAGGTAACAGACTTGATACCTGTTTAAAAAAATATACTACAACAGGGTTTTTAACAAAAAATGGTTCGAGTCCATTTGCCGGACATAGAGTATTTTATCGGAATAACCAATCCATACTTCCGTGGAGTCAATAAGATTGTATACGTAAATATGTATACCGCTTCCTGTATCAGCAGCCGGGGTTCCGAATTTCAGGACAATTGATTCATAGGTCATGTTTTGGACAAGGTGATTCTCAAAGTCACTCAAAGTAAGTCCGTCTGAATACAGGTTATTTTCCTTGTTGCAGGATATAACCAGCAGCAATATTGATAAAATCACGACACTTTTCCAATTCTTGCCCATGACTGATTACTTGAAATTATTGTTAAAACTTTAACAGTTATGATACCTATTGACAGTACAAATATTATTCCAATTACCATAGATTATTTCATATAATAATTATTAATTTGAATTAAAGGTTAAGTTGTTTTTATTCATTTAAAAAGCCGGAGAGACTGCCAAACAAATTCTATTTTAAACACATTCCTAAAATGAGCAAGTTAAAAGGGAGGGGCCAATTATGAACAAACCTAAAGTTTTCGCTGTTTATTATTCAGCAAAGCAATATTTAAAAAATTTAAAAGCAATATCATGTCAGAGAATAGCATAAAATTGCACAGAGTAATTAAAGCAGCTCCTGAGAAAGTCTATCGTGCTTTTACCGATCCGAATGCATTTGCATGGTGGATTCCTCCCTATGGATTTATATGTGTGATAGATAAAATGGAGTTTAAGGAGGGAGGAAACTTTAAAATGTCATTCATAAATTTTACCACTGGAAATGGCAACTCTTTTGGCGGTAATTTTCTGGAAATAAAACCCAATGAGTTCATTAAGTATAATGATAAATTTGATGATCCTAATCTGCCTGGTGAAATTGTTACCTCTGTCTGGCTCAAAAAAGTTTTATGCGGTACTGAGCTGAAGGTTGTACAGGAAGGCATCCCGTCTGTTATACCATTAGAAATGTGTTATTTAGGCTGGCAGGATTCTTTGGATAAGCTGATGAAGCTGGTTGAGCCGGAAATTTCGGACAATTAAAATCATATAATATTATCAAAGCCTGCCTGTCAAATTAATAAACATACAAATACTTATTGTTGTAATTTTATTCTTCTGTTTTACTGTTCAGCATCTGACTGTTGAATCTGCTTGTATCATGTACTCTCTTTCTAATAACTGATTCCTGGTTTTATAAAATAAATATTCAAATAAGCATCAAAATAATAAATCGAGAGTCTTTAATCAGGAATAGAAGAATAAAGAATATAATAATAAATTGCTATGGAAGAGTCAAAAATAAAAAAACATGTAACCCTGGTCGGAGCTATTCAGATCAGTTTTTCAATGCTGGGACTGCTTGGTGCTTTTGTCGTTTTCGTTGCTCTGAGTTTTGCAAGGAGCCAGGCTGGTGATGATGAGAATGCCAGAATGGTGCTCGGTATCTTATCAGCATGTGTGCCGTTGTTTATCGGAACATTATCGGCAATAGGATTAGTCGCAGGAATCGGACTTCTTGCATATAAATCCTGGGCAAGATATCTTGCAATAATTGTTTCAGCACTTGATTGCCTGGCTATGCCATTCGGAACAATATACGGAGTATATGCATTATGGGTTTTAATGAAAGACGAAACCAAAAACCTGTTCAACAAGAACTAGACAGATTGTACTTTTTTTTCATGTCTGCAACTGAGGCTGTAATAATCTCTTTCAGTATATCAGGATTAATATCCTCAATTTTATTAATGTAAATACATGATCCTGAGCTTATTTTAAACTTTCCAAGTTTGCCAAGCAGATCTGCATAATGATTTACACCTGACATTATATAAACGGCTATGTATTGTTTCCTAGGTGAAAATGCAGTTAAGGGCCAGTCACCTTCCTGCTTACTCCTCTCTGATTTGTAATGAAACGTGCCATATCCTATCATATTGTTGTTCCATAAGGCAGGTTTTTCTTTAACAATACTGTCAAAAAGCTTTCTAATTTCTTTACTGTCAGCCCGTTTCTTTTCAGGTTCCACACTCTCCAGAAATTTATCAATATCAGAATCAAGTGGCCTGGTCTTAATTTCGCTCATAATTTATACCCTTTGTATTATAATAAAACCTGATTTTACTATACCATTTCCAAAAAATCCTAAGAGCCACGCAGAATCTTCTCCATCTTCCAGCCCTTAGCCAACTCATCCACCAGTTTATCCAGATACCTTACCTGTTGTGTCAGGGGATCTTCTATTTCCTCCACACGATACCCGCAGATTACCCCTGTGATGAGGTGAGCTTTGGGATTTATTGAAGCGTGTTTGAAGAATGTATCGAAAGTTACATTTACCTTGATCTGTTCATGAAGCTTTCTGCTGTCGAAACCTGTTAACCACTCTATGACCTGATGTAATTCTTCTTCTGTTCTGCCCTTCTTCTCCACTTTTGCCAGATACAAAGGATATACTAAGGCAAAGGTCATTTTTGCAATACGCTGATTTTGTTTGTCAGAATTGGTCATACCGTGTGTTTGCTTTTTATTTCACAATATTTCAACTTCAAGAGTACCCTGATCCTGTAGTCTTGTTTATCTTAAACATCAAAGTTAACTGTTTTGTTTTCCAAGACAAGAACAGAACGCATTAGTGGAGCCGGTACCAGTTTCAACCGGGACTCTTGCCTGGCTTGTGCCAAGATGAATATTATTGTCACACAATGCATTTAACAGCATGGTGGCTGTATTGCATTTACTTTTTACTATTTTTGCGGTGTTAATTCATATTATGCAGATTTAAGTTGAGCAGAATATTCAAATATACTTCAATCATTTTCTCATGGGTTGCCTGTATTGCCCTTGTTGCTCATCTTATAATTCCCCACGACCATCATAGCGCGGATTCATTTCCTGAACAGGATAATAAATGTCCTGCAGAAAACAATCACAGCCATAATGGCATTCCTGTTCATTGTCACGCATTTAACGACCTCGCATCAGAAAAAGCAGGACGGATTATTGTTGTTGACAAGCATAAGAACATAATCAGCGATTATAATTGTGAAGAAATTCACATTATCACTACGTCTAATGACGAAATTAAAATCACCCACTCTCTGTGTGATCCACTTTCCACGTGCTTCTTTTCTGATTCTTTCCATTTAAGGGCACCTCCGGCTCTCGCATAACTCTATTTTATCAGGCAATATCAATATGAAGATTCAATATCTTCTGTTGTGTTTTGTCCGGTATTCTGATGAAAATCGAGGTTCAGGTTATCTCACTTGCTCCATCACTGGCAGTTCAGGAGGTGGAAAGTTTTATTACTGCTCCAATAGAAGTCTCTGTTGCAAATATCCCTGATATCATTGAACTCAGATCAATATCCCGCCTTGGCTTATCGGTTGTGACAGTAGTATTCGAAGACAATGTTGACATATACTGGGCACGACAGCAATTGTCAGAGCGGTTGAAGGAAGCTGAAGAAACGATTCCCCCGGGTCTTGCACAGATCTCCCTGGCTCCTATTTCAACAGGGCTCGGAGAAATATACCAGTACCGGCTTAAGGTTGATAAAGGATTTGAGAAACAATTCAGCCCAACGGAACTAAGAACTCTTCAGGACTGGATTGTAAGGCGTGAGATGCTCGGGACTCCGGGAGTGGCCGATATTAACAGCTATGGAGGATTTGTAAAACAATATGAGATAGCTGTAAATCCGGAACAGTTGAGAGGCATGAATCTTACACTCACAGAAATTTTTAATGCTCTTGAAAGAAATAATGAAAATACCGGCAGTGCTTATATAGATAAAAATCCTACAGCATATTTCATCAGGGGAATCGGGCTTGTAAAATCCCTTGAGGATATCGAAAAAATAGTGGTAAAAACAACTCATGCGGGAATACCTGTACTCATAAGGGATATTGCCACCGTTCAATTTGGCAGTGCTACAAGGTACGGCGCATTTGTAGTTGATACTACAGAAGCTGTGGGAGGCGTAGTAATGATGCTTAAGGGGGCAAATGCACACCAGGTAATTGATAATGTTGAAGAACGCATCAGGTCAATTCAGAAATCCCTTCCCTTACAGGTGAAAATAGAACCTTTCCTGAACCGTTCCGACCTTGTTGGTCGTGCAATAGGGACTGTTTCAAGAAACCTTCTCGAAGGAGCCCTGATTGTAATCTTTATCCTGGTACTGCTTTTAGGCAATGTAAGAGCCGGACTAATTGTTGCATCGGTTATTCCACTTTCAATGCTGTTTGCCGTTTCGATGATGAATCTGTTTGGTGTCTCCGGAAACCTGATGAGTCTTGGAGCAATTGATTTCGGACTTATCGTTGATGGTGCAGTAATTATAGTTGAAAGTGTTGTATTTCAGATATCAGGGAGCAAAAAACACCATCCTGATATTGTAAGACTTAACCAGGAACAGATGGATGAAAATGTTCTCGAGTCGGCAAAAAGGATGATGAGTTCTGCCACTTTTGGCCAGATTATAATTCTTATTGTCTATCTGCCAATCATGGCCCTTGTTGGTATAGAAGGAAAGATGTTCCGCCCCATGGCACAGGTTGTTACTTTTGCCCTTACAGGAGCAGCAATACTATCCCTGACATGGGTGCCAATGGCATCTTCACTCTTCCTCAGTAAAAGTACAGATCATAAGCCGGGCTTTTCTGAAAGGCTGATGGAATGGATGCAGAAAATACTTGATCTTGCCATCGATTTTGCGCTGAAAAGAAAACTTCTGGTTTCAGCCTCAGCAATTGCACTTTTCGTATTCAGCCTGGTTCTTTTTTTCAGGCTGGGCGGTGAATTTATTCCGCAGCTTGAAGAGGGTGACCTTGCCGCCGGAGTTATTACTCTTCAGGGAGGTTCGTTAACAAATACGGTTGACAATGTTATAAAGGCAAATAAGATCTTACTGGGAACCTTTCCGGAGATAAAACATACTGTATGTAAAATAGGTGCGGGAGAGATTCCTACCGACCCTACTCCTATGGAAACCGGAGACTACATTATTACATTAAAAGATAAGGATGAATGGGTATCAGCAGAAACACGCGAAGAGCTTGTCAGCAGGATGGAAGAAAGCCTGATACCCCTAGCAGGTGTCAAGTTTGAGTTCCAGCAGCCTATCCAGATGAGATTTAATGAGTTAATGACCGGCTCAAAACAGGATATTGCTGTTAAGATATTTGGCGATGATCTGGAGACTCTTTCTGAAAAGGCTTCTGAAATTGAAAAGGTAATTCAAACTATTTCCGGTGTGCAGGATATAAATGTTGAAAAGGTTACAGGTCTTGCACAGATACAGGTTGAATATAACCGTGACAGGCTGGCTCAGTACGGTCTTTCAGTGGCGGATGTTAACCAGATATTGAGGACCGCATTTGCAGGGAGTCAGGCAGGCGTTGTATTTGATGAAGAAAAACGGTTTGGACTGGTTGTCCGCCTTGACAAAGACTACAGGCAGAGTCTTGACGATGTAAAGAATCTAACAGTTGCATTGCCTGACGGACATCAGATCCCGTTTGAGCAATTGGGAAGTATTTTAATAAAGTCAGGTCCTGCACAGGTATCGAGGGAAAACACAAAACGGAGGATCACAATTGGATTCAATGTCCGGAATCGCGATGTAAAAAGCGTAATCAATGATGTAACCGGCAGGATAGATCAGAATATTCAGTTGCCCACCGGTTATTATGTCTCTTATGGTGGTCAGTTTAAGAATCTTGAAGCAGCACAGAAAAGGCTTTCCATTGCAGTTCCTGTTGCACTGCTTTTAATATTTGTGTTGCTTTACTTCACTTTTAATTCAGCCAAACAGTCTCTCCTTATTTTTACTGCGGTTCCGATGTCAGCTATCGGAGGCGTACTGGCATTATGGATAAGGGGAATGAACTTTTCAATATCAGCCGGTGTCGGTTTCATAGCATTATTTGGAGTAGCAGTACTAAATGGGATAGTCCTGATAGCTGAATTTAACCGGCTCGAAAAAGAAGGGGTCACAGATATAACGGAGAGAGTCTTGAAAGGTCTTAATACCCGGCTGCGCCCGGTTATAATGACTGCAGCTGTTGCATCACTCGGGTTTCTGCCAATGGCTCTTTCTAATTCAGCAGGTGCTGAAGTTCAGAAACCTCTTGCTACTGTTGTGATAGGCGGGCTTATCACTTCAACTCTTTTAACACTGCTTATTCTGCCGGTGTTTTATATCTTCTTTTCCAGAACAAGCTTCAGATTCAAATTCATGAAAAAAAGCGTTAAAATACTTGCGGCAGTTTTAGTCCTGACTGGTATGACATCCATGCTGAGCAGTTTAAGAGCACAGCAAGCCAGGAGTATCAACCTGCAAGATGCAATACAGATGGCGCTCGACAGTAACCTTTCCGTAAAATCTGCATCTCTGTCAATCGATGCACAGAAAGCACTTAAGGGCTCCTCCATCGATCTCCCAAAAACAAGCATCGATGGTCAGTACGGGCAATTCAATTCGTATTCGAATGATAACAGCATAGGGATTACCCAGTCGTTTGCCTTTCCTTCTGTCTACATGAACCGGTCAAGGCTGGCTGATGCGAATATCAAAAGCAGTCAATTGCAGTATAGCGCTTCACGGCTTGAAACAGCCACCCGGGTTAAACAGGTATACTGGCAATATGTTTTTCTCTCGTCAAAATATAAGCTTCTTTTATTTCAGGACAGCCTCTATGCCGGTTTTTAAGGGCTGCTGAATTAAGATCAAAATCCGGCGAAACCAACAGACTGGAGATGATCACTGCCAGGACTCAAAGCCTGGAAGTTAAGAATCAGCTGTTCCAGGTGAATTCCGATATTTCAATCTGCGGACGCAAACTTATGGTTCTTCTGAACAGTAGAACACCTGTGGTACCTGCAACTGATGAGTTGAACCGTATTGATAATACTATTAATTCTGACAGCAGTTCTGTTGAAGGGAATCCATACCTGGGCTATATAAAGCAGCAGGTCGAAGTATCGCGGATTGAGAAAAAACTTGAGAAGAGCCAGATGCTTCCCGATTTAAGTATTGGCTATTACAGTCAGACAATTATCGGGACCCAGGATGTGAATGGGACTCCCCGGAATTTTGGAAATGGTGACCGCTTTTCAGGAGTGCAGGCGGGAATCTCAATTCCGATCTGGTTTGCGCCATATACAGCAAGGGCAAAAGCGGCCGCAATATCCGAAAATATTGCACGGACAAATGCTGAATACTTTACCAGTTCCATAAACGGGAATTACCAGTCATTGCTCGAAGAGTATAATAAATACTCATCAAGTGTTGATTATTACCAAAATCAGGCTGTTACTGAAGCTGACATTATAATTGACCAGGCAACGAAAAGCTATAAAGCAGGGGCACTTGATTACCTTGACTATGTTCTGACCCTGAACAGGGCGCTGGCAATTAAGCAAAATTATCTTGATGCCATCAACAGTCTGAATCAGGCTATTATTTCTATTGATTACATAACAGGCAAAATATTTTAAATTATGAATACCATGACAACGAAGAATTTAAGGATATCATTGATTGTACTATTTGTTACCGTGGCACTTTACTCATGCAATATTGCCGGTAAGCAATCTGCTGAAGCAAAGGAAATGGAGGTTCTTCCTGATAATATTGTTGAGTTGCGTGATGATCAGATCAGGCTGGCTGATATTCAGACGGCTCCTGTTGAAATGAGATCGGTCAGCACCACTTTGAAAGTGAATGGTATTATTACTGTTGCTCCTCAAAACAATGCTACTGTGTGTATGCCTTTGGGAGGATTCATCAAGAGTGCAGACCTGCTTCCGGGAAACTCTGTAAGAAAGGGACAAACCCTGGCGGTAATAGAAAACCAGGAATTTGTTGACATTCAGCAGAATTATCTTGAGGCAAGAAACAAGCTGGGTTATGCTGAAGCAGAATTAAAACGCCATACAGATCTTTATAAGGATGATGTCTATTCAGAAAAGAATGTACAGCAGGTCACGGTTGAATATAAAAACCTGAAAGCAATGGTAAAATCACTGGAACAGAAGCTGTTCCTTATTGGCATCAATCCGGCTCAACTTACTGAAGACAATATCAGCAACACCGTGAATCTGGTTTCACCGATAAATGGCTTTCTAAAATCAGTGAATGTCAATATCGGTAAATATGTCTCCTCCACTGATGTATTGTTCGAAGTTATAAACAGTGACAAGTTATTTCTTGAGCTGACTCTATTCGAAAAGGATGCTGATAAAGTATCAACCGGTCAGAAAGTAAAATTCTTTATTAACAACGAGACTGAGGTTCATGAAGCGATTATATCGCAGACAGGAAAATCTGTGAGCGATGATAAAACATTCAGGGTATACGGGACAGTTATATCACCATGTAAAAATGTTTTACCGGGAATGTACGTTAACGCACAGATTGAAGAATCTGAATTAAATGTGACTGCACTTCCCGATGCTGCAGTTGTAAGCTTTGATGATAAGGACTATATTTTTGTATTCGAAAAGGAAAAGGAGGAAGAAGGGAAACCATTCACCGAATACCGGATGGTTGAAGTTAAAAGGGGTGTATCCTTTTCAGGTTACACCCACATATTACTTCCTGACGGTTTTGACATTAACTCAGAAAGAGTAGTTACAAAAGGAGCCTATAATCTTCTTTCAGCCAAGAAGAATGCCGGCGAAATGGCATGCTGATTTATATTTAATCGGACAGACATCTGAAGTTTGGTTTTACATACAGGGCATTCCATAGTTCTCATTTTTTAAGTTATGACTAAGTAAGAGGCCAAGCGGGCATATTTATGAAGTTATGGCAGTAATGGAATTAATGAATTGCTAGGCGCTACGTAAAAAAACATGTATCAGGAAAGGTTAAAAATTATCAATTGTGACACTACAGGTATTATTAGAGGCGGCTCTGAAAGAGCCAAATATGTATAACCTCCAGCGTTAGCCTAATCTTTATATACACCTTTTTATTTAGTTCCTGCTGTGGGAGAAGGAGATCCCTCATTCCTCCAAACCTCCGCATGCTCCGGTTTTTCGGAATTCGGGATGACAGGTTATTTTGTGGGACATTGGAGGAAGAAGCGGCGATTCGCTGCGAGATTTTATTCATGAAGCATTTCAGTCGCGAATCGCCGCTTCTTCCTCCTGCTAATCACCTACATAACTGTCATCCCGAGCGCCAGCGAGGGATCTCCTCATTCTTTCAGAAATTTCCTTAAATTGATATGTGATGTAAGATTAAAGGGTCAGCTGGGGGGTTTGTACCACGATCCTCCTCCAACTCCGCAGGAGCTGAATATTCATATTAAGCCAAATTCATTTATTTCCCTGAACCATTCCATAACCCGGTTATCAGAGTTGTAATCTCTTCCAGAACTCCTTTGATACCGGTTTTAGAAACCGAATCAATAATCCCTGTAACTAAAGGAATAATCAGGATCAGGACTGTTATTAAAATAACAATAAAAATTATTACAGCAAGGATAAGAAGAAGCCTCAGCTTTCTGCTGTTCCAAATCCTGTCAAGTATAATTAATGCATAATTTCCTTTCCCCTGCATTCTATGGGAATACTTGTCCTCATATGAATTATCAGGATAATGATTTCCCTCATAATAGTTATACTTCATATGCCTTCTCTTGTTCTCAAACAGATCATCAAAATCCATAATATAAATTTTTAATTATTAATTAAATCCCAGGGTTCTACATGAACAATCACATTACACCTTGCGATTGTTTTTGAAATCTCTCTTTCAACAATATCACATATTTCATGGGCAATTCCCAGATTAAGCTGATTATCAAGTGTTACTGTTACACTAACAAATGTATCAGCGCCGGCTGTTCTTACTCTCAAACTGTGATATGTCTTAATCTGATTAAACGACTTCAGAATATTCTCAACTTCAGATACTTTCTCTCCCGGTGCATAGTCGAGAAGTACTGCAATGGACCTTTTCCCAAGGCGATATGAAATTACAATTACAATAAGTGCTACCATCAGCGCGGCAACAGAATCGGCAAAAAAGAATCCAAAGTTTGCGCATATAAGTCCCAGCAATACTACTGCCGAGCTCCAGATATCTGTCGAAAAATGAAGAGCATCAGCTTCAAGAGCCTGACTATTGTATTTTACAGCAACCTTACTGAGCGCTCTCGATCTGCTAAAATCTATTATAATTGAGAGTACAACAACTATGTAACTCCATATTCCGACTTCTATTTCTGTGTTTCCTGTAATCAGGCGGTGCAAAGCTTCATAAATAATCCATGCACAGGTGATGAACAGAAGGATGGTTTCCAGAAAAGCAGAAAGATTCTCAATCTTGCCATGCCCGAAGTGGTGATTTCTGTCGGGCGGATTATCAGAAACCCGTACCGAAAAAAAGTTATTACAGCTGCAATCAGATCGAGACCTGAATGCAGCGCCTCTGAAAGTAATCCCAGACTTCCCGTCAGTATCCCTATTACCAGCTTAATACCTGTAAGAAATATCGCAGCCAGAACAGAGATACCTGCTACCTTTAGTTTTTCGTTAATCATAAGTTATCGGTTGATGAAAAAAACGATAAGTACCCTGAAACTATTCAGAGCAGTAAATGAAGAAAATAAGATAAATGCTAGATAAACCTTGGAGGTTGCCAGACAGAATTTGAAAAATCCTGAGAATTATAAAATGGTATAAAGGAAATATACCCGCAAATATTATAGGACAAGTTTAATGTTTGATCTCCGGATACAAACCAGTTGTCTTCTTCAGCCAGTTTTTCATACCTGTCATGGTTTGGGATCTCCAGATCACAATTATTTTTATGAATAACGATGGGATGCAGATTGCTGTGAAGCAGAAAATAAGTATGCCCTCTGTCAATAATCAGCAATGAAAGGATTACTATAGGAAGTCTAAATATAATTCTGCGGAATTTCATATTGATTCAAAAGTAAAAAACAGTATTAATAAACTCTGTTAAAGAAGGTCAATTAACTTTTATTTAACAAAACAAATCAGTCCGGAGAACTACTAATAAACAGCCTGACTATAATAATATTAGAATTTGTGCAGGGACTACAATCGGACAATCTCCTTAAAAAATTTGTCAGTTTCCCTTTCAACACCCTGCCAGTCCTTCGAACGTATATATGATGCAATTACATGTGCCTTTGCTTCAGGAAATGCCATTTTTCTCCTTAGTTCCACAGGAGTTCCGAGTTCCTCATACATCTTTAACATAGCCGGTACTGATACTGTCATATCCTGTTCTGCTTCATTCTTGTAATAGTATCCAAGGAAGACAGGGCATTTGACTTTTGAAAATGTTTCCTGGTTCATTGTGGCTGAGTAGAGATTTACAAGAGCTACCAGCCCCTCCATCCTGAATTTTAGGGTCCAGTAATTTGAATGAATGGCACTTTCAGAATCAAAACTTTTTACCGGTGATCCGGAAACAAGCTTACCAATCTGAAATCCCCAGTGTTTATTCAGAACAGCAGCAGCGGGGTCATAAAGCTTAATACATGGCGCATACAATACCACAGCTTTTATTTCAGGATGATGTGAAGCCAGGAAAAGAGACAATGCTCCACCGGCTGAGGTCCCAATTAGAATAACCTCATCTCCAAGCTGCTGTGCGATTTTATATGCAGTTTCGGCAGATGCTGCATAATTATCAGCTGTAAGACTGATCAGGTTGCTGTCACCCCTGTCAATGCCATGTTCAGCCAGTCTGGCAAGATAAAGGTTTGCATTGTATTTCTTTGCCAGGTTACGATGCACAGGTTCACCCTCTGCAAAACTTCCTGTAAAACCATGTAGGTAAAGAAAAACGATTTTTGTCTTCTCCTTTCTGGTTGAATCGGCCCAAACAATCCGGGCTTCATTATCAGGTTTGATCCCCCGAATTGCTTTCTCACTGGTATTGATCATGGTTTCAAGTTCAATCAAGGAGCCGGGAAGATCGGGAACAGGTGTATCAAATACTGGTTTTGAAGGTTTCGGACCAATAAGGTACACTATTGCTAAAAACAATACTATTCCGCCAACGTATTTCAGAATTTTTCTCATCATTTCCAGTGTTTCAGATTAGCTTATGAAAGAACCTGATTAAATAAGTACCAGACTTGTTCTACTTAAAATTAAAGATATTAAAAATTTACCTCAACAATTATAAACAATAAATAAATCAACTATACAAAACTTACCTGAAACTGAACCATTGCTGTACTACATTTGTTTTATAAATGGATCAGGTCTCTGACCTTGCAATTTTCATAATTAATATATCAATGAATTATATGAACAATAAAATAGTGCCTCATCTCTGGTTTGATAAAAGCCCGTGAGGCTGTTGATTTTTATGTATCGGTCTTTAAGAATTCTAAAAAAAAGAACAGCGCTGTCATCGACGGGACTCCTTCCGGAGAGGTTAATATAATATCATTTGAAATTTCAGGGCAGGAGATAACGGCAATGAATGCAGGACCATATTTCAGTTTTAATGATTCGGTATCATTTTTTTACTATTGCGGTTCTGAATCCGAGATTGATCGTATTTACAAACTTCTGAGCGAAAACGGGTCCATCCTGTTCCCTCTGGCAAAATACGATTGGAGCAGCAGGTATGCATGGGTCAGGGATAGATTTGGCATTGGCTGGCAGTTAGATGTTGATGATATCAATTCAAAGCAGAAAATTGTACCTGCTCTTTTGTTTGTAAATGAAAAATCAGGGAGGATCAGGGAGGCTCTTTCATTTTACGCCTCCGTATTTAAAACTTCAAGACTTATTATGGATGCGCCCTACGGGAACCAGGCAGAGGGTACCATATCTGATCTTCTGTTTGCACAATTCAGCGTTGAGGGTTTTATCTTCAATGCAATGAGCAGCAATATGAAACATGATTTCGATTTCAATGAGGCAATATCCTTCATGATAAATTGCGGTAGCCAGGATGAAGTTGATTATTACTGGAATAAACTCACCACAGGCGGACAGGAACAGCAATGCGGCTGGGTAAAGGATAAATTCGGTGTCTCCTGGCAGGTAGTTCCCTCGGAGATGGGTAAGCTGATGGCCTCAGGCGATAAAGAACAGTCAGAAAGAGTAATGTCAGCTATGCTGAAAATGAAGAAACTTGATATTAATACCCTTAAAAAGGCTTATGATAAGGGGTAGCCAACCAGGCAAAATCTTCTCTATCTTCCTTATCTTTCCACTTTTGCAGGATACAATGGATAAAAGGTCATTTTTGCGATACGCTGATTGGGTGTACAGGAATTGGCAATACCATGCAGGAGTTTATTATTTAATATTTTTCAATTTCAAAATTACACAGATATTGAAATCAGATGATGAAATCTGTCTGTCTGTCAGATAACGATTGTCGACTCCTGAACTACATTGCCATTGCAGTCAATACCGTGTATTTTTACACTAATTGTAAGCTTTGGATTAGTGACATTTTCAAAGACAGAAAATATAATATCCTTAAATTCTTCTTTATCCTTCAGATCAAAATCCTCATCATCAAAGTAGAGATTTATAAACAGATTTGACTCTTTTTTGTCATAAGTGCTCAGCATCTTTAAAATTTTGACAATCCAGAGCAGGGATGTTGAATTGAAATAATCGAGCCTGAGGTGAAAATTGGTTGTTTTGTGATACGTTTTAATATAATCACTGATCCATTCAACAACAGGTTCATAGACCCTGGCTGTATTTTCAGGATAAGACTTACCTGATAACACCAGCTCTCCGGTCAGATTATTGAATTCTATCAGAGGTGTTTTTTTTGTCCCTTCTATTATTAAACTTTTCAGTTCCTCCATGGTTTAAAATTAAACTAATCTTCGACATCTTATAACAGGTAACCAGACTTTTTTAACTAATTACAATTATCTCAACCTCAAGGACAATTATTTATTGAGCGGAAAATAAAATTACCTGACATTTTTCAAATGATAAGATCCTGTAAGTATTTGGAACATTTTTTTGCTGCAGAACAGGAAAAATGCTTTGAACGATCATCAAACGGCTAAAACCTTATACCCAGCACAAGTATATCATCAGTCTGATCACTATCAGCTTTCCAGGAGTTTAGCTCTCCACTGAGTATTTCTTTCTGCTGGGCAAGAGTTTTTGAATGAATGGCAAGAAGTATCTCTTTGAATCTCCTTATCATGAACCTCTTTGATAATGGACCGCCGAACTGGTCAATATACCCGTCGGAAAAAGGTAGATCAGGTCCCCGGTACAGGATTTACTGTTTTGTTTGTAAAATCAACAGGCTTGTCAAAATATCCGATAGGAATCCTGTCAGCTTTTACCTCCTGCAATACTCCATCGTGAATCATTATCAGCGGATTAAATGAAGCCGAGAAATGAACCTGTTTCATCATAAGGTCGAAGCAGATCACAGAACCCTCAATGCCATCTTTTATTGTACCTGAATAACCACGCTGTCCAAGCGATGTTATAAGTTTTTTGCGAATGCTCTCCAGTATCTGATCGGGTCTGAGTATCCTTTTTCACCAAGTACTGTCTCATTAAGGAAGGCCATGCCAAGGGTACTCATAAGTGCACCAGGTACGCCATGACCAGTACAGTCCATAACAGCTATAACAATAATATTATCTATACAGGTGAACCAGTAGAAGTCACCGCTTACAATGTCCTTAGGCTCAAACAGTATGAAATGTTCAGGAAGTAACTCTTTAAATGTTTCAGATGTTTTCAGAAGTGCATCCTGAATATTCTTGGCATACTCAATACTTGCCGTGATATTTCTGCTCTTGTCCTCTATCTCCTTCAGGTAGTGAGCAAGTCTGTCGCGCGACTGCTTAATCTCAATATGTGTCTTGACCCTTGCAAGCAGTTCACTTTTGATAAATGGTTTTGTGATGTAATCAACTGCACCCACTTCAAAACCTTTTATAATACTATCATGGTCTGTCTTTGCTGTAATAAATATAACAGGGAGATCCTTGTTTGAAGGATCCTGCTTGATAATGGTGCAAACTTCGTATCCGTCCATTTCAGGCATCATAATATCAAGCAGGATAAGATCAAAACTTTGTTTACTGATCCAGTTTATTGCAGATTTGCCCTCAAGGGCAAATTCAACATCAAAACCTTCGCCCTGGAGGAATCCGCCAAGTACCTGAACATTTTTCAGATTGTCATCAACAACGAGAATAGTAGCCCTTTCGCTCTTGCGTTCTTCCACAGAATTATTTTTTCAGGGTTAATAAATAGGATTATATATCATGATGTCCTCTATGACAATATAAATTGCAGGATAACGCTGGCCCCTTCATCTTTCCTGTTCTTTAGCTCTATAGTACCTCCATGTGCTTTCATAATCATTTTTGCCAGAGGTATACCCACCCCTGTCGATTTATCGTGATAGTCTTTTCCCCTGCTAAAAGGCTCAAATCCCATATTCAGAACCTCTTCCGGAATTCCCGTGCCATTATCACTAATGGTAATTTTTACTTTGTTGCCTTCTATTACAGTTGCAATTTCGACAATACTACCCGAAGGTGAAAACATAACAGCATTATTCAATATATTCTGAATACATTTTTTCACGAGGTCGGTTTCTCCTTCAATATTGCAGGCAACAGCCCCTTTCTTATGAACTACTGAAATCCCCTTTGAACTAATTGAATTATTTTCCTCAATAATGACACTATCTATAATTGAACCAATGTTCAGCTTCGTTTTATCAATATCATAAGGCCTTGTTTTGAGCCTTGTAATCAGAAGAGCATTCATGGAAAATTGCTCAAGTCTTTTCACTGAAGAATCCAGGATATCAACCAGTTCCTTCGACTCTTCAGGTGTAAGAGGGTCTTTCAGCATTTCAAGAGGCAGAATAATGCCGTTGAGAGGTGTACGGATCTCATGGCTTATAAGATTAAGAAATTCGGATTTGGCATTATCAAGTTCGAGCAGCTTCAGGTTCATTGCTTCAAGATTCTCATTGGCTACTCTTAGCTGCTGTGTCCTTTCAAGAACCTTGGCTTCAAGGGCCTGATTTATATCTTCAAGCTTTTCGAGAGAATCCTTTAAGGATATGTGAGTTTTAACCCTCACAATCAACTCCCGGCTGTCGAATGGTTTTGTAACATAATCCTGACCTCCGAGCTCAAATCCCTTAAGGATGCTTTCCCGGTCATTATCGGCTGAAAGAAATACTACAGGCAGCTTACTGAACTTTTCATCTGACCTAATCCTGCGACATACTTCAAATCCGTCCATTTCGGGCATGTTTATGTCGAGCAGTACCAGATCGAACTGTTTTGAAGAAAGCCAGTCAAGTGCTGCTATACCGTTTGTTGCAAACTCAATATCATAGTTTTTTTCCTGCAGTAAACGCCCCAGCACCTGTAGATTCTGGGGATTATCATCAACAATAAGTATTGATGGCCCCAATGGATTGTGATTCATCTTGTTTTCCATTTGATCCTTTTATTATTTCAGACTATCGACTATTTCACTATATCTTTTTATCAGACTCAGTATTCCTTCTATGTTGAAATTATTGGCAGCTTCAACAAGCTTTCCTCCGTATTCCGAAATCATCCTGCTGTTATGCTTGCGTCCCATGGATATAAGACTGTTTCCGAATTCCCTGACATCCCCTATTGGCTGCCTCAGTTCAAACGATTTTCTCTTTTCCATTAAGCTGCCTTCAAGCTCAGTTAATAATTCTGACAAGCCTGTTATCTCATCCTTCGGATAACCATCTTCACCATCAGAATCTGATGCTGCACCTTCCTTCATATGGTATGGCAGATTATTTGTAAGCTCAAGAAACAGGTCCGACATTTTTACCGGCTTTATCAGTAATCCGGCAAATTCACTTTTGTGGATCTTCTCCTTCTGTTCCTTCATCACCGAAGCGGAATATGCCACAACAGGAATACGTGCGAGGGTTTTATCTGATTTAATCTTAGCAAGGAGTTCGAAGCCGTCCATTACAGGCATCCTAATATCAGAAATTATAAGATCAGGAGACACCTTCTTCAATAATTCAAGTGCGCTTCCTCCATTAACAGCCTCTATAACTGACAGTTCTGTTCCACTAAGGGCATCCTTGATGAATCTCCTGTTCTCCTCCACATCATCCACAACAAGTACCAGTGCTTTCTCAAACACAATATCATCAGGATTGATTTTTATACTGCCATTGGAGGTCTCAAACGATGTAATGTATGGTATTTCGGGAATTGTAACGGTGAATGTGCTTCCCTCGCCAGATTTCGAAACCACTGAGATCTTTCCGCTCATCAGGGACACAAGTCTCTGTGAAATTGCAAGCCCCAGCCCTGTACCACCATGGGCCATCTTAGTCCTTACCTGTACAAACGATCCGAATATCTCATTCTGAAACTCTTCGGGTATTCCGATGCCGGTGTCGGTAATCTCAATTAAAAGGTCGATAAGCTCTTCTGTCTTTTCATCAGCATAGGTTATCCTCTTGCGGTTTTTTGAATATACCCTGATAGTAATCGAACCTTTCTCAGTGAACTTAACAGCATTACCAACCAGGTTAAGGATGACCTGGCGCAGCCTTATGCCATCGACATAAAGAAATGGCGGAGCATCATCAGCTATTTCGGTTATAAAATCAAGACCCTTCTCTTTTGTTTTGAATGCAAATATCTTGTCAAATTCAGAAAAGAAAATATTTGTCTCAATGAAGTCAAATTCAAGTTCAAGCCGGCCTGCCTCAATTTTTGAAAGGTCGAGGATATCATTTATAAGGGTAAGAAGTGTCCTTCCGCTTGATTTTATTGATTCAAGATAATCCTTTGCAGTGCCTTCCCTTACCAATGAACCGAGAAGTTCAGAATAACCAAGAATAGCATTCATAGGCGTCCTGATCTCATGGCTCATATTGGCAAGAAAATCGCTCTTCGACCTGTTGGCCTCTTCAGCATCCAGCCTCGCTTTCCTTAGCTCTTCCTCAGCTTTCTTTCTGTCGGAGATATCAACAGTTACAGACAGCATGCACTTTTTATCACCAATGTAAATCATATCAGCAGAAAAAAGACATGTCTTCACAACAGCTTCTTTTGTGCGCAGGCTCATCTCAAGCTCGCGCACAGGGCTGTTGCGGTTAAGGCTACGGAGTATTCTTTCCCTGAGTGTATCATCCACAAACAGTCCATACTCCTTGTTGGTATGACCAATCAGCTCTTCATGTGTAAATCCCAGAGTATTCAGAAAAGTAGTATTGACATCAAGGTATATTCCGCTTTCAAATTCGGATATAGCCATCATAGCAGCGCTTGTGGAGAAAGCTTTTGAAAATTTCTGTTCGGAAAACTGTAACTGCGTTATATCCTTGCTCACCCCAAACATTGACGGCTTGCCATCCCAGGAACCCATTTTAACCCGTGTTTCAACTGGGATCTGCCTGTTATCTTTTGTCACTATCGGTACAGGACAAAAATCTGCTTTCCCTTGAAGCATTTCACCAACAATCCTGCCAGCCTCTTCCCTTCTATCCTCAGGGTGGACAATCAGGACAGATTTACCAAAAAGTTCTTCAGCAGTGTATCCAAGTCTTGAACGGACAGTCTGATTAGAGTGCAGTATATTGCCCTGCTCATCCAGAACCCAGAGGAAATCATCAATTGTATTAAAGAAAGTTTCATAATTCTGCCTTGTCTGCTCAACAAGCTTTTCAGCGCGCTGAAGATTTATAAGACTTGCAAGAAGCGAGCTCCAAACCTTGAGAATATTTATTTCCGATTCGCTGTACGATCTGTTCGATCTCAGATTATCGAGGCCCCCGAAACCAATGAGTCTGTTCTCTGACAACATTGGTATCACAATAACTGATTTTATATTTACTGATCCAAGAAGATCACGTTCAGCCTTCCAGGTGTCAGGGAGATCACCTACAGTGGGGATATTCACTATTTCATGTCTTTCAAGACATTTTAACCACTCAGGAAAATATTACTCAGGACATTCTTAAGATTGCGGATTTTCTCTTGCACCCCTTCATAAACCCATTCGTAGGTATTCGACATTGTTTTGCCATCATCTCCATACTCAAAAATATAAGCCCTGTCAGCATCGAGAAATCTGC
>JADKBL010000035.1 GCA_016718875.1 Bacteroidota bacterium
AATCAAGGGTTCGTTCCTCACTTTTTACAGTGAGGAAGAGCCAGAAATGTATTGAGTGTCCTTATCTCCAACCTGTAAGAGGCTTCAGTATTAAAGTCAGTGAAAGATCTGAGAAAGATGAGCTTATGTTTAATGATTCAAATTGAGGCGTTATATCGACATCGAGATTGCCATATCTTGAAACGAGATTTAGCTGATTCAGTAAGTGATCCTACCTCGAAGTCAGTGAAGTAAGGAAATCTCCTTCAAGGGTTCCTATTATCAATGAACTGGTCATCGCGTCTTGATTCAATATCAAATTTCTCCGGCTTTGTTAATTCTGTATTTTGACGATATTGATTTTATTTTTTGCTCTTTTGGTATGCTGTTGTTATATCAGAGAAGGCTGAGGCATCAATGCTCTGACTGAAATGATGAAATGGTTGCATCGCAGAAAGCCAAATTTGAGAACTGCTTTTTCTTCCAGGTACATCGGCCTTCAGAGCTCCGTTTGATAATGTAAGTTCAAAGTTACACCGCTGTTATTTTCCATAAATACATCACCATACCTATTTTCATTGCGGAGGTTCATATCCTTAGGCACATTTATGTAATAATTGATCTCAACCTGGGAATCATAATTGATAACCTTGTTAGTCATCCCCTTGAAGTTCTCGAGGAAAGCATTTATACTCTGGTTAAAAAACAGTCTGGGCAAGCAGACTTCCTGATCCGGTGATTTTAACACTTATCTCATCAAGCATCTTGTACGAGTTTTTATTGGTTTAGCTTGATGCTTTTATCTCTGCCTTATAAAAGCAGAGTCCTTTTCCTGTGGTAATCTCTATTGTACCATACTTGTTATTTGTTAACCTCCAGTACACTCTCTTTTGTGACACGAAAATCCCATAATAGAAGCTTCTGGCTGAGGGCTCCCTGCGGAAACACCTGGCTTAAGGGCAGTATAGCGAGTATCAAAATCAAAACTCTTTTTTACAGATCATGGCTTTTTATTTTTCTCTGTTATTTTCATCTTCCTTCAGAATTGTGAGCATATCCTCGAGGATTCTGATTTTTGTTATGTCATTCTTATCAGGCACCACTTTCACTTCCTGATTTGCAATATTATCCCTGAGATCTTTCTTCAGATCGGCATAAATGCTGTCGATCTGGGCAATACTCTGAATTCAGACCGCCTGTGAAGATCAGGATTGGCTGTCAGCATGGGCTGAGCCTCCAGGTAAAGGGCATTTATCTGGCTTGTATAATATGCTTCTACCTCTTTGAGTTGCTGCGCACGAAACATCTCTCCATCAGCTGATGCCATGGTCATCCAACACTGTTGCGTCTAACTGATAAAGAACAGCGATATGCACCTGGTAACTATCACACAGGCTGCAACTGACAGCCAGGTTTTATCAGTATTCTGCCCGGATTTAGGGTCTTTTCGATTCATCCCAAACCTCCGGAGATGGTTCGTGGATATCCAGTGAATTCCAGTTTTCTTAATGTACTCTTCAAGTCTGTCCATATTTCCAGTTTTGAGAGTTGACTGCAATTTATCCTTTGCCCTCGAGTACTGTGATTTTGAGTAGATTCAGTGATTCCAGTATCTGTGCAATCTCTGAGTGATCATAACCTTCAAGCGGGTAGGTACGTATCACCTCTACCAGTCGGGCAACATCTCCATATACCTTTGTATACCTGAAAATATCATATACTGTTTCATCCTCTTCCTCATAGCTTGTTTGGCAGTTCATCAGTTGAGCATCGGGTCAGTCTTCTTTTTCTGCAGGTGGTTGATACATTTATTTCCATAAGTATCCTTTTCAGCCATGCACCGAATGTTGATTCAAATCTAAAGGAGTTTAAATTCCTGGAAACAGTCTGAATGTTTCCTGGAGCTATATCCTCAACATCCTCCCTGTTGTTAAGCATCCTGTAAGCTAATATTGTACATAGCTTTTGAATATTGGGATTTATCCGGCAGGAACTGAAGCCCTGCTGCTGCCCTTGCACTCCTCAATAAGCGGAGCATGTATGTACCGTAAAAGTATCCACCTAATAAACTTACCTGATTACGAAGACAATAAGTTAACTCAGGTTGCATCCCGGCGCGAAATTTTTCTGTTTTTCCTTTACAGGAATTACAATGAATGAATATAAGACCAATAATATACTTATAAACAGAGATATACGCAAAATGTAGTCTCCATGTTTACATAGAATGTTATGTTTTCTTCCTATTATATCACCTTTTACTAGCTGCTTCAGTGTACCATCCTGTTTCACTGCGGTTTTCCCTTATATCGATGAAGCATGAAACGCCCGTATTTACCACGTCGGCTACCGGTCGCCGTGTCTCATTGCCCTTAAAGAGGCATAGGAGGAGAGGTGCTGTCTGTATCCTCCCGTATTCTTCCACCAGCCATCATTAGTTATGATAAAGGGGCATTAGCTCCTTTCTGACACTATTCCCGTTGTAAATGATCCGAATACAGACTCGCTTAATTATCGGTGCAATTTTCGATCCTGTCAGCTGGTGGGTAAGCATACTCCTTTCCTCCTGTGAGCCATAGCCCCATCGATAACCGCCGAGGTAGGGAGGATTCGTTCAAGGCAATCTGCCGGACCATTGAAAAACTGCATTTCGATCCCGGGACCAGCTTAGATTTGTGATAAATACTCAAATTGAGTACCCGTATCGATCCCGAGAGCTGAATTGAAATGATCGGAAGTAGTACCCTGAAGCATCTCTTTTTAAGCACTTCGTGTCGGAGGTTCATCCTTTACATCATATTGCACAGAGGGGTTACCAGTCCGGCAACCATTGATGTCCGGGTATTTTATAAATATCGTCCTGTACATCATTTTGATATACGGGTCATTTTGAAGATCGTCCAGATTTACCGGATCATCAACAGTTGTTTCGGAGTTATTATCCACCTTGTATTCTGAGTTACTGAATCAGAAGCCATAGTTAATACCTTCTGCCGCTGCGTTTTTAAACCGGGACTACAAATTTCTCAGTGTACGGATTGGTATTCGGCTGGACGATGACCCCTCTTCCGGAGATGAATGACTTTCCATTGAATTATATCGCCATAATGAAAATCTGAGGGGTACAATAATAATCAGCATCCATGCTACTGCAATTAAGCAGCTCTTTTCCGGAAGAATATAACCTTATTATATGCTGTGCAAGGAAGTAATTACTGAGAAGGATCCATAATGTAGACTCCCCGGTACCGGTATATTCATACCATTGGATGAATGCAATATCTTTTGCAAGACCGTTGCCCAGAAGATTCATCCCATGGCGATATTAGTAACCTGATATTGAGGCTGGCAAGTTCATATGTGAGCCAGAGGGTGAAGATGGCAGTTGTATCCCTGCTGAGTTGCCGTACGAGGTCTGATAATAAGCTAAGCCATAGTGACATTGCCGTCAGGAATGTTAATCCGCTTATAACAATTAGTGCCCCGGCAAAGTGTTGCACACATCAACCCGACCATAATGCTGAATATCAGTAGCCCGGGCAGGATAAGCAGGAAATATGTATTTGGAGTGTATCTTTTTCTCTGTTCAAACAGGTGGTTTCTCGAGAATAAAAACAGCACAGATGAAACAAGAAGAACGAGTCCAATGTTCACCATCCGGTCCATGCCCAGTCCTGTCAGTATTCCACTCCGTAACTGACAGAAAAACAAGAGTATATTTATTGAGATTCATTTAAAATATTCGAATATCGAAGATAAATATATTTTCGCCAACTTTGCCACATTCCTCATTGCCTTCGAACTAACAATAGATTTATCACAGAAAAGCATTGAAAAAGTCCTCTGAAACTCTGTGTCCCTCCGTACTCTCTCTGCGTAAGTTCTGTTACTCAGAGTTACACAGAGGAGACACAGAGTCACCAGAGAGAGAGCAGAAGTCAGACTTGTTAAAAATCCAAAAATGATATAATTAACTGGATTCAAGAAAAATCTATTTGACTATGATGACCTTCATGTAAAACCACTTCGTCCTTTGCGGTTTAAACAATAAATGCAAAAATCCGATTTGATTTATTGGTTTTGATTCCATTTCACCTAATTTTGTTCTTTTACCTGGCTTCTTAAGCTAATTATTTATTGATGAAACGTCTGATATTCACATTACTGGCTATTATTTTTTTGCCCTCTCTCTTTCCGCTCAGGCAAAGCAGGAAGCCGTTTCCATTACGAGGCGGCTATAATACCGGTACAAATATCTCATTAAGCTGGACATTAGGAGAGTTGATAGTGCCGACATTTTCAAACGGGAATCTCACCCTGGCCCCACGGATTTCAGCAGCTTATTGTGACAGCTATTGAGGAGAATCTTGATATTCTGGTTAAGGTAAAGTATATCCTAATCCGGCAAGTGAATACATTAACAATTCAGTTCGAAGAACCTGTTGAAAAAGAGATAGCTGTAACACTTATTGACCCACAGGAAAGCCGGTGAAGAAGTGATTTGATTGAACCGGCTGTAACGGAGAGAAGATGATCAGCATGCAGGAAATGCCTGCAGGGATTTATTATTTAAGACTAATACGAGCCAAGCTCGTCAGTGTATATAAAGTTGTAAAACTTTAAGAAGCTTTTTTACTGTCCTAAAGAAGCATTGAACATTCTTTTCATGGCTGTCCCGGCATTTATCGCCGGGACTTTTTTTGCTTCGCATGAGGCATGATTTATAATTATTTGATGGTCTACGACCATCAGGATGCCATGTTTATATGGGTATTACAATAGTCAGATGGTCTACGACCATCAACGATTTATCCGGTATTAATAAATATTTTAAATGTATTCAATCTATTTTACACACCAGATCCTCATAGAGGATCAGATAATGAAGATTTTTAAAAAAAAGACGAGATCCGAGATCTGTAAACGCATTTTTCAGAAAAATAATTATGAAATTAGTTGCAAAACTAAAAAACCCGTTATATCTTTGAATAAACCGTTATAGTATGAAACGACTGACACGAAAGGAAGAGGAGGCTATGAAGATACTCTGGAAAGCCCGGAAAGGATTCATCAAAGAGCTGATAGACCTCCATCACGAACCGAAACCCCTTTACACAACCTTTTCATCAGTAATCCGCGGACTCGAGGAAAAGGGATATGTCTCTCACAAAGCTTATGGCAAGAACCATGAGTATTATCCCCTTGTGAAAAAAGAGGATTACAGGAGGATATTCATGAAGGATGTTGTATCTGATTACTTCGGATCATCGTATAAGAATGTTGTTTCATTCTTTATAAATGAAAAGAAGCTCAGTGCCGGAGACCTGAAAAAGATAATTCAGATAATAGAAAAAGGAGAAGAAGATGGATAACATTTTATTATACCTGCTTAAGGTAACAGCCGGCACAGCCCTGTTTTACCTTACCTATCTTGTTTTTTACAGGAAAGAGACATTTTACCTGAGAAACAGGATAATTCTGATCTTCTCTATCATCCTGCCAGTCATTATCCCCCTGCTTAAAATACCCGTTACAGTTATTCAGACTGTTACGGCTGAAACTTCAAATGCGATTGCGATATCCTGGTAATGATATAGTTCCAGCTGTATCTCAGCCGATAGTTGCCTCTTCAGCACCACTTGATTTTGTGTTGATAATCGGCTGGATTTACTTATTTGGAGTGCTTATATTTCTTATCAGGAGCGTAATAAGCCTGATCAGCACTTACCGGATTATTTCGGCCGGAGTTACGGTTTCTGTAAGGTTTCCGAGGATAGTAGTATCTGCTCGTCAGCACCCTCCATTTTCCTTCTTTCCTTATGCCGTTATACCTTCATCGGTTTACAACAGCGGAAATTACACTGATATACTTGATCATGAGTCTGCCCATCTGCGTCAGGGCCACACCTTTGATCTGCTGCTGAGTGAAATCTTCATTGCATTTCAATGGTTCAATCCCTTCGCCTGGCTTATTAAGAGATCGGTGGTGCTCAATCATGAGTATCTGGCCGACCAGGTATCTGTCATAAACAGAAGCATCAAAGATTACCAGTACAGGCTTCTGAGTATTGCCGGTGAAGTGAAAGCTGTTTCACTTGCCCATACATTTAACAGTCTGATAAAAAACAGAATCATTATGATAAATACGAAACCAACAAACAGTAAAGCTGTATGGAAGACACTTATAGTCCTGCCTCCAGTACTGATATTGTCTTATGCTTTTGTGAAACCTGAGTATAAATATGTTAGCTCATGAAAATTTGCCACTTACAATTTCTGAAGCCCCATTGATCATTCGAAGGGAGTAAAGGGAATAGTACTCAATGAGGAAGGAAAACCATTAGCGGGAGTCAGGATCCAAAATTCAAAAATACCAGATGAGGCATTCGGTGCAAAAACTGATAAGGATGGCAGATTTTCATTGGGAAATATTCAACCTGATGAATCAATAATGGTATTTATATACGGATATAAAAGAATATTGCTAAAACCTGATTTTAATGCAGAGATGACAATCCGGTTGGAAAAAGACCCTGAGTTTGCAGCCAGGCAAATTTTTGTAAATAAGCAAGGTGATGCAAAATTACCTCAGTTAGTAGTTATAGACGGGGTGATTTCAGATAAGGACTATTTAACTGCATCTAAGGAACTGGGTTACAATTTCGGAATTATTAAAATGATCGCCGGCAAGGAGGCAACAGATAAGTATGGAGATAAAGGTGCTGCAGGGGTATATGAGATCACTACAAGAAAGAAAGCAATTGAAATGGGTATGCGACCACCGCTGAGAAGGCTTGAGCCAACTGATTATCCGACTTTTCAGAATCAGCAGTTCAACCGGTTTACAGATTGGGTAGCAAAATGCAATTTACACTGAAGAGGCACAAAGGAAAAAACTGGAAGGCTGGGTAAGTGTAAATTTCAAAATCCAGCTTGATGGAACAATAACTGATGTTGTGTCAAATTCAGGTTCAGTAAACCAGATTCTTGTTGATGAGATAATCCGTGTCATCAGGAACTCACCTAAATGGGAAAGTCCAAAGAATCCAATAATTGACGAACCTTTTACATCAAATACAATCGTAAGATTCAGGCTCCCTGATCAGATACTTAATGAGACACCTTATGTTGTTGTTGAGCAGATGCCTATGTATCCCGGTGGTGATGTGGAACTACTGAATTATATATCAAAAAGTACAAGTTATCCTGAGGCAGCAAAAGAAGCAAAGGCTGAGGGAAGGGTAATTGTAAGATTTATTGTTACAAAAGAGGGCAATGCTGATGGAGTATCAGTTCTGAAAGGAGTTCACCCTCTCCTGGATGAAGAGGCTATAAGGGTTGTATCAACTCTAAAGGGATTTGAGCCTGGCAAACAGGGTGGTGAGCCAGTAAATGTATGGTATATGGTACCGATAAACTTTGTTCTGCCAAAAGTAGCTGTTGATTCTGTACTATCTCATTCCGTGAGATCTGAAGTTGGTAAAAATCCCCTGGTTGTTGTAAATGGAGTGGTAACTGATAAGGATGCAAGCCAGATTGATTCCAAAATAATTGAGTCTGTTCATGTTACAAAAGGTAAGGCAGCAACAGATTTATATGGAGAGAAAGCGAAGGACGGCGTAATTCATATTATAACCAAAAAGGAAAGCAGCGGTGGAAATACTGATCCAAATATTCCTTTTGTGGTTGTTGAAGATATGCCTGAGTTTCCCGGGGGGTATATGGCAATGATGGACTGGCTGAGAAAAAATATTAATTACCCTAAAGAAGCTGTAGGACAGAATATTGAAGGTGTAGTTACGGTTAGGTTCGTTGTGTCCTCTGAAGGAAAGGTAAGGGAAACGATTGTATTGAAAACAGATAACCAGATATTCAACAACGAGGCTATCCGTGTTGTAAGCAGTATGCCTGAATGGAAACCAGGAAGCCAGAACGGAAAGAATGTTGATGTGTATTGTATGATTCCGGTTTCTTTTCTATCAGAACAGAAAATTCTGGATGATTCCGCAGTGCTTTCTGAACAGGAAGAAACTATCCATTCTAAAACTAAATCTTCTGTTAACAACGGGATTGTCCCTTTTAATGTAATCAGAAAGGACGGAATCGTCAGTACATCAGTAAGCAAGATAAAGAATACCGGGAATGAAGTGATTATAAGGTATTTTGAAGGTGAAAAGTTAATTCCGAATAATAAGTATACGATTTTTGGCACCAGTGGGAAACAGTTTACCATTGGGTATAAAGCAGGGTTCGAGAATGTATTATTTCCCTTTAATCTGAAACTAAATAAAACAAATTACAGCACAGGATCAAATTCCAGACCTGATATAAATTTTGAATGCATGATAAATGAACCGGGAAAATGGGAAATCACGATTAAAACAAATGCTGAAAAATTCCCGATGCTTCAAAGGGAAGAGGAAAAACAAATTGTAAGGTAATTAAGAACTAACACAAAGGACTTTATCACCACACTCAGGAGAATAGCATCTTCAATCTGCCAACCTGTTGTGCCTGATGGCAAAGGAAATTACCAAAAATAATTATATAACTAATAATTTCGTTGTATATTTGATTAAACTGGTAAGCGGACTTTTCAATTATCAATGAATCCTTATTACAATCAAATGAAAAAGAAATCATTTCCACATTACTCAATTCTTCTTCTTGCAGGAATAATTTTTTTTAATTCCGGATGTAAAACTGAAACCAATAAAACAGAGTATCTGCGTAAGGTGTTAAGTAACATTGAGGAGGTCAGATCTGCATCCTATTTGTCAAAAATGTCAGGTACCGCTCCTGGTGATACTACAAAGTTCAAAACAACAGAATGGCTGAAAAAGGAGTATGTCAATTCTGCGGATACATCAATAGGATCGGGCTATATCTGGTTTTATCCTGAGGACACTGCAAAAGTATATTTGTATTATGACGGAGCTGCTAGCGCTCATTTTAACTATGATAATATGAGTGTCACAATTGACAGCTTTAACACTAATAAACTGCCATTCAGACCAGTAAGCTCGCCGTTCTTTAATCATGCTAAAAACATTATTAAGTATGCCCTGGAAACAAAGGACAGCATAACAGTAAGCCTTGAAGATTATGGTGATTCAGCCCGAATCATTGTTTATAATCCATCTACAGTAGTTTATTTCTTTGGCAAACCTGTTGTTATGCCCAACCCGTATTTAGCTGAGGGGGATGCATTTGTGAGATATGATATCTGGATAAACACCAAAAGTAAGCTTCCGTACAGGATCATGACAAGGATGCCGCATACCTCCTATATTGAAACCTGTAGCAGCCTTGAATTAAATATGATTAAGACAGAAGATCTTATTGCAGCTGATATCATCCCTGACAATTTTGAAATTATGGTACGCGGCAGCCGGCAACCGGTAAAGGTTGATCTAACAGGGAAAGCTGCACCCGACTGGAGTCTGAAAGATTCAGGCAACATGACGGTTGGATTAGAAGATATGAAAAGCAGGGTGTTGCTCGTGGAGTTTACCGGGATCGGTTGTGGCCCTTGTCATGCTGCTATCCCATTTTTAAAGCAGCTTGTTAAGGACTTTAAGGACAAGGATTTCGGATTTGTAAGTATTGAAACATGGAGCAGTGAAATTGAGGCTCTGGGGAAATATCAGAAGGACAATGAATTGAATTACACTTTTTTAAAAGCGTCGGAAGGATTAACAAAAAAGTATGAAGTAAACGGTGTTCCTTCTTTCTTCATCCTTGACAGGAACAGGATTATCAGAAAGATAATAGTCGGATATGAGAAAGGGATTACTGATAAAGAGCTCACGAATGCAATTAATGAGTTGATTTGAAGCTGAAAAATTATTAATTTCACTTATACTTAAAAGTAACTTCTGAAGTCCGGTTACTGTTATTTCAGATCTTGTTAACTATTTGATAAAGTGAGTTTAAGCCACTTCTATAAGAATTGGATCTGTTTAATATGGATTTTTGCATATTGGATTATTCTATTCTCTTTCAATACTTCTTATTGTGTTGCTCAGGATTCCTATTCCAAGTCTCCTGCCAGCGATGATTCTATAATAGTCATTGAGAAAGTATATCTGCAAACAGACCGCGATTACTATACACAGGGAGAGGATATCTGGTTCAAAGCATACCTCGTTGAAGATCCGGATCTTTCTCTTTCATATAACAGTATGAATCTCCATGTAGAACTTATTTCTTTCCGGTCGGAGATAATCGACTCACGAATCATAAGGATAGATGGCGGCCTTGGAAAAGGTGATATAAGACTGTCCGATACTCTGTCTCCCGGCGTGTACAGAATCCGTGCTTACACTAATTATATGCGGAACTTCGCTAATATGCAGATCTTTGAAAAACCCCTTATAATTTTTAATTCATCAGACAAGGAGGCTGTAAGATTTGATAGTGTTATCACGGCTTCAGTTAGCTATAATGTTAGTTTTTTCCCTGAAGGAGGTTCACTGGTTAATAATGTTACATGCAGTATCTCATTCAGAGCAGCTGATACTTTTGGTAAGGGATGCGATGTTTCAGGAGAAGTATTCGCCTCTTCCGGAGAACGTCTAGCCTTGTTCCGGACTGCTTATAAAGGAATGGGCAGGTTTTATATGCGACCTCTTGATGGATTGAGTTACTATGCCCTGATCAAAACACCGGATGGAAAGACTATCAGAAAGGATCTCCCTCTGAGCAGTAAGAATGGATTCACCCTCAATGTCTCAGAGTATCAGGAGAACGGACCTCTTATTACAATTCGAACAAATCCGGCAACATTGTCATCCCTGACTGATCAGGTACATTTTATAAAAGTCTCTGCTCATAAGAGCGTTGTCAGCACACTGGGCTTCAGTATTAATAATTCTCTATCAACAAGCTTCAGACTACCATTAGATGATTTTCCGGCGGGAATTATTCAGTTAACTCTGATTAACTCTGATGGACTGCCTCTGTGCGAGCGTCTGATTTTCAACAGCAAAGAGAATCTGAAGCTGGAAGTGACTACAGATAAGCCGATTTACAAAAAACGCGAAAAAGTATCCGTAAAGCTTTCGCTAATCAGCGATTCAGTAATTAATGACAATACCTTCCTTTCGATGTCAGCAGTCGAAACCTCTTTTTTGAGCAGCAACCGCTGGTCAAATTCTACTATTTCGTCATGGTTTCTTCTTGAATCTGATATCCGTGGACCGGTTGAGGACCCTGCATATTATTTTGATCCCGGTAATACTGACAGAATCAGCAATCTCGATCTGCTGCTTAGTATTCAGGGATGGAGAGATTTTAAGTGGAAATATGAGAATCAGGTTTTCTATCCCGAGTATGGAATCACTTTATCAGGAAGAGTCAATAAGGTGATTTCGGGAGCTCCCATGCAGAATACAGCTGTTACCGCGATTTTGAGAAAGGAGAAGAATGAATTGATGCTGACATCTGCAACTGATTCAACAGGATTGTTCAGTTTTGATGAGGTTGATTTTACAGGAGATGCAAGGATGATAGCCACTGCAGTTAGTGAAAAGGATAGTCCCGCAGGACATCTTATAATTGATACAACTCGTTATTCTCCTGAACCAGTGGTGAATGAAAAATCCGGATCGAAGTTCCTTCTGATCAGAAATCTTATTCCTGAGGAGGAACAGTCAGAAACTGAACATGAATTTATTATAAGAAAAAATAAAGAAGTGAAGCTCCTGCTCTCCGATACAATTATGCTTGGAGAGGTTAAAATTGTGGCCAGACGTAATAAAGCAGCTTCAGTTAATTATCAGACACAAACTGCATATGCAGTGCAAAGGGTTGCAGTAGGCATTCCTGACGCGACAATCAAGGTTACTCCGCAGGATGAAAGATTCAATAATTTCAGAGAAATCATCAGAAAAGGAGTTTCAGGTGTAAGAGTTGAACCAACAAATGATGTTACACAATCAGGTATCAGAATACGCGGATCGGGGCTTGAACCTCTTTTTATGCTCGACGGTATAACAGTTCCTTACGATATGGTAGCAACATTTCCGGTAAAATGGATCGACAGGATTGAAATACTCAAATCGGGAGGAATTGCAACCTCTATTGAGCCAAGCAAGAAAAATAAAGGAACTATTGATGAAGAGCCAAAATATAATGGGGTAATATCAATAATTTCAAAACCCGACGAGAAAAGGGATGAGAAAATACCCGTATTTCATTCTGTCAACAGGATTGTAAAGGGATATGATGTTCCGAGAATATTTTATTCTCCCGATTATTCTTCACCCTCAGTACCAGGGATACCTGATCTGAGATCAACACTATTGTGGGATCCTGATATAAATTTCTTTGAAAATGCTGTCGTCGATTTTTATAATGCTGATAATAAAGGGAATGTAATATTAATCGTCGAAGGTATCACCTCCGGCGGAATTCCTGTTACCGGAAAACTGGAGTATAAAGTGGAATAGTTAATCATGAAGATTTAACATAGAATATTAAAAAAAATGAAAAGGATAATAATTGTTTTTCTTTTTATCATTTGCGGTCTGAGTTCTTACAGTCAGGTTATTAAAGGGACCATTTCAGATAAGAAAACTAAAGAGAAGATAGTTTTCGCTGCGGTTTATTTTAACGGATCATTTGTAGGAACAAATTCAGACAAAAACGGATATTTCACACTGGACATTACAGGTAATAGCAACAAACCATTAACAATAAGCGCTTTGGGATATTATTCAGTAACTCTTACTGATCTCCAGCAAGGTAAGCCACTGATAATTTATCTGACCCCGAAAGTATTTGAATTGAAAGAGGTTGTTATTAATGCCAAAGCACGGGAAAAGAACCTTAAGATGTTCAAAGATAATTTTCTGGGTACTTCTGATAATGCAGTCCGTTGTGAGATAGTGAACGAAAAGGATATAACAATAACGTTTGAGAATGATACACTGAGAGCTTATGCTTCAAAACCTATACAGATTATCAACAGAGGACTCGGATACAAAGAGACATATTACCTAGATGCATTCTGGTTTCATACAAAAAGAAATGCTTTTTTCATAAGCGGTGATATGGTGTTTAACGAAGATATGAGCAGTGATAAATCGAAAAAGGAGTTTTACAGGATGAACAGGGAGCAAACATATCGTGGATCGAAGATGCACTTTTTCAGAGCCCTATGGAACAATGAACTTGCATCAGAAGGCTTCTCCCTGAAAAATATTGGTGAGGGAGATCTTCTGTACAGCAATATAGTTGTACAGCCTGACAGCATTAAGAAGTTTATGAAATTCAAGGGAATGCTCGGTATCCGTGATAACGCGAAAATGACAACAAGCTGGGTAAGCTTCCTGCGGGAATTTGTCTACTTTGATCAGAAGGGATATTTTGATCCATTTGCAATAAGCTGGGACGGCGCAATGGCAAAGCAGCGTGTGGGTGATATTCTTCCTTATGAATATTCAATTAAATAATGTTAATATTCAGTGAGATAGAGAAAAAATAATGAGAAGGTTTTTTTCAATAGTCATTATATCATGTTTATGTATCAGCGCATTTGCTCAGGTCATAACAGGCTTTGTTCTCGATGAAAAAACAAAAAGAAAAATCAGTAATGCAATTGTCTATTTTGACGGTACATTTACAGGGATAGCTACTGACCAGAACGGGCGTTTTGTAATTGACATTTCAAAACACCAATCATTGCCCCTTATTATTAGTTCTGCCGGCTATTATTCTGTCCGCTTTGATGTTGTTACACCTGAAAAACCAGTTCAGATATATCTCACTCCCAAATTATTTGAATCAATAAATGTTGATGCCAAATCAGAAGAGCAGAAGTTAAAATCTGAAAACCTGAAACTTTTTAAAAGTACTTTTCTTGGAAAAACCCGGAATGCCGGTTATTGTGAGATAATTAACGAAGATGACATTATAATAACTGCAGATGAAAACGGCACTTTGAAAGCTTTTTCTTCAAATCCTCTCATCATTTACAATAACGCCATGGGATATAAAGCATCCTATTACCTTGACGAGTTTGTATTAAATACAAAAGATGAAAACTTCTTTTTTTCAGGATATATTTTCTTCAATGAAGATTTGGCAGCGGAAGAAGTTAATAATCAGAGATACATTAAGAAAAGAGAGGATGCATATCTCAAATCAAGGACATATTTTTTCAGGTCGCTTTGGGAGAATAAACTTGAATCGACTGGATTTGTTGTAAAAAATACTCTGGATGAGGATTTGGGATATAATCAAATTGTCATTCAGAAAAGCGACTCCGGAAAATACCTGAAACATTTTGCAAATCCGGACCAACCTGAACAAAAAGGTTTTCCTTCAACCTTTATTATTTTCCGTGAGAAGGAAGTGTTTTATGATTCGTGGGGAAGACTTGACCGATCATGTATCACTGAGCTAAGTTTGCAGAACGATGTATATTTTGAGAAGAACGGTTATTATGATTCCTCTGAAATTACATTCAGAGGAAAATTGGCAAATCAACGATTAGCTGATTTGTTACCATTAGAATATCAATACGATAAATAAATAGCTCTCGGACTTCTTTTTTCACCACCATTAAATGTCATCCCTTTTCATGGTGTTTTTAGAAAGTCGTTTTAAACCGCTAAAGAACGCAGAGACAGCGCCTGCTAAGAACGCAAAGCTATTAAAGATCAGTTAAGAAACTTTCCCAGAACTTGATTTAACTCTTTGCGCCTTGCGCTTGCGGATGCTATCTGTAAGAAGGGATGGATTTTGACTTTTTCAACAACTCCAGAAGATCAATACATTTTTATTTCTACCAATCTCTTGTGCCGGAGGACACAAGAAAATTAAAAAATAATTGTATAACTAATAATTTCGTTGTAAATTTGATAACAGCAAATTGAAAGTCAGAAAGTCAATTACATTCAACCAATCTGGAATATGAAACCCACAGGTTATGCAAATGCACACACTTATAAATAAAATTTTTACCAACATGTGTGGTTCCATCATACCTTTAAAATCAAAATTAAATTATGATGAAAACAATTATCTCTTTTACAGCTGTTTTACTGTTTACTTTCACCACAACCATCGCTCAGGAAAACAGGATCAACAAAATAATTGACAGCCTGCTGATTCAGGAAGAGTACAAAAAAGTAATTGATACCTGCCGGCAAATCCTGATGTATGACAGCCTGAATCCGGTGATTCACTATAAACTTGGGATTGCATTTCAGAATGTGGTTGAGGAGGATAAAGCGACAGAATGTTTCCGCAGGGCAGCAGCAATAGACACTGTAAACCCGGTTTATAGCTTCAAACTTGCGAAAAGCTATTACGCCGATGAAAAAATGAAAAAGGCTGAACCCCTGTTTCGCAAGCTTTGCCGTCAGGATACACTGAACTGGATCTATTCATTTTACCTTACAAGCATCTATATGCAATCGGGCAGATACGATAATGCGCTGAATATCTATAACAGGTTCCTGAAAATTGATTCCTCAAATTGCACTTATCTTGACAAAACAGCATTTGCTTATCTTCGAAAAGATAATTTTGAAGATGCTATCAAGCTGTTCAATAAATCTTTATCTATTGACAGCAATAATGTCTCTGCCATAAAAAACCTGTCATACCTGTATGCTTCAACATCGCGGTGGGATACAGCTGTTACCATTCTGGGCAAAGGAATGAAAACAGATCCTTCCGATATGGACCTTTATGCACGGCGTGCACAGCTTTTCTACTCCAGGAATTACACCAAGAGGGCCATGGATGATTATCTCAAAATTCTTGCATCAGGCGATACCTCAAAACTCTATCTGAAAAGAGTAGGGATAGGCTATTCTTACAACCTCCAGCCGGTAAAAGCGATCCCATTTCTTTTAATGGCGCACCAGGGTGATACGACCGATTATGAGACATGCAGTTACCTTGCACAGTGTTATGAGCGTACGGGAGATAACAAAAATGGAGTCTTTTATTACAAAAAGGCTGCAAATATACTGATGCCCCTTCATATACAGCTTGGGAGGACATACTTCCTTTGTGCCCTGGTATTACAGGATGATGGTTTATTTAAAGATGCAATAGATTACTACAACCGGGCACTGGAGATTGATCACAACATCAGTGTTCTCATGATAATAGCAAACTTATACGATGAAGCATTGATCGACCGGGACAATGCGATAAAATATTACAGAATTTTTCTTGAACGGATTAAAGGCTCGGAAATAGCATATCCTCCCGAATATATTGATAAGATAAAGAAGAGACTGGAATATCTTGAGAAGGAGAAAGCGAAGAAAACCTGACCTGTCTGGTTATTTAACTAAGATACCCCATCTTATCAGCAAGCCAGGTCAGAAAGAGAGCCAGGGTAAAGGCGATCACCGGGGCAATAAGCCACATCATGAAGAATTTCCGTACTTCGGTTTTCCTGAAGATGTTCTTCGGTCCGAGTTTGGCAACACCTATACCCAGTATTGCAGCTACGTTAAGCTGAACCAGTGAGGTAGGAATACCTTTGGTTAATGAGGCCATTAATAGTAAACTTCCTGATACAAAGGCAATTATTACTGCTTCAAACTTTCCGAACAGAACAATTTCTTTGCCGGTGTTTTCAAGAATCTTATTCCCGAATATTGAACTGCCTATTGCAAAATTAGGCGCTATGAGGAGAGTTGAAAGGATAAGTATGACCATAAAGTTCTTGTCTCCAGCAATGTTTAGCTCATTTGCTGACATTGTAGCTATAGGTCCGGATGCATTTGCAACATTGTTTGATCCGATAGAGAAGGCTACATATAGCGACATAGCCAATATTAATCCGTTCCAGATAGGTCGAAGGTTGGCATTCTGAGCTCTTGATTGCGTTAAACCCCTTCTTCGCATTGGTTTATAGATATATCGGCCTGCAAGATAACTTATAATGTAGGCTATCACAGGCAGAATAAACCAGGCAGGAATAACCTCTCCGAACAGCTTGACTGTATTTACTTTATCAAAATAGACAGCAGGTGCAATAACTGCCAGAACTGTTGACTGGCTTGTAGACTGCGGTATACCGGAAAGATTAGCTATAAGAAGTGATATGGATACAGCAAAAAGTATTATAGATACAATCGGGAAGGTCATCAGTTCGGGATTGATCAGCTCCTTTCCAATTGTAGTTGCTGTATGCTTCCCTGCAAGGATTGCACCCAGAAAGACCATAATTCCGAACAGTCCCGGGATCAGGCTTCTCTTAATTACATTTGCTCCGTAAGCTACAGAAAATGAAGGACCAGTGCCGCTTCCTCCCATGTTTATGGCAAGAAACATTGCAATGATGAAGGGGATAAGCAGGTGACTCATTAATGGCGACATATCAGATTCTATTTCTCTGGTTTATAGCAATAAAACACTTTCCGAAAGTATGCAGATTGATCAAGTAACTTATAAGTAAAAGGACTTAATATTAATATGTATATCAAGTGATTTTTAAATAGGTCTTATTCAGTGGTACTGATATAACATCCACTGATTCCTTTTAATGCCTTTTATCGATAATTACCGTAAAATAAAGATTTCAACTTACTCTGTTAAAATTGGTTAAATGTCAATGCTTCAGATAATAGCAATCACTTTTTAATTAACTTGCACCACTTGAAATATGATTAAACAGGCATGCTTATCAGGAATTTTTCATTATTGGCTCTATTGATCTTTACCGCCTGCGGAACCAGGGAGGAACAACTCACCCGCAAAGCAGATAAGATTCATGAATCAATACTTACCGTTGATACTCACTGCGATACTCCGATGGATTTCAGAGATCCTGAATTCGATATGGGAGTAAGGCATGAAGATGGATGTGTTGACTTTCCCAGGATGAAAGAGGGTGGACTTCATTCAGAATTCTTTGCTGTCTTTACAGGTCAGGGACCACGAAACGATTCTGCATTTGCCAAAGTGCATAATGATGCTCTTTTAATATTCAATGCCATTCATAAGAATGTTGAGAAAAATTCTGATGTTGCTGAACTTGTTTATTCTGCTGATGATGCATACCGGACATGGAAAAACGGTAAGATCGCAGCCTTCATAGGTGTTGAGAACGGATACCCGATTGGGCTTGACATCACTAAGATAAAGCAGTATTATGATCTGGGAGCAAGATATATTACTCTTTGTCATTCAAGGAATAATGATATCTGCGATTCTTCCAACGATCCGGCTGGTCCCGAAAGTAACGGACTTTCTGATTTTGGTAGGCAGGTAGTTAAGGAGATGAACAGTCTTGGGATGATGGTGGATGTATCTCATATGTCAGACAAATCTTTTTTTGATGTAATGGATATTTCCAAAGCTCCTGTGATTGCATCGCATTCATCATCGAGGGCTCTATGCTGCAATCCGCGTAATCTCACTGATGACATGCTTCTTGCTCTGAAGGCAAACGGAGGTGTTATTCAGATATGCATACTGAGCGCTTACCTGAAAACAATGGAGCCGAATCCGGAAATGGAAACAAAGCTCAATGAACTAAGGGTTAAGTATGGTGACTACGATACAATTTCGAGTGAGGTACGCAAAAACCAGATGAGAGAGGAATTCCGTGGTATCAGGAAGAAATATGAGAAGCTTGCTACAGTCAGCGATATCGTTGATCATATTGATCATGTTGTTCAGGTTATAGGTATCGATTATGTTGGTATAGGAACCGACTTCGACGGTGGAGGAGGAGTTGACGGATGTAAAAATGCTGCTGAGGTAAAAAATATTACAATTGAATTGCTTAGAAGAGGTTACTCGAAGAAAGAGATAGAGAAAATATGGAGTGGCAACATAATGAGGGTTTTAAGGCAGGTTGAAAAAGCCGCTGAAAAGGCATAAATGTTGCAATTCTGATAATTAAGAGTCAATAATTAGAGTTAGATTCGGTTTTACTACCTGAAAGGGATGTTTTTAGAGAGCATCCCTTTTTTTAAACCACAGAGATCACAAAGGAAAGGCACAGAGACCACAAAGAAATAATAGTCAAGGATTTTACCTTTGTGCACTTTGTGATCCCGATAGCTATCGGGACTCTGTGTCCTCTGTGTTAAAAAAAGGACTTACCTGAAATCTCTTAAATAGTAAGTTTAGATTTTTACTCTTGAGAACTTCAAAGTACTGAGCATCCAGTTTGGTAGAGCCTTGTGGGGATCCCTTTTTCGCAGGTCGAGGTAGATGCCAAGCTTTTTCAGCATAGGTATTTTATGAGTCTCAACGAATTCGATCAGTGTGCCGTCGGGATCTTCAATATATGAGAAATGTCCTGCCGCTTCACCCATATCAAAAACACTGCCTTCGTGGCTTTTCTTACTGTCAACTGTAAATGGAAATCCTTTGGCTTCACAAAAGCTCTTGAGTTCATCCATACCTCTCATGTCGTAGCAGAGATGAATGAATCCCGGGTCGCCCCAGAACCTGCCTTCAAAGATCTTTTTGCCAGGTACCGCTGTGCTTATTAGTTCAATTTCACTGTTTCCCAGTACTTTACTGAATGGTCCTGCAAACGGGATCGATCTTCTCAGTAATACTCTCCTGCATTCCGAATCACCGCCGGGAAGTCCTGACAGATCAGAAAACACTCCGGTTTTGTCATAAACTACAGTATCATAACCAAGGATGTCGGAATATAGAACTCTCGATTTTTCAATGTCTGTTACACCAATAACAGCACCATAGGAACCACCGGTCATTTTTTTCTCATCCATGAACCAGTCGGTTGCCTCAACAATCTGGAAAATGTTTCCATAGAGGTCTTTCATAAAGAATGTCTTTTTTCCTGATGGATCCGCAGTTACATCTGCCGGCACAGTAATACCTTTTTGTCTGAATGCAGCAAGGGTATTCTGACTATCCTTTGTTTTCATCTTGCAAGCAAGTATACCTAAGTCGCCAATCCTGACAGGCTCTTTTTTTACAACCGGCTCTCTTCCCTTGTACTGCCAGATCTCGAATCCGCCACCGCTTTGAAGGTTGAGGGCAAGAACAGCATGCCTGCTTCTTGGCTGACCTCCTGTATAGGGCAGCATAAGCTTTGCTTCAGCCTCTTCTTCAAAAACCCTGCAATCCATCCCGAAGTGTCTGTTGTACCAGTCCCAGGCTTCCTTAACATTAAGAACTCCGATTCCCATCTGCTGAATACCGCTTATTACATATCCTTTCATATTCCTTTATTATTAGCCATTTATTTTTTCTCGCTAAGGCGCAGAGACGCCAAGATTTATTAATTGCTTTGCGACTTTGCGTCTTTGCGAGATTTTAAGTTGATTTAATCTTATCTGCGATTCTGAAAAACAGCCATGGCATGTACCTCCTGATATGGAGCATAATAAGCTCACTGCTGCCAACAAGTATCTCCCTTTTGTTCCTTTTTATGCCTCTTATTATCTGATCAGCAGCTTTTTCCGGAGTTATGCCTTTAGCCTGTCCTTCATCAAGCTTTCCATGTTCTTTGCCTTCAGAGGTTAGGGCATGCATGGAGATTGCTGTTCTGACTCTTCCCGGAATAATAACAGACCCTCTTATATTATTCGCTTTATTTTCAAGGTAGAGTGTTTCAATGAATCCATGAAGCGCCTGTTTTGATGCAGAATAGGTTGACCGTAACGGAAAACCGAAGCGACCCGAGATGCTGCTTGTAGCAAGTACATGGCCTGACTTCTGTTTTATCATATAAGGCAGTATTGCCTTTGTAAGAGCCACAGTACCGAAATAATTGATCTCAAATATCCTGCGGTCGAGCCAGAGAGGTGTTTCATCAATTCTTGCCCGCTGGCTTATGCCACCTATATTTATAAGGTAATCTATCTTCCCGAACAGGCTTATCTGCTTATTAACTATCTCCTCTATGCCTGAAGTATCTGAAAGATCAAACGGGACACAATGAATGTTATCAGAATTTGGATTGCACTCACTCTTTACCCTTTCGAGTCCGGCCGGATCATTGGAAGATGCAATTACTACAGCACCTCCGGCTGCAAATTTTCTGACAAGGGCTTCGCCTATGCCGGATGAACCTCCGGTAATCCAGGCTATTTTCCCTTCAAATGTTTTGTCATTAGCCATTCTGAAGTCCTGTAACTAAATTGTTTACTTCCCTGTACTCGTTTGAAAGTGTTTCAAATTCCTGGTTCATCAGCGATTTGTATTTTCTGATCCTTAGTCCACCCCTGATTCTTTTATACAAAAGGTAATAATTCCATGCAAAGAGTCCTGTAATCGGAAGGGAGATGAAGAATATCAATCCAATCCACCAGGCGGAAAAAAAGATGAATGAAAGTATAAGGAAGAGCGGCAAAAGCAAAATGGCAAGAATTAATGATAGTGCATATCTAACTGATGATACAAACTGAGGATCCTTAATACTGCGCGTCTGCCAGAGAGGTAAGCCAAGAAATATCGCATTAAAAATATTACCGAAAAGAAAAACAGGAAATGTCAGAAAAATAAATGCAAATCCGGCCAACAGCCAGGGGAGAGGATGTCTGTTTTTTTCCAGCAGACGATAGTCTATATGGAGATTTTTAGCTTTCTCCTTAATACTTAGGCTCAGCGAGCATATCTTTTTGTAAATGTGATTATCAGATGTTTTAAGTTGGTTTAGTTTTTCGATGAGAGATCTGTCCCTGAATATTTTAGGGTTTTTAATATCATCGCTGTATTTCCCGTTTATAATGCTTCTGAGTTCATCAATTGCTTCGTAGTCCTCTTCAGAATCGATATGGACCATTACTTTTTTTATACCGTCAGAAAGCCTGTTTTTCAGTTCCACCAGGGCCCTGTCCGGATTATTTTTATAGAGTTCATGAAATTCCGAAACTTCGATTGGTTTTCCATATACAACTGTAAGTACCTGTCTGTACCTGATGTAATGTGAATAATCCACTCCTACAGGTATTAATTTGATATTGAGTTTATTTCCTGTTGCTTCATCAGACTGGAATGCTACCCTGCATATCCCTTTTTTTAACTGTCGCAACCTTCTGAATCCTTCATGATTCCCTTCAGGAAGAATTACAAGTCCGTTTTTATTCCTGATTACATCAATGGTTTTGGAAAAAATCTCATCATTTCCCTTCAGGCTGCTGTATCCATCCCTTATCCTGTACACCGGAAGTATCTTAAGGAAATAGAGTATGGATGCTAAAATCTTTTTCTTAAAAATGTCCGCTCTGGCCAGAAAGACATTGTGTCCGCTGTTTGTAAAAAGCACTGCCAGTGCATCCATGAGTGCATTCTGATGATTTGGGGCAAATATGAGATGGTGGTCAGGATTTATATTCTCCTTCCCGATTACTATTACTTTTCTATAAAAGACATTATTATGCCATAGTCCTGCAACAAAATTAAGCAGAGCATATCCCGGTGAATACTTTTCAATATCTTGTTTACCCATCTGTTAATAAAAGCTATTCTTCTTTACATGGAGTCCCCGGCATCATGGTTTGAAAGATCAGGGGGCTGTTTCCTGACCGCAAGTTAGAAAAAATGAAATCCCAATGTTGAATTAAAGGGCCACTTTAATAACTCAGACCTGAATAATAAGTCTTTATACTACCCTTGTTAAACGAAGTTTGAATCGTCCTGAAGCCTGTCGATAAGTCTTCTCTCTTTTTTGGTAGGGCGGCCGGTGCCTTTATCTCTGTGAAAAGTTCCTCCTGCATGACGGTAATCAAGTTTAAGCTTTTCCTCCTCCGGGGTTATATCTTCCATAAACTGGCTTACAAGCTTTGCTGATACCCTGTTCTCAATTGGTTCAATAACCCTGAAGGTGTAATTTACCGGTGGTTTCTTTACTATGATTGTTTCTCCCTTTGTAACTGTTCTTGATGGTTTTACCTGGATGTCATTGATGATGATTCTGCCTTTCCGGCATTCATCGGATGCAATGCTTCTGGTCTTGTATAATCTTACAGACCAGAGATATTTATCTATCCTGATGTCTTTATTTTCTGTCATCTGAACCGGATGCCGGAGTTTTTGCTTTATCAGTATCCTTTTTTTCTGTATCAGTTTTGACCTTGCCTTCTTTGTTGAATGCTGTCATTGTAAGTTCAAGACCTGCAAAAGCAAATGATTTTATCATATCAATGGCAATGGGAATCCGCTCACCTATAATTTTTATCTCATCTGAAGTCCAGGTTCCAAGCACAAAATCAATCTGTGAGCCCTTACGGAATTCATTTCCAATACCGAATCTTATTCTGGAATAATCATGTGTTCCCAGGGTAGCTGTAATGTGGGCAAGGCCATTATGACCACCGTCACTGCCTTTTGGTCTCATTCTTATGCTTCCAAGGGGAAGAGCAATATCATCAACAATTACAAGAATGTTCTCCAGAGGTATATTCTCTTTCTGCATCCAGTAGTTAACGGCATTGCCGCTAAGGTTCATAAAGGTAGAAGGTTTAAGGAGGATAAGATCACGGCCTTTGTATTTTGTATTTACAACTGCCCCGTAACGCTTATCCGTAAAAGAAATATTGGATGCCTGTGCCATGGCATCCAATATTTTAAATCCAATGTTGTGCCGGGTATCTTTGTACCCATCACCTATATTTCCCAGGCCAGCTATCAGATATTTCATCGAGCCTGAATAAAATTAAAAGTCAAAAAATCAGCTCTTTTCAGGAGCAGGAGTTTCAGCAGTGGCAGCAGCTCCTTCAGCAGCTTCACCTTCTTCACCTTCTGCCTTAGCAGCAACGCGTGAGGTGGCTATTGTAACAACAACTGCTTTTTTCATATCGAGGAATTCGATATTATCCAATGTCAGGTCACCAACTTTTACACTGTCATGTATCTTGAGGTCAGTTATATCAACAGGAATGAATTCAGGGAGAAATTTAGGCAGACCTTTTAATTTCACTGTCCTTTTCTTGATACTTAATTTACCGCCTGCTATTACGCCTACTGAATCACCATGTACTGAAACAGGTACGGATATTACAACAGGTTTATCTTCAGAAATCTGAACAAAGTCAGCATGAATAATTCTGTCACTTACCGGGTGGAACTGAATGTCCTGAAGAACTGTCTTGTATACTTTCCCGTCTAGGTTAAGGTCAACAAGATGTGCTTCATGTGTATAAATAAGGCCTTTAAATGCAAGCTCCTGTGCCTGGAAATGAATATTGGTCTCTTTTCCGTATATTACACATGGTACGCCTTCTGCTTTTCTGATCTGTTTTGAACTCTTCTTCCCAAGCTCTTTTCTGATTGATCCTTTGATCTCAATTGTCTTCATTTGTAGTTTAGTTATGTGCTACTCAATCCCGCGAACCGGGACCCCATCACACGTTTAACATTAAAAATTTGGACTGCAAATATATGACAAATGAATCAGAATACAAAATTGGTGGAGATCGACTGATTTGTAGTCACTGCTTCGATTGTTTTGGCGAATATATCGGCAATTGAGAGTACTTTGATTTTTGGTGAGGCAATCAAAACAGGAACTGAATCGGAGACAACAAGCTCAACAATATGTGATTTGTTTATTCTCTCAACAGCATTTCCTGAAAGGATAGGGTGTGTTGTAAAAGCCCTGATGCTTGTGGCACCTCTTTCATTCATCATTTCTGCAGCGAGGCAAAGAGTACCGGCTGTATCAACCATATCATCGATGATAACAACATTTCTCCCTTCCACTTCACCTATTATTGACATCTCCTCAACAATATTGGGTTTTTTACGAAGCTTATAACAAAGAACCATCTCCGACTGCAGGTGACGTGAGTAGGCATTTGCCCTCTTTGATCCGCCCATATCGGGAGCAGAAACACAAAGATTGCTAAGCTTTAGATTCTCAATATAAGGTGCAAATATTGCTGACCCGAAAAGGTGGTCAACCGGAACATCAAAGAAACCCTGGATCTGGTCGGCATGAAGGTCCATTGTTATCACCCTGTCGACACCTGCTGTGCTGAGCAGGTCAGCTGAGAGTTTGGATCCGATCGATACTCTGGGCCTGTCTTTCCTGTCCTGTCGGGCAAATCCATAGTACGGTATAACTGCGATTACTTTATAAGCTGATGCTCTTTTTGCAGCATCTATCATAAGCAGCAGTTCTAAAAGATTATCGGCCGGGGGATTGGTTGACTGTACGATAAACACCATGCAACCTCTTACTGATTCATCGTAACAGGGTTGAAATTCACCGTCGCTGAACTTTGTAACTGAGCTTTTACCCAGTTCAATACCCAGCTTGTCTGCGATCATCTGTGCCAGATGCTTTGATGATCTGCAGGCAAATAGTTTCATTGGCGCTTTTCCGAACATTTTCCTATAAATTAGCTGCTGATTACTTAAGGATACACTGTCTGCAAAAATATAAAATCAATGCCTATTTAAACTGTCATTTGAAAAATTGTTGATAGATTCTTGAATGAAAGTAAGAATCTCCTCTTTTCCTTTACCCTTTACTGATGATGATATGAAGGTTTGAGGCAGAGAATCCCAGGCTTCCAGCATCTCTTTGTCAAATGCTTCAATGGATTTTGTTACAGCAATTTTAGTGATTTTATCACTTTTTGTAAATACCCTTACAAAAGGGATCTGATTCTGTCCCAGTAATTCCATGAAATTAAGATCGGATTTCTGAGGTTTAACCCTGACATCTATCAAAACAAACAGGCATACAAGGTTTTCCCTTTTCAGGATATAATTTTCAGTCGATTTTACCCACTTATCTCTCGTTGTTGCCGAAACTTTTGCATAACCATAGCCGGGAAGGTCAACCAGATACCAATCATCATTTATAATGAAGTAGTTCATTGTCCTTGTTTTGCCAGGCTGAACAGATATTTTTGCAAGCCCTTTTTTGCCCGCAAGCATATTTATCAGAGATGACTTACCGACATTTGAGCGTCCGATAAATGCAAACTCCGGTTTTGACGTAACCGGACATTCCTTAAGTGATGGACAGCTTTTTACAAAGTCAGCCGAGCGGATAATCATAATCCAGTATTATTTGAGATCGTTATAAGGCAGTTCTATCTTTTTTACAAGAAGGTAGTTATTTCCATAAGCTGACAAAACCTCTGCCAGAATCTCAATAACAGGTCTTGTTGGTGCTGTTGCTTTTTTGAGAGTAAGATTTCCAATTCCATTAACCGTTTTTATTGCCACCACTGCTGCAGTGTCGTATACTCCTTTTGAGAAATCGCCTCTGAAGAATTTCACTTTAGTGGCTTTATTTGAAAGTTGAAGTGATATCTTATAGGTGCCGTTGGCAGAATAGTCATCTTTGATACTGACAACCATATCAGGATAATCCTTAATCAGTTTCCCGTCGGGTGTAAACTCCTCAAAGAAAAAAGTTCTCAGCCCTTTTTTGTATCCTAGTCTGGCTTTAATCTTTCCATTCTTAAAATACTGCTGCTGTATTCCATTAATTGTATCCTTGTCGTAAGGTGTTGCACGGAATACCTGACCTTCGATATAATACCATTTAGCCGAATCCTCCCTTAGACCGTTCTCATACCAGAAAGTCTGACGGACCTGTTTGGTTAAATAGAAGGATTTCATGACACCTTCTCTTACCCCGTTTTTAAAAGTAACCTCCTTGACAAGAGTATTGCCGCTGAAGTATTGTTTTATGCCGGTATATCCGGTATCTGGCACCGAAATTGTATCAGCTGCAGCCTGAGAATCTGGCTGGGGATTTCCACTTCCGCCACAACCAGCGATGAATAGCAGCAAGGTCAGAAACAGACCAGTACCAGCGAATAATTTCATAATAATTTGAATTATAGGTGATTAAATTGAACTTTCAGAAATAGTGTATACTTCAAGCAACTGTGATTCTCCAACCGGATCAAGAGCTACTTCCTTAATCATTGCAGGCAGAAGTACAGTTTCTCCTTTTGTTATTTTCTCTGATGATCCGTCCCAGCAGATATTGAATTCACCTTCAAGGCAAATGTATATAACAAAAGAGTCATTGAAGTAGTATTCTTTATTTATTTTCTTGTTGAATCTCAGGAGATTAGTGTTAAAATATTCACAGCTTACAAGATTCTGCTCAGTATTTATTTCAGCAGGCTTATTTATCTTTCCTCTTTTTGCTGTCTCTGAGAAATCAATAGCATCAAGTGCCAGATCGAGATGAAGTTCTCTTTTTGTTTTGCCTGTGCTTTGTCTGTTCCAATCAGATATTCTGTAAGTTATATCTGAGGTCTGCTGTATTTCAACAAGAACTGTACCTGCACCAATTGCATGTATTCTTCCGGCAGGAGTGAAGAAGGTGTCGCCTTTTTCAGCCTTTTCAGTATTGAGAAGGTCGGTCAGAGTACCTTTTTTCAGGGCCTCTTCGTACATTTCCTTAGTCACCTCTTCCCTGAATCCGGTATAAATCTTTGCATTCTTTTCGCATTCAAGAATATACCACATTTCGGTTTTGCCGTATGCATTATGCCTCTCTTTTGCCATTTTATCACCGGGGTGCACCTGTACTGACAGGTCCTCCCTTGCTTCTATGAATTTGATAAGCAGAGGAAACTCATTTCCGAACTTCTCGTAAATTGAATCACCGGTAATATCGCCCATGTATACCTCTATAAGCTCTTCTATAGTGTTCCCTGCCAGGAACCCATTGCTTACAACTGAAAGATCACCCTGTACGCCTGAGACTTCCCAGCTTTCACCAATATTAGGGAGGTTGCCTGCTTTTTTATTATAATGGCCGGCGAGAGCATTTCCACCCCACACTTTATCCTTGAGGATAGGATCAAATTTTAACGGATACAATTCTGACATATAATTCAGGCACTTTTTATTACATTTGGTAAAATTATCTGGCAAAAATAGGCATTTATGTTGATAGTAGGAATAGCAGGAGGAACTGGTTCGGGAAAAACAACTGTTGTGAGGAAGATCTCAGAAGTATTTCCCAACGGAGAGGTTATTGTAATGCCGCAGGACTCTTACTATAAAGATAACAGGTGGATATCGATTGAAGAGAGGCAGAAGATAAATTTTGACCATCCCGACTCTGTGGAATTCAGCCTTCTGATTGAACATCTGAAAGAGCTTAGAAAGGGGAACAGTGTTGAGATGCCAATCTATTCCTACCTGACATGTTTAAGATCGGAGGAGACTATCACAATCGAGCCTTCAAGGGTGGTGGTGGTTGAAGGTATTCTGATTCTTACAGATCCCGGACTAAGGAACATGTTCGATATAAAAGTATTTGTTGATGCTGATGCCGACGACAGGCTTGGTAGGGTTATACAGCGTGATATAATTGAACGCGGCCGTACACTTGGCAAAGTACTGGAAAGGTATCATGATACGGTAAAACCATCTCATCTTCAGTTTATTGAACCTTCCAAGAGATATGCGGACGTTATAATTCCGGGAGGAGGTGAGAACCAGGTTGGCATTGAAGTACTGATTTCGATTATTGAAAAGCACCTAACATAAAGAAAATCTTAATAAAATGCTTGACAACATCAGAGTTGAGGATGTACTCTTCCTCGATATAGAGACTGTTCCGGTTGCAGAGACATTTGAGATGCTGGAACCCGGAATGCAGAAACTTTGGGATAAGAAATCAAAAAATTTCAGAACAGCGGAGCAGACAGCAAATGATGCTTATGAGAGAGCTGGCATCTATTCGGAATTTGGAAAGATAATATGTATTTCTGTCGGTTACATTAAGGAAAAGGATCCGTACGCACTAAGACTGAAATCATTTTATGGTGATGATGAAAAAGTAATTCTTAACGAATTCTCAGCTATGCTTTCGAAATTCTCAAAATCCAACAGAGAGTCACTGCTTTGTGCACATAACGGAAAGGAATTTGACTATCCCTATATTGCAAGGAGGATGATTATTAATGGTATCCTTATACCGGAACTGCTTGACAATGCCGGGAAGAAACCATGGGAGGTAAAGCTTCTTGATACTATGGACCTGTGGAAATTTGGTGATTATAAGAATTATACATCCCTCGACCTGCTTACATCGGTGTTGGGAATTCCCACCCCAAAGGATGATATTGACGGTAGTATGGTAGCCGGAATATATTATAACGAAAAAGATATTGAAAGGATAGTAAGGTATTGCGAAAAGGACGTGATAGCAATTGTCCAGGTTCTGTTAAGGTTTATGGGTAAACCTCTGGTGAGTACCGACAGGATGGAATCAGTCACATTTTCCTAACCGATACCTGCAAGACTTAACAGGTTTCTGGCCACATCATCCGGTTGATCTGCATGAAGCCAGTGTCCTGCATTTGCAATCTCGTTGAATTCAGCTGCAGGAAATATCTTAAGGATTTCAGGGTAATCAGAACTGTTTAAATAGTCCGATTCTGCACCTTTGAGAAAGATTACGGGAAAGCCTGTAATCTGGTTATCATGCATATCGCTGCTGTCAATACCCTCCATAATCCTGTCAAGGTTTTTCAGCAGGGATGGTACATTTAACTTCCACTTAAAATTATTCCCTTCAACTCTTTGAAGGTTCTTTAGTATAAATCCCCTGATATTCTCTGATTCTATCTTTTGAGTGAGAGCAGCATCAGCATCTGCACGGGAATGTATTTTCGTAAGATCAAGAGAATTCATGGCTTCCAGTATGGTTTTGTGCTGAAGGTATGCCTGATTTCCTGAATATTCCCTGACAAAAGGAGAGATATCGGCAATAAGCAGTCCGCTCAGTTTTTCAGGCCATTTTATTGCATATGCCATAGCTGCCTTTCCTCCCATGCTGTGTCCTGCCAGGAAGAAACTTCGTAATCCCAGATCATTTGCCAGTTCATTAAGGTCATCGCTCATTGCCTCATAATTCATTATTTCCGAATGAGGTGATTGTCCGTGATTCCTTAGGTCGGGCAAATAAACAGTATAATGGTCACCTATTTTCTTTGCGATTGATACCCAGTTATCGGAAGAGCCATAGAGCCCGTGAAGGATTATTAACGGAGGTCCGCTCCCCTGGCTTCGGCAAAAGAGTTTCATTGTATTTAATTACCTGACAGTTGCCTTTTGTACATCTGAATGGTATTCTCAAGTCCCAGATAAAGAGCATCAGAAATCAGTGCATGTCCTATTGATACCTCAAGGAGCCAGGGAATATTCTGATGGAAGTAACGCAGGTTGTCAAGACTGAGATCGTGACCTGCATTCAGACCCAGTCCTAATTTTCTGGCTGTTTCCGCAGCCATGACGAAGGGTTCAACTGCTTTTATTGAATTGGCTGAGAATTGAGTGGCATATGGTTCGGTATAGAGCTCCACCCTGTCAGTCCCTGTAAGTGCTGCATATTCAATGATTTTTATATCAGGATCGACGAAGAGGGATGTCCTGATACCGGCTTTTTTGAAAGTTGAAACAATATCAGTCAGATAACTTCTGAATTTTATTGTATCCCATCCTGCATTGGATGTTATAGCATCGTGGGCATCAGGGACAAGAGTAACCTGGTCGGGTTTAACTGAAAGGACCAGCGCAATGAACTGATCATTAGGATTGCCCTCTATATTGAATTCTGTTGTTATAATAGGTTTTATGTCGAGAACATCCTTATATCTGATATGTCGTTCATCAGGTCTTGGATGTACAGTAATTCCATCGGCACCAAAAAGCTGGCAGTTAATTGCTGCTGAAAGAACATTTGGTATATTTCCTCCCCTGGCATTTCTGATTGTTGCGATCTTGTTGATATTTACACTTAACTTTGTCATTATAATAAAAATGTGTTTTTGCCGAACTTATGTTGAAGATGCAAAAGTACAACAACTGGAATTTTTTTTACTATATTAGTTGAAAATATAACCAAAAATGGTTGCAAAAGACCTTATATCTGAAGTAATTCCGTCCCTTAAGACATCTGATCTGGGGCAGACTGCATTAAACTGGATGGAGATCTTCAGAATATCGCATCTCCCTATCGTCAATAACCAGGAATTTCTGGGTCTTATTTCGGATGCTGATATTTATGATATGAATCAGCCGGATGAGCCTATTGGTAATCATGCCCTTACCCTTCTTAAACCCTTTGTTACCTCTGAGCAGCATATGTTTGAAGTGATTGGACTGGCTGCACGGCTTAAACTTTCAGTAATTCCGGTTCTTGATTCAAATCAGCTCTATAAGGGTGTTATCACAACAAATGATCTGATAAGGCATATTGCAGAGATGTCATCCATGGAACAGCCGGGGGCTATTATTGTGCTTGAAATTATTGAGAGGGATTATACACTTTCCCAGATTGCCCAGATAATTGAAAGTAATAATATAAAGGTACTCAGCATGTATGTAACCTCTCCTCCTGATTCAACAAAACTGGAAATTACACTTAAACTGAACAGCAATGATCTTTCGTCGGTTATAAGGACATTTGAAAGGTATAATTATGAAGTCAGAACGTGGGTTGCAAGTTCCGATTCGATAGACCAGTTTTACCAGGAGCGTTTTGATCTGCTGATGAAGTATTTAAATATCTGATTTATGCTTAAACGGGTTGCCATATACAGTAAAGATTCCAATGCAAAGACAAAGGAAGGAGTCAGCAGGCTGATTTCAGAATTCTGCCGGAGAGGCATAAAGATTCAGATCTTCCAGGGATCTGAGGAACCACTGGCATGTCCGGGTGGTGAGTTAATTGAAAGGTTCACAGAGTTATCCGCTCTTTCAGAATTACCTGATCTTGTTTTAAGTGTAGGAGGCGATGGGACATTCCTTGAAACAGTACTCAAGGTAAAAGATACAGATATTCCTGTTGCCGGCGTGAATACCGGCAGGATGGGATTTCTTGCCAACATACCGGCTGATGATATTGGAAGGTCTATTGATATGCTTAACAACGGAGAATATGGAATAGTAGAAAGGTGTCTCCTTAAAATTGAGAAACCGGATGGAATTTTCACTGGAAACGGATCATCAGCACTTAATGAAATTACAATTCAGAAGGCTGATCTGAGTATGATTACAATCAATGTATTTGTTGATAATATTCCTCTCAATACATACTGGGCTGACGGATTAATTATCTCTACGGCCACAGGATCAACGGCATATAATTTAAGTGCCGGAGGACCTATACTTTCACCTGAGGATACAAGTATAATAATCTCACCGATTTCACCTCATAACCTTACTATCCGTCCAATAATAATTTCAGGTGAAAGCCGGCTTAAGATGATTCTGGAAGGAAGGAGCAGCGAATATATGGCTACGTGTGATTTTCGTTCAAAACGACTGCCTTTCTCGGAGGAGATCCATATTGCAATGGACAGTGTGAAGCTGAAAACAGTTATGCTGAACGGGATGGACTTTTACAGTACTTTGAGAAACAAGCTTATGTGGGGAGTGGATCGCAGAAATTAAGACTCATTTAACATAAGTATTAATAGATTTTAATAATTGATTATTATATTTGTAACTGATAAAAAGAGAATTAAATGAGACGGTCCCTTCTGATACTTATTCTTTTCTGCATCATGAGTCAGCTTACTGAGGCTCAGCTTTGGAAGATGAAAAGGTATGAGGTCAGCGGAGGATTAGGGCCTTCAATCTTTTCAGGAGATATCGGTGGATTTTCTCCCGGTGAGAATATTATAGGATTAAAGGATATGTCTTTTCTGCAAACAAGGTTTAATGTTAATGCAAACGCAAAGTACAGAATATCACAGTCTTTTAGTGCCAGGTTAAGTCTTACTTATGGAATGTTGAAGGCTACTGATGAAAGAGGCTCAAATCCGGACCGGGGGTTTGAAGCATCAACCACACTATTTGAGCCGGCTTTGATTTGTGAGTATTATTTTATTAAAAACAAGGCAGAAAACAGTTATGCTTTTGTTAGCAGCGGGAGAAAATTTCTAAAAACGCTTTTTACATCTCTGGATTTCTACGCTTTTGGAGGAATTGGCGGGGCATCTTATTCCGTAAAACCAAATTTAGCACTTGAAAATAATTCCGGGGGGTTTAATTCAGGAGGTTTCACAACAGTTATACCGGCAGGACTTGGTACTACACTTATATACTCACCCGATCTGAATTTTGGTTTTGAAATTGGATACAGATATGCGTTTTCAGATTACCTTGATGGTTATACTTCACAATATTCCAACTCGAATGACGTTTATTATTTTTTAAACTTTAACATTACCTATAAGTTAAAGACAGGCAGAAACGGATGGCCGTCATTCAGTCGATAATGAGCTGGAATTCTCTTGATGGAAAAAATTAAATGGATTACATTATTTTTGATGATCTCTCTGACAATCAGTGGTCAGCGAAAAGCTGATTATGGTGTATTCGGTGGTGTTTCATCCTACTTTGGTGATATAAATACCGGGAGACCTTTGTATACCCCTTTGCCTGCAGCCGGTTTCTTTTACAGGTACAATCTGCATCCGCGTCAGTCAATAAGAGCAAATCTATTTGCCGGAGGACTTCAGGGGAATGATGCCGATTTTAATAATGATTTTCAACAGGCACGAAATGCATCTTTTTCAGGAATGATTGCAGAACTCGCAGCCCAGTTTGAATTTAATTTCTTCCCCTATGCAACTGATGGAAAAAGATGGAATTATACTCCGTATTTAGCCGGAGGAATTGGGATTTCTTTCCTTAATACACAGGGACTTACATATGTTCCGGTTATTCCCTTTTCAATGGGATTTAAGGTTAATGTTTATAAAAATCTGGGATTAGAAGCAGAATATGGTTTTCGTAAAACTTTTTATGATAACTTTGACGGCTTAAATGATCCGGTGGCTGCCGAAGATAAAGGATGGCTCCATAACAATGACTGGTACACATTTACAGGCATTTGTATTTCATGGAAAATCTATAATAAACTTGCCGGCTGCCCTGCATATAATGATGTTGATTCGAAGAGAAAACGATAGAATATGTCCCTGAAGGAACAGATCAATACTGCAAAACTACCCTTACACATCGCCATTATTATGGATGGTAACGGCAGATGGGCAAAGCAAAGAGGCCTTGACAGGGTTTTTGGTCACCAGCAGGGAGTCAGTGCTGTCAGAAATGTTATTGAGGCAGCCACAGAACTGGGAATAAAATACCTTACGCTTTATGCATTCTCAACCGAAAACTGGGGAAGGCCTGATGAAGAGGTATCAGCACTTATGGGAATCATGATACAGTCACTCAATAAAGAGACGGAAACCCTTATAAAAAACAATATCAGGATGATGACTATCGGTGATGTTGACAGACTTGCTGTTGATGTCAGGGAAAGGCTTGATGATACAATAAAACTTACTTCCGGCTGTACCGGGCTTAATCTTATTGTGGCTCTGAGTTATAGTTCCAGATGGGAAATAACAGAAGCTGCCAGAAGACTGGCTGCAGATGTTAAGAGAGGTGCAGTGGATATTAACATGGTTGATGAGGATAAATTCGGAGATTACCTTTCCACAGCAGGTATTCCCGATCCCGATCTCATGATCAGAACAAGCGGCGAGATGAGAATCAGCAATTTTCTTTTATGGCAATTGGCATATGCCGAACTTTATATAACGGAAACACTTTGGCCCGATTTTGGTAAGGACAGTTTTTATGAAGCTGTAATTGATTATCAGAAAAGGGAAAGAAGATTTGGAAAGACAACTGAACAGGTAGCGGACAATTGAAACAATGAGGCTTATCAAACAACAAATATCGATCCTGGTTTTACTTCTGATTTCTGCAATCATTCCGGTAATTGCACAGGATAAGCAGGAAAAACAGGAAATTTATAATTACATGAACTACGATGATTATTTCATCGGGGGAGTGACAGTTACAGGGGTTAGGTTCCTTGATCCAAATGCACTGATAGGAATATCAGGTTTAAGACTGGGGCAGGAAATTACAGTACCTGGTGATGAACTTAAACTGGCCGTGCAAAAGCTATGGCAGCAGGGTTTGTTTTCTGATGTAAGAATCTCAATTACAAAGACTTCAATGGATACAATCTTTCTGGATATTTTCCTCCAGGAGAGACCCAGAATTTCTTCAGTAAAATATAACGGACTTAAAAAATCAGAGTCACAGGATCTGGTTGAAAAAATCAATCTCCCTGTAGGATCACAGGTTACTCCATACCTTCTTAATACTGCCCGCAAAATTATCGTTGACCATTTCGTTGAAAAGGGTTACCTGCATACTGAAGTAAATTATATTCAGAAGGACGATCCCGACCAGGCAAACAATGTAATGCTTACAGTTGATGTCAACAAGAAGGAAAAGGTTAAGATATCTGAAATTAAATTTATTGGCAATGAGTATTTTGAGACCTCCAAGCTTCTGAGGAAGATGAAAGGTACCAAAATCAAGAACATGAATTTCTTCAGGGCTTCAAAGTTCATTGAGGATAAGTTTGAAGAGGACAAGCTGAAGCTTACAACTTTCTATAATGATAACGGATTCAAGGATTTTTCAATCGTTTCCGATTCCCTTTATCCAACTGTAGAAAACAGGGTAGGACTTGTTATAAAAGTTGATGAAGGTGACCAGTACTTCCTGAGGAATGTAAGCTGGGTTGGGAACAGTGTTTACCCTAAGGAATTCCTTGAAGCAAAATTTAATGTTAAAAAAGGAACAGTTTACAATCAGTCACTGATTGAAGACAGGCTTAACGGATCAGGTGGTGCACAGGATGCTGTAAGTTCAGTATATCAGGATTATGGATACCTATTTTCGCGTCTTACACCGGTTGAGGCAAAAATTGAGAACGATTCAGTTGATCTGGAGATAAGAATTTTTGAAGGAGACCAGGCATATCTTAACGACATTCTGATATCCGGTAATACCAGGACCAATGAACATGTTGCACGGCGTGAACTTTATACACTTCCCGGTGATCTTTTCAGCAAGGAGAAAATTATCAGGTCTATACGTCAGCTTGGTGTAATCGGTCACTTTGATCCGGAGAAAATTAATCCTACACCTTTACCGGATATTGCCAACGGGACAGTTGATCTACTTTATAAGCTTGAAGAGCGGGCCAATGACCAGTTTGAGATTTCAGGCGGTTGGGGAGCAGGGATGCTCGTCGGAACTGTTGGAGTTCGCTTCAACAACTTCGCTATGCGCAACTTCTTTGACCTCAAGGAATGGAAACCTTACCCTTCAGGCGACGGGCAGTCACTTAGCCTCAGGATTCAGTCAAATGGTAAGGTATACCAGTCTTATACCATATCTTTTGTTGAACCATGGCTTGGCGGAAAGAAGCCAAATACTTTTTCAGTATCAGTTTACCGCTCTGTTATGACAAACGGACAGGGTAAAAATGAACAGGGACGTCAATCGATGATTATTGATGGTGCTACAGTGGGTCTGGGTAAACGTTTAACCTGGCCTGATGATTATTTCTCATTATACGGGGAACTAAGTTATCAGCGTTATTCCCTTAAGGATTACCAGGTTTACAGCTTTCTCTTTGATAACGGGACTTCTAATATGCTGAGTCTGACCACACGTCTGACAAGGTTTTCGACAAGCCCTAACCTCATTTATCCAAGAAGCGGTTCTTCATTTTCTGTATCTGTTCAGGCAACTCCTCCATGGTCTAAAATCAGTGGTAAGAGCATGGTTGATGTGACTGACCAGGTTAAATATAAATGGATTGAGTTTCATAAATGGTTATTTAAAGCCGATTACTATTTTCCCCTGTCCGGAAACGACAAGCTTGTACTTAATGCACGGGCAGCATTCGGATATCTCGGATTTTATAATTCTGATATAGGACCATCACCTTTTGAATACTTCTATGTTGGAGGTGACGGAATGTCGGGATATAACTTCTACGGACGCGAGGTAGTATCACAGAGAGGTTATACAAATGGTTCTCTTACTCCATACGATCCTGTAAAGGGAAAACCTTCAGGTAACGTTTATTCCAAGATCACATTCGAATTAAGATATCCGATTTCGCTGAATCCCCAGGCAACAATTTATGGACTTTCATTTATTGAAACCGGTAGAGCATGGTATTCACTGAAGGAATTCAATCCGTTCGGTATGTGCCGTGCAGCAGGATTTGGTCTGAGAGCCAACCTCCCGATGTTTGGTTTACTTGGTATTGACTGGGGTTATGGATTTGATCCTGTTCCTACAGGTCAGACAAATGCAAACGGATCACAGTTCCATTTTGTAATAGGTCAGCAATTCTAATAAGGCAATTTAAATTTACATATCATGAAAAAACTAGGTTTAATAATAGTATTATTTGTTCTGGCATCGGCAATGGCGATAGCCCAGAAATATGCTTTTGTTGATTCAGAGTATATCAGAAAAAACATACCTGCTTTCACAACTGCCCAGGAGCAGCTTGACAAACTTTCCAAACAATGGGAAAAAGAGATTTCGGATGGCTATACTGTTGTGGAACAGATGTATAAATCATATCAAAGCGAAGCTGTACTTCTTTCACAGGATATGAAATCTAAGAGAGAAGAAGCAATTATCAATAAGGAGAAGGAGATGAAGGCTCTTCAGAATAAGTATTTCGGTATGGAAGGCGATCTTTTCAAGAAAAGGGAAGAACTTGTTAAGCCTATTCAGGATGAGATACTTAAAGCAATAAAGGAGATCGCTGTGGATGGCAGTTATGCGGTAATTTTTGATACTGCAGCCGGTGGCAATATTCTCTTTGCAAACCCGAAATTTGATCTCAGTGATCAGGTTCTTGAAAAATTAGGTTATAAGAATTAAATAATTACTTTTGCACAAAATGTTAAAATAAAATTCATAAAATGAAAAGATTAGCAGGTATAGCAGTTGTTTTGTTCCTTCTTGGTTTCATAGGTCAGGATATTAATGCGCAGACTTTAAAATTCGGTCATATAAACAGTGATGAACTTGTTCAGGCTCTTCCGGAGTATGATTCCGCCACTGTAAAGATTGAAAAATTCCGTCAGGATCTCATCAATGCTCTTGAACTTATGCAGGTTGAAATGAACAACAAAAGTGAAGCATATAATAAGGAGGCCAAAAATTTAACTGACATTGTAAGGCAGACTAAGGAGCAGGAACTAATGGACATGAACAGACGTATTCAGGAATTCCAGACATCTGCTCAGCAGCAGCTCCAGGAGAAGCAGGCAGAACTTTTTCAGCCTATTATGGCGAAAATAGACAAGGCTATTAAAGATGTAGGAAAAGAAAACGGATTTGTTTATATATACTCAGTTGGACAGGGAAGTCCTCTCGTATATTACGATGAGACAAAAAGTACTAACATTATGCCTCTGGCTAAAGCCAAGCTTGGTATAAAGTAATTTGAGTATAAAAATATATTGGGGCTGAGTTATCGGCCCCTTTTTTATTATACACCCCTGTATTTGAAAGCCCCCCTGGGGGGGTGGGGGTAAATGCAAACACAGATGAACAGACAACCAATTGGAATTTTCGATTCAGGAGTGGGCGGTCTTACTGTAGCTCATGCGATCAAACAGATACTTCCTGGTGAAAGTATAATCTATTTTGGTGATACAGCCCATCTTCCATATGGAGATAAGTCAGAGGAAGCCATCAGGTCCTATTCAAAGAGAATTACCGAATTTCTTCTGGAACATAAGGCAAAAGTTGTACTTATAGCATGTAATTCAGCATCAGCCTCTGCTTTCGAATATTTAAAGAAAGAATTCGAAAATAAAGTGATCCTGATAGATGTTATTGATCCTGTTGTAGATTATCTTAAAACCAGGAAAATAAGCAGGATAGGAGTAATAGGCACAAAGAGGACTATCAGTTCAGGTACTTATGAGAAGAAACTCAATGAGGCAATCCCTTCTACAACAGTAGTTTCACTCGCTACACCTCTCCTGGTGCCAATGATAGAGGAGGGTTTTATCTTTGATGACATAAGCAATGCAATAATCAGATCGTACCTGTCGAATGAAACACTGTCGGGAATCCAGGCGCTTATCCTTGGCTGCACACATTACCCGATTATAAAGAACCAGATAAGCAAAATATTTAATTTCAATGTTGAGGTAGTTGATTCTGCCAGGATAGTTTCAATTATAGTAAGGGATATACTTGATAAGAATAACCTTCTCAACGACTCCGGAATCGTAAATGATCAGTTTTTTGTATCTGACTATACTCCATATTTTGAAAAGATAGCAAAGATGTTTTTTGAGGGCGAAATAAACCTTCATAAATCCGACATCTGGAGCTCATAGTTAAAACATGATCATTATCATACGACAGATTCATTTTTTGTATGAATTTGCATATATTAAATAGTTAGTTTTGTGAAGTATAAGAAGTTTTAGAATAAACTTATTCAGAAAAAATTTTCAGGCATCATGGGTAGAAAAGCAGATGTTATCGAAAGAGAAGAAGTGGTCATCAGGTTCTCGGGTGACTCAGGAGATGGCATGCAGCTTACCGGAACACTGTTTTCCGATACTGCAGCATTATTTGGAAATGATGTTTCAACATTCCCCGATTATCCGGCTGAGATTCGTGCCCCTCAGGGCTCCGTCGGTGGTGTTTCAGGTTTTACCGTTCACCTAGGTCACTCGGAGGTTAATACTCCCGGTGATTTCTCAGATGTTCTGGTGGCAATGAATCCGGCCGCTATCAGAGCCAATGCGGCCTGGGTAAAGGAAGGTGGAACAATAATTTATGACCAGGATAATTTTAATGATAAGAATATTGAGAAGGCAGGATACAAAAGCGATCCTATAAAGGAAGAAAACCTTGAATCATATAACATAATCGCTGCTCCAATTTCAGCTCTTGTAAAGGAGGCTCTGAAAGATTACGGGCTCGATCCAAAAACGGTTCTCAGAACAAAGAATATGTTCGCTCTCGGAATGGTTTACTGGTTGTTCGACCGCACTCTGAACTATACTGAAGCATTCTTTGATAAAAAATTCCATCATAAACCCAATATTGCACAAGCAAATAAAGTAGCCCTCCGGGCTGGTTATTATTATGCAGAAACAATTGAAGCCCTGACACCCATTTATAAAATTCTTCCTGCCCCCATTGCAAAGGGCACATACAGAAATATAAACGGTAACCAGTCTACAGCGTGGGGAATTATCGCTGCTGCAGAAAAGGCAGGCCTTAAGGTATTTATTGGTTCATATCCGATTACTCCGGCAACAGGTATCCTCGAAGAACTTGCTGCACGTAAGGATCTGGGAGTTATCAGTTTTCAGGCTGAGGATGAAATTGCAGGAATCTGTACTGCTATCGGAGCAAGTTTTGCAGGAAAGTTGGCAGTTACTTCAACATCAGGTCCTGGTCTTGCGCTAAAATCGGAAGCTATTGGTCTGGCCGTAATGACAGAATTACCCCTTTTGATTGTTGATGTTCAGAGGGGCGGACCTTCAACAGGCTTACCAACTAAAACAGAACAGTCCGATCTTCTTCAGGCTCTCTATGGAAGAAACGGTGAATGTCCTGTTGTTGTTATCGCAGCAAGTACTCCGACTGACTGTTTCAATTTTGCATATGATGCTGCAAGGATTGCTCTTGAACATATGACTCCCGTCATTCTTCTGACCGACAGCTACCTCGCCAATGGCACTGAACCATGGAGGATTCCTGCAATGAAGGAGCTTCGGGATATTAAACCCAGATATGCCAATCCTCAGGAGTTACCTTTTATACCTTACAAGCGTGATGAAGAGAAACTTGCCAGATCATGGGCAATTCCAGGTGTACCCGGACTTCAGCACAGGATTGGCGGCCTTGAGAAAAACACACTCGGAAATGTTTCATATGTGCCTGAAAATCATGAAAAAATGGTTAGGATCAGGGCTGAAAAAGTTGCCCGTGTTGTTAATGAGATCCCTGATCTTGAAGTCCATGGAGCAAAGGAAGGAAAACTTCTCCTTGTCGGATGGGGAGGATCCTATGGATTTATCATTACTGCAGTTCGGGAACTTCTGGCCGAGGGCTATGATATAAGTTTTGTTAATTTCAATTACATAAATCCTTTACCGGGTAATGTAAAGCAGGTATTCAGTAAATTTAAAAAGATTGTTGTTTGTGAGCTTAATATGGGACAGTTTGCGGATTATCTGAGAATGAAGCACCAGGAATTCAGCTATGACCAGATCAACAAGATTCAGGGAATACCATTCACTATCAACGATATAAAAGAGAAATGTATTAAAATGCTGGAGGAAAAGTAAAATGGAAGAAACAGCTGTAAAATATACCGCAAAAGATTTTAAAAGCGACCAGGAAGTAAGATGGTGTCCGGGTTGCGGCGATCATGCAGTGCTCAGTTCTGTCCAGCGGGCTCTAGCTGAAATTGGAATTCCTAAAGAGAAGATCGCCTTTGTCTCCGGCATCGGTTGCTCATCCAGGTTCCCGTATTATATGGATACATATGGATTTCATGGTATTCATGGACGGGCATCTGCTATAGCATCAGGAGTAAAAACAGCAAATCCTGATCTGTCTGTGTGGCAGATCACAGGCGACGGTGATGCTCTGGCAATCGGTGGTAATCATTTCATTCACGCTGTCAGGCGAAATGTCGATCTTAACATTCTCCTTTTTAACAATGAGATATACGGTCTTACAAAGGGACAGTTCTCTCCAACCTCCTCAAAAGGTCTTGTAACAAAGACTTCACCTTTCGGAACAGTTGAAGAGCCGTTTTCAGTCGGTGAACTTGTAATAGGAGCCAAAGGGAAATTCTTTGCCCGTACTATAGATGCAAATATATCTCTCTCAACACAAATCTATACAGAAGCAGCGAGGCATAAGGGAACAAGCGTTGTTGAGATCCTGCAGAACTGCGTAATATTCAATGACGGGATACATGATGTTGTCACAGCCAAGGAGGTCAGGGACGACAGAACGATTATCCTGAAGCATGGTCAACCAATGATTTTTGGTAAGAATAATGACAAGGGACTTATACTTGAAGGACTGAAACTCAGGGTGGTTAAGATCGGGGAGAACGGCATAACAGAAAAGGATCTCATTGTTCATGATGCAACAGAGCCAAATCCTGGTATACAATATATGCTGGCGAACATGAGATACCCGGAATATCCTGTAGCACTTGGAATTATAAGGGCCGTTGAGGGACTTACATATGATTCTTCTGTTCACGGACAGATTGAAGAAGTTAAGAAAAGCGCCAGGATCAAATGTGTTGATGATCTGCTTATGAGCGGGTCGACATGGAATGTTGATTAGTTAAGTATTTGTTTATCAGTAAACTTATTTAATAAAACTTATAATCAGTCAAACCGCAAAGATCACTTTTGGAAGTGAACTTTGCGGTTATTTTTTGTACTTTTAGGATGAAATCCTTATCAGATTATTCTAATCTCTGAAGATTTGATAATATCTGATAACAATAATTAATTAATCGGGCAGAATATGACCTTCATAGACGGTATCCTGGATATTCAGAAATATGACTTTACCGATACTTCCTTCGATCTTCTCATGCATAAGAGAATACACCGTGTTCTTATAATATGCAGTAATTATGATAATTACATGCTCGAAGAAGATGGAAGGATCGATGAGCAGATTTTCAATGAGTACGCCTCCCTTAACCTGCGTTATCCCCCGACATTTGTTCAGACAGACAATGAGGAAGCGGCATTCAAAATTCTGAGTGAGGGCAATATTGATCTTGTTATTTCCATGCTCAGCCTGAAGGGCTCTGATGTCTTTGGTCTTGCTAAACGGATTAAGGAGAAATACGAAAGTATCCCGATTGTTGTATTGACCTATTTTTCCAGGGAAGTATCAATGAGGCTCGAAGGAGAGGACCTCAGCGCTATAGATTATGTCTTCTGCTGGCTTGGAGATGCATCACTCATCCTTGCAATTATCAAACTGATAGAGGACAAGATGAATGCTGAAAATGATATTGATAATATAGGCGTTCAGGCTATTATTCTTGTTGAGAACTCAATCAGGTATATTTCTCTCTATCTGCCAAACATATACAGGATCATTCTGATGCAATCGCTCGATTTTCAGAGGGAAGCTCTTAATGAACATCAGCGGATGCTGAAAATGAGGGGACGGCCAAAAATTCTACTGGCCAGTAATTTCAATGATGCGCTTGCACTTTATTATAAGTATAAATACAATGTACTGGGAGTAATCTCAGATATCAGTTACAAGAGGGACGGACTGCCTGATGAATATGCAGGTATTGAGCTTTGCAAGGTCGTTATGGCTGATGACGATAAGGTGCCTTTCCTTCTTCAGTCTTCAAATATATCGCATAAAAAAGCTGCAGAGGAGATGGGAGCAGGGTTTATAAACAAATACTCGAAATCACTCTCTCTCGAACTTCGCAACTTTATAATCCAGAATCTGGCATTTGGTCCTTTCGTGTTCAGGAACCCTGATACAATGGAGCCGATTGCCATAGCCACGGACCTCCAGAGCCTTCAACAGAAGTTGCTCACAATACCTGACAGCTCACTGGAATACCATGCATCCCGGAATCATTTCTCCAAATGGCTGAATGCAAGGGCTTTGTTCCCGGTTGCACAGATGTTCAAATACATCCGGAAGGAAGATTTTGAGACAATGGACGAGATGAGGAGATTCCTATATGTTGCAATCTCAAGTTTCAGGCTCGGAAAAGGACGGGGTGTTATTGCAAAGTTCGACAAGGCAAGCTTTGATGAGTACCAGATTTTTTCACGTATAGGAGAGGGCTCCATCGGAGGAAAGGCACGCGGACTTGCATTCATAAACAGGATCATAAAGAATAACAAGCTTTTCAATAAATTCCCGGATGTCATAATCACAATACCCCGGACCGTGGTTCTGAGCACCGATATTTTTGATGAGTTCATGGAGCAGAATAACCTCTATTCAGTTGCTCTTTCAGACCTTTCAGATAATGAAATTCTTAACAGATTCATTAATGCTGAACTTCCGGGGCATGTCTACCAGGATTTTTATGCATTTCTGGCAGTTTCCAGAAACTTTCCAATAGCTGTGCGTTCATCCAGTAAGCTGGAAGATTCACATTATCAGCCATTTGCTGGAATATACTCCACTTATATGATACCGCGCCTTGCAGATAACAAGATGATGGTTAAGATGCTCTCAGATGCTATAAAGGAAGTTTATGCATCGGTATATTACAAAAGCAGCAAGGCGTACATGACAGCCACTGCAAATGTGATAGACGAGGAAAAAATGGGCATAATACTCCAGGAAGTATGCGGTACAAGGCATGGCGATATATATTATCCAACCTTATCAGGAGTTGCCAGGTCAATAAATTATTACCCTATCGGATCGGAAAAGGCTGCTGATGGAATTGTGAATATAGCATTTGGCCTGGGTAAGCTGATAGTTGAAGGCGGATTGTCATTACGCTTTTCGCCCAAGTATCCAAAGAAGATACTTCAGCTTTCAACACCTGAATCGGCATTACGTGATACCCAGAAGGTTTTCTGTGCGCTTGATCTCAATGTAAACAGCTTCATCCCATCAACTGATGACGGAGTTAACATACTTAAAATAGATATTAAGGATGCTAATAATGATCCGGCAATGAAGTTTGTGGCATCAACATATGACAGGGTCAATCATATGCTTCGCGACGGGATCACTCATTCAGGCAAGCGTGTTATTTCATTCACAAACATATTACAGCATAAAACCTTCCCTCTTGCCGAAATCCTAAGCACACTCCTCGAACTTGGACAGCGGGAGATGAATAATCCTGTGGAGATTGAGTTTGCCGCAAACCTCGAGACACCTCCGGGCACTCCTAAAATTTTCAGCTTCCTTCAGATAAGGCCGATTGTACATAATGAGGAGACCTCAAATATTAACCTTGGTAATATCAGGCCGGAGAATACAATTGTCTATTCCGAATCTGCACTTGGTAATGGGTCATTCAAAGGAATATATGATCTTGTATATGTGAGGCCCGAATCATTCAATGCGGCAAATAACAAGAATGTTGCTACGGAGATCGAGAGTATAAACTCACAATTTGTTAAACAGGGAACCGGATATGTTTTGGTTGGTCCCGGTAGATGGGGCTCATCAGATCCATGGCTTGGGATACCGGTGATTTGGCCTCAGATTTCTGCCGCAAGGATAATTATTGAATCGGGCCTGAAGAATTACAGAATTGATCCCAGCCAGGGAACCCACTTTTTCCAGAATCTTACCTCATTCCGTGTAGGTTATTTTACAATTAACCCATACATAAATGAGGGGTCATATGATGTGGAGTACCTTAACTCTCTCGGGGCGGTTTATGAAAACAGTTACATCAGGCATGTAAGGTTCGAAAACCCGCTCGAAATAATGATTGACGGAAGAAAGCATAAGGGAGTAATTTTGAAACCATGATCAGAAGAGTTTATTAGTGATCAAAAGAGACTGTCTCATAATGGCGATTTTACCCCCAAACCCCCCAAGTGGGGCTTTCAAATCAGCTGATTTTTTATAAGTCCCCCCTGGGGGATTTCGGGGTGGATTTAGAAAAAGAAGCTTATGAGGCATCCTTAGCAAATTAAGTATTATTGATAATTTTATAATATGGAAACAAGAACAAAATATCTTGGAGATCTCAGGACTGAAATGCTTCATGTCAGATCAGGCAAAGCAGTTATTACAGATGCTCCGGTTGATAACAAAGGCAAAGGTGAATATTTTTCACCAACCGATCTTGTAGCATCAGCACTTGGAAGCTGCATATTCACTATTATGGGAATTGCTGCACGGGAACATGGGTTTTCTATCGACGGAACTTCATGCAGTATTACAAAGATCATGAATGATTCCCCCCGAAAAATCGGTGAGATAAAGATCGAATTTAATCTTAGCAATAACAGCTATTCCGATAAGCAGAAGAAGATCCTGGAATATTGCGTAAAGACATGTCCTGTTGCCTTGTCTTTACACGAGTCAGTTATTCAGAATATTACCCTGAAGTTCTGATGTGATTATCGCCGCGGCCACACAGTCTTTCCTGACATCAGACCTGCATGAAATCAGACAATTATATTACAGCACCTTCGGTTATTGCGTCTTTGTTTACCTTCTTAATAAGTCCCTGAAGTACATTACCCGGACCAACTTCCACAAATGAAGTGGCTCCTCCGGCTATCATATTTATTACGCTCTGTGTCCAGCGGACAGGGGAGGTAAGCTGAAGTACAAGGTTGGATTTTATTTCCTCAGGATCAGTGCATGGTTTAGCATTAACATTCTGATAAACAGGGCATACAGGATTATTAAAAAAAGTACTCCTTATTGCCTGCTCCAGTTCAATCCTTGCAGATTCCATTACCGGAGAATGAAATGCACCGCCAACCGCAAGCTTAATCGCCCTCTTTGCACCTTTTGCCTTGAGCATTTCAATTGCTTTATCAATACCTTCATTCGATCCTGATATAACTATTTGTCCCGGGCTGTTATAATTTGCAGGCACCACAACTTCGCTTATTGATTCACAAACCTCTTCCACTATTTTATCATCGAGACCAAGTATTGCAGCCATTGTAGAAGGAGTCATCTCACAAGCCTTTTGCATAGCCTGAGCTCTTTTAGAAACAAGTCGCAGTCCGTCTTCAAAGGAGAGGGTTTTATTGGCAACAAGTGCAGAGAATTCACCAAGTGAATGTCCTGCTACCATGTCAGGTCTGAAAGAATCGCCAAGTACAGCAGCAAGAATTGTTGAATGCAGGAAGATAGCAGGCTGAGTTACCTTTGTCTGCCTGAGGTCCTCATCAGTACCTCCAAACATTAAATCGGTAATTCTGAATTCCAGGATCTCATTTGCTGTATTAAACATTTTGGTTGCAACAGCTGATTTTTCATACAGATCTTTGCCCATACCCGGAAACTGGGCACCCTGACCGGGAAATACATAAGCTTTCATAATCGGAGTAATGAATATAAGGTTGAATTAATATGTAAGAAGTTTTTAATGGAGCTTTGTTCCTATCAGATGAACAAACTCCTCGCGTGTATTCAGATGCTCCAGGAATATTCCGGTAAAGGCTGAAGTTGTTGTTACCGAGTTCTGCTTCTGTACTCCCCTGATCTGCATGCACATATGCTGTGCTTCAATTACTACTGCCACTCCAAGAGGTTTCAGTGTATCCTGAATACAATTTCTGATCTGAGTGGTAAGCCGTTCCTGTACCTGAAGCCTTCTGGAAAATGCCTCAACCACCCTTGCAATCTTGCTTAATCCTGTAATATAGCCATCGGGGATATATGCAACATGTGCTTTTCCGAAGAATGGCAGCATGTGATGTTCGCACATTGAGTATATATCAATATCCTTGACAATTACCATTTGTTTGTACTCCTCCTTGAACATTGCCGATTTCAGAATTTCTTCGGCATTCATGTTATACCCCATTGTAAGGAAATTCATGGCTTTAGCTACTCTGACAGGGGTTCTCAGTAGTCCCTCTCTTGTAGGATCTTCACCGATAAGTTCCAGTACCCTGCGGTAAATTGTTGACATCTCTTCAATATTTTCAGCATTCCAGGTCTCAATCTTGTTGTATCCGCCAGGGACCAAACCTGAGCCGTCATTTACTTTTTCGATTGTATCAGCCATAATACTCTATTGAATTATTTTCGGTTTCCGCAATTTTGATGCAATGAAGTAAAGCTCCATCTATTTCAATATGCGGTTTCAATTCATTCCATATTGCAACAGCAAGATTTTCAGTAGTGGCAATTTTGCCTTTCATGAAATCCACATCAAGATTGATATTTTTGTGGTCGAGTTTTTCAATAATCCTCTCCTGTATAATTAGCTTGAGTGTGTTTATATTAACGACAAAACCATGTTCATCTGAAACATTCCCTTTCACGGTTACCCAGAGTATGTAGTTGTGCCCGTGCCAGTTGGGATTTGAACATTTCCCGAAAACCTTTTTGTTCTTATCGTCAGGCCAGTCTTCCCTGAACATCCTGTGTGCAGCACAGAATCTTTCCCTGCGTGTTAGATAAATCATACTGCAGTACATTTATAATGCAATATTAACCATTAATTTTGATCTTTGTGACCGGTAAAAGCAATATATTTAACAGACTCTTACAGTTATCACCGAATTAACTATGTCACTTAAAGTATTATTCATCACCAGTACAGATACTGAAGCCGCAGCTTTAAAAAATGTTCGTGGAATGAAACAGGTGAAGGATAAATTCAATTCAGGCTCCCTTGAGATTGAGCTTCTGATTGGAGGTGTTGGTGCAATATCAACAGCATGGAACATGTCGCAATGGCTTGCCGTAAACATGAAACCTGACCTTGCGATAAATGTAGGTATTGCAGGTAGTTACAGGGAGGAATTTCCTGTTGGCAGCGTAGTTATGCCAGTAACAGATTGTTTTGCAGATGCCGGAATTGAGGACGGAGACAAATTTATTACGCTTTATGAAGCAGGTCTGGCCGGGAAAGATGAATTCCCTTTCCGGAATGGATTGCTGCATTCTGAAAACAGGTATTGTGAAGAACTCCGTGAAATACTGAACACAGTTGATGCAATTACTGTTAATACTGCTACAGGCTCGGAGAAAACAAAGAAACGGCTTATCCTGAAATTTAATCCCGGAATTGAGACTATGGAGGGAGCTGCTTTCTTTTATATATGTGCAAGAGAGAGAATACCGTTCGTTGCCATCAGATCAGTTTCAAATATGGTAGAAAAGCGTGACAGGGATAAGTGGAACATCCCGCTTGCTATTGATAATCTGACATTTGCACTTGAAAAAGTATTTAAGAAACTTAACAGGTAATATGAAACTAACACTTGGCTTTTCGCCATGCCCGAATGATACTTTTATTTTTGATGCAATGGTGCATGGAAGAATTGATACAGAAGGTATTGAATTCGAATACTTTCTGGCTGATGTTGAGGAGCTCAACCAGAGGGCAATGGCTTCGGAGGTTGACATTACCAAGATAAGTTTTCATGCCTATGCCTATGTTGCTTCGGACTACCTGATACTCGATTCCGGCAGCGCCCTGGGGAGAGGCAATGGCCCCTTGCTGATCAGCAAGCACCCTCTTGATGTTTCTGATCTCCCGCTGAAAAGGATAGCTATACCCGGCAAATACACAACAGCGAATCTGCTTTTTAGCATAGCCTGGCCTGATGCTGTTAACAAAACCGAATATTTGTTTTCCGACATTGAAAATGGATTGCTGCGTGAAGAAGTTGATGCCGGTCTTATCATACATGAGACCCGTTTCACTTTTGAGAAGCGGGGATTAATTAAGATTGCTGATATGGGTGAGTACTGGGAGAATCTTACAGGTAAGCCTATTCCACTTGGTGCAATTGTAATAAAAAGGTCGGTACCAGAGGAGATGGCTCTTAAGGTTAACAGGATTTTAAGACGAAGTCTTGAATATGCCATGAAGGATTCTACGGCATCATATGAATTTGTTTCCGGTCATGCAAGAGAAATGGATCGTGCCGTAATGGACAGTCATATAAAGCTTTATGTTAACGAATTCACACTTAATCTGGGTAAGGAAGGTAAAGATGCCGTTAGAAGTCTCTTTAGTATAGCTTCTGATAAAAGAGTGATTCCTTCTGTTCCCGGTAGGATTTTCTTGTTGCCGGATTAGTCTTAGTGGCCGGAATATTGTAAATTTGAACTTTGGTTCTTATCATTTGTTTAAATGATTAGTATTAACTTTAATCATAGAAATCATGGCATTTGAACTTCCGAAACTTCCGTACAAGATGAATTCACTTGTTCCTTTCATTAGTGAAGAGACTCTTGATTATCATTATGGCAAACATCATCAGACATATGTGACTAACCTGAATGGACTTATCCCGGGTACTGAGTTTGAAAAAGCTGATCTCGAGACAATAATCAAAAAAGCTGAAGGAGGTATTTATAACAATGCAGCCCAGGTGTGGAACCATACCTTCTATTTTGAAACTTTTTCAAAAGACCCCAGGAAGGTGCCATCAGGTGTTGTCGCTGATGCAATAAATGCATCATTCGGATCATTTGATTCTTTTAAAGAGCAGTTCAATAAAGCAGCAGCAACTCTTTTTGGAGCAGGCTGGGCATGGCTCGTCAGAAAAGAAGACGGAACTCTGCAGATTGTTCAGGAATCAAATGCCGGAAATCCTTTACGTAAAGGGCTTAAGCCTCTTATGACCTGTGATGTCTGGGAACATGCATATTATATTGATTACAGGAACAAAAGGCCTGATTACATTAAGTCGTTCTGGGAAATCCTCGACTGGGAAATTGTAGCAGGCAGATATTAAAAATATTGTGTATGAACATTAAGGAACTGGTAACAAAAAACCGCAGTTACCGGCGGTTTGATGAAGAGTATATTATTGAATATAAAACTCTTGAAAGCCTTATTAACCTTGCAAGGCTGTCTGCTTCAGGAGCAAACAGACAGCCTCTTAAGTTTCTTCTTTGCAACACCACTGATGTTTGTGAAAAGATTTTTCCGACCCTCTCCTGGGCAGGATATCTTACTGAGTGGCCAGGCCCGGTAAAAGGTGAAAGGCCAACAGCTTATATCATAATCCTTGGTGATAAGAAAATTGCCGAATCATTCGGAATTGATCATGGCATTGCTGCCCAGAGTATTATGCTGGGAGCTACTGAAGCAGGAATTGGTGGTTGCATGATTTCTTCCATTAAAAGGGATGATCTTATGGAGGAGCTTAATATTCCTGAAAATCTTGAGATACTGATTGTCCTGGCACTTGGCAAACCTGCTGAAAAGGTTGTAGTTGATGAGGCTAAGGAGGGTGATATAAAATACTGGAGAGATCCTTCCAAGACTCATCATGTTCCCAAAAGGAGCCTTAATGAGTTGATATATAAGTTATAAACCTTAATGAATGTGAAGAGTTTTTACCTGATACTGACTTCAATTCTGCTGTTAATACAGACGACATTATCTCAGGAAACGAGAGAAAGCTCATCCGGAATATTATTCCGTGGTTTGGTTCTTGATGCCGGAACATTATCCCCTATTCCAAATTCACAGATTTATATTAACAATTCTTTAAAGGCTGTCAGTAACTCAGATGGTTCTTTTACTTTCTCCGTAAGCAAATCCGATACTGTAGTATTTAACAGCCTCGGATATAAACTGACCAGGTATCTTGTCAGTGATACCCTGAAAGGGCGGGAGTTTAATGCAGGTATTTTCATGAAAACTGATACTGTTGAAATAGGAGAGGTAATTATTATTCCAAGGCAGTCGACACTGCGATATGAGATCATGAATGCACCACCCCGTACTCCGGGGATTATGGACAATGCCAAGAGTAATGTGGCAATATCTGCCTACCAGGGCAGAACAACCCAGGGCCAGCTTGGAGATCCAAGGGATAATTATGCGGTAGTGAGCCAGCAACAGAAGACTATGGCTTATGAAAAGGGCGGAATTCCATCCGACCAGACTGTAGCTATCAGTCCATTCCTTATTATACCGGCAGCATATCTGCTTATAAAAGGCCCTCCGGAAAGACCTTCTCCTATGAAGTCAACATTAACTACTGAGGAAGTTGATGAGATACATCGAAGGTATCTGGAAACTTCAAAAAAGAAGTGACACGGTTTTCAGGAGTGAGGGGGAGAGAGGGAGACGGGGAGAAGGGGAGAGTGGGATAAAGACTACACCCAGAACCCGGAACCCAGCACCCAGCACCCACCATCATCCCTTGTAAAAAATCGCCTTGATAATATGTGTTGCCATTTTCGGATTTTCCTTCAGGCGTCGGGTTGAATAGCCAAACCATTGCTTGCCGAAAGGAACGTAAATTCTCATCTTGTGTCCATCAGCTACTATCTTGTCCCTGAGTTTTGGAGTTACGCCATATAGCATCTGGAATTCATACATATTGTTGGGAACATTGTATTTTCTGATCAGGTTGTAAGCACCTTCAATCAGTGGTTTGTCATGGGTTGCGATACCAACATAGATCCCGTTTTTCAGCATAAGTTCAAGGTCGTCAAGATAATGGGCATTTATCTCTTCATATTTTTTGAAAGCTATAGCTGAAGGTTCAACATAAATTCCTTTACAGAGTCTGAAATTTAAAGGATTAGCCTTTGAGTGAAGGTCCATCATTTTTTCAATGTCGCTGTGAGTCCTGCGCATGTAAGCCTGCAGAACCAGACCAACATTGGCAGGAAATTCACTTTTAAGTTTGCGGAAAAGTTCTATCTCCATATCAGTGCACGGGGAATCTTCCATATCAATACGGATAAAACTGTTGTATGATGCTGCTTTGGAAATAATTTCCCTTATATGATTGTAGCACAGTTCCTTGTCAATAAGAAGTCCGAAGCTTGTAGGCTTCAGGGATACATTCCCGTCTATTTTGTTTTTATTAATTACCTCAATGAGATTCAGGTATTCCAGTTTATTGACTTCAGCCTCTTCAGCAGTTTTTATGAACTCCCCCAGAACATCAAGGGTCACTTTGATGTTATTGCTGTTGAAATTCCCTGATACGCGGATTGCATCGTCAATAGTTTCACCCGATATATATGACCTTGAAAAAATCCAGATGAACTTTTTAGGGAAGTACGGCAAAATTGAAGCAATTAGTTTGTTGAACATTTGAGTATATGTATCAGGTTTAACTTTAAATAGATTTAATACTTATAAAATGCTAAATAAGAACATCCTTAAATATTTTTTAATGACCTTTGTCATTCACTGACAATGAAAAAGAGCATTTTTTTACTTTATTTTGAAGATATTTTTCAGATAATGCAACCATTGTTTTTAATCATATGTCTTAAAAGTGTCCTCAGTATATGATGAGCGACCAGCAAATAATTGAGGGATGTGCACGGCATGACAGAAGATCCCAACAGGTGCTATATGACAAGTACTCGAGATTTTTGCTTGGTGTTTGCATGAGGTACTCAATTGATAAGGAGGAAGCTGAGGATATACTGCAGGAGAGTTTTTTGAAAATATATTTTAATATAAAGGAATATTCGGGAACAGGTTCTTTTACAGGCTGGTTGAGGAAGGTTGCCGTTAATACCGCAATTACTCATTATCACAAAAATCTGAAACACAGATATCATGTTGATATTGATGAGTATGTTTCGGTAGAGACAGGTGTTACAAGCTTTGAGGAGGATTTTTTTACCTCTGATGAGTTGTATAATGTGCTTAACGAACTGCCGACGGGTTACAGGATGGTCTTTAATCTGTATGCTGTTGAAGGTTATAAGCATAAGGAGATTGCTGAAATGCTGAGTATCGATACAAATACTTCGAAATCGCAGTACAGCAGAGCAAAAGCGGTGATCAGAGACAAACTTGAAAAACTGAGGGCACTGAGAAAGAGTTATCCCGGTAAAGGTTGAATTTTAATGCAATAAGATAAATTGGACTCTGAAAGAGAAGATATGGAATTAAGAGAGTTGTTCAGGACCAGGCTGGAAAATACCGGTATTGATCCTGATCCATCAGTTAATGCCAGGCTGATGAAAAAACTCGCCAGACGGGAATTTGTAACATTTAATCCCGCCAGGTTCAATGCCTATTATCTGGGTGGTCTTGTTGCTGCAGGTATCGCTGCAGTTATACTTCTTTCACCGTCTGAAAAGAGAGTTTTGCAGATCCCTGATAAGTCTGCAGAGCAGGTTGAGGTTTTGGTACAGGAGAAAACTGTAGTCCCCAATAATCAGAAGGAAGAATATAATGAAGGAATTAAATCATCAACAGAACAGCAGATAACTTCAAAAACATCAGAAAGAACAGCAGGTACCATCTCTGCAATAAACAAA
>JADKBL010000036.1 GCA_016718875.1 Bacteroidota bacterium
GAGATCATTGATCATGATACTGATCCGGAAGCCACAGTATGTAAAAAGCGTGATATCAGTATAACATTCGATGACGGAACAGTAAAAACGGTATCTGAGCTGATAGGCGATTCGGTAGCGGATATCAAAACACTCTTCGATTCACTTCATGATGTCTATTTTGCAGCCTATATTGTTGACTGGATTGCATACGATATTTATTACGAGAGATAATATAAAAGATATTTAAGACTTAGGTTTTTTTTCATAGGTTAGTTTTTAGGGTTAGTTAAAGATTCTTCCGCTGCATGTACCTCATGTATGCGGAAGATTTTTTTCTGTAGATATTTTAAGATAAATTTGGCATCAGATATTTAAGTGATGCAGATAAGGTGTGTTGCAATAGATGATGAACCTTTAGCTCTTAAGCAGATCGGCGCCTACATTGAAAAAACGCCTTTTCTTGAACTGGCAGCATTGTGCAACAGCGCAATTGACGCACTTGAATTTATCTCGTCTGATAAGGCAGATCTTGTCTTTGTTGATATTAATATGCCTGATCTGAACGGAATGGATTTCGTTAAATCGCTTAAGGAAAAACCCGGGATAATTTTTACAACTGCATATAGCGAGTATGCCCTTGACGGCTTTAAGGTAGATGCCATCGATTATCTGCTCAAGCCAATCGGCTACAATGATTTTTTAAGGGCTGTTAATAAGGCAAAGCTGCTTTTAGGTAATATTGAACAAAACAGAGATACTGCAAAAGCATCATCTGATCATCTTTTTGTAAAATCGGAGTATAAAATCATGCGGATCGAACTCTCTGATATCAAGTATATTGAGAGTATGCATGAATATGTAAGGATCCATCTGGCGAATGAAAAGCCTGTGATGACCCTTTTGAGTATGAAGACAATAGAGGAACAGCTGCCTAAGGAAAAGTTTATGCGGGTTCACCGTTCATATATAGTGAACAAGGAGAAAATAAAAGTTGTTGAGAGGAACAGGATAATCTTCGACAATAATGTTTACATCCCTGTAAGCGATCAGTACAAAACTGTATTTCAGGAGTTCATCAACAGGAATTTTCTTATCTGACTTTTCATTCCGTACATCTGTTTTAGCTTCTCGTACATTAAAAACCACTGTTAGTACAAATCATCCTAAAAGGTTGATATTAAATCATAAAAGGTCTTATTTTTGAAATTGGAAATAAGTTTAGTGTTAAAAAAGGACTTATTTGAAGTTAGTCACTTTTCGTTCTTTATAATATCCTTCTTGCGTTCCGGAGTTCCCGTTCCCTTTATCCCCATAACTCCGGGACTAAGTTTCCCCCTTCAAATTATATATTTCGCACAGAAATCGTAAACCTCCTGAAGGGGGTTCTTTTTTTCTTGTATATTGCATATAAAACTTGCAAATTGCGAAGGGAAGTCAGAAGTCGGAAGTCCGAAGCCGGAAGTCGCGAGCCTTGATCTGATCTCCGGTCCCCGGTAGCCTGACACCTGACGCCAGTTGCCAGTTTGTACTTTAGATTAATATATTTAAACAAAGTTATTTATATGGAAAAAATCAATAATGGCAGACGTGATTTTCTGAGAAAATCCGCAGTTGCTGCCCTTGCTCTTACAGTAGTACCAAGACATGTTCTTGGAGGAACAGGTTATGCTGCTCCGAGTGATCAACTTACCAAAGGAATCATTGGTGTTGGCGGAATGGGACGAGGACATATTGAATATGAAGGAAGGCTGCTTGCTGCATGCGATGTTGACAAAAATCATCTTGAACAGGCAATTGCACAGGCAGGTGGTAACATAACAGGTTATCACGATTTCAGGGAACTGCTGGCACGAACCGATATTGATGTGGTACATATAGCAACTCCTCCTCACTGGCATGGTATTATGGCAAAAATGGCAGCTGAAGCCGGTAAGGACATCTGGTGTGAAAAACCAATGGCAAGAACCATCGGCGAAGGCATCAAAGTGGTTGAAGCGGTACAGAAACACGGAAGAATGTTCAGACTGAATACCTGGTTCAGATTCAAAGATCAGTTTTATGGATTGGGTACAACAGTAAAACCTTTGAAAAAACTTGTTGACAGTGGCGCCCTTGGGTGGCCACTTAAAGTGACTGTTAGCGGGATAACCGGTTATGACTGGAAATTCTACTGGAGCGGAGAGCATAATTTAAAACCAATGGCAGTTCCGGCAGAACTTGATTATGATTTCTGGCTTGGACCGGCTCCATATAAACCATATAATCCTGAAAGGGTTCATTCTAAATTCAGGGGATACTGGGATTATGACGGCGGTGGTCTTGGTGATATGGGACAGCACTATCTTGATCCTGTGCAGTATATGCTTGGGAAGGATGATACAGGTCCGGTATCAATAGAAATTGATGCACCGCAGCAGCATTTTGATGCTGTCGGATCGTGGAGGAGAATTACATATACCTATGCTGATGGCTGCCAGATAATTCTTGACGGTGAGAATCGTGACAAGGATGCAGCTTACATTGAAGGACCGAAAGGGAAAGTTTATAAGGGATTCAGGTCGACTATACCTGATCTGGAGAAGCTGATCAATTCACTCCCTGATCCTGAACCACAGATTGGCACTTTCAGTGAGTCGGTTAAAACAAGGAAGAAATTTGCACTGAATGAGTCAAACGGACACAGGTCATGCTCTGTTGTGAACCTCGGAATTATTGCACTGAGGCTTGGACGAAACCTTAAGTATGATCCTGTAAAACAGGAGTTTATTGATGATGAAGGTGCAAACAGGTTAATAAACCAGCCTATGCGCGGTCCATGGAAAATTTAGGTATAATATGAATTTGAAAATTTGAAAATTTGAAAATATGAAGATCAATCGAATTATATTAATTGCATTCTCACTTCTTTTTGTTTCATTTTCTTCCTATTCCCAGGATAAAAGAACACTTGAAACAAAAGTGGCAGATTTGCTGGCACGCTTTCCGGCAAATGACCTTCAGATGACTGACAGGATGATGGGCGATATGCTTACACTTGGAGAACAGGGCTTGAAACAGATATGTGATAATATTGTCCCTGCAGGCACAGGTAACGATACTCCCCAGTGTTTTGCCATTGAATCAATGTCTAGATTCCTTTCACAAAAGGGGAAAGAGACAGAAAGACTGATGTGGGAGGGTTTGTGCATTAGTTATGTAAGCACAAAAAAGGATAATGGTGTCAAAGATTTTTTCATGAAGCAGCTCCAGATTGTGGGAGGATCCAAATCAGCTGAGTCAATGAAGGTTTATCTGACAGACAAGGAACTTTGTGAACCTGCTGCTGCTGTAATAATCAAGTCTGATCCAGCATCGGCTGAGATTATTTTTTCAGAAGCCCTGAAGAATCAGCAGATTCCATGTGCTGCTGTATTAATGAATCACCTGGGTTCATTGGGATCGGACAAGGCTGTTAAAGAGTATATTACATGGGCATCTTCATCGGATGTCAATATAAAAGCATCTGCATATTATGCCCTTGCCATGAGTGGAAGTCCGGATGCAAATGCAGTTCTTTCAGCTGCAGCAAAAAATGCTTCTTACAAATGGGAACCTGCAGCTTCAGTTGAGTCTCTTCTGAAATATGCAGAAGTTGCAGGCAAAAAGGGTAATCTTAAAGCAAGTGATAAAATTTGCAAGCTGATAATGACAGAATGCGATGAGGAGACAAATATACAATACAAGACAATTGCTCTGAATATTTATGTTGGTAACCATGGCATTGATGCAATGAAAATATTGCAGACTGCAGCTGCCCATCCAAATAAAAAGTACCGGAATGCTGCAATGCAGATATCCCTTAAAATTCAGGGCAGTGAGGCTGTGAAGAACTGGATTGCATACTTCCGAAAGCTATCCCGGCTGCTAAGCCTGAACTGATAAATCTTTTCGGAAAAAGCGGCAATGAAGCTGCCATTCCTCTTGTTACTGCTTCACTTGCTGATTCTGATCAGGCAGTAAGAATCCAGTCGGCAGAGACTTTGGTAAAACTCAGCGGAAAGAAGGCAATACCTTCACTTATTACATATCTGATGAAGTTCAGTGATGATCAGGACCAGGAGGCTGCTAAAACAGCTTTGATGACTGTGCTTGATAATGAAACAATACCCAATCTGTTAACAGTTCTGAAAGATGGTGATGCTTCGGCAAAGAAAAGCGCTATTGAGCTGCTGGCATGGAACAGGGATAACCAGTATTTCCCTCTGGTTGTGCAATATACTTCATCAGCTGACAGGAAGGTTCAGTTTGCAGCAGTTCATGCCCTTCAGAGTCTTGCCGGGAAAAATGACCAGGGACAATTGATTGAGCTTCTTAAAGGTGCCTCAGAACCCGTTATGATATCAGAGCTTCAGCTTGCATTGGCAGTTGCAGCTCTTAAGAATCCCGACACTGAAACCCGTTCAGAGCTGTTACTGAAAGCAATAAATAACAATGAACAGGGCAATTCTTTTAAGGTCAAAATTATCCCGGTATTAGCCAGGACAGGTGGAAGAGAAGCCTTACAACTTGTAAGCAAAGAGTTTGGCAGCGGAAATCAGGAAATGAAATCTGCATGTTTTAATGCCCTTATTAACTGGAACGATCATACTGCCTCCTCTTCACTTTATGATATATGTGCATCAGGAATCAAATCATATGAGGATCCTGCATTTGCAGGTTATATTAAGCAGATCAGGAGTGCTAAGATTTCCGATGATCAGAAATTATTGCTCCTCAGGAAAATTATGCCATTTGCCAAGTCACCTGATAAAAAGAACAGTGTTATAACTGAAGCCGGAAGACTAAAGACCTATCCTGCTCTCTTCTTTACCGGAAGGCATCTGGATGATCCTGCCCTTTCGGCTCAGGCAGCGAAAGCTGTTATGGGCATCGCTCTTCCGGCATCAGGTTCTACTACAGGTCTATATGGAAAAATAGTTAGGGAAGTACTGATTAAAGCATCAACAAAACTGAAGGGTGCTGAAAGTGAATATGAAAAAGAGCAGATAAACAAATATATTGCCTCAATGCCAACTGACGAAGGTTTCGTTTCAATGTTCAATGGAAAGGATCTCAGCGGATGGCAGGGACTTGTGGAAAATCCTGCAGCAAGGGCTAAGATGAAACCGGCTGATCTGGCAAAAAAACAGGCAGTCGCTGATAAAAAAGTTCCACTTAACTGGAGTGTCAGAGATGGAATGATATGGTTTACCGGCAATGGTGAAAATCTCTGTTCAGTTAAGGAATATGGTGATTTTGAGATGATTGTAGATTGGATGATCTCAAAGAAAGGCGACAGCGGCATATACCTGAGGGGATCTCCACAGGTTCAGATCTGGGATCCTTCAAGGGTTGATGTTGGTGCACAGGTAGGAAGCGGCGGATTATACAATAACCAGAGAAATCCATCAAAGCCTCTTAAGTTTTCCGATAACCCTGTTGGCGACTGGAATACCTTCAGGATATTAATGATTGGTGAGAAGGTTTCTGTCTGGCTCAATGGGGAAATTGTTGTTGATAATGTTACCCTTGAAAACTACTGGGACAGAAATATTCCTATATTCCCTAAAGGTTCGATTGAACTGCAGGCACACGGCACTGATCTTGCTTTCATGGATATATATGTAAGGGAAATCAGTGACAGAGAATACAATCTGACTGCTGAGGAAAAGGCAGAAGGATTTGTTTCCCTTTTCAACGGAAGAAATCTCGACAGCTGGGTTGGAAACAAGACTTCATACGTTCCTGAAGATGGTAATATTGTGGTTAAAGCTGGCGACGGATCAGGAGGAAACCTGTATGCGGAGAAGGAGTATGCAGATTTTATTTTCAGGTTTGAATTCCAACTTACACCTGGAGCAAATAACGGACTGGGTATAAGAGCACCACTTACAGGAGATGCTGCTTATTCCGGAATGGAACTTCAGATACTGGATGATACAGCCCCTGTTTATGCTAATCTTCAGCCTTACCAGTATCATGGTTCTGTATATGGTGTCATTCCTTCAAAGCGAGGATTCCAGAAACCGGTTGGTGAATGGAATTATGAAGAGGTCAGGGTGCAGGGTACAAGAATAACAATCACTCTTAATGGAACAGTTATCGTTGATGGAGATATAGCAGGTCCGAGAGATAATGGCACAATGGACCATAAGGATCATCCGGGACTTAAGAATACCACAGGTCATATAGGATTTCTTGGCCACGGATCGGAACTTAAATTCAGAAACATTAGAATTAAAGATCTGTCAAAATAGTGTTAATTATTAACCACAGAGATCACAGAGGTAATTCACAAAGATCACAAAGAATAATATAATATTTTCTTTGTGTCCTCTGTGTTATCCTGAGCCGGAGGCGAAGGACTTTGTGTTCTCTGTGGTTAAAAAGGCTTTTTTAAAGGCAATAATTTAAATAACCCAATACTTTTGGAAGATGAAAAAACTATTCCCCTTATCACTTATTCTGATTCTTCTTTTTTCCTGCAAACCGGCATCTCCACCTGAACCAGTTGGTCCGGTTCCGACCGAAAGGCAACTTGCCTGGCATCAGCTTGAGTATTATATGTTCGTACATTTTACTGTTAATACTTTCACAGACAAGGAGTGGGGCTATGGTGATGAGAAAGAGTCTGTTTTCAATCCCACCGCGATGGATTGCCGGCAATGGGCCAAAGTTGCCAAGGAGGCTGGTATGAAAGGAATCATAATAACTGCAAAACATCATGATGGCTTCTGCCTGTGGCCTTCGAAATACACCGAACATTCAGTTAAGAATTCGGTTTGGAAAGACGGAACAGGTGATGTAGTGCGTGAACTCAGGAAAGCCTGTGATGAATATGGATTGAAGATGGGAGTATATCTTTCACCATGGGACAGAAACAGTGCTGTTTACGGAACCCCGGAATATCTTACTTATTACAGGAACCAGCTTAATGAACTGCTTACTGAATATGGCGACATTTTTGAAGTATGGTTCGACGGAGCCAATGGGGGAGACGGATATTATGGCGGAGCCAGGGAGACAAGGAAAATCGACAATAAAACCTTTTACGACTGGCCGAATACTCATAAGATTGTAAGGGAGTTACAGCCTTCAGCAGTTATGTTCAGCGATGCTGGTCCGGATATAAGGTGGGTTGGCAATGAAAGCGGTATGGGAAGTCTTACAAACTGGTGTCTTCTTAAAAAAGATGAGATGTATCCCGGAGGGGATTTTGCAAAAATACTGGGTGAAGGTCATGAAGATGGCAAGCACTGGGTACCAGCAGAAGTTGATGTTTCGATTCGTCCGGGATGGTTTTATCATGCAACCCAGGACTCCCTTGTAAGGACCCCTGAGAATCTGCTGGAGCTTTATTATTCATCGGTTGGGCGAAACAGCAATCTATTGCTTAATGTACCTCCCGACCGAAGAGGTCTTCTTAATGAAAAGGATGTTGAATCACTTCTTGCATTTAAAGAGCTCAGGACTAAAGAATTTGCCAGTGAAGTGGCAAAAGGTAAAAAGATAAATGCTTCCCATTGCAGGGGTAAAGGATTCCATTCATCAAACATAAATGATGGTGATCCTTCAACTTGCTGGTCAACAGATGATTCGCAGCTTACTGCTGACTTTACAATTGATCTTGGTGAACCGACTGAGGTCAACAGGATACTTGTTCAGGAGTATATACAACTGGGTCAGCGTGTTCAGGAATTCAGTGTGGATGCTCTTGTTGGAAGTGAATGGCAGAAAGTCACTGAGGGTACTACTATAGGTTACAAGATTATCAGGAAGTTTCCTGTAGTTAAAGCCTCAAAAATAAGGGTTACAATAAAAAGATCCAAGGCCTGTCCGGTGATATCAAATGTGGAGCTGTTCAGGTCCCCGGGTATGTGACTGGGAGACTGGGAGACTGGTGACAGCTCATTAAGTCGCTAAGTCCTTAATTATTATTTCTTTGCAAATCCTACCGTTTGAGCAAGGATGATGTACTGATTAGATTTTAATCCCATTTCAACAGCCAGTTTTTCCTTTGGAATTGATCCTCTTACAACGCATCCGAGATTTGCTGATGCACAATAGAGGTATACATTCTGGGCAATAAATGCTGCATCGGAATATGACATGAACAGGTCAGAGTCATTAACCTTTACACCTTCTTTCTTTCCTGCTTTGCCCATATCTGCAACATATACAAGATTAAGTGCTGCATTATTCACATAGCTCTGCGTTCCGGTAGTCTTCCGAAGATCTTTGCCGGCAATCAATTTAAGTGAATGGTTTTCAACAATATATAAGTATAGACCCGATTGCATGGCAACATAGACATCTATCTCCTGGTAGTTCATTGCTGATGGGGCGGTTCTCTTTTTCTGGTCGGCTCTGTTAATACCGCATGCAGCCCACAAAAGGTCGGAAAGCTGTTGCTGGCTGAGGGTTTCATCTGTGAAGGAACGGGTTGTCTGTCTTTCACTCAACGCCTGCATAAGTGTTTTGCCACCTTTTTTGTCAGGTGCAGGCAGAGTAATATCCTGAGCGATAACACCGAAGCTTATCGAGAATATTGTAAGCGATGTAAGGATAATCTTTTTCATGATACCAATGATTTTTGATTAATCGACTTAGGATTTCTTGTAATACAAATATAAATGAAAGAGGATACAATAAACCCCTCAGATCATTCATTTAATGTTATTTAACAAAAACATCAGGCTTCAGGCATCAGGCTACTGGCATCAGGCATTTTTCCGACAACCTTTCGCCTTTTGCCTTACGCCTTTCGCCTTTTTTTATATCTTAGCAACACAAACCTTAACCATGGTACTGAACTATATCTGGATCGCCTTCTTTCTTATTGGATTTGTTGTTGCACTTGCGCAGCTTCTTTTTTCAGGAAACACTCAGATTTTCAATGATCTTGTAAATGCCATATTCTCAAATGCCAAAACCGGTTTTGAGATCTCTCTGGGATTAACAGGCGCCCTTACACTATGGATGGGTTTGCTTAAGGTGGGAGAGAAGGGTGGAGTAGTCGCAATTCTTGGTAAGCTTGTCGGACCGTTGTTTCAGCGGCTTTTCCCCGGACTTCCCAAGGGACATCCTGCCTATGGTTCAATGATTCTGAATATTTCAGCCAATATGCTCGGACTTGATAATGCCGCCACACCGGTAGGACTTAAGGCAATGAAGGAGATGCAGGAGGATAATCCTGATAAGGAGACAGCCTCAAATGCCCAGATCATGTTCCTGGTTCTTAATGCTGCAGGACTGACAATTATCCCGGTAAGTATCATCGTCTACCGTACCCAGCTTGGGGCAGTCAACCCGGCTGATGTATTTATCCCTCTTCTGATTTCAACTTTTGCGGCATCACTTACAGGTATGATAAGTGTAGCAATTATTCAGAAAATTAACCTTTTTGACAGAGTAATACTCTCCTACCTTGGAGGACTGACAGCAATTATAGCAGGTATTATATATTATTTCAGCCAGCTGCCCAAGGAACAGATCTCATCCCTGTCTACATTTACTGCCAATTTCATACTTCTTTCAATCATTGTCACTTTTATAGTACTGGCGATGCTGAAAAAAGTTAATGTATATGATGCGTTTATTGAGGGAGCAAAAGAGGGATTCAATATTGCAATTAAGATAATTCCTTTCCTCGTGGCAATCCTGGTTGCAATAGGTATTTTCAGGGCTTCCGGTGCAATGGATTTCATAATCTCAGGTATTGCAAAGTTTTTTGCCTGGATGGGATTTGATACCCAGTTCACAGGTGCTCTGCCGGTGGCATTTATGAAACCCTTATCCGGCAGCGGTGCCCGTGGGTTAATGATTGATGCCATGACAACTCATGGAGCTGATTCATTTATAGGAAGGCTTTCATGCACATTGCAGGGGACAACTGATACTACCTTTTATATTGTTGCCGTTTATTTCGGATCAGTTGGTATTAAGAATACACGACATATGATCGGCTGCAGTCTGCTGGCTGACCTGGCAGGTTTTACTACTGCGATTTTCCTGGCTTATCTTTTCTTTGGATAGAGGATATTGAATTAATTACCCCCAAACCCCCCAAGGGGGGCTTTTAAATCCATCTCTCCCGATAGCTATCTGGACTTTGTGTACTCTGTGGTTAAACTCTATTTTTTCAAAGCTCATTATCACCTCATAAATTAATAATTTAGACGTTCATACTCATAATTATTTATTAAATTGACTCTCAATTTCACGGAATTATAGACTGTTATTGTAATAATGTGATTATGACTTTAATACGACGATTCCTCCATCTGTTACCTGGCTTGCTTTTTTTTCTGGCAAATAGTCATTGTCTTAGTGCCCAGGATATCACTTCTATTGAAAAATCATTGGCTGAAGAAAATATTTCTGATATAAGAAGGATTGAACTATTGAATCAATTGAGCCTTTATTATACGATGATTGATTCCAGAAAGGCCCTTGAAACTACAAACAAAGCATTAAATTTTGCAACAGCAATCAACTATGAAAAAGGGCTGGCAGATGCTTACAGAAACCTTTCAATAGTCTACTTCTATTACGATGAGAACTATTCTATCAGCATGGAGTACCTGCAAAGCGCACTTGATATTTTTCAGAGAATAGATGACTCCGTAGGAATAGCAAATTGTTATATCTCTCTCGGACATGCATACAGGAATATACGCAATACTGAAAAGGAGCTTGAATATCATAAAAAGTCTTTTGATGTCTTTTCCCGGTTGAAAATCACAGAACGAATCGGTGTAACTGCAATGAATCTTGGGGAGAGCTATAAGAATAATGGTGATTTTGAAAACAGCAGACGATATCTGGATTATGCTATCAGATTAAATGATTCGATTAATAAACTTACAACATTATCAACCTGTTACAGGGCAATGGGTGTCCTGGAACTCTTGCAGAAGAACTATCATGATGCAGAAGCACAATTCCTGAAAGCTCTTGAAATATCAGGAAGGCTGGGAGAAAACTCCCAGAAAATTGCAACAATAGAATCGATGATCAACCTGGCCGGGATATATAAAATCACCGGAAATACAAAATTGCAATTAGCCTATCTTAGAGAAGCAGCTGAATTCAGCCGTAAATACTATCTGATAAGTTACCTGCAGAGTATCTATACCGAACTTATATTGTATTATTCAACATCAAATAATCATCTGGCCGTACAGGAATATATTTCAGAATATAAAAATGTTTCAGATTCTGTTTCAGCAAGGCAGAATATTGACAGGTTCAACCAGATAAACAGCATAATACAGGTACATGAGCTTGAGAAAAACATGCGCAATCTGGAAGAAAAGAGCCTGATTCAGAATGAAAGGCTGAGAATAAGAAATATGATCCTTATTGCAGTGTTTTTTTCTGTTTCGATATTAGTGTGGCTTCTTATCAGCATATCACGGAAGAACAAGAAGATAACAGAAGTTAATAAAATTCTGAAAAGCCAGAGCGACATTATTGAAACTCAGAGTCAGCATCTTGAGGAGCTTAATAATACAAAGGATAAATTCTTCAGCATTGTTGCCCACGATCTCAGGAGCCCACTGGTTTCTCTGAAACAATTTTCGGATCTGCTGATCGATCAGGTTGACTCTTTAAGCATTGACGAAATAAAATCAATGGGCAACAATCTTCAGTCTTCAATCGATAATGCAATCAGGCTGGCTGACAATCTCCTGACATGGGCAAGACTCCAGATGAAGGATTACGAAGTTAAACCTGAAAAGCTAAACCTTGCGGAACTGATATCTGATCTTAACGACTTTTATAAAAAGGTTGCAGAGAAGAAAGAAATAGAATTTTTGTGTTCTGTGGATAATGACATTACAATCTTCAGCGACAGAAACCAGATTGCATTTGTTATCAGGAACCTGATTAATAATGCAATAAAGTTCACTAATAAACAAGGTTTCGTAAATCTCTCGGCCAAATCATTGCCTGGTGGCACAATTCAGATATCCGTTACTGACAATGGAATTGGTTTTTCTGAAGATCTCAGAAACAATATTTTCTTCATTGGTAAAAAGCAAAGTATAACAGGTACTGCAGGTGAAAAGGGGACAGGGCTTGGATTGATACTGAGTTACGAATTTGTTAAATTAAACAAGGGTATTCTGGAAGTCGATAGCGAGGCTGGAAAAGGAACAACTTTCCGGCTTATTTTGAAAAGTGGTTAGCACCTCTATTCAAAGTCTTATTATATTTGCCTGAAAGGTTATTAGCCACATTCATCTTTCCATGAACCGACGACAGATTGCCGAACAGATTTTCCTTACAGGAATTGAAAGTGTCCTTCCCGACAAGCTGATTACCAGTACTATGGTCCTGACGGGGAATTCCCTTCATATCGGACAAATGACATTTCTGCTTGAAAAAACAAGAAATATATTTGTTATCGGCGCCGGAAAAGCAAGCGCTATTATGGCCCGTGAAGTTGAAAAAATACTTGGAGACAGGATAACACGGGGTCATATAATTGTTAAATACGGACATTCAACTGATCTCAAAAAAATAAAAATTTCTGAAGCCGGCCACCCTTTTCCCGATTCAAATGGTTTCAAAGCCACTAAAGAGCTTCTTGAAATAGCCCGTGAAGCCGGCCCTGAAGATCTTGTGATCTGTCTGTTATCAGGAGGAGGATCTTCACTGATGTGCGATTGTCCTGATGAGCTTACACCTGACGACCTTGTACTCGTAAATAAGCTTCTTGTGAATAGCGGAGCCGGGATAAGGGAGATCAATGCCGTTCGGAAACATCTTTCGAATGTAAAAGGGGGAAGACTGGCAGGAGCAGTATATCCTGCAACACTTGTGAGTCTTATTCTCTCGGATGTAATTGGAGACCATCCTGATATAATAGCCTCAGGACCAACTGCTCCCGATCCTACATCATATATCGATGCAATTGAGGTCCTTGAAAAGTTTGGGATAAAGACGAAATTACCTGCCAGAGTTATCGATTACCTGTACGAAGGTGCAATGTGTAGAAAGCCGGAAACCCCAAAACCGGGAGATGTGATATTTAATAAAACTTCCAATATAATAATCGGTTCAAACAGGATAGCCCTTGAGAGCGCCAGACTAAAAGCACAGGAATTCAATATAAATGCTGTCATCACTGAAGATGAACTTCAGGGTGATGCTGTTTCAGTTTCGGAATACCTGGTTGATGCTGCCCTTAAATACAGGAATGACAAACATGAAGTAAAACCGGTCTGCATACTATTGGGAGGAGAAACAACAATTAAGATGACAGGTAATGGAACCGGAGGCAGGAATCAGCATCTTGCACTGCTTTGTGCCAGGTTACTCGACAATAAGCCAGGGATCACTATTTTGTGCGGTGGAACAGACGGTACTGATGGTCCCTCAAAAGCAGCCGGTGCAGTTGTCGATTATGAGACTATAATCACAGCGTTTAATAAAAACATTGATCCTGAGGAATATATAAAGGATTTCAATTCTTATAACTTCTTCAGAAAGATTGGTGGTCATATTATAACCGGACCTACCATGACCAATGTGATGGATATCGTAATTATAATTGTTGACTAACAGTTAAGAGCAATGAATAAACTAATGACAGCGGGAAATATTGGAAGAATATCACTACTAACAGGGGCAGTTCTGCCATTACTCGCCGGCTGCAATCCTGAAAAGAAAGCAGAGATAAAACCTAACATTATCATGTTTCTGGTTGATGATATGGGCTGGCAGGACACTTCTGTTCCATTCTGGAAGGAGAAAACGCCATTCAACCTCAGGTACAGAACACCTTCAATGGAAAGACTTGCAAGCCAGGGGATGAAGTTCACCCAGGCCTATGCCTCAAGCGTGAGCTCCCCAACCAGAGTAAGCCTTATGACAGGAATGAATGCTGCCCGTCATCGCGTTACAAACTGGACACTTCAGCGAAATGCCTCTGTTGATGGTAAAAGTGATATTCTTTCTTATCCTGAATGGAATGTAAATGGTGTTCAGCCTGTTGACACAGTTCCTCATTCAGTTTATGCAACACTGCTTCCACAGCTGCTTAAAAATAACGGATATTATACAATTCATTGCGGAAAAGCACATTTCGGTGCCATGACAACCCCGACAGCAAATCCCATCAATTGCGGTTTTGATGTCAATATAGCAGGACATGCAGCCGGAGGTCCGGGAAGTTACTATGGAACAGAGAACTTTGGAAATAAGGAAGCAGGAGGACATACTCTGCCGTGGGGTATACCAGGCCTGGAAAAATATCATGGGGACTCTATATTCTTATCGGAAGCACTTACAAGAGAAGCTATTCTGGCCCTTGACAAATCCAGATCCACAGGTAAACCTTTCTATCTCTATATGGCCCATTATGCAGTGCATGTCCCGCTTTATGCGGATAACAGGTTCTACCAGAAATATATCGACATGGGACTTGACGATTCTGAGGCAAGGTACTCCTCAATGGTGGAAGGAATGGACAAAAGCCTTGGGGACCTGATGGATTACCTCGATAAAAACAATCTGACTGATAATACAATAATTCTCTTCATGTCGGATAACGGAGGCTTCAGTCTGCGACCACGTTCCGGAGAGCAGCATACCCATAACAAGCCTCTTAACAGCGGAAAAGGATCAGCCTATGAAGGTGGTATAAGGGAGCCGATGATAGTAAAATGGCCGGGGAAAGTCAAACCCGGTACAAAATGCAATGACTACCTTCTTATTGAGGATTTTTATCCGACAATACTTGAAATGGCCGGGATCGATGATTATAAAACTGTTCAGACTGTCGATGGAAGAAGCTTTGTTCCTATGCTCCTTCAGTCAGGAACAACTGCTTCAGGCAGAGATCTTTTCTGGCATTTTCCAAATAACTGGGGACCAACCGGTCCGGGTATAGGAGCAACAAGCACCATTCGAAGCGGTGACTGGAAACTGATATATTTTTATGAAGACAGGCATTTTGAGCTATACAATATCACCGATGATATCGGCGAACTTAATAATCTTGCCTCTGAGCAAGAGTCACGGGTTAAAGAACTTGCCTCTCAGCTTGGTAATTATCTTCGCAGTGTTGATGCCCAGAGGCCTTCCTTTAAGGCAACAGGTAAGATAGCTGAGTGGCCGGATGAGGTATTATAGCAGGATTAAGTCGAATTATTTTAGGGCAGACATATAATATCTTTGATTACCAATGGCTTCAGTATTCAGAATTGCTCTGTTAAATATTCTTAGATGATGGACTCTGCCTGAAATATTTTCATCCCTTTTCAATAGTTTTCCGATAAAAAGAGAAGCCGGAGAAAAATCTTTCATTTCTAAAGTATATCGGCCCCAGCCAAATTGCCGGGATTGATTTCCGTTACAAACAATTCCATCTATTATGAACTGTATTATTTTCGGGCCATTATCTATGGTAACAGTAACACAGTGTTTCCCATACGGAGGGAGAAGTCCCGGGTCAGAATTCCACCGGCTGATATTACTTCCATCATTAAGTACAAGCTCTAAATCTCCATACTCACCTGTTTGCATTCTGATTGATTTGCTGTTTTCTCCCCTAATCTCAAAAAGCAACTGTCCGGGTGCAGAGGAAGACAGTTCCAGCAGCATGTCAACTGTAATTCCTTTATCAAAAGAGATTTTTTCGTTTGTCTTAAGAGGGATTATTTTATCGAACGACAGAGCTGTACTGTCAAAGCTGTATACCAGATTGTCGGTGGTGGGTTTCTTAATCTCAAATTGATCCCAGATTGTTTCGATAAACCCGGCAGGTATCTCATGACAACGGGCATTCTCTTTATTAGTCTCTGTAATCCAGTATCTTCCGTTTTGCTCAATAAGGTCCGGATAACTCATCCGCTTAAGTAAATCCTGCTCGTAGAACAGTATTTCAGGCTGACTCCATACAATTTTTCCGTTTTTTTCTATTCCTCCGCTTATCCATGCAGGATTCCTGCTCTCAAAGGATTTTCCTCCGTTGTTGTGGTACCAGAACAGGTATTTACCGTTTTTACATTTCCATATTCTGGGGCATGCCCTGGTGTTTTTATTGCTATCCCGGTTTCGTATTTTGGCGGTTCAGGAATAGTCCACGATTTGCCTCCGTCAGTGGAATATGATTCAAGAGGAAATCCGGAAATAGTTCTGTGGATACTATACAGACTCTTATTATTCATGAAGACAATGTTTTGTTCTTCATTTACCGGACCATATGATTCGTTTTTTAACCCTGTGTCTCCCTCGGGAAGCATCTTAAAATTCAGCTTGCCTGCATCTTTTTCGGAATTGATATTATGGCAGTGAAAGTACCATCCTTCGCTGTTTTCAAGCATGTATTTTCCGATTTTGGTAAAAGAAAACATCATGCCCTCATCAACGTTAACCGGTTTTCCGATTCCCCATAATATCTGTACCCGTCCGTTCCAGTCATTTGTAAGATCAACTTTTTGTCTTCCGTACATCCAGACGGTATCTTTCCGACCATGTTTTTCCTGCATTATCTGAGTACCGGTAGCAGTACCAACCCAGCATATCTTCACGTATGTTTTTTCTCTCGTCAAGAGAATGTATTTTATCGCCGTTATAATCGTAGAATACATATACGCGTCCGAAGCTTGTGACATAGGGCATTGCCCACGATGCAGACTCCGGACCAGGTTCTTCTATTTTTACCGGTTCTGTCCAAGTTTCACCCTCGTTCTCACTAATGGTGCAGACAATATGCTGTCCTCCTGTTCCTTCAACTCCGGCACCGGTTGTGAAGGTGCAGAACCATTTTCCATCAGGTAATATAACTACATATGGTTGATCACAATAACCATTTGAATAGATAGATGTACCATTTTCAGCATTTCTCCAGTCACTATTCTGCGCATATACTGAAATAGAAAGAATTATTTCTGTAACAATTGTAACAAATGTTACAATCAGAAATCTGACAGGTAATTTCATGACTGGCTGATTCTTAGTAAACGCATTCCCTGGCTGCTTCAGCCATAATTTTGATATTTTCAACGGGAGTCTCAAAGAAATGATCGGAGCAGGCACAAATATATCCACCGTCATAACCTACTTTTTCAAAAAGCGTATGGACCATTTTCCTGATCTTTTCAGGAGTACCGTCAGTTAATACATTGAACTGGTCAATTCCGCCAATAAGAGTGATCCGGTTACCGACTTTCTCCTTAACCTCCCAGGGTTCCTGGTTTCCTCCTATGCTCACAGGGGCAAGGGTTTCCGAGCAGTCTGCCCCGTTGGCAATAATGTGTTCTTCAATTCCATAGGTCCCGCCGCAGGTATGATAGGTGATCTTAAAGCCGAGATCATGAAGAGCATCATGCATCCTTTTATCATAAGGAAGGCAAAACTCCTTATGCATATCAGGAGAGATAAGTGTTGAGGATGCTGATCCGCCTCCTGTTTCAATCAGGTCAAATTTTGCACCTTTCATCGATTCGACGAACTGCAGCTTTTTATTCAGCAGAATCTCCATTAATTCATGAACCCACTCCGGACTCATCATCGTTTTAATAATCAGTTCATTGATGTCCATCAGACATGCAGCATGCTGCCAGCATCCTGCCTGGTCGCCCCAGACAAATCCTCGTACAATTCCGCTGTCGCCAGTTTCGTTATATACCTTTTCAAGAGGCTTCTTATCGAGCATGGGGACAGGCATATATTTTCTAATAAGGTCTATATCTTCATCCTTTTTGATCAGGTACTCTGTTATCCATGTGGTTTTTCTGTTTCCTGCACTCTTGTAAGTAAGGTTTCCCTCAGGTGTTTTTATTGTATGATGATAGACCCTGTTATCAGGATGGTTGTTTAAAATAACCGCTTCATCCTTCCATTCCGGAGTCGAGAATTTTGCAAAATCAGCATCAACAAGCCAGAATTGTCCCATATCGGCAAAATACTGTATTGCCGCATCCATGCCTACCTGTTTGAAAGCTTCCAGAGGTGTTATCCCGTTCATGTAGGTATCGAGGTGGTAACCCTGCCATTGATGCACTGTTACCGGAAGCCTGTCAGGCTTTTCCCCATTTATGGCACACATCATTCTTTCCTTGGAATTCATAGCATTGTGATATAATTGAATAATGATGTTAAAAGTATAAAAAAAACAATTTAACCACAGAGAACACAAAGAAAAACACAGAGGTCACAAAGAAATAATAATCAAAGTTTTAACTTTGTGTCCTTTGTGTGAACTTTGTGTCCTCTGTGGTTAAAAATAAGTCAGACAAATAAGATATACCTGAATATTATCAGCATTTTATTTAGTTAATAATCTATTTTTGTTTCAGATAAATTTTAAAGTTCAAATTATGAGAAAGTACTTTTTACTGACCTGCATTTCATTAGGTCTGTTTTCATGTGTAAACAACACTACCACAACAGAAAAACCTGAAACTAAACAACTGCCAGATACCACCGATATGACAAACAATTTTTACGATAACACCGAGGTTATTCCTCTGGTAATGAATGATCTCATCATTGAAGGTGAGATTGCTAATCCCGGAAAAGTCGATTTTTCTGCTCTTCCGCAGCACTCCGTAATTGTTAAGGAAACATTGCTTGAAGAAACCGGCGGTGACAGATTCGTTGGGGCATACAGGTATGACGGATATTCATTATTTGATATTCTGAATGAGCGGATCATTAAAAAATTAAACAGTGAGGAGTTCAATCCAATAATTGACCTTTATATTGAAGTTGAAAGTAAAACCGGTGAAAAGGTTGTATTCAGCTGGGGAGAGATCTATTATCCCAATAACCTTCATAAGATCATAATTGCCGGTAGTGTATCGCGGATAGTACCTTCCAAAACAAAGGAGCTGTGGCCTTTGCCGGCTGCCTCAAAAATAGTTGCAGCAAGTGACCTGGTGACAGAAAGGAATATATCTGATCCGGTTAAAATCACAGTAAAGTCAATCAGTAAATCCTTTAAGGTTGTAAAAGGAATGTCGCCGATGTACTCCAAGGAATTAAAGCTGTATGACGGAGATAAACAGCTTGGTATTATTTCACCCGTAAAAGAGAAGGAGGATATAACATTCTACACAATATTTTACGGAAGGGGAAGAGGCATTCACAGCACATCTCCATTCAATGGTATGCTGCTGCGTAATATTCTGGGAGAGTACTATCATGTAAACAGGGAAAACCTGAGAATTGGAATGGTTTGTATTGCTGGTCAGGATGGTTACAGGAGTGCAATATCATTTTCCGAACTCTTCAACCGGAATGATCAGCAGGAATTCCTCCTGGTCCGCACAGAGCCTGATGAAGACGGCGGATTGTTCAGGGTCTTTGCAGCTGCTGATTTTTTCTCTGACAGGGCTATTAAGTCGGTGAGTGAGATTCATTTGGTGAGGTGAGGGGGAGACTGGGAGAATAGGAGACCGTAATACTGCAATACAGTAATACCGTAGTACCGCAATACCGCAATACCGCAATACCGCAATACCGCAATACAATGATAACATTAATACCCTTCCCGGAAATTTTACAATATACCAGGTGAGTAACTACGCGAATATCCCACCTGAAATATTTAAATCGGAATTCTATTCTGTTACCAAAACCGGAGAGGAAATATCAATTATCTCTGATTGTACTGCAAAATTTCCTGATATCAAATCGAGTGAAGGCTGGAAGTGTTTCAGGGTGGAAGGTATCCTCGATTTTTCACTTGTCGGAATCATAAATGCAATTACCGGTCCGCTGAAAGACAATAAAATAACTGTCAATGTTCTTTCTACATTTAATACAGATTATATATTTGTAAAAAATGAATCATTCCGGACGGCGATAGAAGTTTTCAGGTTATCCGGATCAATTAATGTTAAAGAGAAAAACATAATATGAAGGAAGTTCTGATACTAGCGATGTTGACTTATTTATTCAATTATGCAACAGCACAGGATAAAATTGAAACCAAAGACAAAAAGCAGCTTGATGTCAAGGTTCTGGAAAATACAGGAAAGTTTGTGAAATATATAATGTCCGATTATCCCGATGGACCGGTAATTTCCCTTAAGGCTAAAAGGATAGAGAGAATTGAATATAAGAACGGGGTTGTGGATCTTATGGGAAACCAGAATCCAAGAAAAGCCAGTCCATTAGGTATCAGTATCGGCGGAGGGAAGTGGGTCTCCTCAGCCGGACTTATGTTTACAGCCACAATGGATTATTTCATTACGCCACAGATTGATATGGAAGTTAATATGGGGACTGATTCGCAGAAACCTTTTTATCTCTCTGCCGGTCCAAGGCTGCATATAAATTCAGGCTATTCCGATAACAGGCTTACTCCTTTTACCGGCGCTCTTTTCGGCTATGAATATGGAAAAGAGTTTGTACAATTTCCTCTTGGTGTTAACTATATCTATAAACTGAGTAAATGGAATTTCAACTTCTCCCTTAGTGTCAATGAGCTGATATTTTCCAATGAGTACCAGACTATCATAGAATTCAGGGGAGGATTGAGGTTTAAGCTTTGAAAATCTATCTCGCGTTGAGCCATTTTTTCAGTTCATTTTCCATTTTGTCCTTTATTGCCGAATATCCGCTTTCATTTGCAAAGTTTTTAGCATCAGGTACTTTTTCAGACAGGTTATAGAGTTCGGTTTTCATTTCACCATTTTTCAGGAATCCCACACATTTCAGGCTGTCCTTAATATACATAACCTGCCCGTTTTTTCCATTCGCAGAACCAATACTTGAAAATGTCTGATTCTCCCACTTTTTGCCCCCTTCAAGCAGCATTCGTAAAGACCTTGAATCAGCTGAATATGAACCCTCAGGCACTAAGGCATAGTCAAGAATTGTATTGTATAAGTCTATCAGGTTCACAACCTGCTGATTTCTTTTCCCTTGTTTTTCTTTTCCTGGAGCCTTGATAATTAACGGAACTCTGACACTACTTTCCAGCATTGTTCCTTTTCCCAGTTGTGAGAAATCACCCATATGATCTCCGTGATCGGAAGTGAAAACTATTAATGTGTTCTCCCATAATCCTTTATCTTTCAGTGCTTTTATAATCAGTCCGACCTGTTTGTCGATAGCACTTATATTTCCGCAGTAGGCAGCAATTATCTTCCTCCAGGTTTCTTCGGGCCATTCCGGTCTTATACCCGGCTGTGATCCGGGCTGTACTTTGCCGAATGTGGCCGGCAGGGTTATCTCTGCAGGATCGTACATCTTATCCCAGGGATCGCAGGTGGAGTAGGGATGATGAGGACCGAAAAATGAGACATGAAGAAAAAATGGTTGTTTCTTTTCGTAATTCTCAATGAATGAAACAGCTTCATTACCAGTCCAGGTTGTTATCTGATGTTTGTCATCGGTCCAGCTCCAGCCCAGCCAGAACCTTGAGTCTTTTACCCCGCACTGCTCACTCTCCCCGGCAAGGGCCGCCAGGCGCTCCGGACTTATTCCCAGATCCTTTGCCGCCCATTTAAGGTAATCATTCTCAACTATCTCTTCCTTGTCATATAAATCGTATGGTGAATCGCAGATCCTCCGGAATTGAAATCCATGATCAGCGGTGACAGGCGTAAGATGAAGCTTCCCAATCATCCCGTTATAATATCCGGCTTCCGTAAGCTTTGTTGTCAGAAGTACCGATTCGTTTTTAAGCTTAACCCAGTTTGTTGTTACACCGTTCCTGAGGGGATATTGTCCAGTAAATACTGCTGCTCTTGAGGGTCCGCTTACCGGTGATGCACAATATGCTGATGTGAAAACCGCCGAATGTTTTGCCAGTTCATCTAAATTTGGTGTCTTCAGCAGCGGATGACTCATAAAACCAAAATATCCGGCATTATGCTGGTCAGTCATTATAAACAGAATATTCGGCTTTGCCGGCGCTTTTGCATGTACATTGAGGGTAGTTGCTGCAACAGCAACACCTGAACAGAGAGTTAATAGTTTTAGCTTCATTTTGCTGTTAATTATTTCACAGAAGTTTTTAAGTAATTTAATGAAACCGGTCCGATTAGTCCTGATTTAATACTTCCCCTGTACCTTGTTGGTATCGAGGTGTAGTTATTAGCCAGTGTATTGTAAATCAGTACTTCAATCCTGTTTTCACCCGCTTTTACATACTTTGTGATGTCAAATTTCCAGGGAGGGGAGACCCTTATGCCGGCACTTTTGCCATTTATAAACAGTTCTGCTGATGAGACCAGTTCTCCAAAATCGATTTCGGTTTTACCTGTAAGTTTTTTCCCATCAATTGAAATGGTTTTGCTGTAAATGGCACCTCCTGAGTATGCTCTTAATCCGTCAATTTCCGACCAGTCACCCGGGGTGATCTCGCCTGTTCCGCATACCTGTTCAATGTATTCAGGAATTGCAGCAGCGCCTCTGTAGCCCGGCTGATAATCAATTTTCAATGTAACATCGGAAATTCCCTGTTTAATATCCTTAACATTAATAACATAATCAGTCAGGCCATCTTTTCGCTTATCGCCCTGAATTACATTTTGTTCACTGCCATTGATCCACACTTTCAGGTTGCCATAGGCTTTTAAGGCAAGAGATTTAAGTCCCGGAGCCGATCTGAATCTAAAAATTCCTGTTGATATGCCATTGAGACTGCAATCAAACGGAAGAATACCCGTGTCTCCATACCATCGCATTGACACAGGTGTTTTTTCAGGTGCTTCAGCTTCAGGGATTCTGAACACAAGGTATGCAGTACATGCTTTATCATACAGGAGGACAACATTATTCGCCCCTTTACTGAGTGTTACCCTGCTTTTGTTTTTATCAGTCTGCTTCCCATTTATTAGAATTAAAGAAGGCTTTATGCTATCCGTAAGTATATCATATTCCCCATCATAAGGTGCAATCACAGAGGTCTGCAGAACATAGTAGTTTCCTCCCTTCTCAGGCACTCTGAATTTTGACATTTTAACTTCCCTGATATCACCCAGCCTGATGAAGTCATCATACAGACTTCCTTTCAGTCCGTGCCAGCCCTGGTGTCCGTAATCTCCTTCTACGCCATACCTCCACGAGAATGCATATTCTTCCCATTTATGTTTTTTCCCTGAGATCATAACTTCATTACCTGCCGGTGCCTTTGCAATTTTAAGAAGTTCCTCTGCTGAAGGTTTCTCCTTAAGCGGACCAAGCTTCATGAAATGAGGCCCGAATGAACAGGTTACTCTCTTCCAGGTACTGTCAATCCTGATCTCTTCACCAGAGTAATTAAGCAACTCTTTAAACCAGATCTGCCTTACCTGTGCCCCAAGCATCTCTTTCTTTGCAGGCAGCTGATAATCACCCCACTGGTTGTCGAGCGATGGTTTTAATTCAAATTCCCAGCTTCCGTCAATGCTTACAGTTTCAGTAACTTCTCTTTTTTCAAGGATATTGTCACTCTTGTTTTTATTCCCGAATACAATTATTTGGATCTCCTTTTCAGTTAAGGGAAGTTCAACCTCGGTTCCTTTTTCTGTTTCACGACTGAAAGAGGATATGTCGGAGGTCTTTCCTGTCCAGGGGTCCCACAGCTGAACATTGCCCTTTGAAATGAACCGGCATCTGCTTCCACCCGGGAAGTTGTACAGAGCATAAACATCTCTTTTTCCGATCACGCGGTGCATCACATACGGATTAGTATTTAGGTCAGACCCAATACTGAAATCCGGCTCATATCTGCCTGATATTGAACTGGCTGTCTCTTCCGGATCACTGATCATGATGACATTGCTTTTCCGGAAAAAATTGAGGATGACAGTTTAATTATATCTTCGCTGTCCGCTCCCCTGAGCTCGGTAATCTCCGGGACTGATCCGATGCAAACAACCAAACCGCCTGCATTAATGAACTCTTCAATCTTCTTAAGGGAAGCATGGCGGATAATTTTCATCGACGGTATTATCAGAACTTTGTATTGTTCACCTGCCACATGAAGCATCTTATCTTTAATTTCACACCGGGCAAGAGATTCATAATCAATGTAATCAAAGTCTATTCCTTTGCTGTAGATATTTTCACCGGTTTTGAATGCAGCTTTAACTGACTTATCACCATCAACTCCTGCAACTACAGGTTCAGTTGGATAAAGAATCCCTACATCGCATCTGTGAACTCCCTGTGAAAGCAGGTAGGAGAGGCGTTCAGTGCAATCCATTAACGGACCAGCCTGTTGCCAGAACGGATTCCTGAAATGGTTATCAGGCGGGGCCCATTCCCACCAGCCCCCCATTGTGGAATAGTAGAGACCATGGAAGGACATCAGGTTGTAGCCTGCCACATAGTTTGCCAAAATGGCATCGGTAAGTGCAGCGGATGATGTTCCCCAACCACTGCTGTGAAAGCCTTCGAGCCAAACCCTTTGTCGTTCATAAAGGTGTGATATTGAGGCAGCAACCTTTGCCTTGACAATATCCTTCGATAAGACCGGCTGATCCGATCCCGGACCCTGGTTCCATCTCTGTGTTCGGAAATAGTCTCCGAATTCAGCAACATCCCTGCCACGTCCGCCATGATCGCAACCGAAGATCATGCCTCTATCCTGGTGCCACTGGTAAACAGGCTTAAAGAAGTTCTCCTCACTGAGGCTTACAAGCACATCATTATAATCTATTCTGATCTTTGGTGCGTCCGGTCCTGTATTGGCGTATAATGCATCCAGATAAGGGATTATGTCATATCCCTTTCTTTTTCTGAATTCATCTGCGAAAAATCTGTTCCAGAGGTTCCCGCTAACCCTGAAATTAAGTTCATCGGAGAAGAAGAAGTTAAGTGCATCAGAACCCTGTCCGGGAAGAGCCTCCTCAAATTTTCCGAAGAAGTACTTATTATAGGCTTCACCGCTTTTGGGATGCATTGGGTCGTATGATGGAACTAGCTTTTGGGAATAAACTGTGATTATCTTCTTGGCAGTATCTCCAAGGTTACATATGAGTCTTCCATTAATTATGAAGGAACTGAGGTCCTGTCTGCTCTCCGGTATTAAAGTGCTGTCTTTTAAAAATTTATAGGCAGTAACAGACAGGATATTTTCATCAAGTTTTATATCCGCTTTTCCTTTCAGGACCATAGAAGCGTGTTTCAAAACTGACCCGTTCATGTCAGGATTGTTCTTTAGCGCTTCATCCATTGAAAATCCCTGTCCTATGCCTATTGTATAATCACTGAGGCTGACAGTCATTCCCCTTTTACGGGCTTCTGCCGAGAACCATTTGAAAAGATCCCACCATGCATCACTGAAAAGTGCCGGTTTACTCGGGTTTGACCAGCCATAAGCAAGTCCTCCATAGTCAAGGTGACTGTAATTGATCTGCAGACTGGATATTTTTTTACCTGTCAGTTGATCAAGCTGCCACAGCAGCCTCTCCTTTGTAAGTGTATCTCCCTGCCACCAGTAGAAGGGAACTTCCCCATAACCTTTCGGAGGATTCCTGAAACCAGGGAGAACATCCATATCAGGACTCCTGTCTGGGTATCCAGCCGGTACTTCCGTATTAAATGAACATTTCGTCAGGAGAACCTGCATGGCAAATAGCAGGAGAAATCTGGTGTGTTTCATAAGAAGCGTTTTACCAAAGATAATAATCAGATTTGTTTCCAATTCGTCAAAGTAGAATTAGGTCGATGTATTTATTATATTTGTTCTGAACAGATAGTATTTAATAGTAGTTAGTCATAAGTTGTTAATATCAGCATAAATCAGCGAGATCTGCGGGCAAAATTGTTCCCGCTGATAGCGCAGATTGACGCAGATTAACCAGTAACCCAGCACCCAGCAACCAGCACCAAAAACCAATCCTATGCCATTAATAATCGTAATCTGCGGAATCTCACTTTTCCTGTTGCTTATCCTGGTATTTAAGCTCAATCCCTTCATCTCAGTAATGATCGTGGCTGTCCTGGTTGCACTGGCTTCAGGAATGAACGTCACAACTGCAATAAGTACGATGCAAAAAGGTATTGGCAGCACTATGGGTGTTATAGTACCCTTGCTTGGATTGGGGGCTATGTTAGGCAAGCTTGTTGCTGAAAGTGGTGCTGCACAGAGAATTACAACAAGATTCCTGAAGAATGCCAGTAAAAAAAGGATCCAGACATCAATAATGATAGCCGGATTCATTATCGGTATTGCTCTGTTTTATGAGATCGGTTTTTTTATAATGATACCTCTCGTATTTACAATAGCAGCCTCCACCGGACTTCCTTTGCTCTATGTTGGTCTGCCCATGCTTGCTTCGCTATCGGTCACTCATGGATTTCTGCCTCCACATCCGGCACCCACAGCCCTGACGGCAATATTTGGTGCCGATCTTGGAACAACTCTGATTTTTGGTTTATGCATTGCGATACCATCTATACTGATATCTGGTCCAATTCTGGCGAAATATCTGAGCAAGGTAAATGCAAAACCTCTTAGTGAGTTTGTTAATCAGAATATTATGACAGATGAAGAGATGCCAGGATTCTGGGTAAGTCTGGTTTCAGCCCTTCTGCCTGTATTACTTATTTCAGCAGCTACAATAGCCGGTTTTGTGTTACCTGAGGATAACTTTATCAGACAGATTCTGGGAGGCATTGGCAATCCAGTTGTTGCTATGATAATTTCAGTGCTTTTTGCTATCTATTTTCTTGGACTGGCAAGAGGAAAGAAGATGCCTGACATTATGAAATCTCTGGCTCACTCAGTCAGTAGCATAGCAATGATAATGCTTCTGATATCAGGTGCAGGAGCCCTGAAGCAGGTACTCGTCGATGGAGGAGCGAGCAATTATATAGGTGAACTATTAAGCAATACAGGCCTTTCTCCCTTGTTTCTGGGCTGGCTGATTGCCACAATACTCAGAATCTGTATAGGTTCTGCAACTGTATCCGGTCTTACGGCTGCCGGCATAGTGCTGCCACTTGTTACCGGAACCGATGTAAGGCCTGAACTTATGGTTCTTGCTGTAGGTGCGGGCAGCATAATGTTCAGTCATGTCAACGATACCGGTTTCTGGCTATTCAAGGAATACTTCAATCTGAGCGTTAAAGAGACGCTTAAGACATGGACAGTTATGGAGACTTCTATCGGTATAACAGGTTTAATAGGTGTTTTAATCCTCAATCAGTTGATTTAGCAGAACTGTTTTCTCTGTTTTTTTTGTACTTTTATCTTCCTTATACAGGGAAGTACAAAGAATTCTGCAGAGATATGAAAAAACTATTTTCACTACTCCTTTTTTTGTTCGTAATTCTCATTCCTCTTATGGCACAGGAGGGAGCTGTGCCACTCTCTCATTTCCAGGAAAGCAGGGAGATCGAAAACCAGAGCTGGGCCATATGCCAGGATGGGGATGGTGTAATGCTGTTTGCCAACAGGCGCGGCATAATGACCTTTGATGGTCAGGATTGGAACTTTATCAGGATGCCTGCTGTTCCCTATTCAATCTCTTACAGTTCTGTAAACAATCGTGTTTATGCAGGTTGTGACAATAACTATGGCTACCTTGAAAAGGATGAAAAAGGTTTTTACTCATATACATCTCTTTCTGCTGATTCCGCGGAAGTCGGGTTGATTTCAAGGATCAGTTGCGCTGATTCAACAATCTGGTTTTACAGCGAAACAGCAATTAGCAGGCATAAACTTGAATCAGGTCTGCTGGAAAAACGATTCCGAAGTAATAATGCCGGGACTTTTACCGGAATGTTTCTGACTCCGAAGAATACTTTTATTAACGTAGCAGCGAAAGGTCTGTTCAGGGTAGAAGCGGATACCCTTTTTCCAATTGTAACGGGCTATCTTCTGAAAGAGGAGGAGGTATTGTTCTGTCTCCCATACGATAATAAAATGGTTCTTCTGGGGCTGGGCAATGGTTCCCTCAAACTTTTTGACGGAATAAAATTCCACGATTATGGTATTAAGGATGATGGATACCTGAGTGATAATATTCTTACTGATGGGGTAGTTGTAACTGATAGTCTGTATGCTTTCTCAACAGTAAACGGAGGTGGTGTTGTTGTTGAAAAGAAGACAGGTAAGCTTACTGCCACAATAAATTATCGGAACGGACTTCCTGATGATGAGATATATGCCATTGCGGCTGATAACAAAGACGGCTTGTGGCTTTCGCATCAATACGGACTCAGCAGGGCAGCACTGCGCTTGCCTGCCGGAAACTTCAGCATTTATCCCGGATTACAGGGGAACCTTACAGGCACTCTCTGGCATAACAGAGAATTGTATGTGGCAACCAGCGAAGGCGTTTTTTATCTTGATGAGGTCAGGAATTACGGTGAAGTTGAAGTACTTGTTAAAAATGAAAAGGCATCATCAGGACCTTCTTCAGGACCTGCTGCTCCTGTTCAGCAGACACAGGAAACGACTAAAACAAAGAAACGCCTGCTGTCACGAATATTCGGGAAGAAAGAATCTTCAGATACTAAAACTTCTGCCGCAGCCACAACTCCTCAGGTATCTGCAAAAGCAGCTGAACCGCAGTTTGTGAAAAGAAAGGAGAGCAGGTTAAAGTCAATTAATTATATATACAGGAAAGTTGACGGACTTAACGATAAATGCAAGCAGCTTGTATCGGCATCAGGAGAAATACTTGTATCAACCAATTCAGGACTATATACAATTTCAGATCACAGGGCAAAGCCTGTAGTCAGAGATATTTATGTAAACCACATCAGTCAGAAACTCTTCGGAAACAGATATTATATTGCTACAGCTGATGGGTATTTTTACCTTACAAACAGTTCCGGTACATGGAAAGCAGTATATCCCGACAGTAAATTCAATCAGCCCCTGTATTCAATTACCTCAGGAGGTAAAGATATTTTGTGGGCAGGAGGAAGCAGTACAGCCTACAGGATAACCTTAGCCGCGTCGGACGGCAAGCCTGCTTATAAGGACTATTCTGTTAAAAATGATTTTCCGAATAAATATCTTCTGGAAAATGCAAATGACACAATCTTCCTTTTCACGGAAGGAGGGATCTATTATTACAACAATACAGGTGATATTTTTGAAACTTATAGCAGGGGAAATTCACACTCATCATCACGAATGAGTTATATTGTTTCTCAACCGGGTGTCCCATGGTTTAATACCGGTGATGAATGGGTATACTTACGATCCGATGCAAAAGTAAAACCAGATGAAGCTGCCCTTTTGAAGCTTTTTGACGATGTAATCTCTGTAACATTATCAGATAATTTTCTGTGGGTTGTATCCGGTAGTAATCAGTTATACCGGATTGCTATGAACAAGAACCTCTCGGTTAAAACAGACCTCAATCTTTTTGTAAAAAGTGCCACGAATGAGGATGGGAATTATTTCGAATTATCTGATATAGTTTTCAGAAGGGGTGATAATACAGTCTATTTTGACCTGGTATCACCCGGTTATTATAAGCAGAATTCGACTCAGTACCAATACCTTCTGGAAGGATATATGACAGACTGGTCAAAATGGACCAGTTCATCCACAATAACTCTGATGCCCCCTCCGGGAGAGCATACTATTAAAGTACGTGCAAAAGACATCTGGGGAAATGTGAGTGAACCCAAATCCTTCAGATTCAAAATTAAGGCTCCTCTTACCCGTACAACAGGTTTCTATGTACTGATCCTGGCTGTAGTTGCATTGATAATTATACTAACGGCGCGTGTCAGGGAAGCAAGACTCAAAAAGGAGAAGTTGATTCTTGAAGAGAAGGTTCAGGAACGTACAAAGGAGATCCAGGCTCAGAAGGAGGAGATCACATCAAGCATAGCGTATGCCAGTCGCATTCAGATGGCAATGCTCCCCACAGAGGATCTTTTCAGGAACAGTTTCTCGGAGCATTTTATACTTTACAGGCCCAGAGATATAGTGAGCGGCGATTTTTACTGGATAGGTGAAGATGATAATCATGTATATTTTACAGTTGCTGATTGTACAGGGCATGGTGTACCGGGAGCATTCATGAGCACTCTTGGGATATCCACCCTTAATGAAATAATTGCTAACGGAAATGATTATAAAGCCAATATGGTACTTAATCTTCTAAGAAATAAGGTAAAAACTTCTCTGCATCAGACAGGAAAGGAGGGAGAGGCTGCCGACGGTATGGATATTGCATTATGTATCCTTCACAAAAAGAAAAAGATTCTCGAATTTGCAGGAGCGTATAACCCTGTGTTCGTTTTCCATGATAATACTCTAAATGAATATAAGGGTGACAGAATGCCTATTGGTATTCACTATGTGGAAAAGGATACATTTACAAACAATGAGATCAAGGTCACAAAGGGTGATGCAATATATCTTTTCTCTGATGGGTTCTGTGACCAGTTCGGCGGACCTGAAGGGGTGAAATATAAAATTGCCAATCTTAAAAAACTTCTTACAGAAATTAATATGGAGCCAATGGCTAAGCAAAAGCCCTGATAGAGAAAGAGATTGAAAGATGGAAAGGCCCATTTGATCAGGTTGATGACATCAGCATTATCGGCGTAAGGATTTAATTTTAAACTAATCACAAAACACATAAAACGTAATAAATGAAAATAAAATTTATAGGAGCTGCAAGGGAAGTTACGGGAAGTAAACATCTCATTACTACAGATTCAGGAAAGCGGATACTTCTAGATTGCGGAATGTTCCAGGGTAAAGGTCTCGAAACCGATGGTATGAACAGGGATCTGATGTTTGATCCTCAGCAAATTGATCATATAATTCTGACACATGCTCATATTGATCACGCCGGACTTATACCTTACATGTACAAGATGGGATTCAGAGGCTCAGTGATATGCTCAAGTGCAACCCGCGACCTCTGTGCAATAATGCTGGCAGATTCTGCCTACATACAGGAGCATGATACCTATACTTTCAATAAACGAAGGGCAAAAAAGGGCCTTCCGCTTGTTACTCCTATCTATACACAGGACGATGCACGCCAGTGTATGAATCAGTTCATAGGCGTACCAAATAATATGAAATTCCGCATTGACGACAATATTAAGGTGAAATTCACCAATACCGGTCATATGCTTGGAAGCGGGGTGGCAAATATTCAGATAATTGAAAACGGTGAGATTAAAAGAATAGCTTATACAGGTGATATAGGCAGACCTGTTGACAGGATACTTGCCACTCCTGAACCATTTCCGCAAACTGATATTCTCATAACAGAATCAACATATGGCGACAGACTTCACAGTTCAAATGATGCTGCTGAGGAGGAATTGCTTAATGTGGTTGTAAATACCTGTGTTAATAAAGGAGGCAAGGTAATAATACCTGCATTCAGCGTCGGACGGACACAGGAGGTGGTTTATGCGTTTAACAACTTTTTCAATGCCGGACGTCTGCCAAAAGTTGACATCTTCGTGGATAGTCCCCTGGCTGTTAACGCAACTGCAGTATTTAAAGCTCACCCAGAGTGTTATAATAATGATTTCATGAAGGTTATGGAAAATGACCCTGACCCGTTCGGGTTTAATAATCTATTCTATATCACACGTCAGCAGGACTCCAAGAAACTGAACCAACATAAGAAACCATGTGTAATTATTTCTGCTTCAGGTATGATGGAAGCCGGACGTGTAAAGCATCACCTGGCAAATAATATCTCTGATCCAAAGAATACAGTACTTGCAGTTGGCTATTGTTCTCCTTCCACACTTGGAGCCCGGATACTGAGAGGTGATAAAGAAGTATCCATACATGGAACAGTGCATAAGGTAAATGCTGAGATCAGGAAGATAGATTCATTCAGCGGACACGCCGATTATAAGGAGATGATTGCCTTCCTGAGCTGTCAGGACAAAGGGGCTCTGGAAAAGACATTTGTTGTACATGGGGAATATGAAACCCAGAAAAAATACGCTGCAACTCTTGGCACAGAAGGTTATAAAAATGTTGAAATACCTGCCAGGGGACAGGAATATATTGTCTGAAAATATTATTTTTGCCGGGCAAATTTTAGAAAAAATTCAGGATATGGGAAGAGCATTTGAATACAGAAGGGCTTCTAAAGAGAAACGGTGGGACAAAATGTCAAAACTGTTTCCCAAGCTGGCAAAGAACATAACAATAGCAGCCAAGGAAAGTGGTTCTGATCCTGACCTAAATGCCAAGCTGAGAACTGCTATCATGAATGCCAAGGCCCAGAACATGCCTAAAGATAATATTGATGCAGCCATCAAACGTGCAGCAGGTAAAGATTCTGAAACATTTGCCGAGATCTGTTACGAAGGCAAAGGGCCTCACGGGGTACTCGTATTTGTTGAATGTGCCACAGATAACAATACCCGTACTGTAGCCAATATCAAATCTTATTTCAATAAATCCGGAGGAGGCACTGTTCCTACCGGATCACTTGAGTTTATGTTCTCAAGAAAATCTGTATTTGAATTTGAACTACCTGAAGATAAGAGTGTTGAGGATATTGAGCTTGAGCTTATTGAAGCAGGACTGGAAGAGATTGAGAAGTATGATGATAATGTTTTTGTATATGGTGATTATACAAACTTCGGATCGCTATCCAATGCTCTTGACCAGATGGGTATTGAGGTAAAGAAAGCTACATTAAAAAGACTTCCTCTTAACCAGGTTGAATTTAATGAGGAACAGCTTGCAGACATCGAAAAACTTATCGACCGCATCGAAGATGACGATGATGTTCAGGCTGTTTATACTAATATTGCGTAATCTTTCATCTCTTTTCTCACAATTTTCCACTCAGGATAGAGTCTTGAGAGAAGTTCATAAAACATCGGACCGTGATTATGATGCCTGAGATGGCATAGTTCATGAACAATTACGTACTCAATATATTTGTCGCTTAGCCTCATCAATTCGCTGCTCAAAGTGATCTTTCCCCTGTTTGAACAGCTTCCCCATCTTCTCTTCATCGATCTGATAACGAGTTCAGATGGTTTAAATCCATGATTGCTGTGCTTCTCAAGAATATTACTGAACAGAACAGGAATGTGTGCAGTTGCTTCAATCTTATAAGCTTTCCGCAGCAACTTCATTACTGAAGCTTCATCGCCGGTCTTTTCAAGTCCCATATCAATTAAATCTCCGTTGAACTTTACAAATTTTCTTCGTGATTCACTGATATTCAGGATATAAGTATTGCCTCTGAAAAGATGGGATGAACCATTTGTATATGCTCTTACAGGCTTGTTCTGACGGTTATTTTTAAAATTATCCCTGTGCCTGATTATCCATGCCGATTTCTCCTCCACCATTCTGATTATCGTCTTCTTAGGTGTCCGGTATGGTACCCTTACAATAACCGAAGAATCGGTAAGTACACTTATTCCAAGTGTTCTCCTGCGGGAGTAAATAACTTTGTAATCTATATTAGCTGGTAACATTTTCTGCTTTTTTGCCCTTGCCATGAAAGGTATATCGTCAAGTTTTGTTGCAGATAATATGGATATCCCCTTTTGGAGGGGGCATATGATATTTGAAAGGTGGGGGGGGGGGAAATTAACAAAAATCCACCTTAACAATCAATATCTAAACAAAGATGAAAACAGAAAATCAACCTGATTCCCATTCCTGCTACAGTTCTGAAAATGAATGAAAACTGTAACCCTTTTTCTCAAGATATGTCAGGATTGTATCGAGGTGATAATATAATTTATCGGTTCTCTTTGGATCAGTTCCGGGATGAATAAGCAGTATATAGCCATTTAAACCCTTGCTTCTTTCATAGTCAAGAAGATTTTTCTTAAGATAATCACTTGTATAATAAGGCTTTCCATCAGGCACTGTCCAGTCCTGGCTGATTTTTGTGCCTGATGAAATGTTAACAAGAGTCAATCCGGCCTCTTTTGTCCATGCAGAAATTGAATCATTGTACCATTCATAGGGAGGCAGGTAAACAGGGGCCATTTCTCTTGTAATTCCATGTTTCTCAAGTGCTTTGTAATTATTTTCAAGATCTGTCATGAATTCCTCCTTCGTAACCAGAAGAGAATCTCTTTTGGTCCAGTCGCAATAGAGAAGATGTTTGTCTGAATGGGCACCTATGTAATGTCCATCTTCTTTCAGTCTTTTGATCAGCCTGTCATAACCGTTTATCCTTGTAAAATCACCAGTCAGAAAGAAGGATGCTTTTGCATTATGATGGTTGAGTGTATTGAGAACAGTATCAAAACCGTCAGCAAATTCATGTGCAGTAAAGGTGAGCCATATTTTTTTCTGGGTTGTATCCATCCTTACAATACCTCCCTGTGACATTTTAATGAAGGGATTTCCATAGATCTTGCCTGTTCCTGAAGACATTGCAGAAAGATAATAAACAAGGCAGGCGGTTCCATCCATTGTGGCTTCATTTGAGGTGTAATCAGCAATCTCATCATGATAGGCTGCCATTTTTGTCTGGAACTCAGCATACATATCAGGCTTTGTAAGAGTGATATAGGCGGCATGATTCTTATATATTGAAGAATAAATTGGACCGTCAACCAGTCCTCCAGGTGTCTGACCTCCCTTTAAAACAAAGACCGAATGGGTTTCCTGCGGGTAGTCGCCATTTTCGGGTAGTCCTACTATCATGCTTGTTCCCCATGGATTACATCCGAAGAGCCAGTCACGGTGAGCAGCTTCAAGCTCGAGATAGGTTTCATCGCCTGTAATTTCATAATAAAGGTGAGCCTGGGTAATCAGGGCAGCAACAAGGTTATTGGAACACCAGATAAACGGAACGCCAACCAGGAATGGGTTCTTCTTTCCTTTTTCAAGTGTGAGTTCCAGTCCCTGCTTCATATAACCGGCAAACTCACTGTTCTCTCCGGATAAGCCTGTCCTGGCAATTCCGGGATGTCCCATATTGATAAACGGGTACCACTGGTAATGTCTGGCCGTATCAGCACCCATCCAGGGAGTCACAAGTTCTTTTCTTCCGAATTCAACTGCATGTTTAAGATATGTCTTATCACCAGTCTGATTATAGAGTTCAATTGCAGCGAGTTCCATATCATCTACCCAGTTATCCTCTTCATAGAAATAGGGAGCTTTGCACGGGGCAGTCTGACATGCTCCCGGATGTTTCAGCCCGTAAGCAAATGCATCCTTCGCTTTAGTAAGAAGTGTTGCAGATAATACAGGATCGATAGTTTTATAAACTTCCGAAGCCTTTGAAAATGCCGATGAGAATTTTCCGGCTGTTGAGGCTATTCCAGTTGCCCTGTTCTTGTGCTTACCCACGCCCTGGGGTTCTCCGGTACATACATAAACAGGTCTCTCTTTTCCTTTACCGTAATATGCTGTATCCTTGTTGGGAAACTTGAATCCGATATGGTCGCGATCATCTGCCAGCTGATTATACATGAGTTCCGGGCCGGGATTCATTTTAATCAGCCAGTCGAGACCCCATTTACTTTCATTAAGTACATCAGGAACACCGTCAGATCCCGGATCACCATTTGCCAGATATTCATCATTGAAAGCTTCAGGGTTTTCAGAGTAGGCAAAGAGCATCTGGTAAACAGCATTGGCTGATGTTGCAACATACTGCAGGTAATCGGCAGCATCATGCCATCCGCCGGTCACATCAACATGTGAAGAATCGGCATTCGCATCATAAATCTCATAACCATCATCAAGGTGGCATGAATCCTTCAGATAGGGGTTGTAGCCGCATCGCTGCTGCCTCATGTAGTTGAGAAGGAAGTCAGCTGTGCCGTCATAAACATCCTTTCCAATCCTGAATGGAGCTGAGACTGCATCTCCGGCTTCAATTCTGTAGGTTCCTTCTGCCATGAGATCAGTGAACGGAAGCCTGTAACAGCTTACAAAATGATCAAGAGGAACTGTTTCATTTACCTTATCAAAGGTCATGGCAACCTTACCTGTTGATACATCAATTAAACTGAAACTCTTAAGTGTTACAGGTTTTTTGCTGATGTATACGGCAACCTTTACATCACCGGGACGATAACCTAGCTGGTTGATTCTGATCCAGTCAGTCTGCTCATTGCTGCAGGATGTCAGTAATATCAGAATTGAAAAGAAAATCAGGGTGAAGAAATTTTTCATAAAAATCAGATTTGATAGCGGAAGGCAATTTAATAAAAATAGCTGATAACTCTGAAAGCAGCCATCGTGTCAGAATTCCTCAAATTTTCAACAATAATGGCTATTTTCGTGCAAATCATTTTATAGTTATACCCTGAGGAAATGAATGGCGAAAGAAATAAAATCCGGTTTATTGTTTCATGTATTTTAATGTATATCAGCATGGGCTCAGGCTTTTGTCAGAATGCAGCCGGTGAAGTTCATCCTGATGCCAAATTCTCTAAAGGAGAATTGCTGAATAAGCCTCTTGATGGTTTTCATGGAATATGGTATGCCAATCAGCCTTCGGGTGATGAGTATGTTTATAAATACAGTGGCGGACTGGCTACCTACACCGCCAATCATAATCCTATTGCAATCTATTCACCTGAGGTTAACAGAACATATTTTTGCTATGGAGCTGTAAATGAGCAGGGATCACTTATTCATGCAGTCTCATTTTTTGATCATAAAACCGGAGAGGTTATCCGCCCTGTCGGAGTTCTTGACAAGAAAACCAATGATGCTCACGACAATCCGGTAATTAGCATTGACAGTAAGGGCTATATCTGGTTGTTCTCAACTTCGCATGGAACATCACGTCCTTCATATATTCACAGAAGTGCAAGGCCTCACGACATAAGCTCCTTTGAACCGGTTTCACCTGTTAAAACTGAAAATGGAAGAAAGGTTCCTCTGGATAATTTTTCCTACCTGCAAGTCTATTTTCAAAGAGGAAAAGGATTTATCGGACTCTTCACTCATTATGTGGAGAAAGATCTAAAGTATGGCAGGAAATCAGTTAGGGTAATATCGCTGATGACGAGTCCAGATGGCATTGAATGGTCTGAATGGAAGGATATTGCATCCATTGAAGAGGGTCATTATCAGACAAGTTCTTTTGGTTCCGGCAAGGTTGGAACATCTTTCAATTATCATCCGAATATGAAGGATGAACCAGGCTTAAACTACAGGACTAACCTCTATTTTCTTCATACAGAGGATTTTGGAAAAACCTGGAAAACAGCTGACGGCATTGAAGTAAGTCTCCCTTTAACGGAGATAGCAAATCCTGCCCTTGTAGAAAACTACGCAGCAGAGGGTCTTAATGTCTATATTAACGACGTGGCATATGATAAACATGGATATCCGGCCATACTTTATATTACAAGCAAAAATTATCAGGCCGGGCCCTCCAGCGGACCTCAGAAATGGAACATTGCCCACTGGGACGGTAAGCGATGGAACATTTGTTATGTTACCTCATCGGACAACAATTATGATATGGGATCCCTGTATATCGAAGCTGACGGAACATGGAGGATAATCGGACCAACAGAACCGGGTCCACAGTTATTTAATACCGGAGGAGAGATGGCCATGTGGGAGAGCATTGATGGGGGAAAGACCTGGAGAAAATCCGGACAGCTGACTACAAACAGCCTTTACAATCATTCCTATTCAAGAAAGCCACTTTATGCAAAGGATGGTTTCTATTCTCTCTGGGCTGATGGACACGGAAGGAAACCATCAGAATCAAGACTTTATTTTTCCTCAAAAACGGGAGATGTTTATTGTCTGCCAGAAAAAATGAAGGGTGAAAGAATGAAACCGGAGCTATACAGAGCTACTCTCTCTTCAAGGTAATAAGAGTAATTTCCGGCGGCATGCAAATACGGAAAGGTATGGCAAGCACACCGAGTCCCCGGTTAACATAATGATACTGATCACCTTTAGAGAATAGTCCGCTCCAGTGAGGGTAGTAATATTTTGAAGGACTCCATTTTACCTTTTCCGTATAGATACCCATCTGCATTCCATGGGTATGCCCCGACAGTGTGAGATCAATATCTGTTTTGCCGGCTACAGCAAGCTCCCATTGATTCGGATCATGAGAAAGTAGTATCTGAAGATCAACACTGTCAAGATCCATTATTGCTTTATCGAGATCACCATGAACAATATCCGGATGACGTCCCATAGTTGTAATTCCGATAATACCAATTTTTGCACCTTTCACTGAGACGACCATATGTTCATCATTAAGGACCAAATAGCCTGATGATTTAACAAGCTGGTTGATTCTCAATACATTATTTGCCCTGTCAGTTTGTGTATAATCGGGATGATATGTGCCGAAGTCATGATTTCCGAGTACAGCAAAATTCCCGTATTTCCCATTTGCTTTCGAAAGTACTGTATCGAAATTATCGAACTCCCGCCATCCGAATGTTACAAAATCGCCGGTGTTCAGCAGCAGGTCAGGTTCAAGACGGTTCACTGCTTCCATTTGTCCGGCAAGCTGGTCCCTGTGATGATAGAACCCAGCCAGGTGAAGATCTGAAAGCTGAACTATCTTCAGACCGTCCAGATCCGGATTCAGATCTTTGATCCTGACTTCAACCCTGTCAGTCCTGAAGTTGAATCTGCCATGCAGAGTACCTGCGGCAATTATCATGAAAATTACAGAAGAAATTATCAGTCCTGTATTTGTGAGCCAGCTGATATGTCCGCCGCTTTTATACCTGATCAGCCTTCCTGTAAAATGGGCAATTACCAGTATTGTCCTTGGGATAATTACCCCTGAAATCATACCTGCCAGATGAGTGACACTCCAGACATGCCTTGGTGAGTCGAAGGGGCCATGGTCGCCGGTTACGGCAATGAATAGTATCCAGAACCAGAAGCTGAGAACGAAATGGGCGATAACAAGGATATAATAAGCAGCTTTTGATCTGTGGTAGAAATGCTGACGCAATGCTGCAGGAGCAAGCAGTTCAGTTGCAATCAGGAGAAGCAGAAAAATCATTAACGTAATTTTAGCGTTCAAAAGTACTCAATTATTATTAATGATTAAATTCGCCTTTCTTAGATAATTTCTATTTATGACAGAGGTAAATTTCTTCAGTCCGGCATACGATCCCGGGGTTAAGCTTACATATTCAGTAATATCAGCACGTTACAAGGACAAATGGATGTTTGTAAGACATCACAAAAGGAAGACATTTGAGATTGCGGGAGGCCATATTGAAGAGGGTGAGAGCTCTGATGAAGCTGCCTCGAGGAATTGGAAGAGGAAACAGGGGCTGTTAAGTTCAGTATAGCCTGCATTGCAACATATTCGGTGAAGAAAGATGGTGAAACAGGGTGGGGGCGGCTCTATTATGCAGATGTCTCGGAGAAAGGTCCTATACCGGATATATCTGAGATTGAAGAAGTTGTTTTGCTGGACACTATTCCGGATCATCCTACTCACCCCGATATACAGCCTCATTTGTTCAGGAGGACGCTGGAGTACCTAGCCGGTAGCCGGTAGCCGGTAGCCCGTCGCCTGTCGCCCTTTTATATATACTCAAAAGAGACCTTCTTCAGCCACTTTTCCTCAAGCAGCCTGGCAATACGTTTGATGACAGTCCTTCTGATTTCAAGTTCCACCGGCAGGTTAGGATCCTGATGAGCAATGTTGATTCTGGTACCTATTATAAAATGTATCTCGTCACTTTCCATGAACATCTTGACAATTTTGTCGGCAGGACCTTTTCCAAGCCTTACACTGTTATTGAAAGTTTTGAGAAGTTCATTGACCTTCTGAAGGGTAAGGATTCCCTCTGTTACAAGGTCAATACCCTCGAGAAAACTTTCTGGTGGTAGTTCCGGATCTTCGAAGATTAGTTCATCGACAATCTTCCTGTTTAGCTCCCTGGCAACTATATCGGCTGTGGTTCCACCGCAAAGGATAACCTTCCCGTTATATCCGGTGACTTTGGCAGCAAGTTCCTTATCCTTCTCTTTGTCGAACGGGGGACCTGTGCATAAAAGCATTTTCCTTGGTTCACGAAAATAGATTGTAGCACAGCTAATGTCATCCCTGGCCTTGTAATTGTCATTCTTGTGGGCCATTGTCACTATTTTGCCAGAAAGCATACTCGCCGATATTGAAGCTTCACTTGCGACAAGCTTTGCAGCATACGATTCTATATTGTCCCTTTCCCATCCAAAGGGAAACTCTTCACTGCCCATACCGCTCTGGGATACTCCATCGGAGCAGAATATTATCCTGTCCTCTTTTTCCGGCATGAAGGTGCAGAATTTGAGTATTTTACCGGCATGTTTCCCTTTTTCAAGAACAACCTTTTCCCAGGCCGGATCAAATACCTTGTTGCCCCTGAGAACTATTGATGAAGGATTATCATATTCCAGGATGGTGGCTTTGCCGCTGCCATCAATATCGATTATTGTGAATGTGGAGTAGCTTATTTTTCTCTCGCTGCAAACAGGAAGGGTATTCATGATTATTTCAGCTATCCTTTCAACCTGCTTGTGTTCGCGCGTAAAATTAATAGCCATTGTGGAAGTAAGGGTGGCAAGAATATTTGCTTTTACTCCATGGCCCATGCCATCAGACAGTACCGCAATCACCCTGTCCTCTTCCTTAATGTACCTGTAAAGGAATACATCCCCGCAGATCCTTTCACCGTCGTGGTTCCTCTGCTGGCTGTTTATCTCTATGAAAAAATCGCGGTTCACCCTTTATATCAGCTTTTTTTTGATCTGACTCTTCTTGTTTTGTAGGATTCAATTATCGAGTTGAGCATCTGTTCGGTCTCCGAGGCTCCTTCTCCAAGCAGGAAGCCAATTTTCTGCACCATCTCGAGATTCTTTTCAATGACCTCACTTACCCTGTTTGTAACCTCTTCACCCTGCACTTCGGGTGAGAAGATATCGCGTATGATCGCACCGCAAATCTTGTTCTTCCTTATCGGGAAAATGGAGATATTCAGGACCCTGTCTTCAAAATGAACATCCTTGCTTACTACAGGTTCATCTTCCTTTATTACAAAAGAGAACATGTTGTATACGTTGAAGGGGATGAGTGTTTTGAGATCAGCGCCGGCGAGACCGGGTATTATATCAGCTATAGCCCTGGCATCCTCGCCAATTGTATTTATAAAACTCTGGTTTGAGTGGAGTATCTTTAGTCCGCTGTCAACGATTACTACTCCGGTCGGAAGCTTTTCCAGCATATTGTTCATCATGTCGGAAACACTCTGAGCCATATCTTTTTCTTTCCGGGCCAGCTCTTCCGATTCTTTGAGCGCCTTCTTTGTTTCAGCAAGCTTTTTGTTTGTTTGTCTCAAAGTTTCAATATACTCCTGCTTATTTCGAAGGTTGAAAGTATGGCACATTTCAGGAATTGCAAGTCCCTTTGCCACTGTTGATGCAAACTCACGGCATGTGAGGTATCCGCATGCACCGCAGTTGACCTCTTCGTTAGGATTATCCTTGCCAACGATCTTAAGTACTTCCTGTATCGCCTCTTCAGGTGGGTCAGGAATCCGGTGATCGTCATTTTTGAAACTCCTGGTGAAGTTGAGTTTCGACCATTTGTCAATATTCTTCTGCCAGACGGCTTTGTCGATGGCTGCAGATCTTTTCTCAGCATATTTTCTTACAAGGGCTCTTCTTTTAAAACGTTCTGTATGCATCTGCATTGCTGGTCCCAGTAAACAACCATGACAGAAGAAGAGATTGAAATGATGCTTAATTGTATCGATGTATTTGTCAAAATCATGCACTGCCTCAAGAATATCCTCCTTGCCGGCTGCAGTAATAACGCTGCTGGAAACCATATCACGCTTAATACCTCCTGCCTGAATAATCCCGGGAGGGAGTGGGTACAATGCACCCCAGTTGCCATGTGGCGGGTCAAAATCAGACTGTTTAACAAGCCTTTCCTGGATCTTGAATTCATCAAAAAGCTGCCTTAGTTCGACAAAGGTGAGGACGCTCTCAACCATCCTGCCATCCTGATACTGCAATACTTCATCCTTGGCATCGATGCACGGGCCAATCTGAACAGATGCAACCTCCTGACCATAAAGCTCCTTTACAACCATAGCCGTGGCTATCATTGGCGAAACAAGAGGAGCAAGGTTTGGGATCATATCGGGGTGGAATTTCTCAATGAGTTTCACAATTGCCGGACAATTGGCTGTGATCATGTATTTCCCTTCGGCCTTTGAGAAAAGCATGGCATATTCACGTGCAATA
>JADKBL010000037.1 GCA_016718875.1 Bacteroidota bacterium
AGTTCTTGAAAGTGTCAGTTCCAGAATAGGGTTCCGGAAAATTGAGATCATAAACTCTCAGGTACTTATTAACGGGGTTGCCGTACTGTTCAAAGGCACCAATATGCATGAACATGATGACGTTAACGGCCATGTTGTAGACGAAGCTCTTATTCTCAAAGACATACGCGTGATGAAAAGCCATAATATAAATGCAGTGAGAACTTCCCATTATCCGCAGCAGGAGTTGTGGTATGAGATGTGCGATAAATATGGTCTCTATCTTGTGGACGAAGCCAACAATGAGTCACATGGAATTGGTTATGAAAAGGATGTCACAATTGCTGATAAGCAGGAATGGGAGAAAGCTCACATGGAAAGAATGCAGGGCATGGTTGAAAGAGACAAGAATCACCCCTCGGTAATATTCTGGTCTATGGGCAATGAATCAGGCGACGGGCACAATTTTCTTAAAGGATATAAATGGATCAAAGGCAGGGACGTCACACGACCTGTGCAGTATGAAAGGGCTGAGCATTTCACCAATGCACCTGAAAGGCATACTGATATCTGGTGTCCCATGTATTCAAAAATTGAATATATCGAAGCTTATGCAAAAGATAAAACCCAGGACAGACCGCTTATTATGTGTGAATATGCTCATGCCATGGGCAATTCAACCGGTAACTTACAGGATTATTGGGATATTATTGAAAAATATCCCAAGCTGCAGGGTGCATTTGTTTGGGACTGGGTAGACCAGGGATTGCTTGCAACAAATGAGATGGGAGAAAAATACTGGACTTATGGTGGAGATTACGGAGAAGAAGGTATTCCCTCTGATGGAAATTTTTGTCTCAACGGACTCACCTGGCCCGACAGAACTCCGAAACCCGGCCTGAAGGAAGTTAAAAAAGTCTATCAGTATATTGGTTTTGAGCCTGTTGATTTAAATGCAGGAATGATTACAATAAAGAATAAATACAACTTCACAGAGCTGTCGGAGTTTATATTTGAATGGGATGTGGTTGCCGACGGAGTTGTATTGCAGTCAGGTACCATTAACCTGCCTGAATTCAAACCGGGAGCTTCATCCCGGGTACTTGTACCCTATGAAAAGATCACTCCTGAGGCAGGTACAGAATATTTCCTGAATATCAGGGCTAAACGCAGTGATTCATGGAACCTGGTCCCTGAAGACCATGTTTATGCAACAGCACAATTCCTTCTTGTTTCAAAACCGAAGGAAGCTGCTATCAAACAAACATATATATCACTGCTGCAGACAAAAACTACAGATAAAAAGATAGAAGTGGCGGGTCCTGATATGAAGGTTGTTTTTGATATTGAAAAAGGACTGATGGAATCATATAATTACAAAGGAACAGATTTCCTGAAGAAGGCACCGCAGCCTGATTTCTGGAGACCTCCAACAGATAATGATTATGGTTACGGGATGGATAAAAAACTTGGTGTTTGGAAAAAGGCCGGAGAACAGGCAGTTGTTACCAAAGCTTCAGTAACTCAACCGGATTTGGGTAAGGTTGTTGTAACTTTCTCTTATGATATACCAGATACTTCCGGAGTTAAGATCGCAGGATTTGTTTCATCTTATACTGTCTATGGAACCGGTGATGTCGTGGTAAAGAATCAGTTTAATAAACTCTCTGAACGTATTCCTGAAATACCAAGAATGGGCATGCAGATGCAGCTGCCTGAGGAATACTCGAACCTGAAATGGTGTGGAAGGGGACCTCATGAAAACTATCTTGACAGGAAAACCTCTGCCGAGGTAGGTGTTTATGAAAGCGCTGTTGCTGACCAGTATACTCCATATATCAGGCCGTCAGAGAATGGTTATAAAACTGATACCCGCTGGCTTTTGCTTACAAACGATGAGGAAACAGGACTTCTTGTTATTGGTGATCCTGTAATCTGTTTTTCAGCTCTCAACTATATCCATGATGATTTTGAATCTCCCGGAAAACTGTCGCAATACCGGAAGGATGCAAAATCGGCTAATACTCATACCGTAGATCTCAAGCCCAGGGACCTTGTCAATCTTAATATCGACTACGGTCAGATGGGTGTTGGCGGAGACGATTCCTGGGGCGCAATGATTCATGAAAAGTACAGGCTCCTCGACAGGAATTATGAATACTCCTTCAGAATGCGGCCAGTTATGAAGGATGACGATGTGTTAAAACTTACAAAACAGAAATTTTAAAAAGAATAACTCTGTGTTTCTTTGTGCCTTCTCTGTGTCCCTCTGTGTTAGTTCTTATCGGTTACACAGAGAAACACAGAGTCCCGATTTCATCGGGTTTAAAATATCTATCAATACCTTATCTCAGCTTTTAATACCTTATTTTCTCCTGTAATTACATTGCTGACATCATAGGTGAGGGGAGATGCTGCCTTTTTACTTACAGCCACTCTTGTTACCGAATTGGCTTCAAGTGTTATTGCTGCCGGAGCATCCTTTGGTCCGTTTACAAGATAGAATGGAACATCAGACTTATTTGTTATCTCGAAAAAGATTGTCTTCTCATTCTGAAAATATGGTTTGCCAACAGAGATACACTGGTAAAAGAAAGGTTTGGCATACTGTTCCCTTCCTGCAAGCTTTTCACCGAAATAAACAATTGTGCGTCCTGCAAACATAGCTTCCTTAAGTGCATCGTGGGTTCTCTCCTTTGCAAAAACAAGAGTCATGGGCCTGTGTTCGGGAACCGGATATCTTTCACTTATAATTGCATGAACATCGCTGTTTCCGGTCATTGTAATGTTATTTTCTTCACAGAAGGTAAACGCCAGCGGATAAAAATCAGCATCATTGTAGATCTCAATCCCGTGGAGCCATCCGTTCTTAATCAGCTTCCTGTGCATATCGTACAGCTTTGGAATTCCATCCGGTTCCTGAGATTTCCACCCGGGATGATTCCACTGAAGGAATGCTCCCTGCTTTATTGCCTCTTCAAAATTGTCCCATACAGAGTCCTTTGCAATAAGATTAGCATCCTTTATGAAAAGTGCATTGAAATGGCCCGGAGGCATTTTTCTTGTGATCTCTGTTGCATGAACCAGGATAAGATTTCTCTCTTTTGCATATGTTTCACATAACTTCCATGCCGCATTGTGGTCAACAGGGATAAAATCCTTTTTTGGAGTGTACTCAAGGTGATCTGCAATTGCGATTGCATCAAGTCCGTCACGGACAGCTTCGTCAACCCTGTTGAGCGGCCATACCTGACCATCGGAGAATATTGTATGCATATGAAAATCGCCTTTTAATGTCACATATCCCGGCAGGTCAGGCAGATTAACTATTTTTTTCTGACCAGTGGCAAGTGTTATAGCAAGCACCAGAAGGAGCAGGGTTAAGATTGGTTTTCTCATGTCTGTAATTGTTTTGGGTTAAACTCTTTCCCTGTGGGGGGAAATTAAAAAAGGGGTTATTTAACGAGTAATCATTTTGTAAATTCAAATTTCTGGAATACCATTCCGTAGTGTGATCCCGGAGGATTGGACTGTATTTTCATTCCGTTCCAGTCTGTTGCAAAGTTACCAGAGTAGAGCAGCCATGCAGTTTTTCCATCCCTGCTGATGAATTTGGAAGGGATATTGACAAAATAAGCCTGTTCCCCGAAGTTTCTGAGATAAGTAACCATTTTCCATTCTCCTTCAAGTCTGTCGGATTCAAGAATATAGGTGTGCATTCTTGCGCAGGTATTTCCTCCGTCGGTAATACACATAAGGAATTTCTTAAGAGGTTCATTATATGTGATTGTAACACAACCCATACTATTGTCCCATTCGATCAAGGGTTTGATCTTTTTGAAATCATTTGTCCAGACAGGCTTTCCTTTTTCATCCTTTCCTGCATAAAATTCATAGGCAGCAGGGTTATTTATATTCTCAACTGATGGAGTTACTCTTATCAGGTAGATCTGATCGCCTGTGATCCAGCTGACATTGTAAAACCTGTATGGATTATCATTTTTCATAGCCCCGTGAGCAACAAGATATGCTTTCCCGTCGGGAGAATACTGCATGTTCTTACCGAAATCGACAAAATGTGGAGATCCTATTTTTACAGGATAACCATTTATTCCTGACTCACCGAATAACGGTTTAGCGGGTGTATGAGGAGTCTCTTTCCAGGTACGGCCATAATCGGTGGAATACCTGAACCCGACAAACGGGCCCATCCATGGCCAGTTGAAAGTTGAATCTCCATACTGCGCGCTGCCTGCCGGAGCGAGACAGTATGTGCCGTAGTACCATATTTTGTTGTAGATAAGACTTCCGCATGGGTATCTGCCCTGATATGGAGCAGGGGAGCCCTTTGAAAGCCCAAGACTGTAAACAGTAAGATTTAAAGGATCGCTACCTTCAATCACAGCCTGTCCTGTTGTGGCATTTTCACCCGCTGAATTTGATGATTCATTTGATCCGTCTAACCGGGGGCATGAGCCATCGGTATAGGGTGAATATAATTTGTCATCGTCGGCCCAGGTGGGGTACCAGGTATCCGCTACATGAAATCCGCTTTTCATCCCCAGCAGTTTAATCCCTGTAAAAGTATCTGATTTCCTGAACGGATTGCCAGCCGGGACTTCTGATTTCCAGATAAATGGTTTATATGATAGGGTATCGGGTTTTACCTGGGACCGGATAAAAGAAGTTGAAATAGTCAATAGAATAAGTGATAGAGTGATAATTTTATTCATTTTTTTGTTATTTATTTAGTTGTTTAACCACCCCTTCCCGGAGGATCCCAAGACATCTCCCCATCTCCCCCTCTCCCCCTCACCCAGTCTCCCCATCACCCAGTCTCCCCCTCACCCAGTCTCTCATAAAAATACGCCATTTTCTCATCCGCATCATCCCAGGTGTATATTTTTTTATCTCTGTTAATAAAATAGAAATTAATGAGGGCGCATCCCCTGCACACATTGTGGCATGTACAAAAAGGAAAGCGGAAAGACTCCATTTCCATGTTCCCGGCAGAATAAAAATCAGGACAATGACAGTTATACTGATAAGAACAAAGGGTACGAGTGCTACAAAAATAAATTGTGATGGAGAAGCAACATATCTGTGAGCCGTTACATAAAAAAGAAATTGTTTCAGGTCCATACCCATTCTGATATCCCTTGCCCCCGTTATGTAGTAGGGAATTATATGGAGTGCCTCATGAAACGGAATTATAAGTACCGGCAAAATGATAAATCCAAGAATTGAATATCCAATAGTATTGAGGCTTGTTACAAATAAGGTTCTCATCCATAATGCAACAAAGAGAAAAACCAGGCAGAATAACCAGAAGAGAATTGTAACAAATGTTACATTTTTAAGGTATTTAAAAATGAATGGTATAAGGTCAGCATAATTAACTGCCAGAACCTGTCTGAAATTATGACTGTTATTCAGATCTTCCACTTTGTAAGCCATTCAACAAATATACTTTTTTACCTCTGAATCGACATCCGGATTCCTGTTAAGATGATATCCGGACATTTAATCTGGTCCATAATTTGATACATTTGCATAAAGCAAATTCTGTGAGACGTTACCTGTCATTATTAATATTACTCTTTCTGTGTATTGATCTGAAAGCCCAGGCTGACACAGCAAAACACAGGAATGATTCTCTGCCAGACAGGTTTTATCTGCTTCAGAAGGTCGAGAGGAATGGAGTCACGATGCCTGAAGTTGAAATAAAGGAGGTTACAATAGTTGGCGGGGGCTCAAAGAATACAGCAAGAAAAAGAGACTACAGAAGATATGAAAAGCTAATCTACAACCTTAAACGGGTCTACCCTTACGCTGTAGTAGTAAGGGAGAGGCTCAATCTGGTTAATGAAGAGATGAAGGGTATCGATTCTGAGAGAGAGAGAAAAGCCTATCTCAAAGAGGTGGAAAAAGATGTTTTTGCCAAATATGAGGATGAAATAGCACATATGACGATAACACAGGGTAAGTTACTTATTAAACTCATTGACAGGGAAACTCAGAACACATCCTATGATCTGATAAGGGAATATAGGGGCAGGATAAGTGCTGCCTTCTGGCAGGGAATAGCACGACTCTTTGGTACAAACCTTAAGGCTGAGTACGACAGGTTTGGAGATGATGCTGCAATAGAAATGATATTGCTGGAGATCGAAGCCGGCAGATTGTAAATATCCGAAATCAACAATACATGAAACGAGTTTTTATTGCAATAAAGATTGAACCGGGAGATGAGCTTCTGAAAATGTTTTCTTCATTTAAAAGTGTTTTAAAAAATGAGAGCATAAAATGGACTGAAACTTCCAACATACATATCACACTGGTCTTTCTTGGAGATACTGAAGAGAAGAGAATAACAGAGATTGATCAGCTTTTGGCTGGTGTTTGTACTGGCTTTGGTGAGTTTGAACTGAAATTGAGAGGTGCAGGTGTTTTCAGGAATATCAGGGATCCCAGGGTTATCTGGGCAGGGATCAATTTTTCGAAGGAGATGGCTGATCTTAACAAAGCAATCACCGGTAAGTTGCAGGAGACCGGGACTCCGCTGGAAAACAGGTCATTTAATCCGCATCTTACGCTGGGACGAATCAAAAGAATAAATGACATTTCCCTTCTCTCCGGACTTCTTGAAAACTATACGAGTAAAGAGATTCAGCCTGTCAAAGTAACTGAAATTATTTTTTTTGAGAGTATCCTTCGTCCTGAAGGGCCGATTTATAAACCACTTGGGACGTATTTATTGTAGCCCCACGCCTCATGCCTTTTATATCCCTCTGCCTTTGAAGACTATCCAGACTGTTTCCAGCAGAATTTTCACGTCAAATCCCAACGACCTGTGTTTCAAATAATAGAGGTCATACTCCAGCCTCTCAGCCATCTGATCAACATCAGAGGCATAGCCAAACTTAACCTCACCCCATGAGGTTACACCTGGTTTGACTTTCAGCAACTCAGTGTATTCCGGATTCCTGTGAATTATTTTTTCAATGAAGTATTCCTGCTCCGGACGCGGTCCCACAACAGACATCTCTCCTTTAAGAACATTTATAAAATTCGGGATTTCATCCAGCCTGTACTTTCTCATAACCTTACCGGTTTTAGTAATTCGGGGATCGGCTCTGTCAGAAATGAGTTGAATGCCTTCGCTTGTACCTTGTCTTAATGACCGGAACTTATATATTGAAAATGATTTTCCATTCAAACCAGTCCTCTTTTGTGAATAAATAACAGGCCACCCGCCGGTTAAAAAAATCAAAATGGAAAGGAAAAGAATAAGCGGGCTGACAACAATAAGAATGATGACAGCAAAAACATAACCCCCAGCAGTTTTAATTATCCTGTAAAATAGATTATTAGCACGAATCATGGTTTAAAATTACAAAAAGAAATGTGGTTAACAAAACGTCAATAAATAATAGCAACACCTACAGAAAGGCCTCCTCCATTTTTCATATTTTTGCAGCATCTAATTAATATTCTCAAAGAATCCTGATGACAGATTCATTTGAAGCAAAAGGGAAAAGGAAAAGACTGGTTGAAGAACTCAGGAAGAAAGGTATTTCAGATGAGGAGGTTCTCAGGGCAATAGATACCGTGCCTCGACATCTTTTTATGGATGCTGCTTTTCTGGTTCATGCATATACTGATAAAGCATTTCCCATAAGTTCGGGACAGACAATCTCGCAGCCATACACTGTTGCTGTTCAGACCTCCCTTCTGAGGGTAAAAAAGCGTGACAAGATTCTTGAAGTGGGAACAGGATCAGGATACCAGGCAGCAGTTCTTGCAGAAATAGGCGCGAAAGTATATACTATAGAACGCTTCAGAGACCTTTTCCTTAAAGCGCAAAAAACACTCGCTTCACTTGGTTATAATATCGACTTTTTCTATGGTGACGGCTATGCAGGGAAACCACAATACGGACCCTATGATGGAATTGTTGTTACAGCCGCTGCCCCTGAAATACCTTCTGAATTGCTCCGGCAGTTAAAAACGGGAGGCCGGCTTGTAGTACCTGTTGGCAATTCCTCATCACAGGTAATGACCGTTGTTGAACGAACGGGTGAAGATGCTTTCGAATACTCCCGGCACGGAGATTTTGTATTTGTTCCAATGCTCAAGGGAACAGTAAACGGAAAATAACCTGATAATGAAAATATTCAAACTTGTCTTTTCTCCGATTGATGTAAATACTTATATCCTTGCAGATAGTTCCGGTGATTGTGCAATCATCGACTGTGGCTGTTACAATGATGCTGAATTTAAGGAGCTGACTTCATTTATTGAGGAGAAAAGCCTTAAACCGGTATTGCTTCTGAATACACATTGCCATCTTGACCATATTTTCGGAAACAGGTACCTGCTTGAGAAGTACAATCTCCGGGCTCTTAGTAACGAAATGGAGGAGATGAACAGGAAAAACGGGCCCCAGCATGCTCTTCTCTTTGGCCTCTCAATGGAAATGCCCCCTGAGCCAGAAAGATTCATTGTTGATAATGAGATCATAAGCTTTTGTTCAACTGAACTGAAAGTACTTGGTGTTCCGGGTCATTCAGCCGGAGGACTGGCTTTTTATAGCAAAAATGACGGATGTGTATTTACCGGTGATGCACTCTTTGCAGGAAGCATAGGAAGAACGGATCTGCCAGGAGGAGACTATGAGACACTAATGAAAAGTATTAAAAATAAATTATTCACTCTTCCTGAATCAACAGTTGTTTATGCCGGACATGGCAGCGAAACAACTATAGGGATTGAGATCAAAACAAATCCATGGTTCAACATGACTTAAAGCATAAAGGTTTTGCGTCTTATTTTATACTATTGCCAATCCAAAATTAAATTCAGATTAATTAAAAACTCAAGATATGTCAACAGACAAATTTTCAGACCGGCATAATGGACCCCGTGAACATGAATTACCTCATATGCTTGATTCAATAGGAGTTGCTTCACTCGATCAGCTGATTAAAAAGACAGTTCCTGAAGCCATAATGCTCAAAAAGCCTCTCACACTCCCTCCTGCGATGAGTGAGTTTGAATACCTTAACCACCTGAGATCGGCAGGTATGAAAAATAAAATGTTCAGATCTTTCATCGGCCAGGGTTACTACGGTGTTGCCCCATTGTCAGTTATAATCCGGAATGTGCTGGAAAACCCGGCATGGTATACATCCTATACTCCTTACCAGGCTGAAATATCGCAGGGAAGGCTTGAAGCCCTGCTCAATTTCCAGACAATGATCATCCAGCTGACAGGTATGGAGATAGCCAATGCCTCACTTCTTGATGAGTCGACAGCCGCCGCCGAAGCTATGATAATGATGTTTAATGCACGTTCAAGAGCTGCAGTCAAGTCAGGAGCAGTTAAGTTCTTCGTCGAAGAAGATATCTTCCCCCAGACACTCGATGTTATTAAAACCCGCAGCACGCCTCTTGGAATTCAGCTTGTAACAGGCAAATACACCACCGCAAAATTCGATGAATCTTACTTCGGGGCGATTGTACAGTATCCGGCTGCATCAGGACAATTGAGAGATTATAAATCATTCACCGAAATGGCTCACTCATCAGGATTGCTTGTTGGTGTGGCTGCCGACCTCATGAGCCTTGCTCTGCTAACACCTCCGGGAGAATGGGGTGCTGATATAGTTGTGGGCTCTAATCAGAGAATGGGCCTTCCTATGAGTTTCGGAGGACCACATGCTGGCTTTTTTGCAACTAAGGATGAGCTTAAAAGAAGTATGCCGGGCCGGATAATCGGTGTTTCAGTCGACGCCCAGGGTAACAGCGCTTTGCGAATGGCACTGCAGACTCGCGAACAGCATATTAAGAGAGAACGTGCAACATCAAATATTTGTACAGCACAGGCACTGCTGGCAACTATGTCGGGAATGTATGCACAGTATCACGGCCCCGAAGGCCTGAAGAGGATTGCAACACATATTCACAAGTCAGCCTGTACAATAAACTATAATCTTAAACAGATTGGATTCAGACAGGTAAACTCAATGTTCTTTGATACTCTGAAAATAGAACTGCATTCAGGTGTTACTGAAGATGCTGTAAGAAAACATGCCCTTGATGCTCAGATCAATTTTTACTATCCCGGAGATAATTCGGTAAGTATCAGCACTGATGAGATTACAACGATTAAAGAGGTAGATTCAATAGTTGAAGTCTTTGCAAAGGCCGCAGGGAAAGAGCATAAGAAGATTTATGCTCACTGCAATTGCGAAATACTGGAAGATAAATTTATAAGGAAATCATCTTTTCTCCTGGAAGGGAATTTTAACAGGTATCATAGTGAAACTGAAATGATGCGCTACATCAAGATGCTTGAGCGCAAGGATTTCTCTCTGACGCACAGCATGATTTCACTTGGGTCATGTACCATGAAGCTGAATCCTGCCACCTCAATGTTTGCAATGAGCTGGCCTGAATTTGGAAATATTCATCCTTTTGTCCCTTCTGATCAGGCTGGCGGATATTACCAGGTAATGGATGAGCTTGGTGAAGCACTGAAAGAGATTACCGGGTTCCAGGCAATTTCCTTCCAGCCAAATTCAGGGGCTGCAGGTGAATATGCAGGCCTTATGGTTATTCGTGAATATCATCTTACAAGAGGAGAAGGTCATCGGAATGTTGCTCTTATTCCTTCTTCAGCGCATGGAACAAATCCGGCAAGCGCCGCAATGGCAGGAATGCAGATAGTTGTTGTTGATTGTGATGATGAGGGAAATATAAACCTTCCGGACCTTAAGGCTAAAACTGAAGCCAATAAGGCAAACCTCGCATGCCTGATGATTACATATCCTTCAACTCATGGTGTATTTGAAGCGGCTGTGATTGAGATAACAGATATTATTCATGCAAGCGGCGGACTGGTATATATGGATGGCGCAAATATGAATGCTCAGGTTGGCCTTACCAGTCCCGGACATATCGGAGCTGATGTCTGCCATCTTAACCTGCATAAGACTTTTGCTATACCGCACGGCGGCGGCGGCCCGGGTATGGGACCGATTCTCTGCAACGACAAGCTTGCCGAATTCCTTCCTTCGCACCCAATGGTCAAAACCGGAGGAAGTCATGGAACAACTGCTGTTGCCGGAGCACCATTTGGCAGCGGACACGTTCTAACAATCTCCCATGCCTATGTTATGATGATGGGTTCGGAAGGACTAACTGCCGCGACAAAATATGCAATTCTTAATGCTAACTATATTGCAGCCAGGCTAAAAGGTTGGTTTAAGACTCTGTATACCGGAACCGAAGGCTTCGTTGCCCATGAGATGATACTCGATTGCAGACATTTTAAGGCTGAGGCTGGTATACTCGAAGGCGATATCGCCAAAAGACTTATGGATTACGGTTTCCATGCACCTACTCTCTCTTTCCCGGTTCATGGCACTCTTATGGTGGAGCCAACAGAATCAGAATCACTGCAGGAGCTTGATAAGTTCATAAGTGCAATGATCTCAATAGGTCATGAAATACAGGAGATAAAGGATGGAGAGGCAGACAGGGAGGATAATGTACTGAAAAATGCTCCCCATACTGTTAAAGTTGTTACTGCAAATGAATGGAACCATAAATATGACAGGCAGAAAGCTGCATTCCCGCTTAAATGGGTGGTTGAGAATAAATTCTGGCCTTCTGTCGGACGTATTGATGACGGCTATGGGGACAGGAACCTGATATGTACATGTGATCCTGTAGATTCTTATCGCCAGGAAACAATGAAGCTGTAAATATTACCTCAGTGTTCCTCTGTGCTTCTTTGTGTCCCTCTGTGTAAGTTCATATTATTAATTTCACAGAGAAACACAGAGAAGACACAGAGATCCACAGAGGATGAAGAAATGGATATTCACTAAAATGAAAAACTTCCACGGGAATGATCTTGTATCTCTGATTGAAGGTAGAAATATCGGATACCAGCCTGTGGGTTTTATAATTGACAGTCCATGGATCCCCGGCTGGTATGGCATCTCAAATATAGATTATTATTCCTCCGATGATCTGTGGCTAAAGTCCAAACCTGAAGGCTGTTAATACTTTTCCGGAAATATGGTTCCTGCCTTCCTTCTGGTCGGAATATGGAATGTGCACAGAACCATCAGCATTTGGTTCAAGAATGGTATTTCTGGAAAAAAGTCTCCCTCATGCTGAAAAGATAATCTCAGGCATAGAAGAAGCAGCATCTTTGCCACAGCCGAATGTAAAAACTGACGGTCTCCTTCCATTTATGATCAGCAAGCTTAGGAACAGCCATGAACAGATTCTCGGTGCAGATCATGATATTCGTTTCGCTGTATCACGGGGCCCTCTTAATATTGCAAGCTTCCTCATGGGCACAACTGAATTCATGCTTGCCCTGACTATCGATCCGGAAGGTGCACACCGGCTATTAAAGAAGATAACTGATTTCATCTGCGACTGGCTCCAGTGGCAGAAAGAGTGCTTCCCTTCAATTGATGGAGTCCTCTTACTTGACGATATAATAGGTTTTGTCGGAGATATTGAGTTCAATGAATTTGTTACTCCCTACCTTAAGAGAATATTCAACTGCACAGGATCAAAAGTCCGTTTTCTGCATAATGATGCCGAAGGACTTATTACTGCACGTAATCTGAAAGAGATCGATGTGAATATGTTTAACTTCTCCTTTAATCATTCCATGGGAGAAATAAGAGAGCTTGCCGGTCCGGATGTAATTCTGGTCGGAAATATTCCTCCTCGTGATGTCCTTGCCTCAGGTTCACCTGAAGATGTTGATTCAGCTGTCAGGAAGGCTGTAGCGGAGATTACTTCCCACAAAGGTATAATATGGTCTGCCGGAGGTGGTATGCCTCCCGGGGTTACAGACATGAATATCAATGCATTTATTGATGCTGTCAGAAAATATTCAGCATAATCAGATTTTTTATGAAGAGACCTTTAGTTTTTCTGATTTTATTTATTGAGGTAATTCCCTCTGCTCATTCACAGGATAAAGAATTGTTTAAGATTATTGTTGAAGCCGGTGATCATATCCGTATCAATACTCCTGTCAGCCTCGATCTTGCCGGAGTCAACCTTAATGATACTGTCTCCTTCCGACTTGCTGAAAAGATAAAAGGTCAGCTGATCGAAAAGCAATACCAGATTGAAACAGGCTATATACCAAGGATCTGGTGGATACTCGATGGAACTACAAAGCCTGGTGCAAAGAGGGAATATGCTTTGATTGAAGGAAAAAAATCTGCTTCAGAAACCAGAGTCAGAGCAGAGACAACCGGAACATCAATAGTCCTTAAGAAAGGAGACTTGCAGATACTTAATTATTATAAAGCAATTATGTATCCTCCTGGTAATGTTGATACTATCTACAAGAGAAGCGGGTTCATTCATCCATTAATTTCGCCATCAGGAAATATTCTTACAAGGATAAATCCTCCCGATCATTATCACCATATGGGTATTTGGAATCCATGGACAAAAGTAAGGATCAGGGATCATGTAACCGACTTCTGGAATCTTTATGAGAAGCAGGGAACAGTTGAGTTCGCCGGGATCAACTCCCTGATCAGCGGACCAGTTTATGGGAGTTTTACCGTGAAGCAGGATCATATTGATTTTCAGGGAAAAACAGGACCTGAAACAATTATTAATGAGGTATGGGATGTCAGATCATGGGAAGCAGAACCTGTTACAGGAACAAAAGCATACCTTGTAGACCTGACTACCTTTCTTTCCCTGGCGGTTGATTTTCCAATAACTCTTGAAGCCTACAGGTACGGCGGTGGGATAGGTATCAGGGCAAATGAAGAGTGGACCAATTCGAATAGTACTGTGTTAACATCTGAAGGCAGGACCAGAAAAGATGCAGATGGCACCAGGGCAAAATGGGTTGATCTGAATGGTGAGTTTGGAAATAAAAGCATGTCAGGAATTGTATTTTTTTCCCATCCTTCAAACAGGGAGCATCCTGAGCCTATGAGAGTGTGGCCTGAAGATGCCAATAACGGCAGGGGAGATGTTTATTTCGAATTCTGTCCTATTCGATTCAGAGAATGGGTATTATATCCTGGGAATACATACAGGCTGAAATACAGGATGCTGGTTTATGATGGCAAAGTTGACAGGGAGACAGCAGAAAGGTTATGGAATGATTTTGCTAATCCACCTGCTGTTTTATTGTTAAAAAAATAACAGCAGATTATTCTTTCGGATATTTTATACCTGATTTTTCTGATCCTAAATAGTTATCTTAGCTATGCCATAATTAAGGTAATTGCCGTATTCTTAATTTGAAATTGTTTAATGACACTTATATATGAAAAGATTATTTTTGGTTATTCTTCCGCTTGCATTTATTTTATCATCCTGCGGATCAGGAGGTTCAGACTCACAACAAGTAAAATCTGATGTTTCAATGGAAAGCAAACAGGTAAAACTGATAACAGTCGATCCGGGGCATTTTCATGCTGCCCTTGTTCAGAAATCAATGTATGAACAGGTATCCCCTGATGTGCATGTATATGCTCCTGATGGTCCGGATATTACCCAGCATCTGAACAGGATAAATGGATATAATACAAGGACATCTGATCCTACTGCATGGAATGAGATTGTTTACAAGGGAGATGATTTCTTTGATAAGATGCTTTCTGACCAGGCAGGCAATGTGGTTGTCCTGTCAGGGAACAATAAGAAGAAAGCCGAATACATTACAAGGTCAGTTAATGCAGGCCTTAATGTATTGGCCGATAAACCGATGATTATACGATTTGAGGATTTTCAGCAGCTTGAAGACGCATTTAAGGCAGCAGAGCAAAAGGGTGTATTGTTGTATGATATTATGACGGAAAGGTTTGAGATCACAACCCTGCTTCAGAAAACTCTTTCGATGAACAGTTCAGTATTTGGGACACTTGTAAACGGCACTGAGAAGGAACCTGCTGTTACAAAAGTAAGTGTTCATCATTTTTCCAAGCTTGTTTCAGGTAGTCCTCTTATCAGACCGGCATGGTTTTTCGATGTGGAACAGCAGGGGGAAGGGCTTGTTGATATTACCACTCACCTTGTGGATCTTGTCCAGTGGGAATGTTTCAGCGAGCAGGTTCTCAGTCCCGCTGATGTAAAAATTGTCGCTGCTAAAAGATGGCCTACTTTGATATCTCAGGAGGAATTCAGGGGTGTTACAGGACTTGAAACATTTCCTGATTACCTGGTTAAAGATGTAAAGGACGGGAAAGTGAATGTATATTCAAATGGCGAGATGATTTATTCCCTTAAAGGTGTATTTGCGAAGATCTCTGTTGAATGGAAATACCAGGCTCCTCCCGGTGGCGGAGATACCCATTATTCAACAATGAGGGGAACACAGTGCGATCTCACAATAAAGCAGGGGCCAGATGAGAAATACTTACCTACTCTTTATCTGGAGAATATCAAAGGTTTAAAATTAAATGAAATGGAAGCAAAACTTAAATCAGCTCTGACTGAATTGCCTTATGACAGCCTGAGCTATGAAAAAGTTGGCGCTAATTCATTTAAAATAAATGTTTTGCCGAAATACAGGGTAAGCCATGAGGAACATTTTGCCCAGGTTACATCAAAGTATCTCGGATTCCTGAAAGATGGTAAAATGCCTGATTGGGAAGTGCCTGGTATGATAACCAAATACTATACTACTACATCAGCATTAAGTTTCGCAAAGGGGAAATAATTTAAGGACACAAGGCGCACGATCCAGGGCTCAGCCCTTTAGCCTTAAGCCTTCAGCCTTCAGCCGTTATTTAGTATATCTTCAACCACCATTGAGTAAAGATCCTCAAGATGTATTCCGGCTGCTTTTGCCTGCTGAGGGACGAGGCTTTCCTTTGTCATGCCCGGAACAGTATTTATCTCAAGGAAGAAGGGCTTGGAACCGATCACAATAAAGTCAACCCTCACAATGCCTTTGCAGCCAAGAAGATCATAGATCTCCGAGCTAAGCTTCTGAATTTTATCTGTAACCTTTTCGGGCAGGTCGGCAGGCGTAACTTCCTGTGATCTGCCTGGAGTGTATTTGGCTTCGTAATCGAAGAATTCATTTTACTTATTATCTCGGTTACAGGGAGTATCAGTGCTTTGCTTTTGGTCTTTACAACACCACACGCCACTTCCCTGCCATTCATGAATGCCTCGATAAGAACTTCATTGCTCTCTTTGAAAGCAGTTTCGAATGCCTTAGCCAGCTCTTCTTTTTTCTTGACCTTTGTCACTCCGAAGCTCGATCCGCTGTCATTTGGCTTAACGAAACAAGGGGAGTCCTATTTTTTCTATAACATCATCCAGATCAATTTCGTCTCCCTCACGTATGAGCCTCGCTTTTGCCATCGGTATCTTGTACTCTTTGAGGAAAAGTTTGCATGCCTGCTTGTGAAATGTCAGTGCTGAACAAAAAGCTCTGCAGCTCGAATAAGGTATACCTAGCATCTCAAAGTACCCCTGCAGATAACCATTCTCGCCGGGAGTTCCGTGAATAGCAACAAATACAGCATCAAACCTGACTTTCATATCGTCGGTCTTAATGGTAAAATCATTTTTGTCTATTGATATATATCTGCCATTAGGTTCTTCCCAGTACCAGTCTGCCCCTTTAATCATAATAATATAAGTGAAGTACTTTGATGACAGTACATTACTTACTTCAATGGCACTCTTTACCGAAACTTCGAATTCAGAAGAGTCACCTCCTGCCACAATCGCAATTGTTTTCATCTGATCTTTTTTGTTAAATCCAAATTTAATCATTTTAGATTACTCTGCGTTAATCTGCCTAATCTGCGGGCAATAGGTTTAATTTTCCCGCAGATAGCGCTGATTATCGCTGAGCTTATATTAACTTTGTGTGAAATTTTAAAAAGGATAAAAATGAAAAAAGGTTGTTTGATCTCGATCATTATTGCTGCTGTAATTGCATTTTTTGCAATTAGCTTAATAGTGTGGGGAACAAGAGTTTATAATAATATGGTGACTATGAATGAGGGAGTTACAAGCCAGTGGGGCAATGTCGAAACTGCTTATCAGCGCAGGGCCGACCTGATCCCCAACTTCGTCAATACTGTGAAAGGCGCTGCCAATTTTGAGCAGACCACTCTTACACAGGTTATTGAAGCCAGGGCAAAGGCAACACAGGTAACAATAGATCCTACAAAAATGACTGCTGAAAATATGCAGCAGTTTCAGCAGGCTCAGGGTAATCTTTCTTCAGCTCTTGGAAGACTGATGGTTGTAATGGAACAATATCCAGAGCTCAAGGCAACTCAGAATTTCAGGGACCTGCAGGTTGAACTGGAAGGGACAGAAAACAGGATCTCCGTTGAAAGAAGGAAATTCAATGATATGGCCAGGGAGTATAATTCATTAATAAAGAGATTTCCGCAGAACTTCATTGCCGGTCCGTTCGGTTTTATTGCAAAACCATATTTCGAAGCACAGGAAGGCGCCGAGAAGGCACCTGAGGTGAAGTTCTAACAATTATCCGACATAACTATGAATGCTGCATCGTTCTTTTCTAAAGAACAACAGGCTGAAATACTTACTTCAGTAAAAGAGGCTGAGAAATCGACTTCCGGTGAGATTCGTGTGCATATTGAAACCAGCTGCCCGGAGGATGTTCTCGACAGAGCTGCATGGATATTTAACAAGCTGAAAATGGACAGGACAGTCGACCGGAATGGTGTACTGTTCTACCTTGCAATCAGCGACAGAAAATTTGCTGTTATTGGCGATGGCGGAATAAATGCTGTTGTACCTGAAGGTTTCTGGGATGAGATAAAGGAGATAATGCAGACTCAGTTCAAAGATGGTAAATTCACTGAGGGTTTGTCAAAGGGTATAATTATGACGGGCCAGCAGCTGAAAACTCACTTCCCCCACCGAAAGGGTGATGTGAATGAATTATCTGATGAGCTTTCTTTTGACAAACCAAAGGAGGAGTAAATCAGATGAAAACAGCAAAATCTCTTTTATCCGTACTTGCACTGTTTATTAGTGTAATATTTCCTGCTTATTCACAGGATATTCCGGAAAGGCCTGTTCCTCCACATCTTGTCAACGACTTTGCCGGTGTGCTCTCACAACAGGAAGTAGTTGCCCTTGAAGGCAAACTTGTTGCATTTAACGATTCCACTTCCACCCAGATAGCAATTGTTACAGTTGCTTCCCTCGGAGGTTATGATATTATTGATTACGCCCAGCGTCTTGGTGAAAAATGGGGTATTGGTCAGAGACAGCTAAATAACGGATTACTGATAGTTGTAAAACCAAAAACTTCAGATTCAGGCGGTAAGGTGACTATTGTAGCGGGATATGGACTTGAAGGTGCTATCCCTGATATTACATGCGGACAAATAATTGATAATGAGGTATTACCGGCCTTCAGACAGGACAATTATTTTGCCGGTCTTGATGCAGCAATAAATACTCTAATGGCTCTTGCCAGGGGTGAATATTCTGCATCAGAATATGGCAGCAGACCAAAGAAAAAATCGGGAGATGGTTTTCCTTCCGGAATAGTCATTTTTATTATCATAATCATTATCCTTAGTATTTTCGGAAAATCAAAAGGTTCAAATAACCGGCACCTGGGCTCAGGTAATCTTCCAATATGGCTACTGCTTGGTATGATGAATTCCGGAGGTTCCCACAGAGGTTCGTGGGGAGGATTTTCCGGAGGTTCCGGCGGTGGTGGCGGCGGTTTCGGTGGTTTTGGCGGTGGAAGCTTCGGGGGAGGAGGTGCCAGCGGAAGCTGGTAGCTTACTCTGCATCCCTGCCCGAAGTGTACTTTCTCCACTTATCTATAACCTGAACCATATCGTCAGGTAATTCTGAATCGAAGTATAACCTTTTCTTTGTCACCGGATGATCAAAGGCAAGAGACTTTGCATGCAGTGCCTGACGGGGAAGGATCTTAAAGCAGTTCTTTATAAACTGCTGATATTTTGTAAAAGTCGTACCTTTTATTATCTGATCTCCTCCGTATTCCTCATCATTGAAGAGCGGATGCTTTATATGACTGAAATGTACCCTTATCTGATGTGTACGGCCTGTCTCAAGCTTGCATTCCACAAGTGAAATGTAACCAAGGTTTTCCAGTATTTTATAATGAGTTATTGCTGTTTTTCCTTCACTGCCATCCGCAAATACCTGCATTACCTTCCGGTCTCTAATACTTCTGCCCACATTTCCTGTTATTGTTCCTTCAGCAGGATCAGGTGTTCCCCAAACCAGAGCCTGGTATTTCCTGTCGGTGGTTCTGTCAAAAAACTGTTTCGAAAGCCTGTTGTGAGCCAGCTCATTCTTGGCAATGACAAGAATTCCTGAAGTATTCTTGTCGATCCTGTGAACCAGTCCGGGCCTGGCTTCACCTGTGCTGAAGAGCGGAAGATCCCTGAAGTGATACATCAGTGCATTTACCAGGGTGCCTGTATAATTGCCATAAGCAGGATGCACGACCATTCCCGGTTCTTTATTCACTACAAGAACATCCTCATCTTCATAGACAATGTTAATAGGAATATTTTCAGGTATAAGTTCAATATCCCTTGGAGGATTTGGAAGGACTATCTGTACAACATCCCCGGGTTTGACTTTATAATTTGGTTTTACTGTTGCGCTATTTACAAGAATATTTCCTGCATTTGCCGCATTCTGTATCCTGGTCCTGGAGGTCTTCTCCATCCTGAATGAAAGGAACTTGTCAATCCTGAGCAGAGACTGCCCTTCATCTGCCACAAACCTGAAATGTTCAAACAATTCCTGCTGTTCGGTAATAGGGTCTTCTTCTGTCATCTGATTGGTTACTTTACTTTAATCAGGCGGCTGTTGCCGGCAACTTTACCCGATATGGTTGTTGTTACGATATAAATTCCCTGTTTAAGGGATGAAATGTTTATTTGTCCGGTATTCTTACAGTTTATTAATTCCCTTCCATTAAGATCTGTTATTCTTACCCATGTTAATTCATCATTTTCGGAATCTGTAGTTGAGACAGTAATGAAATCACTTGAAGGATTCGGCCTGATTAAAACCGTATTTTGTTTCCTGAGGAATAAATCTTCAATAGAAGTGGTTTTTAAAGGAGCTCCTACAACAGGCCTTATCATTATACTTCCATAAACCTGTGACTGCTGCCATTCTCCATTCAGCCAGTAAAGTTGTCTGCCATTTTGGGGAGTATTCACATCGAGCCCTGCATTAAGGAAAGTTTCTGACCGTTGCTTCCATCCAACATAAAAGATGCCATCTATTGGAATACCATCGGTTACTGTATAATTATAGAAGCCATTGATGCGGCTGGCCTGTTCAACCATAACTTCTTCACCTCTGTAAAGAATATTTCCGGGGACTCCTTTATTGTCGTCCCAGATAATTAAGTCAAAGGCTCGTTTGTTAGCATCCCTGTAACTGTCATTGAAGCAGATCTGTACCGATCTGAGAGTGTCGGGTATATAAGATGTGAAACGATAGGCAACCATTGCATTTCTGGATCCCAGTCCGTTTATTCCGTAGCCCATCTCAGCAGTACCATCATCAAAGGCAAAATAGTTTTTAAATACCTGATAATAGATAACTGTATCATTTCCCTTGGGATCAAATTCATCAGTTTTAATTGAACATGTAATTCTGAACTTCGCAGAGTCAGGGGAATCAGACTTGAAAGTATAAATCAGGTTGGCGTTGTAATCTATGTCTGTGAGAGGATCAATGTTGGTGGCTCCGGCGGAAAATGAATGTACCTGAACATTCTTATTCATATCCCATATCTGGAAGTTCCTTGTAACATTCCTTATGATCGCATCATTGTTTCTGTAACCTATCGGAATAAATGCCCCCATTTCCTGCAGTTCTATCTCCCTGAACTGGTTCCATGGCATAGCTTCATGGTTTTTGAGGATCGACCTTATAGGTGATCTGAAGGCCACATCATGATAAACAGTATCTGCGGGTGTCCTGTTCCTGTCAAGAAGAACATAATCAATATTCCAGTGATCGCAGTTACCTATCATCGACTGGTCACCTGTATTCTGAGAAATTGTAACATAGTTGGTGAATCTGAACCGGAAGTCTTTTTTCAGGAACCGGGGATCATCAATTGTAATTGCCGCCTGTCTGAATCCTGATTTAGTTCCTCCCTTTGCCCTCCATACCGAAAACCATTTGTTTTCTACCGGGTCAAGAAACTGAAGTGTCAGACTGTCATTTGTCTCAGGAGCATCACCCAGCCCTCCTGCTTCATAATAGAAACTTAGCAGGATGTTTTCGGATGTTGAATATTCAAGATTTATCGGTTGTGAAGTCAGCATGTCTCCGGGAAACCCTGTTGAAATAGCGGTTTCATATAATCTTCCCTTTTCATCAATCGCATCAAATGTCGCAATTCCGGTAGTTATTTGTTGTTCGGAATATGTATCATTTATAAATACATAATTATCTGTCCATTTTTTGCTGTCAGGCAAGACTGACCTGCCTGAAAAGTCATCATAGAATGGCAATTCTGTATTTTCTGACGATGATAAAGCCGATCCTTTACTGTTACTTTCGGTAGATTTGATTATTGAGTAGTTCGACTGTAAACCGATCACAGCTTCCTGTGCTGGTAAGGATAATACAAATGCCGCGAGGATTAATGACAATATGAATTTCTGTCGGGTCATCTATTGACTGGATGTCGGTTTTACGGCTTCCGGTACAGGGATGCTGTCCGATATGATAAACAGGGTGGAATCAACAGGGAGCTTAGCAGAATCAATTGTCAGCCACAGATATATTGCTGATCCAAGCTGAAGGCTGGCCTCTTCGGAATAGTCGGGATTCTGCTTGTAAACAAATGCTTTCAATGAATCAGTTTCATTCAGAATTGAAGTGTCGAAGATGTATGCACCAAGGTTAAGGGATGCTCCAAGAATCCTGTTCCTGGCTGATTCAAGACTATAACCTATCAGTTCGGGCACAGGTGTTCGCTGGTTACTCAGCCCTTTTCCCAGAACCAGGTCAATAACCGATCCTTTCTGTATTGAATCTCCGGCAACGATTTTTTTGCCATTAAGCTGCTGTTCTATAACAACATCCACTGACAGGTCGGGTTTATATTTGAGCAGCCCCATTTCAAGTCCTGATCCCTCTACCACCAAAATCGCCTGTCGCTTGGGTAAGTCTATCAGGTTTGGCATTGCAACCATTTCAGGGTGGAAAGCATTGATAGTGAGAGCCACATTTCTCCATTTTTTCACCTTGAAGCCTGGTCTCGGATTCTGTTCGGCAATGCAACCCCTCGGAACAATATTCGTATATACTGAATCGATAATATGAAATTTTAACTTACTCTTTTTTGCGAGCTTTGTAGTCTCCTCAAGTGTGAGCCCGTAAAAATCAGGTACAGGTCTGGCCTGACCATGCCGGGTATAGAAGTTTAGCCAGATAAGAAGTATCATAATACCTCCGACTACAATTGCTACTGCGAGGCCGAAATTCTTTAAAAATACCTTGCTGAATATAAATTTCTTTAAGCTCATCCCAACGATCTGTGACTAGGTTATAACGTAAAGGTACTGATAAAATTATAAATGGATCACCATTCTTTGACAGGGTTATATAGTGAATCCCTTTCTACCGGGATGAACCCTGCCTCTCTTATAAGATGGCATATCTCTTCGGTTTTCATAGCAGGACTTTCTTCCTTCGATCCTGCCATTGAATAAATTCTTGTAGTGTCATCAATAGTACCGTCCATGTCATCAACTCCGAACGAAAGAGACAGCTGGGCAGCCTCCTTCCCGATCATGGGCCAGTATGCCTTTATATGAGGAAAATTATCAAGGAAAATTCTGGATACAGCATAATTCCTCAGGTCTTCAATTATACTAACCTCTCCCAGGTAAGACATATTGTTATTGGCTTTTTTGAACTTCAGAGGTATGAAACAGTTGAATCCCTTTGTCCTGTCCTGAAGGTTACGCAGACGTTCCATATGGTCGATACGATGTGCATAGGTCTCTATATGGCCATAGAGGATAGTGGCATTCGAAGGAATACCAATGCTATGTGCTGTCTCATGTATTTTAAGCCAGAGATCCGATGATGATTTGTCATCACAAATATGTTTCCTTAATTCCTCATCGAATATTTCTGCACCTCCGCCCGGAATTGAATCGAGGCCATATTCTTTCAGTATTTTCAGTCCTTCTTCAATTGGGAAACCTGCCTTTGTTATCATGTAATCAAGCTCAATAGCTGAAAATGCCTTAATATGTAATTGTGGCCTGTGTTTCCGTATTTTGCTTAAAAGTGATCCCCAATAGTGGATATCATATGCGGGGTGTACTCCTCCTACAATATGTACTTCTGTAACAGGCTTACTGTCAAAAGTTTTAACAATATCAAGTATTTGCTCATGACTGTATTCCCAGCTGTCAGGGTCGCCTTCAGGTTTGTGATATGAGCAGAACCTGCAGTTGTACACACATTTATTGGTAGGTTCAATATGGAAATTGTTATTGAAGAATACCCTGTTACCTGAGAACCTTCGCTTGACAATACCGGCAAGAATTCCCAGCAGTGGCAGCTCTGCTTCCTTATAAAGTATTAAGCCTTCTTCGGCGGAAATGCGTTTCCCTGCTTCTATTTTTTCAGCAATATCCTTCAGCCTGCCGTCAGTTATATGATAAATCAGATTATTCATCTCTTTTTTTATGAGGATGCAAAGATAAAAATAAAAAAGGTGTCTTATGGGACACCTTTTTCAGAATAAATCTATAGTGATTATGATTTTAACTTAAGTTCAGATGATACTGTAAGTTTTTTCCTGCCCTTGGCACGTCTTGCTGCAAGAACCCTTCTTCCGTTCGGGGTTGCCATTCTTTCCCTGAAACCATGCTTGTTTGACCTTTTCCTTCTGGATGGCTGAAATGTCCTTTTCATCTTTTAAACAATTTATTGACTACTTGTCAGTTTTGAGACTGCAAATGTAGTACTTTTTTCTAATAAAAAAATCAGAGAGCTTTTTTTTTCGAAAAAATCATACCGGAAGGTAAACAATCTTCTTTGTCTCAAAGAAAGATTCTTCAAAGAAACTGCTGATTTCCCATATTTTAACCTTATTTGCAAACAATGCAAGTTCCTCGCTGAGATCACCTCCCTTAAGATAAAAGATCCCGTTTTGAAACTCATTATTAGAGCTTGTATGGATGTTTTTCCGGACTATCTTCACAAAATCGGGAAAGTTTGTAACTGCCCTGCTTACAATAAAATGAAACCTTCCTTTCTCTTCCTCGACTCTTTTATTTAGCGGAATAACATTATCAAGTCGCAATTCATCTTTAACAGCTGTTACGACCTTAATTTTTTTTCCAATCGAGTCCAGAAGCGTGAACTCTGAGTCGGGGAATAAAATGGCCAGCGGAATCCCGGGGAATCCTCCTCCTGTTCCAACATCCAGTATAGTTGTGCCCTTGTTAAAATTAATTGCTTTTGCTATTGCCATCGAATGCAGAACATGATGAACATAAAATTGATCCATGTCCTTTCGGGAAATAACATTTATTAATGTGTTCCACCGGTCATAGATACTCTTCAGATCTTTTAACTTGCTGCTCTGACTGTCTGTCAGATTGGGGAAATATCTCAGGAATTCTTCCGGCACTACCTGTTATCAGTTTTGATAAGAATGTTATATAACAGGGTTTTTGCCCTGTAAAGTTCTGCTTTTACTGTCCCGATAGGTATCTTCATCTCAGCTGAAATCTCCTCATACGAGTATTCTTTATAGTACCTGAGCTGAATGAGTTCACGGTATCTTGGTTTGAGCTGATTTATTATATCCTTGAGTGCTGCAATCTTCTGATGATTTATAAGCGATTCCTCCGGATCGGGAAGGTCAGATTGTATATTGATTGTTACATTATCAATATTATCCTGCGTTCCGTCAAAAGCGAGAGGAGACATCTGTTTCTTCCTGATGAAATCAACACAGTTATTGGTAGCAATCCTGAAGAGCCAGGTGCTGAATGCAAATTTGGGTGTATATGAATCGAGGGCACGGAATGCTTTCCCGAAAGCTTCAATTGTCAGATCTTCAGCATCCGACTGGTTGTTAACCATTTTAAGAAGCATAAAAAATATTGAATCACGGTAGCGGTTCATGAGTCCGGCAAAAGCCTTCTCATTTCCTTTCCTGGCTTCTTCGACAAGCGCAAGGTCAGCGGCTGCGTTATCTGAAAATACATTTGTTACTTCCATCTGTTCCTGCCAGATTTGCTGCCCGGTTTACTTATATAGATTACAGAATAAATAACTGGTGAAAAGATATCAAAAAAAAGTGAAATGGGAACTATTCCGGGTTCATTCAATTTTCTGCTTACAAGGCTCAGGACAATAACCTGAATTATCAGCCTTAATCCAAAGACTGCCAGTACATAAGGCCATAGAAAAATAAATGATAACAATACTGCAATTGATGTATAGAATAGAACCCTGGAAGCCGGTTCTGTTATAAGCAGTAATTTGTCCCTGAACTTATAATGCGGGGCAGTTGTATAATGCCTTTTCTTCTGCTTTATAAAATCCTTTATGAGATGTGCCGCGATTGACCTTGTATGAGTTCCCATCCTGAACTCTGTTAATGTATTTTCAGAAGTTGCATTGCCATTAACAATCAGATCATCATCGCCGGAAGCAAGCTGATTATGAGCTCCATATCCTTTATTGGCAAAGAAGAGCGAACGCCTGTAAGCAAGATTTCTGCCTACACCCATATATGGAATACCCCTGAGTGCCATTCCAAAATATTGCATGGCTATTGTCATGCAGTCGTACCTGATAAAGTTGTTGAGAAGCCCTTTTTCCCTGAAGTATCCTCCATAGCCCAGCACAAAGGTTGTTTTTTCACTGAAGTTGGACACCATTCCCTCTAGCCATCTGTCTGAATCAGGCGTACAATCTGCATCGGTAAAAAGAAGGAGTTCGTTCTTGGAGGCTTTAATTCCAATGAACTGGGCAAGTTTCTTATTATGGGTAAATTTAGGATCCTTGTTGATTGTTGATACTTTCAGGTGAGGATACTGCAAAAGGTATTTACCGAGAATTTCGTATGAATTGTCTTCCGAACAGTCATTCACAACTATTACCTCATATTCAGGATATTTCTGTTCCAGTACTGCAGGCAGAAAGCGGTTAAGATTCTCTGACTCATTCCTGGCACATATTATTACCGATACTGGCTGAATGTTATTTAAACTTCCTTTAGGCCTGTATAGCGGAACAGCCAGATAAAACCAAAGGTAGTAGAATAGCTGTATTGCAGCTGTCGAAATAAAGATCCAGAATGTGATTATTAATAAAATATTATCACGGTCTAACATCTGACTTTCCATTTTACCTGTTACCTGAATGTATAAGTAAATCCTAATGAGCCATAATTGAACATCGAGAAATTATAAACCTCGTCATTATCTGCACCACCCTCCAGCAGTCGGTATCCGACACTCATATGCACCTTGTCATTAAGCTCATACTGCGCGGCAAACAGAATATCTTCCGCTCGTCCCTGTGGTGCTGCGAGAGCATCCCCTTCAATCAGGAAACCAAGTCGGTCGTCCATCATTAAAAGAAGCCTGAAGTTAATTAAAGGTACAAATCCGGTATTCGTCTTTTTAGCAAAAGACCCGGGTGCACGCATAATGATTTCAGCATCCCTAAGTTTTGCTGTAATACCAAGACCAAATTCCACTTTCTTCTTTAATACAATATCATAGCGGTAAGTAAGCCGGTATGAGTTGAATTTGTACCTGGCATCAAGCATAGAATCAGCAGGAAATTCTACACCGGCAAAAGAAACATCATAAGGAAGGAATCCATCAGATTTCATTGAAAGAGGTGCCACAAGTGCAATAATATTATGTCTTTCCCTGATCCGGTAACCTCCCCTGAATCTTACAAAGAATGATGAGGCTGAGGCCAGATCATTGGTCAGTGATAACCTTGTTCCCTGATCCCCCGGAATCTGTACATCGTTTTTACTTGCGCTTACAAATCCTGTTTCCATATTGAGTGAAAGCTGGGCCTGGATTGGGTTAATCTGTGTTAAGGCAATTATTATCAGAAATATATAAATCTTAAAATTGTTTTCCATTTTCTTGAATTTTGTTTATAAGGTTGCCGCAAAATTAAAATCTTAATTTATTTCAGGCCTCCTTTATTTATTTTTTTACTGATACCCTCTGTATATATCATGAAATTAACTCCGTCACGTGAGATTTCAAATGTGGTATTAACACTATTTGAATTGATCTTTTTATATATTAGCCTGAATGCAGGTGATCCGGGATCATTTTCACTTGTAAGGGTTATTGTACTATCCTTGTAAGTAATATTATATTTTATTGTATGCCCTTCATTATCAAACGAAATTGCGTTACCGGGCAGTCCATTCTTAAGATAAACAATCATAATATCATCCCTGATAGTTCTTCTTTTAAAATCCCCGGCTGAATAGTCGGAATGACTTCTGCGTTCAAGAATACTGCTGTCGAGCTCAAATGAAAAGCTGAAGTTTACGGTGCCTTCTCCGGGTATCCCTGATCCCTCGCTCTGCCATTCACCTGTAAGCCATTTCCATTTATCCCATGAAGCAGAAGGCTGGCTCAGGCATATCAGGGGCATAAACATTAAAGAAATGAATAACAAATGTTTGATTTTCATGTTCTTGTTAGCCTTTTTTATAGATTATTGGATTTCAAAGGTATCAAAAAACTTCACTATTATTTTTTCAGGCCGTATGTATCAATTACATTTGTGCTGCTAAAAAATAAAACTGGTTTATGTTCAGCATCGAAAGCAGGGATCCGGAATCAAAAGCAAGAACAGGCATGCTGACCACAGCACATGGAGATATACCAACTCCGATATTCATGCCTGTAGGCACAGTAGGCACGGTAAAAGGAGTGATGCAGAGGGATCTTTCAGAGGATATCGATGCTAAGATCATTCTCGGGAATACATATCATCTTTATTTACGTCCCGGAATTGACATACTAAAAGCTGCAGGAGGGCTCCATAAATTTATGTCGTGGGAGCGTCCGATGCTCACCGACAGTGGAGGCTACCAGGTATTTTCCCTCACAGGAAATATGAAGCTGACAGAGGATGGTGCAATTTTCAAGTCGCATATAGATGGCTCAAAGCATATATTTACACCAGAGAATACAGTTTATATACAGCGTGTTATCGGGGCTGATATTATGATGGCCTTTGATGAGTGCGCACCCTGGCCCTGCGAATACAGCTATGTAAAGAAATCGGTCGCATTAACCCACCGGTGGCTCGACAGGGCAGTAAACAGGTTTAAGGAGACTGATCCTGTGTGGGACTGGGACCAATATCTTTTTCCTATTGTTCAGGGCGGAATATATGATGACCTGAGGAGAGAATCAGCTGAAAAGATTGCTTCAAAAGGCATGGCCGGAAATGCAATTGGCGGATTATCAGTAGGTGAACCTGCAGAGGATATGTACAGGATTATAGAAGTTGTGAATGAGATACTGCCTGAAGATAAACCACGTTATCTGATGGGAGTAGGTACCCCTGTTAACTTACTGGAAGCTATTGAAAGAGGGATTGATATGTTCGATTGTGTAATGCCAACAAGAAATGGCCGCAATGGAATGCTCTTTACGAGTGAGGGTACAATAAATATCCGTAATAAAAAGTGGAATGATGATTTCAGCCCTATTGATCCTGCCGGGCCTTCGCTGGTGAGTCTTACCTATTCAAAAGCTTACCTGCGTCACCTTGTAATGACAGGAGAAAACCTTGGGGCACAGATAGCCAGTATTCACAACCTGGCATTCTATTTGAAACTGGTTGAGGAAGCCAGGGAGAAGATAAGACAAGGTATATTCAGAAAATGGAAGGATTCAATGATAAAAAAACTTTCAGTGAGACTTTAGGGTCACTGAAGATCAAGCTTATCGACAAGTATATTATTAGAAAGTTCCTCGGTACTTTCTTCTTCTCTATTGTGCTTATCCTTACTATTGCCGTTGTGTTCGATTTCGCTGAAAAAATCGATAACTTCATGGAGAAGGAAGCCCCTGTGAAGGCAATTATCTTTGATTACTATTTCAATTTCATTCCATATTTTGCAACTCTTTTTGCTCCCCTTTTTGTATTTATTTCTGTTATTTTTTTCACATCAAAAATGGCTGTCAATACAGAGATTATTGCAATTCTTAACAGCGGGATGAGTTTCCGGAGGATGATGTGGCCTTACCTTATCTCAGCTGTGGTTATTGCGGTTTTCGCTTTTGTTCTTACAAATTTCATTATCCCGAGGGCTAATCTTGAGCGTATGGAATTTGAAGACAAATACTACCGTTCAGCCAGCAGGAAGGTGACTGTGGAAAATATTCACCGCATGGTGTTTAAGAATGTTTATGTCTTTATGGGATCATACAATCCTATCAGCCAGCGCGGCCAGAATTTTACAATTGAACGTTTTGGTGAAAACGGAAGGCTTGAATCAAAACTCTCTTCACCTACCGTTGTTTTTGATACTGCAACAAATAAATGGTCGGCAATGAATTACACCCTGAGGGAGATTAATGACGAAAAGGAGATCATAACCAAAGGGATTCAAAAAGACACTACTCTTACAATAAAGCCGAGCGATTTTTCAAGGGATCCGGGTTTTGTCGGAACAATGACATACAGGGAACTGGCTGATTATATCAGTCTTCTTCAGCTTCAGGGCTCTGATGAGCTTAAACTCTTCCTGATAGAAAAGCATAAAAGATTTTCAAATCCCTTTGCAGTGTTTATTCTGACATTGATTGGTGTTTCACTCTCCTCCCGGAAAGTAAGAGGCGGGATAGGGATGAATATCGGAATCGGACTTATATTAAGTTTCTCATATATTCTCTTTCTTCAGTTTGCCTCACAGTTCTCTCTTAAAGGGAATCTCAATCCCATGCTGGCAATGTGGATCCCAAATCTGCTCTATACTGTTATTGCTTTAGTGCTTTATAAGTTGGCACCAAAGTAGCTATTCTGATCCTTCATCAAATATTTCAATTATTGACCATTATCATATAATTTTATGATTATTAATTCTTAGTTTGTGCCATCTAAAAACACTGAATTATGGCAGATAATAAAAAGCTCCGCGAACTGAAGGAGAAACGTGAGAAACTGCTGCTCGGAGGCGGAGAGCAGGCAATTGAAAAACAGAAGGCTATGGGCAAAAGAACTGCCCGTGAACGTATTATGGGCCTTCTCGATAAAAATTCATTTAGTGAGTATGATCTTTTCGTTGAACATGATGCCCGTGATTTTGATATGGATAAAAAATCGCTGCCTAGCGATGGTGTCATTATTGGAACAGGGACCATATACGGAGCACCTATAGCAATTTTTGCCCAGGACTTCACCGTGGCAGGAGGTTCTCTCGGGCTGATGCACTCGAGAAAGATCACAAAGATTATGGATCATGCACTTAAGATGAGAATTCCGTTAATAGGTATCAATGATTCCGGAGGAGCAAGGATACAGGAGGGTGTTAACTCACTGGCAGGATATGGAGAGATCTTCTTCAGAAATACAATATCAAGCGGGGTTATTCCCCAGATATCGGTAATACTGGGTCCTTGTGCCGGAGGTGCGGTATATTCTCCGGCACTGACCGATTTTGTTTTCGTTGTCGATAATATCTCAAAGATGTTTATCACTGGTCCTGAAGTAATCAAGACTGTTCTGGGTGAAGAGATTTCAATGGAGGATCTTGGAGGAGCAAGGGTTCATAGTGAAGTGACCGGTAATGCACATTTCTTTGCCCATAGTGAGGATGAATGCTTTGAGCAGATCAAAAAACTGATCACTTTCATACCATGGCATAATGGCAAAAAGGCAAGGGCATTTGATGCCGCTGAACCAGATAAAAAATTCAATATAAGCAAGATAATTCCTGAAGACCCAACTATGCCCTATGATGTAAAGGATGTTATCCGGGCTATTGTCGATAATTCAGATTTCTTTGAGATAATGGAGCTGTACGCCAAAAACATAGTTATAGGCTTTGGAAGGATGGGAGGAAAGACTACAGGTTTTGTCGCAAATCAGCCTCTGGAAATGGCGGGAGTTCTTGATGTTGATTCATCTGACAAGGCTGCACGTTTTATACGGTACTGCGATTCATTCAATATTCCGATTATTACTCTGGTTGATCTCCCGGGATACCTTCCCGGTGTTGACCAGGAACATGCCGGTGTTATCAGACACGGAGCAAAGTTACTGTATGCCTACAGTGAAGCTACAGTTCCAAAGCTAACAGTTATTCTCCGCAAAGCTTATGGGGGAGGTTACATAGCTATGAGCTCGCGCCATCTGCGTGCCGATTTTGTTTTTGCATGGCCATCAGCAGAAATAGCAGTAATGGGGCCTGAAGGTGCCGCAAATATTATTTTCAGAAAAGAGATAATGTCGGCAGCCGACCCTGATCAGATGAGAAAACAGAAGGTGGAAGAATATAAAATTAAATTTGCCAATCCTTATGTTGCTGCGTCAAGAGGTTATGTTGACGCTGTAATAGATCCTGCTGATACACGTAAGTTTCTGCTTCACGGAATTGAGATTTCAGAATACAAAGATGTTCCTATGCCGGCAAAAAAGCACGGGTTACCTCCTTTCTGATTTTTTGTTTTAATAATTAAAGAAATAAAAATGACAACCAGCGAAGATAATCTTGGTTTTCTCAATATAAATTCCGGTTTGTATAAAACCAGGATAAGCACCGGGTTTAAAAACAGAAAGGCTTACAAGCCTGCAGATCCTAAGCTTATTCTGAGTTTCATACCGGGGACAATAATTGAAATCCTTGTAAAGGTGGGGCAGTCTGTGAAAAAGGGTGATGACCTGATGATACTTGATGCAATGAAAATGAAGAATCGCCTTAAGTGCAGCATGGATGGAAAAGTGAAGAAAATTACAGTTGAAAACGGCACCAGGGTTCCCAAAGGGATAGTTCTTATCGAGCTTGAGTAGGTTCCTTAAGAAAGCCCTGCCAGATTACATGTTTCTTTAGCTTTTCCGGCAACGAATGCCTGTTTCTATATATCCCGTATACTGATGATCCGCTGCCTGACATTAAACTGAAAATGGCTCCTGAACGGTAAAGTTCCTGTTTGAGTATTCCTATAAGGGGGAACCGGCTAAATGCATAATCTTCAAAATCATTTATAATCAGATCTTTCCATTTTTCAGGAGGATAATTTTCTATTATACCGGATAACTTTTGCTGAGGCAATTCCGGAATGCAGTTCTGATAAGCTTCTCTTGTGTTTACATTAATTCCGGGATTGAGCAGTACTATGTAATAATTAGAAAGAACTTGTTTTTCACATGTTTCAAGCTTCTCGCCACGTCCTGTCGCAAATGCGGGAATTGCATCAATAAAGAAAGGACAGTCGCTGCCCAGTTCAAGAGCAATCGATCTGAGCCTGTCATTGTCCATATTTAAGCCATGGCATCTGTTTATACCTTTCAGGATATATGCTGCATCGGATGATCCTCCGCCAAGCCCGGCTCCTGCGGGTATACCTTTGTGAAGATGCATCTCCAGGTATGGAAAACTGTAATTCTCACGAAGCTTTCTGACGGCCTTCATAACAAGATTATCTTCAGGATTGCCCCCTGTTTCAAGACCGGTAACAGTCAGTAAATCTCCATTTTCCTGATTTTCGGCAACTACAAATTCAAGAGCGTCACACAACGGAAGAGGACAGAAAAGAGTTTCGATGTTGTGAAAACCATCCTGCCGTTTCTCAGTGATTCTCAATCCGATATTGATCTTGGCTCTTGGAAATGTAACCATTTGTAATGTTATGTCCTGTAAAAATACAGCTTGGTTTTGAATTTGATACATCAATCTGGGGTAATAGCTTTTCAACAAGTTGTTAACATTGGTTGTTTGAAACAAAATCTGCTCTCTTCTGGTTTAATTTATAAGCTATGTCATACCTTTAACACGCACTGAATCAACAATTTATAATCTATATAACTAATTGTCAATCAATATAATACAATAGATGGCTAATCAAAAGTATACCCCAAAGAAAGTCGTTCCGGTGATGCCTGATTTTGGCAAGGTGCCTCCCCAGGCACTCGATATGGAAGAGGCGGTTTTGGGAGCAGTCATGCTTGAAAAGGAGGCTGTAATTACAGTTCTTGATATTCTCAGACCCGAGAGTTTTTACAAAGAATCCCACCAGAAAATATTCAAGGCAATAGGTGATCTCAATGCAAGGGAATTTCCTGTTGACCTGTATACAGTGACAGAAGAGCTGCGTGCAAATAATCTCCTTGAGAGCGTGGGAGGCCCGGTATACCTTACCCAGCTCACAGCAAAGGTTGTATCGGCAGCCAATGTCGACTATCATTCAAGAATCGTAGCACAGAAATATATTCAGAGGGAACTTATCAGGGTATCAACAATGATCCAAACACGTTCATTTGATGATACTGAAGATATTACAGAGCTTCTAGATTATTCGGAAAATGAAATTTTTCAGATTGCTGAAGGAAATATTAAAAGGGAAATTGCCCCTATAAATGCAGTTATTAAGGATGCAATAAGGGAGATTGAAGCAGCCGGTAAGAGGGAAGATGCGCTTGTTGGTACTCCTTCAGGATTTACAAAACTCGACAGACTTACTTCCGGTTGGCAGAAATCTGAACTTGTGATCATTGCTGCAAGACCTTCAATGGGAAAGACAGCATTTGCTCTTTCTATGGCTCGCAATATGGCAGTTGATCATGGAAAATACGTAGCTATATTCTCTTGTGAAATGTCTTCAATTCAGCTTGTTAACAGGCTTATTGTGGCAGAAACTGATATTCCCGGAGACAAGATAAAGAATGGCAGATTAAATGAAGAGGAGTGGAAGCAGCTTGATTCAAGGATCAAAAAACTCGTTCAGGCTCCCATTTTCATTGATGATACTCCTGCAATATCAATAAGTGAACTTAGAGGGAAGTGCAGACGTCTGATGGCACAGCATAAGCTTGATATCGTGATAGTCGACTACCTTCAGCTGATGTCCGGACCAGAGAACTCCGGTAGCCGTGAACAGGAGGTAAGTATGATATCACGATCATTAAAGAGCATTGCAAAGGAACTAAATGTGCCGATTCTTGCACTTTCGCAGCTTAACCGTTCAGTTGAAATGAGGGGTGGTACAAAGCGACCCCTGCTTTCCGACCTCAGGGAATCAGGAGCCATTGAGCAGGATGCTGATATGGTAGTATTCATTCACCGTCAGGAAAAATTCGGGATCCCTGCATTTGAAGACGGATCCTCAACAAAAGGTATTGCCGAGATCATTCTTGCAAAAAACAGGAACGGACCTGTTGATGATGTAAGGTTAAGATTCCGTGAGGAGAAGGCCCAGTTTGTAGATCTCGATGATTTTGATCTTGAGAGCTCCCCCGATATGGCTCCGGGAGTACAGAGTGTTACATTCGGCTCAAAAATGAATCATGATAATTTCAGAAAGCTGGGAGGTGAATTCGATCATGAATCAGGTCTCCATGAGGAACCTCCATTTGCCTGAATAATTATTTTTTTATTCTGCGTTAATCTGCGAGATCAGCGGGATACATTTTTATCTCCCGCAGAGAGCGCAGATTTTCGCTGATATTGATTTAATTGAATTTCAGGATGAGCTTACCACCGACGCTTTTATATCCCATATCCTCAAAGCCGACATAAATTCCAAATTCAGCAAAGAATAGTATTTCACTGATTCCGTAACCCAATTCAGTATAATGTGAACTATTCCTGGATCCGAGATATGAAAGGCTGATATTCTCCCGCATTAGTGTGTTACTTATTCCCGGAAGAAGTTTTAAAAGAAGATATGGTGTGGTGTATTTAATATGAAATTCACCGAAGGCCTCGGGAGTGCTCAAAGAATAATAATGTGGCAGCATGAAAGCATCCTGGTAATCATCCAGAAGTACAAAGGGGGGCTGAGGGTTGAAATGGAAGAAATCATAGAACGGTACGCTCCGGTTATCAAAGAATCCTCCTGTCCTTAATCTCCACCTTAGCTCGCTGAAAGCTCCTACATCATGACTCCTGAATACCTCAAACCTTATCATATCATAGCTTCTACTGCTTTTAATCTCAGTTATTTCATTTATTCCATGTTGCCACGACAGACTGAAAGTCGGCCATGAAGACCCTCTTGGAACTTTCCTTCCCTTGTTCATTCTGAACTTCTGGAAAGGAGTATAGGTAAGCTTTGCATTTATATCGGCATGACTCATATCGGTCATGTAATTGATCGGATTTGATGCGGAGTCGAGGTAAGGGTTATCCGGAATATTATCGGTATAAACATTGGATGTCTCTATAAATGAAAAGTCAGTATTGTTATCAAGAACATGGCGCTTTTCAATATTAGTACTTATATCAAGACTCAATCCATTGGCAATCTCTGTTTTGAATCCCGTTATAAAGTACTTTGAATCATATAGTTTCAGGTAGTTTTTTTCAAAGAAAAGAGAAGTAATGGAGTTAACCAATGGGTTTATCCCTCCTCCGTTGCCAATATCCTTTGAATACATTCCGGTTCGCAGGTAGATCTGTCTTTGCTTTAGCCCGTTAAATGAATAGGTTCCATTCACTCTCCACATAAATTGCCTGCGGCTGAATGCCCATCTGAAATCAGGGTAGACGGAGATGGAATTCCAATCCTTCAGTGCTTTGGAAAACCGGAAATTCAATCCATAAGTAAATCCGTCAACTGTGTTAAAGGCAATACTGTTTTTATCAATGAAACCATTGTGAGTAAAATAGAATCCTGTTGTATCTTTCCATGTATGACCAAAGAGTATCCACTTAGCCTTAGTAACAAACATGTTGTTTTTCTTCCCGCTAACCGGAGATAGTGTATCTTTTTTAATATTTCCGGGCGAGGACATGGCTTTGATACTATCGTTTTTCCTGATGCTTTTCAACTCAATTTCTGAAAGCGGAACAGGACGTATACCAGCCCAGTAAGTGCTGTCCTTCTTGCCGGCATCCTTTTCCACAACATGGGTTGTTCTGTCGCTGATCTCAAGCTTATCTTTGATACTGTCGGGAACACTTTCCTTAGATTCTTTTTCCATCAGTCTTGAAAGCTTGACCATATCCCTGTTTGACATATCATCCTTCGCAAGGATCTTCTCTATCTGTTGTTTTGTCTTTGATTTTGCTGAATCAGGTTTTTCTGTTGCAAGTGCTGGTTTTCCGGTATAATCAACGGAGATGGTTTTTGGCCTTGCAAGAGCCAGATTGGGCTTTACATCAATGTATTTCACTGATCCGCCATAGCTGGCATCCGCCTTAAATCCTACAATGGAAATATTTATGTCAAATTTATGGCTCACAGGCATCCAGATGTCATCCTGAACCGGTATATATACCTGCTGAACTTTTATTTTGCCAACAAGATTCTCATTTGTCAGGTCAACACTGTGGAGACACCAGAGGTCCTCAATAATAAAGATAGTTCCTTCAAACACCTGCTGACTCTTCCGCTTCGGGATCACTTCTATCTTGTTTATGGTATAATTTCCCTGTAATGAAGCTCCAAGGTATTTAAACTTATAGTGTGAAAATGCATTAGGTGCAAGTGGTGATATAGCCATATTCCCGATGATGGGCTGGTAGAAACTGGCCTGTATGAAATCCATTGGAGAAATGTCATCGCCCTGTTCAGGAAATGTGCTGTTAAATGAAATCACTTTTTGAAAATACTTGTCCGGTGCATTGAATTCAATTTCATTGAATGATTCCATCATGAATACATCGCCCTCCTTTATTAACTTCTCATCATTATTAGGCTTTGATCCGGCCGAAATTGAAGTAGATTCATTGTCTGCAGCAATCTTCATTGACTTCTGCAGAAGCTTTGGGATATTCCGGATTACCAGATTCCCTTTAAGATATACTTCAGCTTTATAGTTGCTTATATTATTGAGATAATAGGGGGCCATCCCGATCACCTTTCTCATGATTATATATGCAGGATCTTCGCCTGAAGCTGAAATGCGAACTTCCGGTATCTGGTAATACTGAACCGGCAATATGATGTTTTTCGTTATGGTTTTGTCAGAGAGAGTAACGGTGGTAAAAATTGGTTCATACCCAAGGCTCTGGTAGATCACAGTATATTTGCCGGCAGGGAGCTTTATTTCATAATCTCCCTTTACATTTGCAGTTGTCCCCTGTTTTCTTTCCTGGATATAAACTGTCGAATACTGAATAGGATCACCCGACTGATTCGTGATCTTTCCCTTTATTACCTGGGCTTTCAGGAGTGCGGTGGAGATAAGGATCGCGAAAAGGAAACAGATACTTTGCCTCATGGTACTGAAATCTGTTTTTAAACCTATTTTTCTTTTTTTCCGGCTACAACGATCACGATCTCTCCCTTGGGAGGCTTTTCGTTGTAATATTCTGCAAGAAAAGCAAGACTTCCTCTCACATTCTCTTCATAAATTTTGCTCAATTCCCGTGAAACGCATGCTTCCCGGTCAGGCCCAAAGTGCTCCGCCATCTCATTCAGAGCTTTTACCAGCCTGTATGGAGATTCATAGAAGACCATGGTCCTCGCTTCATCAACAAGGCCTGATAATCTCTTGTTTCTTCCTTTTTTCTGAGGGAGAAATCCCTCAAAGCAGAATCTGTCACACGGCAGTCCTGAATTGACTATTGCTGGAATCAGGGCAGTCGGGCCTGGCAGCGTCTCAACCTCTAATCCCTTTTCAAGACATGTCCTGACGAGCAGGAAACCCGGATCGGAAATGCCGGGAGTGCCTGCATCTGAGATAAGTGCAATGGTTATCCCTCCGGCTATTTTAGCGCATACTGTTTCAACGCTTTTATGTTCGTTGAACATGTGATGCGATTGCAGCGGGGTTCGGATATTGTAATGATTCAATAGTTTTGATGCCTGGCGGGTATCTTCGGCAAGGATAAGGTCAGCATTACCGAGAACTTCCAGGGCTCTGAATGTGATGTCTTTCAGATTGCCGATTGGAGTCGGTACAAGAATAAGCTTACTCATTTAGAATGTGTTTGCGTTTTACCAGATCCATAAGCTGTTTAACTGCTTCATTTTCTTCACTGATACCAGTATAACTTATAATGACGGCTTTTGCATCAGCCACTGACCTGGTTTCTTCAAGTTTTGAAAGTGCATGATCATAAGCCTCATTGTCTCCGTTAAAAATCTCCCTGATAAATAAGAACCTGTCATTCAGTCCTATGGCAGCCTTTAGATTCTGAATGGGTTTTGATTTAATGATTTCAGTTACATCATCCTCTCCCTTGAAGGTTCCGAGTTGTTCGTTTATACTGGATGATTTGCCGGTGAAATTATCAGCAATGATTGCTTGCCCCTGAGGTTTGTTTTCAATTTTTTCAGGAGTCATTTTATTCTCAATTTTCTTTTCCCGTTCCTCCGCAGGCTGTTTTACCCTGACGCTTTTTACCACAGGCTTCTTCTCTTCAACAGGAGCCGGTTCCTCGATTTCTATTATTGGATCGGGTCTTACGGCTTGTAAAACAGGGACTTCTTTGATAACAGGTTCCTGGATCTTTTCGATCTTCTGTGCAACAGGTTGTTGCTTAATTGTTTTCAGCAGAGCGATAACATCTCCCGCACTTTTGCATTTGGCTTTTGCCAGTTCAACCTGTAACTCCGGTACCCCCGGATAATTCCTGAGATCGTCGATGATCTGACAGGCATCATTCAGATCTTTGATAATTAAATCGATTGTTGCATTGAATTCCATACAAACAGTTGTTAATAAAACAAACCATTTTCCTTATTTTGCAAAAGTAATATTATTCCACTTCATGGATATTAAAAAAAACTAAACAGAGTGGAATTAAAATATTTTTATTCCTGATGGAGTTTCTCGAGAATGTATCAGCAAGAGGAGGTAAACGCGGATCTGTTGAAGTAATAACAGGTTCTATGTTTTCAGGTAAGACGGAAGAGCTTATCCGACGGCTCAGACGTGCACAGTTTGCAGGTCTTAAAGTTGTCATATTCAAACCTGCCTTAGACAAAAGATACTCTGAAACACGGGTTGTATCGCATGATGAAAGATCTATTGTATCAACTCCGGTTGATAATGCATCAGCTATTCTTCTGCTCGCTGGTGATGCTGATGTTGTTGCAATTGATGAAGCCCAGTTCTTCGACATTTCAGTGATAGATGTATGCAATCAGCTCGCTGATAGCGGTACCAGGATAATTGTTGCAGGTCTCGATATGGATTTTATGGGTAAACCATTCGGCCCCATGCCCGGTCTTATGGCAATTGCCGAACATGTTTACAAAGCTCATGCTATTTGTATGCGATGCGGAAACCTTGCCCAGTATTCATTCCGTAAGACTGATGAATCACAAGTTGTCCTGCTCGGGGAGAAAAATCTCTACGAACCACTTTGCAGACGCTGTTACAACGAAGCAATAAAAAAGTGACGGGTGAAACTAAAATCCTCAGATATTGCAGCAATAGCCGGTGGTGTTCTGATTGGCCCTCCGGATATTGTCGTAAGTGAGCTGGTGACCGACAGCCGGCAGCTTAGTTATACCGATGAAATAGCATTTGTTGCGATCAGGGGTAAAAACCATGACGGACACAAGTATATTGCCGGACTCTATCAAAAAGGAATACGGACCTTTATTGTTGAAAATCTGCCGGAAAATATTCCGGTTTATCCCGAAGCAGCTTTTATCCTATCAGAAAGTACTGTTGCAGCACTTCAGCTAATAGCATCCGCCAGGCGTAAAGCCTTCACTTCACCTGTAATTGCAATAACAGGAAGTGCAGGTAAAACAATTGTAAAAGAGTGGCTTGCTGATATAATGAGTCTTTCACTTCCGGTGATACGAAGCCCGCGAAGCTATAATTCACAGATTGGAGTTCCTCTTTCAGTATGGAAACTGGATGAAAAATACAGGCTGGGAATATTCGAAGCCGGTATATCCCATCCGGGAGAAATGGAAAAGCTTCAAAGGATTATTAATCCTTCTATCGGAGTGATAACAAATATTGGAGATGCCCACAGGGAGAATTTCCCCGATTACGTCACCAAAGCCGCTGAAAAGCTTAAACTGTTCCGGGATTCATCAACTATAATATATTGCCTCGATCATAAAATTGTCAGCGAACTTATCGATTCAGACGAAAATCTCAAGAGAAAAGAGTTGATTTCATGGTCGTTGCAAAATAAAAATGCTACAGTATTTGCTGAGAAAGTCAACCTCGCTTCAGGGAATACCGGCATTAATCTTACATATAAGGGTAGAGTATATTATTTCGAGGTTCCGTTTCAGGACAGGGCTTCAGTGGAAAATGCATTGTCAGTAACTGCTGTTTGCCTTCATCTGGGTGTTAGTCAGGATCTTATTGACAGGGGACTACGGGGACTTGTTTCTGTTCCCATGCGCATGGAGATGAAAGGGGGTATAAACAACTGCCAGCTTATCGAAGACTATTATAACTCTGATCCGGGTTCTCTTGGGATGGCCCTTGAATACCTGAAGGCACAGAATGGCAGGAAAACAACCCTTATTCTGTCCGATTTTGTTCAGGCAGGAAGAAGTGATCCGGAACTTTACGGCGAGGTTGCAGGCTTACTGAAAAAGACAGCAATTACCCGTTTTATCGGAATCGGAAGATCGCTTGCTTCATGTAAACACCTTTTCAGGCCTGAGGATAGATTCTACTACTCTACAGATGAGTTTATAAGAAGCATAATTACGAATGAATTCAGTAACGAGATCATTCTTTTAAAGGGTGCTAGGGTCTTTGAATTTGAAAAGATAGCCAGAGTGCTTGAACAGCAGGTACACCTGACTGTACTTGAGATAAATCTTGATGCGATCTCTCACAATCTGAATAAATTTCGCAGCTATCTCTATCCTTCCACTAAAATTATGGCAATGGTCAAGGCTTTTGCATATGGGTCAGGCTCTTCAGAGATTGCTTCATTTCTTGAGTATCACAGGGTCAGCTACCTTGCTGTTGCATATGCTGATGAAGGCGTAGGCCTTAGGAATTCCGGCGTAACATTACCAGTGATGGTGATGAATCCCGACCCTTCGGCAGCCGAACTTATGATAAAATATTCACTTGAGCCGGAGTTATATAGCATTACTTCATTTCAGTCTTTTGTATCTGTTGCAGACAGACATGGATTAATAGGTTATCCGGTTCATATTAAGATTGATACAGGGATGCACCGGCTGGGCTTCCTGCCTGAAGAAATTGCCGGTCTTGTTGCCGAAATACGAAAAAGGGAGTGCATAAGGATCATCTCTGTCTTCTCTCACCTGGCTGCAAGTGAGAATGCAGGGCTTGATAATTTCACTAAGAAACAGGTTGAGACTTTCCTTAGTGTTGCAGGCCAGATACGGCAGGCAACAACTTATCCTTTTATGCGTCATATACTCAACTCTTCAGGTATTGTGAGGATGCCGGCATATCAGTTTGAGATGGTACGGCCCGGAATAGGAATTTATGGTGCAGGTAGTTTTGATGGAATTGATTTAAGACCGGCAGGACGTTTTAAGACAAGGATATCGCAGGTAAAAAGAGTGAAGGGAGGAGAACCTGTTGGCTATGGATGTACAGATGTTTCAGATACTGACAGGATAATTGCAATTCTCCCGGTAGGATATGCTGACGGACTTAAGAGAAAGATGGGAAACCGCAGAGGCAATCTTTTCATTCAGGGAAAAAGAGTTCCGATTATAGGAAATGTCTGTATGGACATGTGCATGGCAGATATTACCGGTGTTGATGCTCAGGCAGGTGATGAGGCGGAAATATTCGGAGAAAACATATCTATAAATGAAATCGCAGAGATCTGTGAAACAATTCCTTACGAAATTCTGACGTCAATTCCGGAAAGAGTAAAACGTGTATTTTTCAGGGGGTAGGCACAGGCCATGGCATGTCCCTGTATGAAAATCATCCAACATTACTGATCATTTCCAGTGCCGGTAAATCCAGAAGAGTAATTTTCTTCCTTTTTATTCCGATTTTTCCTTCCAGAAGCAAGATTGGATAATGTCCTGATTGCATTTGATGTGGTCATATTAGAATGATGAGCAATATCATCCCTGGAAAGAAGAGCATTAATTGTTCTTCCGTCAGGTTCGAATCCATATATTTCACCAAGCATTAGCAGAGTCTCAACAAGTCTTCCACGCACATGTTTTTGAGTGAGTGAAATGATTCTTTCATTGGTGAAATTCAGTTCATCGGTTATAAGCTTAATCATCCTGAAAGAAAAATCAGTATTGCTCTTAAGGATGCCTGAAATTGTGTTCCTGTCAAGTATGCAAACTACGGAATCTTCAATTGCGATAGATGAATTGTTCCAGCCCAAAGGCTGGAAAATATTTCTGAATCCTGTTAATTCTGAAGGTTTAATTAGTTTAAGGATTTGTTCTCTGCCACCTACACCAATGCGGAATATTTTAAATTTTCCCGAAGCCAGGCAGATTATTCCTTTTGATTTTTCTCCTTCTGTGTAGATGAAATCACCTTTCCTAACCTGAACAGTAACATGGTTCCTGATAACAGCCTCCTTATCCCTGATAGGTAATCCTTTGAATATCGAATCAGGATTTTCAAGGCAAAACTCGATGTGAGGATTTGGGTACTGCATGAAAATTTATGTTATAAAACATGTCAAAGGTACGAAAAAATCAATATCTGGCTACCAGAGGCATTCTTCTTCCTGCACCAAAGGCTTTTGAAGAGATCCTCAGAATAGGAGGGGCCTGGTATCTCTTATATTCATTGAAGTTGATCATCCTGATAACTCTTTTTATAGTTTCAGCATCAGCACCGTCTTCAATTATTTTTTCAGGTGGTTTCTGTAATTCAATGTACTGATAAAGAATATTATCCAGAATACTGTATTCCGGAAGAGAATCTGAATCAAGCTGGTCCGGTCTCAGCTCCGCAGATGGCAGCTTTTTAATTATATTTTCAGGTATTATCTCCTTATGCCGGTTAATGTATTCAGCCAGTCTGTAGATGTCAGTTTTGTAAACATCACCAATCACTGACAATCCTCCGGCCATATCACCATAAAGAGTTCCATAGCCTACTGCTGCCTCGCTCTTATTGGAAGTGTTGAGAAGAATACAACCGAATTTATTTGACACAGCCATAAGGAGTACTGCTCTTACCCTTGCCTGTATGTTTTCCTCTGTAACATCTCTGGCTTTTCCTTCAAACAGAGCAGAAAGATCATCCTCGAAGGCACTGAACGGCTTCTCAATACTGACAATATCATATCTGGTGTGAAGTCGCTTTGCCAGATCCACTGCATCTGTAACAGAGTGTTCAGAAGAGTAACGCGAAGGCATCAGCAGGGATCTTACATTTTCATGACCAAGAGCCTCGGCAGCAAGACACAGGCATACAGCCGAGTCGATGCCTCCGGAAAGCCCGAGAATTGCACTTTTGAGTCCTGATTTTCTGAAATAATCACGAATGCCCAGTACCAAACCATCGTGGATAAGCTCCACTGGATCAGGTTTTTCAATAGTCGTGACCTGACCTGAAACAAGATTGCCTGTATCGAATGTCACTATTGCTTCCTCAAAGAAAGGCAGCTTCCGGAATACATTCCCTTTTGGATCCACTACAACCGAAGCTCCGTCAAAAACCAGCTCGGTATTAGCGCCCGTCTGATTGACAGAGATAACAGGCAAACCATATTTTCTGGCTTTATTCCTGAAAATATTTTCTCTCGATTCTGTTTTTGTGTATGAAAAGGGAGAAGCAGCTATGTTTATTACAATATCAGGGTTCTGCCTTGCAAGCTCCTCCATAGGCGAAATGGTATAAAGCCGGCTCTTTTCGAATTTATTGTCAAATGGTTGTTCATCCCAGAGGTCTTCGCAGATTGTGATAGCTAAGCGTTTACCATTCAGGCTGAATACCTTAAAGCTCTTTTCGGGTTCAAAGTATTGGTATTCATCAAAAATATCGTAAGTAGGCAATAGTGCTTTGTTTGCTGCGAATACGATTCTTCCCTCTGATAGAACCAGGGCTGAATTGAACAGCTTTTTCCCTTCCTGGTTTTTATTTATCACAGGTGACCCTACAATAGCTGAAATGCCAATGCATTCTTTAGCTATTTCGTTTACAGTTATGCCGCATTTTTCTATAAAATCGTACCTGTCCAGAAGATCAAGAGGAGGATACCCTGAAATACATAGTTCTGAGAATATTACAAGTTCGGCATTCTCGCCCTTTGCTTGTTTTATAGCATTGCAAATCAGCGACTTATTATATTCGAAATTGCCAATATGATAGTTAAGTTGTGCAATGGAAATTTTCATGAGTCTTTCAAAAATTAACACCGAGCCTGAACCCCAGCATCTTATGAAGTATTTTATCAATGGGCTGATCTCCGGTATCCTGGGTAATGTCAATAAAGTTACTGTCGAATGTGAGCCCAAGTACCATGGCTGTTGTACCTCCGAGTGAGTATTCAATTCCTGCAGTAACATGATATCCCAGATTAAAGTCTTTCAATTCGGCAGAGGCACTCTCTTTTTTAATTTCCATTAATGGGATATCTGCCTTGCCTCCGAGTACAAACTTGGGATCAATGCCAAGGTCGGTGAAAAAAGTTATGTACCCTATCTGGTTTGACTGAAACTTAAGACCAACAGGTATTGAAAGATATTTAATACTGTAGATGACATCATTCCCGGGGAGCACTTTTACAGCGCTGTTAAGAGCCATTGTAACAGTATCATTATATATCAGCTTTCCGCCGGCTGTGATTAAGCTCAACCCTGTTGAAAAGGCATAGTTGTCAGTAAAATAACTGTTGAAGGTGAGTCCGAAATTGAAACCGGGCCTTGCTCCTTCATTTAATACAACTTTTTTGTTTTCACTGGTAAACCACCCGACAAGAGGATCGGCATGGATTCCAAAGCTGATTCTCTTCTGGGCATTAACAATTTCAGCCCTGGAAGAAAGCATAAATACAAGTAATAAGCACGGCAGGATCCCTGATGATATTGATTTTAGGATTTTCATTCTGTTATGGTTTATACTTCTGAATAATGATGCATAACTGATAGTAAAAGTAACAAATTTATACGGAAGTTATTGCAGGAAGATTCTTATGAAATACTAAATAAAAAGTGATTATTTTTGGCTTTCTTATTTTATCGGATTATGCGTAAAAGAAATAATGCATATTTAGTTATTATACTTGTCCTTGTTTTTTCAATATCATGCAGATCAAATCATTATGATGTTGATATTTCTGATATTGAAGCTAATGTCAGTATAAAAAGGCTTGAAAAGGATCTTTTCACAATAAACCCGGGAGAGATTCCCGCTGCTCTTCCGGAACTTAAAGTGAAATATGGAGATTTTCTGCAGCTTTTCAGTTATGTAATAAATACCGGCGATGTAAATGACAGTTCTTTCATTGATTTCCTCGTTCGGTTCTGCACCGACAAGCTTAATAATGAAGTGTACAATGTTGCTGTAAAAAGTTTTCCGGATATGTCAGATACGGAAGATAAGCTTAGCAAGGCTTTCAGATATTATAAATACTATTTTCCGGGCAAAACAATCCCTGGTGTTTTTACCTGTATTTCAGGTTTTAACAACAGTGTCATTACCGGTGATTCAGTATTGGGAATAGGAATTGACAGGTATCTGGGAGCTGACTGTGCCTATTATACAAGATTAGGTATATATAAATATCTCTCTGACCGGATGACGCCTTCCAATATAGTTCCCGACTGCATTTATGCCTGGGGAGCCTCGGAGTGGGATTATACAGTTATAGGATATAAAGCAGACAATGTCCTGACCTGGATGATTCATGAAGGCAAGCTTAAGTATTACCAGAGGTGTATGCTGCCTGATGTGCCTGATGATATCTTATTCGGATTTACGCCTGAGCAGGCGAAGTTCTGCAATAATAATGAAGACCAGATGTGGCAGTATCTTCTTGAGCATGACCTTCTCTTTGTTACAGATCAGTTAGTTATAAAGAAGCTAACGGGTGAAGCCCCGTTTACAACATATTTTACTGATGAATCGCCAGGGAGGGCTGCTGTATGGATCGGTTTCAGGATAGTTGAATCATATATGATGAAGAATCCGGATATAACTCTTGAGTCACTTATGAAGGAGACAAACATTCAGAATGTTCTCGAAAAGGCCAGATATTCACCAAAATAAAAAAGGAGCACTGTGGCCCCTTTTTTAATTTTTTAAGCGGATTGCTATGCTGGATGAATAGCCTCTACAGGGCATACATCAGCACATGCACCACAATCAGTACATACATCCGGATCTATTTTATAGATATCACCCTCAGATATTGCTTCAACAGGACATTCATCTATGCATGTTCCGCAAGCAGTACAGTCGTCATTAATTTTGTAAGCCATTTTTATAATTTTTGATTGTTAAATACAATAATGGACAAAATTATCTTATTTTTTTTAAAAGAAAAAGAAACCTGATAATTATATCATTCCGACAGGAAATTAAACAAAAGCCAGCTCATGTTTGCAACTCCTGTTCTCAATCCATCTTCATCTATGTCAAAATCAGGTGTATGCAGTTTTCTTAATTCCCCGTCACTTTTTCTTTTTGCCATCCCGGTCCTGTAGTAAAGTGTCGGAGCAAGTGATGCATAGAAGGAAAAATCGTCGGAACTCATCCTTTTATCAAACATCCTTACGTTTTCTGAACCCAGTAGTTCTCCCGAAAGTCTGACAGCTTCATTTGTAAGTCTCTCGTCGTTAATGAGGACAGGGTATCCCTCTTCAATCCTGACATTAATTGAAACTCCAAATTCCTCAGATGTCTCAAATGCAATTTTTTTCACCAGTTCTAATCCTTCAGATCTCCATTTTTCATCAAATGTCCTGAATGTGCCTGCTATTTCAACTTTTTCAGGGATAACATTTGTTGCTCCTTCTCCTGAAATTTTACCAATTCCAAGAACTGTCGGAATACCTGTTTCAGCAATCCTGTCAGCCATTTTTTCTCTAAGTCTCACTACAAGCTTTGATGCGATGTAGATCTGGTCAGTTGTTAGTCCGGGCAGGGCTGCGTGGCCTCCTCTGCCTGTAACAGTAATATATATCTCATCACACGATGCCAGATAACTTCCTGAGCAGTAGCCGGTTTTTCCGCTTTCGAGTTCAGGGAGGTTATGCGATGCCATTATTATATCAGGTCTGGGATTATCAAGGGCTCCTGATTCTATCATAAGCTTTGCTCCGCCCGGCGATTTTTCCTCACCAGGCTGAAATATGAGTAAAACAGTTCCTCCGAACCTGTCACTTATTGATTGAAGAAGCAATCCGGTGCCCATTACTATTGCCATGTGAGCATCATGTCCGCATGCATGCATTTTGCCCGGATTGACACTGGCATATTCAGCATCGTTTCTTTCTGTCACGGGGAGTGCATCCATTTCTGCTCTTACGGCAACAATCCTGTTACCATTTCCGGTACCTTTTATTTCGCCGATTAAACCGGTACCTGCAATATTGTCTCTGAATGTTATATTGTTATCAATCATCCATTTGCGGATGAAGGCTGATGTTTGAGCCTCCTTATAAGAAAGCTCGGGATATTTATGAAAGTGCCTTCGGAGACTGATTACTTCTTTGTGAAGTTCTTCTGCTCTGGAGAGTATAGTTTCTTTGATTTCCCGCATTTAACAGGATGAATTTATTAGAAGTCGAGACTGAATGAGATGTAGAAAATTTTTGGCAGTACATAATTGTTTTCAATACCCCAGGCCCAGTCGGCCCTGACGAAATAGCCCATTATCTGAGCTCTGGCACCGAATCCGAAACCTTCCACAATTGGACTGCGGTTGGAGTCGAGGGTTACTTTTACCGGCCCGTTGGTAATAACATCCCTGTCATAACCATTTTCGCTGTCCCACGGAGATAAGCCTGTCCATGCAGATCCAATATCACCGAAGCCGACTACCTGGATGCTGTTAAGAAAGTTGGACCGGAGAGGATGACCAACAATATACCTGACTATGGGCCATCTTATTTCGCTGTTGATGAGTGCAAAGTTATTTCCATTCCTTACGTTCTGCCTGAATCCCCTCATATTAGTTGCCAGAGCCTGGAAGCTGTAATTCTGTCCGGGAGTTACAGGAGTCTCATTATTAAACATCTGGGTACTGTTGAAAAGATAACCCATCCAGTTGTCGACACCGCCAAGGTAGTACAGTAGTTTTGTGGTTCCGAATGATGAACTGGCAGCGAATCTGTTTGCCCATATCAGTTCCCTGTGTATACGTATGTATTTCCTGAAATCGATACCAAGTACAACCATTTCGGATTTAGACCTGTTGAGCTGTTTATGAAACTCTGCAAAAACCTTTGTTCGGGTACCATAGTAAATATTAATGGCTCTTTTCCTTGTATTGTCATAAATTGCTTCCCCTTTAAGGCTGCCCCAGTGCTGGTAAATGTTCTTATAACTGAGAGTGGCAACATCGGTCGACATGAAGACATGCCTGTCATTTCTGTATGCAAAGGTTCCTTTAAGAGCCAGTACGGGAGTGATAGGTTTTGCGTAAGAAAGATAAATATTATGAGAATGGGTCTTGAACAAGGATGTATCATTGTAACTGAAGAAAGCCTGCCTGTGAAAGATCAGCTGTTTGTCGAATTTGCCTTTCAGATTCTCAACACTTAGGAGGTATTCGTTACTGTCAAAGTTACCGGCAAGCCTGAATCCACCTGTAACTCTGTAATTTTCAAAAAGATCAACTGTTCCAAAACGTGTCAGAACATTGAAGCCCGGATTATAGTACGGAGCCCCTCCGCTGTATACCTGGTATGAGTTATTAAGGAAGCTGAAGTCAATCTGCCCGACAATATAGTTGTTATAGAAGGAGGTTTCATATATCCTGATCAGAGGAAACTCGAGTTCTGCGGTATCGAGGTCGATATCCATATAGTCCTTCCTCCAGAGCTGTTCATAATAGTTCTCCTTTTCCTTCTCGAAAATGTAATGTGATATGTTTATAGCCTCATTCTTGACATAATACTCATATATAGGCTTGGTAAGAGTATCTCTTCTCTTTTTGTCCTCAATTATAAGACGTTGCCTGAGCTGCTCAATACTGTCGGCTTTATGGAGCATCAGTGTTTTTTCAGTTCTGAATTGTGTTTGGATGATCTCACTTTCAGGTATTTTAGCCTGGTCGCTGAAATTCCCTTTTCTAAGAATGAATTTTCTCTTATTGAACAGAACTTCACTGAAAACTCCCGGCCCGTTTGAAACTGACTGATTCAGGATGTTGCGGTCATAGTTTGTGACAGGAAACGATTTGATGAAGAAGCGGTAATGGGTTGTGGTATCAATATAGCTGATTGTGCTGTCGAAAGTTGCAACATACCTGTTCATTATACCGTTCTGATCACCTACGTATGTCAATTTGTTTTTGGAAATACCTGCAGCCTGGAATCTGTCTGTGAACTGGTCCTCGGAGAGCCTTATCAGAACATTGTTTTTTTTGTTCAGATTGTATGTGAAGAGATCGAATGAAGGAGCCAGTTTTTCGAAAGGGCTTCCTGTATTGCTTATTGTATCCGATATGCGGTTTGATGAAAAGATTATCTCTCCCGGTGAGTCCTTTAGGAAAGACGGGTGAAGATCGTCAGGGATATCCCTGGTAATCTGCTCATTGGTTCCTGAAGCTATTGTGTGAACATAAATGTCGGTTGTGCCATCTTTAACAGCAGACATTACAAGCCGTGAACCTTCAGGTGAATAGGAAAAATCAAGAACCTTGTCGAAATAAAGAAGATTTCTGGTTTCCAGCTTTTTTTCATTAAGCCTGTAGAAATACATAAGCAGGTCAGCCTTCTCTTCGTTGATAAATGTAAGAATTCTTCCATTAGGATGCCATGCCATCACCGGATAGGAGTCGTCGGTAAACTGCTCAAACTTCGGCTCCTTTCTGAAAATTATTTTCTGTTTGCCTGTTGCATTGTCATATAGCCAGATACGTTTTCTGCCCCAGTCATTTGTTATATATGCTATATAATCACCCCCGGGACTTACCTTGACCTGCTGGAATATTTGTTCTTTTCTGGACTTCCTGATTTGGCTTTCATCAGCTCCCGGGATGCCTTTATCTTCAGAATACACCTCCAGATAATATTTTTTCCAGTCAACAAGAAGTTCTTTCAGATCCTTCCCGATAACATACTGAAATCCATCGTCAATGTTTTTATAGATCTTTGTCAGGTAGAGAATGTTTGGAATCAGTGCATCGCCATATTCATTACCGATAAATCTCCAGAATGACATACCTGCATCAATTGCATCAGCATATTCAAGGTGATTTATGTTCTTGTATTTACCGGATTTGAGGCCATCCTTGATCCTGTTTTCGGCTTCATAATCCCATTTGTGCGATGAATATTTGATCAGCCCCTTGATATACCAGTCAGGCATATTTATTACCTGGGAACTTGAAACCCTGTCCCTTGTTTCGGCATTGTAAAGCATTTCATTGATAATGACTTCGGCAATAGAAGCAGCTATCTGATTCTGGAAGGCAACATGATCGCCTTCATAATATAGCATAACCTTGTTCTTGATAATCCGGCTGAACCCTCCGATATTGTAAGACTCTTCATCAAAAGTAACCAGACCTATATTCGATTGTTTGTATTCGGCACTTTTGTTGTATATTATGAATATCATTCTTTTCTCAAGAGTATAGTCGAAATAGTCTTCTATCTCCTCGAGCTTTTTTGTGGCATAATTTGCTGTGAACTGAGCAAGGTCACGGCCAAATTCATTGAAGTAGCAGTCAAAATTATCAAATCTGTAATACTGCCAGTAGTAATCGTAATACTGTACTTTATTCTTTCCAAAGGTCATCTGATGGCCATTATAGAACTGTCCTCTTGCATTTAAATAAAGCATGCAAGACAGAATCACTATAGTAAGTTTTCTGATGTTGGCCATTTCCAAAACAGTTAAAATACCCGGATCATTTCAGCATCAAATTTTGTTCCAAAAAACATGATCCGGTCAGCAAAACTAATGATTATCTAATTCTAAACAGAATTAATAGCTCAAAGTTTACTTTTTTGTCAGTTTTCTTAGGTTTTTTTTGTTTCGGTCTGGTTTTTGATATCAAACTATGCAACCATTTGAGCAAAGAAATTGTTTATTAGTAATATCAGATTCATAAAATTAGTAATTTTGCGAATCTTTTAAACGGAATCAAAAACAACATAAGTATATGAAAAGATTATTTTTATTAATCGTTGCAGTAACTCTGGGTTACACACTGAATGCCCAGCAAACTGAAGCAAAGATCCAGTTACTTGAAACTGAACATGATTTTGGAAAATTCAAGGAGGAAGCAGGAAGACAGACTTACGATTTTGTTGTTACCAATACAGGTAAAGATCCCCTGGTGATTCAGAATATTGTTGCATCCTGCGGGTGTACAACTCCGGAATGGACAAGGTCGCCTATCCCTGCAGGAGGAAAAGGCAAGGTTACAGCTATTTATGATCCTAAAGACAGACCAGGTCCGTTTAATAAAACACTTTCTGTTTATTCCAATTCTAAACCCGAGGTAGTTGTAATTACAATAAAAGGGGAGGTTCTTCCCCGTGAAAAAACTGTTGAGGAGTTGTTTACTTTTCCTGTAGGAACAGTGAGATTTGAGAGCAACCACATGGCATTTACAAATATAAAGAAGACAGAAAAGAAGATCAGGGTAATGCAGGTGGTAAATACTTCAGCTAAAGATGCAAAGATTGAATTTGTTAATCTTCCCCCGCATCTTGTCGTAAAAGCTTCACCGATGATACTTAAGCCGGGAGAAAAAGGTATGATTGAAGGCACTTTTGATGCTACCAAACATACTGGTTGGGGAAATGTCAGTGACATGGTTAAAGTTAAGATCAATGATGTTGCCCAGGAGAATGTCTTTTATTATGTTTCAGCAAACCTGGTTGAGGATTTCTCCGCACTATCGGCAGAAGATATGCTTAAAGCACCTGTATTCAGAATTTCTTCCAATACATTTGATCTCGGTAAAATAAAGGGATCAACTCAGAATGAGGTTGAATTCAAATTTAAAAATGAAGGGAAAAGTGATCTGGTCATACGACATATACGTTCAACTTGTGGTTGTACTGCAGTTCAGCAGGGAAGCCAGGGTATTGGCATAAAACCAGGTGAATCCAGTTCAATAAAGGCTACATTCAATTCTGGTGGTTACAACGGAAAGGTTACTAAAGCGATATATGTATATACGAATGACCCAAAGAATTCAGAGATTGTTCTTATGATAAATGCTGAGGTTGAGCAGCAGCCGGCAGTTGCAAAGTAATCTGATGGACAGGGAGAAAGAGAAGGAGAGTGAAAATAAAAGTGCACTGATAATGCATGGGGGAGTCAGCCAGCCTCCCAGCATCAATCCTGACCTTTTCCGTAAAACTGCAGCCAGGAAGAAAAAAAAATATTCAGTCGAGGGATATGTTGAAGGTATCGTCTCCGGAAACACAACTATCCTTAGTCAGGCCATTACCCTTATAGAAAGTTCCCTTCCACAACATTATGAAGAGGCTCAGTTAATTATTGAGAAATGTCTTCCCTATGGCTCAAAGTCTCTGAGAATAGGGATAACAGGAGTTCCCGGTGCCGGGAAAAGCACCTTTATTGAGACTTTCGGATTATTTCTTGCCGGAGAGGGCAGAAAGCTGGCAGTACTGGCAATTGATCCGAGCAGCTCACATACCAGAGGCAGTATTCTTGGTGACAAAACAAGAATGGAACAGTTAAGTGTTCATCCAAATGCATATATAAGACCTTCTCCATCAGCTGGAACACTGGGTGGTGTTGCAAGGAAAACCCGTGAAACGATCATTTTGTGCGAAGCTGCAGGGTTTGATACTATTCTGGTTGAGACAGTGGGTGTGGGGCAGTCAGAAACTGCAGTACATTCAATTGTCGATATATTTCTTCTTCTGATGCTTGCCGGTGCGGGTGATGAACTTCAGGGAATCAAACGTGGAATAATGGAGATGGCTGATATCATTGCAATTACAAAAGCTGATGGAGCCAATAAGATAATCGCCGAAGGAGCGAAGGGCTTGTATGAGAATGCCCTGCATCTTTTTCCTCCTGGTCCTTCAGGATGGAAGCCAAAGGTGCTTACATGCTCGGCTCTCAAAAATACCGGGATCAGTGAGTTGTGGGCTGTAATGAGCGACTACTATATTTTCACCGGTAAATCAGGATTCTTTGAAGAATTCAGAAAGCAGCAGGCTGTCATCAGAATGCATGATACCATTTCCGAGTATCTCAGCAATAATTTCTATAACGACAGAGAAATAAAAAGCCTCAGACCTGAACTTGAAAAGAAGCTATATGAAGGTAACATTACATCATATAAGGCAGCTAAAATTCTAATTGATAAATTTTGCCATGGAAGGGGCTGTTGATTATTCCTTATATTTGCACGAACTTTTTAAGATTTAACCAGTTATATATTCAAAGCGACAAGAAAATGAAAAAGAGCATCTATTTATTTGCTGTTATTTTGTTAATGGCATCATGTTCATCCGAAAAACAATATGTTGTTAAGGGTAAGATTGACGGTTCCGACAGTATTACTTTCTACCTGCAGAAAAGAGAAGCAGGAAAGATGGTAACTCTCGACTCAGCTGTTTCAAAAAAAGGAGTTTTTACTTTAAAGGGAGGAGCAGTTGATTATCCTCAACTTGTGCAGCTTGTTGCAGGTAATACAAGAAAAAGAACTTCATTTTATCTTGAGAATTCCGTGATAACAGTTGAAGGAGCTCTTGATTCTCTGTTCAAAGCAGAAATAACCGGATCTAAGACTCATGATGAATATAAATCATTTGTAGATTCTAACAAACCACTCAGTGATATCTACTCCGGAATTTACAGTGAATACCAGAAAGCATCACAGTCAGGAAACACTGCCCTTCTTGCAGAAATTGAAAAGAAAGCTGATTCAGTCCAGAATGAGATGCTAAAGAACCAGAAAAATTTTGTCCTCAATAATCCATCGTCATATGTAACTCCTTCAATACTCGGGAGCATAAGTTATGAGATGGAAGCTGAAGAACTTGAGACTATGATAGGCAAACTTGATACAACTATTGCTGCACTTCCTCCAATTGTAGCTCTCAGGGAAAGGTTAGTACAGATGAAAGCTGTGGCAATTGGTCAGAAAGCACCTGATTTCACAATGAATGATGTAAACGGAAATCCGGTTTCACTTTCATCAAAGATTGGTGCGAAGCTTCTGCTTGTCGATTTCTGGGCAGCATGGTGCGGCCCTTGCCGTAAGGAGAATCCTAATGTCGTTAGAGTGTATAACGAATTCAATAAGAAGGGTTTTGATGTATTTGGGGTCTCCCTCGATCAGAAAAAGGAAGACTGGGTAAAAGCTATTGCTGATGACAAACTTACATGGACACATGTTTCAGATCTTCAGTACTGGAGTAACGCTGCAGCAAAAACATATGCAGTGAATTCTATTCCGGCAAATTTCCTTCTTGATGAGACAGGAACAATAATTGGAAAGAATCTCCGTGGAGAAGATCTTTACAATAAGGTAAAAGAGGTGCTGGGAGGTAAGTAACAATATTTTTAAAGATTCCTCATCCATGTAAAGGATGAGGAATCTTTATTTTTATAAACTCAACTGACTACTTCAACATTGATATTTAACAACTTGCCAAGTTTAACAAGCTGTTCAGAGTAATCACCATACACCCATGGCAGGTGGTTTCCGTAATCTGCCTGTTTTCTTACATATTCACGTGCAGTGCCACTATCCTTTCCTACCATATAGGCAATATCATGGCAGCCAATTGTCTCATCATCCCAACCTTTTGAATCTACAAGTGTCCCTTTAAGAACAAGTATGCCTGTTCCGTCCGGATTCATTCTGGCAACTGTTATATCCTTCACGTCGTTGTTCATAAAATCGACTATCACCTTGGTTCCGAAACCGGAATCAGTAAAGTGAGAAAGCTGATAGGGAAGCCCCGGCTTGTTATACCCGTTCATTTTTATTCCGGGAACGCTGTGATTAACAGCCATGGTCCCTTTTCCCATTTCGGGATAATAAAACATATTTCCGAAATGAGGTGATTTATTTGATAAAAGCATTAGCATGTGCATAGGAAGAAGTCCGCCCAGGTCACCCTCACAGGCAGACGGTATGCCCATATCCTTGAGCATGGTATGTATCAGGCACGGAGTTATTCCCCATTTCTGCGGCAGTCTGCTCGTGCAGAACTCAAAGCATTCAATTGTAAAAGAGTTGCAGTTATGCTGCTTCATAAGACTGACAACAGTCTGGTAAAATTCCATGCTGTTTGTCACATATTTCTTTTCGATAAAGGATCTGCTGGCTCCCCCGTAAACAGTATCTGCCATTTTTACAGCCTCCTGTTTCATGTCATTATCACTCCTTATTCTGTCCATCTCCCGCGAGAGTTCTTCATATGAGATGGTTACCAGTTCAATGCCGAACATCTCCCTGAGTTTCTCCGGCTCATTTATTCCTGCAATACTGCAAACCGAAGGCCATTTCCAGTCAGTCGGGAAAAGGATCCTCGTTTCAGAAAAATTCTTTCTGGCTTTTAAAAGGGTGAAGATCTGATTAATATCTTCCACTTCATCAGGGATATAGCACTCTATCCCCCTGCTGCGGCAAAAAGCAGCCACATCGACAGTCCTGCAGCTCGGACCGCTGCTGATTACCACGGGTTTTTTGTACCTCGATGCAACCTCAAAGTTTGAAATTGAGCACCCATAGGGATTAATAAGAAGCACATCTGCCTTCTTTGCATCCTCCTCGATCTTTTTGTATTCCTCTTCCTTAATTTTGAAATCTTCCACAAAAAAGACCTGTCCCGGTTCAAGAACAGTGACAATGGATTTATCGATTTTATCGCTGCTGACAAATTTTTTGAAATAGTTGAACTGATTTTCTGCAGCCTTAAGTTCCTGTTCCTGAGTCTCGCCTTTCCATCTGCAGGGTCCTTCCCATACAGAAGTGTGATACATTGCTGTTATGACAGGTTTGACAATGAGTTTACTTAGGTAAGGACTGGGGATATCGATATTAATTGGTATCCCTGAGGAGTTTCCGAATAAACTGTTCATGTAGAGGCCATTTATAATAGCCGAGCCGGTGACAGTGGCTATAGTGCCCTGCCTGAGGAATTCCCTGCGATGCATAGTTTTAGGTTGAGGTTAAGGTTAAGGTTAAGAATTGTGTTATTTTATTAACAATACTCCTCCATCCACTGTCCTCACGCACTAGTTCTCATTCAGCACTTCCAGGATAAACCCGGTACCCCTGACAGTTCTGATATCAATATTTTTATCATTCTGAACATATTTCCTTAAACGGCTGATAAATACATCCATGCTCCGGCCAAGAAAATAGTCATCTTCTCCCCATATCTCTGTTAGTATATCCTCCCTTGCAAGGATCTTATTCTTGTTTATCATGAAATACTTAAGCAGCTGGGCTTCTTTGATGGTTAGTTTCTCCCTGGTGTCGCCGCAAACAAGTTCAAGAGTATTGAACTTAAGAGTAGTATCAGATAATTTGAATTCATCATTCGATGATGTATATGCCCTCTTTAGTACGTTGTTGATCCTGAGGATCAATATCTCCGGATCAAATGGTTTGGTAATATAATCATCAGCCCCGATCTTCAAACCCCTGACAATATCCTCCTTAAGGCTTTTTGCAGTGAGAAATATTACAGGAACATCAGGACTATTCTCCTTGATTTTTTCGGCAAGGGAGAATCCATCCATTTCCGGCATCATAACATCCAGTACGCATATGTCCGGTTTATCCTGCTGGAACATCTCCCATGCTTCACTTCCGTCACGGGCATGTTTCACCGTGAACCCGCTCATCGAAACATACTGTGCCAGTATATTACCAAAATCCCTGTCATCTTCTGCAATCAATACTTTCATATAGTTCAAATATAATTTTATTAATAAGGTATGCTAATAGTGAAGGTGCTGCCTTTTCCCGGTTTGCTGCTTACACTTACATCGCCTCCGTGTGCTTCAGCAATCCTTTTTACATAATAAAGTCCGAGTCCGAGTCCCTTAAATTTATGGATATTTCCTGTGGAAGCCCTGTAAAACTTATCAAAGATATGTTTCTGGTCTGTTTTACTGATACCAATACCATTATCAGATATCCTGATGTAAATGGCATTTTCATTGTGGAACCCTTCCACGTCAATAACTGGTTCTTTTACAGAGTATTTTACTGCATTTGAAAGCAGGTTGTTGATCATTGTAGTGAAGTAAACTACGTCCAGCTCAGCCTTCAGTCCATCGAGATTGTATTTTTTGTTTATTGTGGCATTGTTACCGCCTCCGGCTCTGAAGCTTTCCACAACATCATTCATAAGTTCTCCAATGTCTATATTTCTCTTATCAAGTTCGAACTGAGTCCTTTCCCACATGCTTATCTCAAGTATCATATTTATAAGCTGATTGAGATGTACACTCTGTTTCCCAATCATCCTGGCCGTTTCCAGTATCTTCTCCTGGTTTGTTCTGACCTGAGGCATTTCAAGTGTCTTTCCGGCTACAGTAATTGTAGAGAGGGGTGTCTTTAACTCATGAGTCATATTATTGATGAAATCGGTTTTCAGGTTCGAAAGCCGTTTTTCTTCCATAAGATTCCTGTAAGCAATTATAAAGATAGTTACTACCACAATTATACTGAATAAGCTCATAGCAAGGAAGACTGCAGATTCTTTAAGAATCAGTTTTTGCTTGTCGGAGAAGTCGATGAAGTATTCAAACCTCAGTCTGTAATAATTATCTTCCATTCCGAACCAGTTAACAAGAATCTGTGATTTCGAAAAATCAGAAGCTTCAATTCTTTCTCTTACGCCTCTCGGACGTCCGGATGTTCCATACCTGTGAAATATGGCAACAGTATCGTCTGTTATAAGATCTATATCATTTATGACTATTGAGTAAGTGAATTTCTTCTCAAGTCCGCGGCGCTCAAAGTATGAGGCTAGAAGCTCTGAAAGATCCTGTTCCTTGTTAAGTGAATAATTGAAAAAATCGAAAACCTCCTTCTTTTTTTGATTCAATAAAGCTGTATCATTGATCCTGCGAAGCTCTTTGTTAGCCTGTTCTGAATATTTGCTCAGCACAAAACGCACAGTGTCAAACCCGTCGGTTGACAATCTTCTGTTAATAAAGTAAAGAGCTTCCTGCGAACCCATAGTGTACTTTAATGAGAACATCTCATTTTTTTGCTTCCAGATACCTCTTATTATAAGTACCTGTACAGAGGTAAGTATGATGATTGAAATTATTCCAAGGAGCAATACAGTATTTCTTTTTTTCATCCTTGTCAGTTATGTGTCTCAAAATTATTCAATTATTTCATAAAAGTGCTGTATGTCTGAAACATTAACCCTGCGTTAACCTTGTATTAACACTGCATAAGGTTACACCGCCATATCTTTACATTATAAAAATTAATAACAGGCAGCCATGAAAAAGTTAAGTTCATTTTTAGTAGCAGTTTTCCTTATATCATCACCGGCTTTTATGCAGGTTAATGCACAGCAGAGCGATACAGATAAGGAAAAGGAGAAAAAGATCCAGATGGAGATCGAGCAGCAGAAGAAAGCCATGTCCGAGCAGTTTAGACTTCAGGAGGAGGATCTGAAGGCAGCTCAGGAGGCACAAAAAAAGGCTCAGAAGGAGATTGAAAAATCTATTGGCGACATGAAAATTGAAGTGATCACCGAAGATATTGAAGGTGGTGATGATGGAGATATCATGCGTGTATATGGAAGAAGAGGTGACAGGTCATTCAGGGTTGAAGAGCCTATGGTATGGTCATCAGCAGGGACAAACAATTTCCATTCATTTTCCTATAGTGACAATAATCAGATGACAAGGTGGGATTTTTCGAAAAATGTTAAGGAAAGTACCTTCTCAAAAGAGTATGGGTTTGATGTGGAAAAGACTGCAAAATCAGTCGTGATGTCAGTTAACGGCGATTGCAAGGATGGTGAGATCAGGATAAAAATCACAATGCCAAACGGCAAAACCTATTCCGAAATTCTTATTGATGAATCGGGTAATCTGAACTGGCGTAAATCTTTCTCTATTTCTGAAACTGAGAATGTGGATAAGGCAGGTGAATGGAAATACCAGATTTCTGCAACAAAAGCTACCGGATACTTCAAGATATCGCTTCAAACCAATTAGTTGGTTTTCATTCCTGAGAGGGGGCACCGGTGGTGCCCCTTTCTTTTTTACAATTTAGGCTCTCCTTTTGCGGTTCCACCTTTAACACTTTCAACTCTTACAGTAAATTTACTCCCGCCCTTAATAATCCATCTTACATCTACCTGCGAGTTGCCGGGTATATTGTTTATTTCAAGTCTCTGGGGATTCTTCTTTTGTTCTGTGGTCCTGTTCTGAAGCATATCATCTACTATCATTCCTGAGATAACACTTCCTCCATCAATAAAAACATAATCAGGATGGTCGATACGGAATTTAAGGTTTGATGCAGAGTGGGTAGGAATCATTCGTTTGTTCTCAATAGTTGCAGAGACCTCTTTAAGCCCTCCTTCAAGGTTCTTCACTGAAACATTTGTTACTTCAAGAACAGGCAGCTCATTTGCGTTGTAAATACAAAAAGCCGCATTCCTGTGGGCATCTGTTTCGATCATGAATCCGGGGTGCAGTCTGCCAAAATTCTTTTTAAACCCACCTATTTCAATCTCACCATACTGTGGATGTGTAACCTTCTTCCATGGGATAAATGAGTCATTAAATAAAAGAAGTTTGTCAAATTCATACTGGTCCGTATTAGTGCTGTCATAAAACATAAGGTAAGGTGTCCATAGCTCATTTGAATATACAAAAACTCCGTTACCATGCATCCAGTCGAGTTCACCGCCCCATACGGTGTACATATCCTTCCATATTGTAAGCAGTTTGTAACCGGGTATAATCTTTTCCCCTGTCTTGCCGATTTTATTTATTACATCATCATCCTGCCTGCTGTAAACTTCAGCTCCACCTCCCTGTATTGAAGGTCCGCGCAATATCATTCCTCCGGCATTATGGAAGGACTGAGAACCTGCAATATTTGGATGGGTTTTTACAAAATCGCGAACTGCCTGGTTCTCAGGAAAGGTGAATGGATATTTATCGGCACCGTTCTGAATATAGTTTGGTTCCCAGTTGAAACCCCAGTCGCGGTTACCGTCATAGCTGCCGGGGCCGTCTTCATTTATAAGCCCATCCCCGTCATTATCGAATCCTTCCATCCCGAGCATTTCATATTCACCTTTTTCATCAGCTGCTACCCTGATCATTTTGCGGGGATCGGAGGGATCGATATTCATATTGCCCCTGGGGCTTTTAATCCTCATCATTGATATTTCCTTATCGCCGTTCAGATCATCAGTACCATCTTCATCAATAAGCCCGTCGCGGTCATTGTCTCTTGGAGCAAGTCCCGACCTTGGTGGTATGGTAGCCGAAGTGAAATATTCACGTCCGTCAGGATTTATTGTCGGGGCTATATAGAATGTTTTTTCTGCAAGAAGTTTTTTGATGAAATCGTTTTCATCAGACATTTCGCAAAGATACCAGGCAATGTACATTGCCATTTCAGTACCCTGTAACTCAATGGAATGTATGTTGCCATCGATCCAGAATCCGGGCTTCTGAGATGGATCCTTTATTTTTTTGTCACTTACAGTAAGCAGGCAAATATCCCTTCCCTGGTATGACTTGCCAATGATCTCCATGGTTACAAGATCAGGATAGGCTTTTGCAAGTCTGGAGCAGAGATCGATAATTCCCTGATTAGTATAGTACTTGTTCCATGTAGCCTGTACTTTTGGATTGGCAGGAGAGCCGGCAGCCTTGTAAAAAAGCTGATCTGTCTGTGACCAGAGAGCTTCAGGCATTAGGAACAAAAGGAGTGTTGCCAGAGAGGTAAAAATATATCTTTTCATCATCAGAGTTCTTATATTGTTTGCTATTTCAGTTCAAGTGTTGTTTTGATTATACCGGTATTTACTGCTCCGGCTTTAACTGTTAAATTGCCTTTGCCGGATACCAGCCAGCTGTATTCTGCCGATTCTCCGCCTCCAAGCCGGCGGATTCTCTGGATTTTTTGCCCGCTGAGGATTGTCTGTCCCTTTCCCGGCTCAATTGAAATGCTCATTAACCTGGTCCATTGGTTCATAATTCCTGCTTCTGCCATTGTGCCAAAAAGCCCTTTGTTATGCACCTTGAGATTTACCCTGTAAATGTTTTCCCCGGCACTTTCAGCCTGGGTATCGAGAAACTCAAGTTCCGGGTGCATTGCTGCTACAGCTGTAATAAACTTGTAATGACTTTTTATAAGATCACCAAGAGTATCTGCAGGCGGATTAATAAGTGCAAAGGGTTTAATTCCACCCACCTCGGTTTTCTTACCTGGAAAATCGGGATGTTTTATTTCACTCCAGGGGATAAACACATCAGGTATATTTTTCTTTTCAGCAAAAGAGAGGAAAGCTGCATCTGTGCTTTTACCTTTTTCAGCAGGATACCACCATCCTGGCGTGCTAAAGCTGTACCTTCCATAGTGAAAATAAGCCCAGTCCATAAAGTTTCCCGGAGATTGAACTGCCTGAGGATTTCCTTTGGCTCCTGTTAATTCATGATATTTTTCCGATACCAGTTTGTTGATTATTTCATCTTTCTTTGTTATAGCTGTCAGGCGCCTTTCTGCCGGCTCTCTTGAAGGACTTCTGCTACCCATCCCCATCCCCATTCCACGTCCCATTCCGGGTTCCTGAAGAAGGAATTCAGGTTGTTTTTCGGATGCCTTTAATGGTTGTCCCAGATTATCCTGGGGTCCAAAAGCCAATGTCATATAAATATTGAAATGGTCGAACAGGAAATCAGCTACTGCTTTAGTTTCAGGTTCAGACATGGCATGATAACCCGAATTGAGACCATACTCCTCGAAGTTATATGTAAAATTCCTGTTGCTGTTTACACCTCCCTGACCATCTTCATTGAATTTTCCGTCCTTGTCATTGTCAAACCCTTCTGAATATACCTGATATGATCCTGTCTGCCCTTTTGAAAGGTCAGCTGCAACCATAACTCTTTTATCATCACTGCTTTGTACCCATGTTCCGGCGGGATCTGTAACGCGAATAAGAGTAATTAATCCATCTCCGTTGAGGTCTTCGTATGGATCTTCATCGTTCTGGAAGTCCCTGTCATTATCAGTCTGACGTGCATTGACGGTTCTGTCATACTTCAGTCCTGAAAAAAACTGATCTGAAGCATCAGGTGAAATATCAGGGAATATATAAAATGTAACCTTTCCAAGAAGCTCTTTTATATCAGTGTTGTTCGACTCTTTGAGAAGGTTCTCCGCAAAACCAAGGGATAATTCCCTCCCGGCAATATAATTTCCTTCTGTTCCTCCAATTACTGCTATACCGGGTTTGAGATCCTTTTCTCCTGTCCCTATTGTTATTACAATAATATCCTTGTTACCTGCAGTTTTTACTAATGATTTAACCGAACATAAAGCCGGATATTCCTTTGCCAATGATTCAGCCCTCTGCATCTGGACTGAATGGTTCCGGTACTGAACCTGTGCCGAAACCTGTATTGCATATGCCAGTACAAGAAGAGGCAGGATCATTTTTCTAACTGGGATTTTCATTTTTGGAGATTGATTATTAATGTATTAACTGATTTATTATTAAGGAAGACACATCTTTTTTATTTTATTCCTGGTTTCTGTGTTTTCTTAACAGGAGACCTGAACTGGCAATTGTTGAAGAATGGATCCCAGTTCCTGTTTCTGTAGAATTCAGAAGTTTTCTGATTGAAATACCCAAGAATATGTTTAGGAGAAATGTTATATACCAGCTCATCATTGTCACTTACTATCGGATCGTTTATTGTCATTACGTCTTCTACACAATTTCAAGTTCATTTGAAACAGTAGTGTAGATATCATAAAGTAATCTTTGGGATAGCATTATAATAGTATAAAGTAGCATAATCCTTTCTCTGGGACAGGAAATAGGTTACCTCAATCGGTTCGTTAGGATTTACCCTGTCGGGATGAATAGGAGAGCTGACTTTCAAATACAAAGCCTTCATTCATAATGTTTTCTACGATGTGAAACTCTTTGGTGTTATGAAGAAAGAAATAGCACTCTTTGAAATCCTGTAAAATTGAAGCAAGCTGCTCACCTTTATTCTTCATCGGCCGGATGGAGGATTTACTTTAAATTATTCCAAAAATAGCTTATATTATTTTATTTGCAACACTAAACCTTATGTTATCTTATATGTTAAATTTGTAAGCTATTTTACCGTAATGATACGAAATCTGGTTTTTATATTTCTCTTTTCGCACTTCTTTCCTGTAGTCGGAAAGCTCAGGAAGGCGATATACCAGTGATAACAGTTGGCATAGCACCTTATAAGTACTTCATTGATAAGATATCGGGGGATTCGGGGTAAATGTAATGGTCACGGCCGGACAAATCCTCATGTTTATGAAC
>JADKBL010000038.1 GCA_016718875.1 Bacteroidota bacterium
GGGGGGATTATGGAGGAGCATGAGCGGAGGTAGGTTGTTGTGGGGGTATGGTTGAATGGTTGAATTGCTAAATTGCTAAATGGTTAAATGGTTAAATGGTTGTCTGAACTATGAGTGATATGATTATTAGGGTAGACATGAAATCATAGTCCTCACATCAATCAGTAAAATCATAGTTCAGATAATATGCATGCACCCAACAATCAAAAAAACTTACTCCCATTGGGCAAGCTTGAAGGCGTATCGTGGATATAGAGAGATTTGAACTACCCCTCAGAATGATTATCCATCAATACTTTCAGCTTAGAGCTGTTAGGAGTACATCTTGTCAATTACACATTATTACTTATACTATTCTTTGAAACCGCTCCGCTATCAATGCTTTATAGCTTCCCTTGAGTTCATCATTCAAAAAACTAATTTCAATAAAATCAAACCATTTGGGTTTGGCGTTTTCCATTTTTTTGAAAATGTTAATTTGTTGTTTTTCTTCAAGCTTCAACGAATTGAATGCAGCAGTGAAATCACTTCGTTTGATTTTCTTTTTCTTTCCATTCAGCGTCAGTGCCAGTTCTTCGTTGTCGGCGGGGTTTACCAAAGCAGTTGCTATCAGATCATAAGCCGGTGAGAGTAAGGGTCCTGTTTGAGGTTGATGGATTAAGGAGAAATTCTTAAGGTGCATATCGGCATTGCCTGTCAGGAAGGAGAATAATACGATCTCAAAAAAATTAACAACATCCAATCCCGGATTTACAGAAAACTTTGTTAAAACTTTTGCTATTTGCTCGTAAGAACCCTGGTACTTGTCTTCGCTCAATCGTTCTGTCAACTGACACATATCTTCCATGTGCAGTTTTGTCTTTCTTATACGATCCACCCGCCCGGTTATGTATGCCAGGTTTCCTGATGCGAGGCGAATTAAACTATGCGGAACAACTGCAATTTTGGTAATGGTAGCCAGATGCATGGTCAAATCTTCCACCTCGGGCAAATGCATGTAATGTGCCGTCGGTGGCTTTAAAATATATCCACCCCACATGCCTACTATGGTGAATCGTTTTACATGATCCGGTTGCTTGTCCAAAGCAAGATGCAAAGATAGCTTTGGTTGAACTCCTGTAACAGTTGTTTGGCTTTGGATTACTTCCTTTGCCAATTCCTCCATCTTGTCTTCACTGTATGGTAGTAAGGGAGCTATTGGCACGCCAAACATTTTCTTGCTGCAGGCAGGATGAAAGTCATATTCATCTTTATTCAACTTTTGATAGCAATACAGACATCTCATACAATCGAAGAATTAGGAATTTCGAAATCTTCCGGCAAAGGCAACACGCTAACCGCTCCTATACAATCTTTACAACATGCTAACAGCAACCCCATCCGGTCGCGGGTATTTAGTTTCCAGTTTTTTTGGGCTATATCCAACAACCAGCCTTCGGGTATGAGCCCATCAAAAAAGGGAAACAATACCTTACTATGATAAGCTTCGGTCCGCAAAGGCATGATAAGACTTATAGCTATGCCATTGCGAGCCTGCAGGTATCCGTTATCATACAAGAAGTGATAGCCATGCTCATCCTGCGTTAACCAACCTGCAGTGGTATCAAACATTTTTATTTCCGCTTTCCTCATTGGATCTCAATTGCTTAATTGCCGGTTAATCATTTGGGAGCATTTGATTTCACAGGACCAACTTCATAGCCAAATAATCTTAATACCTGGTTTACCTTGTCTAATCGCAGGGTTTCCTTTCCCTGTTCCATTTCACGCATGAAACGAAGCCCCACACCGGCCTTTTCAGCAAGTTCAGGTTGGGTAAGACTTGCAGCATTTCGCTTTTCCTTTACAAAGAACTTAAATTCATTTTTATACCTTTTCGGGTATAAAAATAATACAATTTTACTAAATTATACCATATAGGGTATAGTTCACTATAAGGAATGCGAGAATACACCCCTTCGGGTATACTATCAGGCGAAAGATGCTAGATCACCTTAGGTTACAATAATAGGGAGAATGGTTTCCTCCTCTTAGCAGATTCATTGACCTTTCATGCTGTCATAAATACTCTTATAAACTTTTGAGACCAGGCAATAAGATTTGTAAATTTCCTGAACAAATTATGTCTAAAAGAAAACCCGCCTTTTTCTGCAAAGCAGAAAAAACGGGTTGTGGAGCTGGAGGAAACGAACCTTTTCCTGAAACCTTTATCTGGCAATTGTTTCAAAATATTATATTGATTAGGTAACCGAATGGGTAACCAAAGCTTTCAACTTAATGGATTTTCTATTGAATTTTGAAATGACTCATTACCTTCATCAGGATTTTAAATGGGGGCGATGTTACTCTCTCATAATCCAATTGAGCTATGACATTACCTTAATTATTTACAGCAGTAAAAGAACTTTTCAGTATCCTATGCACTTGTCCTACCCTCCACATCTTTCCCTTAGCAGTTCTAAATCCCTCAGAATTTAATCGGAAACAAATTTCTGATAGGGTTAGGCCATTTGTGCGTAGACAATCAATGTAATTCTTTGCCCTGGTAAGGTTGGGATTAGTCGATACTCGTTCCTTAATCGCCAAATTAGCCAACACCCTGGCTTCATCTGACCATGTAGATTGATTTGTCCTTACCCATCCCCTACGTTTCAACTCAGCCAGACCTTGCTTGGTCCGTTCGCTGATCCGCTCACGTTCAAACTGTGCATAAGATGCCATTATTCCAATAGTAAGTGTGTTTGCATCAGGCATGTCGCAACAAATGAAGTTCACACCGCTATCACGCAGGGCAAACAGAAAGCCTGCATTTCGTGTTAACCTATCCAGCTTGGCAACCAGAAGTGTTGCATCATTTTCTACAGTAAACTTGATGGCCGCCTCGAGTTGATGTCGCTTTTTAGCATTCTTGTACTTAGCTGTTTCAATCTCCTGGTACCTCGCAAGGATAATACCTCTTTGAGCTGTAACGAAGTTGTTAACGGTAAACTCTTGGGAACCGATTCCCAATGGATCCTTTATCACTATTCCATCTTTGCCTTTCTTCTCTTTTGATAACCTATAATAGGCTACGTACCTGGGTTGTACTTCCATATTTACTTTTTGAGTTTTGACTGATCGACAATTCTTTGAAGTTGTATTCTCACATAATCACTTAACTTCCTCTGATCTGAAGTGGCTAATTTTTGAAGAGCCTTTTTCAGGTCACTTGATATTCGAATAGCTATGATTGTTTCCATTACTTTATTGGAAAATCCGCAGATACTGACCACCTAAATCCGCGGCAAGCTGACCAGGCAAATTCGCGGCAAACTGACCACCCTAATCCGCTGCAAATTGACCACCCCTTAAGCTGCATAAAAGAAAGGTTGTTTTAATGGTTTCAAATGTTGGAGCTTGGGTACCAAACCCACACCAGCAGATGGCTAATAAAACAATTGTAATGACCAAGATAAGACAGATCCTACGATTATTTACTCAAGGCAAGAGTAAAGTACAAATCAGTGAACAGACGGGAGCATCACGCAACACAGTTAAAAAATACATTCGCAGGTTTATCAGCGAGAAGATCACTTATGATCTTGTCAGCGGTATGTCTGATACAGAACTGGAAGTGCTGTTTGGTTCAGTAGAACCGGTGAGTAAGGACGAGCGGCATGAACTCCTCCAGCAAATGCTTCCTGACCTGGAGAAACGGTTTAAGAAAAGGGGCGTAACGATCAGGATGTTATGGCGACAGTATATTGAGTCGCACCCGGGAGGATATCAGCATACGAGCTTCCACAAATACTTCACCGAATATACCGGACGCGCTAAGCCGGTGATGCACATCGAGCATAAAGCCGGTGATAAGATGTACATAGATTTTGCCGGAGAGAGACTAAGCATAACCGATCAGGATACCGGCGAGGTACAGGATGTAGAAGTATTTGTTGCCATACTGGGTTGTAGCCAGTTAACATATGTAGAAGCAGTGGCCACTCAACGCAGACAAGATTTTATCGGAGCCTGTGAAAATGCACTACGGTATTTTGGTGGCGTACCGGCAGCTATTGTTCCCGACAATCTTAAATCAGCCGTTACCAAAAGCAGTAAATATGAGCCGACCATCAATGAGTTGTTTGCTGACTTTGCTGAACACTATGGTACTTCGATACTTCCTGCAAGAGTTTACCGGCCAAAAGATAAATCATTGGTGGAAGGGATGGTTAAAATTGTTTACTCGCGTATTTATGCACTCATTAGCACACATACCTATTTTACGCTGGAATCGATCAACCATGCTATCGGTGAAGCTTTGGAGTTGTTAAACAACGCATTGTTGCAGGGACGTGATTACAGCAGGCGCATGCACTTTGAGGAAGTGGAGAAAGAAACCCTGCAACCCTTACCGGTTTTTCGTTACCAGTTTAAGCAACAACACATTGTAACGGTCATGAAGAATGGCCATGTCTGTCTTGCTGCTGATAAGCATTATTACAGTGTACCGTATCGCTTTATTGGCAAGAAAGTAAAAATACTTTTCACTCCTGAACGAATTGACATCTATTATAAATATGAACAGATCGCCACACATCTTCGGCAAGGTCGCAAGTATCAATACACCACTATCACAGAACACCTGGCATCGGCGCACCGATTTTTAAGTGAATGGACACCGGAAAAATTTGTGGAGCAGGCAAAGGCTATTGATGAAGAAGTGGCCAGGTATATTCTGCTGGTAATAGAAAACAAACAACATCCTGAACAAGCTTATAGATCCTGTTCAGGAATCCTGAGCCTGGCACGCAAAGTCGGTAATGAACGGCTCACCAGGGCTTGCCGCAGGGCAAAATGATTACGGAGTATATAATTATCCGATCATCGTGCAAATACTGGAAAGAAGGCTCGATGAATTAAGCGTAGAGGAGCAAGTGGATGCAATGTCGATGCCACAGCATCAGAACATAAGGGGCAGCGATTACTACCAATAGCAATCATTTTTTTATTCAATCATAAAAACCAAATTACATGAACACTGACACACTTGACAAAATGAAACAAATGCATTTACTTGGAATGCATCGTGCCTTTAGCACCAGCCTGCAGACAGAACGAAATGAACAGTTAACTGCCGATGAGATGACAGCAATGTTGGTAGACAGTGAATGGGATGACCGTCACAACCGTTCCATTGAACGGACTACTAAGAATGCACGCTTCCGGTATAAAGCCACTATTGAGCAACTGGATTACCGCAGTCAAAGAGGGTTAGATAAAAATCATATTCAGCGCCTTGCCGATGGTAAGTACATCACACAAAATGAAAATATCCTGATCACAGGACCAACAGGAACGGGTAAAAGTTTTTTGGCATCCGCACTTGGACATCAAGCCTGTGGCCAGAGATTTAAGGTGTTGTATGCTAATGCAACACGGCTATTTGCGCAACTTAAAATGGCTAAAGCGGATGGTTCGGCCATCAGGGAGTTCGCCAAAATAGAAAAGCAGGATTTGTTCATACTTGATGATTTTGGAATACAGCCCTTTGACCAGGCAAGCAGAACTTCATTGCTTGAGATTTTAGAAGACCGCCATGGTAAACGTTCCATCATCATCACTTCACAGCTTCCGGTAAAACAATGGTATGAAGTGATCGGAGAAAAAACGGTGGCAGATGCTATACTTGACAGGATCCTGCATCATGCACAACGAATAGAGCTCAAAGGAGAATCCTTGAGAAAAAACCAACATAAAAAATCAGAAGACAACAACGAATAAAAAGTTATTTTTAACATTCTGAAACAACCTTTTTAATGTAACTAATGCAACTTAACTTAGGGTGGTCAGTTTGCCGCGAATTTGGGTGGTCAACATCCGCGAATTATCCACTTTATGAATTTACAATAAAAATACAATGTTCTACAATGTAATACAAATATTGTGATGTATTTATTGATGATGAAGGATTGGATCTTTAACGATTTTAAATTAGAGCTGTAAATATTTTGTTATACTTTTTTGCATACAATGCAATTATAAACACCCATAATTGTATCGCAATTTATTTATTCACCCAATCAATGAGTGATCAACTCCAACACTCCTTCCTCTTCGACACTGCTCGAACAAAAGCCAAAAACTTCGCAGCAATGTTCACAGGTATATCATTCTCCGTCGTCGAAACAGATGAGAACACATATATCATCGCAACAGGTAAAACGTACGAAAACAGAGCCCGCCTCAAAATACATGGATTCACCTGGAATGGTAAGACATGGGCTCGACTCATAAAAATGTGCGACGTAAATACAATAAAGCCCAATTACTACTGGCTCCAATAATATTTCCCAAATCCGGGAAATTCACCCATCCAATCGTACAGCTCCTCCCAAAATAATCACTCACATCGCCTGAAAATGCACCGTTTTTGAGCAAAAAGCGCAGGAATAGCCCGAAAAATGACATTTCACCATGTTTTACATAAAATCACATATTCACAAATTCGCATCGTCCTCAGCACGCTTCGCCATCATCTCCTCATACTCGTCTGGATGCATCCATAAGGAAACTTGGACTTCAACAAATCCGAGTTGTCTCAACATGTGTCGCCTATATCCTTCTTTAATGACACGAGGTTGGTGTTTCAATCTATGGCGCCATTGTTCAACAGTTGTGTGTTTGAGACAACGATTGCGAATCAGATCCAGGTCATAGATTCCTTTCTGTAAAGCATCATCAACACCCAGTGCACCCTTCGCAATGATCATTCGTTTGCCGAACATCACATATTCAACAGAACCGTCTGAATGAATAGTCTTTCTAATCTTAGCACTTTTTCCAACACTATCCTTGCTTTTGTTGACAGACATAGAAAAGATTTTGATTAAGTAACAAAGTTCAGTAGATTTTAATTAAGCCATCAATTAATTATCTACATCAGAGGCCGGATATTAACAAGAGTCTGGAATCTGCAATGTTGAACCAGGAAATTTATCCGAATACCTTTCTCGTCCCATCATCATTTTCTTAATTCACCGAATTACTTGATTTCTCGTTCGTACCACGACCGATGTAGGTTTGAAAAATTGAATTTTGGGAGATTATATGTTATAAATGCTGATGAGCTGCATTTTAGTAGGGTATAAATAGCAAATGAAAAAGCATGCTTTGGAAATCCTGAATCGAAAATTCAGCTATACAGTTTACCTTTTTAAAGGACCGGGGGTACATTTACCTATAACCATTGTTGACACACAACCGTTTTAAAAAAATTTTATTTTTTTTTAGTATTAAGATTGAATATTCAGAACCTTTATCCAGAGTTCTGGGTCGCTATATAAATGACGGGACAACACATTGCGGGAGAATTGATTTCAGATCCTTGACAATTTTGGTCCGTTGTTTCATTTCTATTTTTCTTTTTGTTTTGATTCCGTGCCACATTCACTTCCCGTAGGATTTCGAAGTCTTCTTTCTGGAGTTTTCTACAATAGGCATTCAGATTAGTCACACAATGTCCTTTTCCTTTCCGTTAACGCTCTTTTCTCGGCTTCCAGTGCCTGTGCCATTGTCGGATCCTTTCCATCTCTCAGAGCTCTTGCTAATGCCTTGGAGGAGTTGTCCGCGTCTTCCAGTGAGAATGGTTTTTTTCAGATTCTTGATGAAATCCAAGCTTCATATTATACCAATGGAGCATTCTATTTGAATATTCGTTGCTTACTTAGCGTTTTATCAACGCGATTTACCGACATCTTGAACACCTTCTGCGGTTTTCATGAATAAAAATACCTGGTGTTTAATTCCCTTACTCCTTTTCATTGTACGAGGATTCCTTTATACTCTGTGAACTTCTACCCGATGGTTAGAAAAATAAATGGGAAAAAAGGGTTCAAATTGAAGTTAAATTGCGTCCCACCTCAATTAGCCATTGGCAATTATAGATTTTGCACAATCCCGAATGATCGATCATTCATTGCAATCTCTTATTAGTGAAAGTCTTATGACTACATATCATTAAACATTAGTCAATTGATCTTGTGTTATGACCAGGAGATCTTTATAGGTGCGAAGGTATCTTCTCAACCGTTCAACATCACGGTCAGTGATTTCGGGAAGCCGGCGAATATCCATATTATCTTCCAGGTCATTCAGTTTTACTCTTACAGCAATTGGATTTTGTTTCACCCTTTCAATGTAATCCATTTTTGATTCATTCTCGCGCTTTGTGATGGCATCCACGGCATCCACAACAGAGGCAGAAAACTCTTCCCTTAGCCGTTCAATGGTCCAGCCTAAGTGGCTACAATCCTCAACTACATCGTGCAGGACTGCTACTATTTTTTCTTCATCCGTCTTACACCGTTCCATCACACGCATCACGTGGGTAATGTAAGGTTTATCAACTTTGTCTTTCTGATCTCTGTGAGCTTCAGTGGCAATGTAAATGGCGCGGTTTATATTCATTCTGGTGAAGATAAGGATTAGGATTTAAAAAGGTGAATGATTGAGTTACTGGGTAGTGTCTCAGTTTGAATCGTCCCTTTTGACCGGTCGTTAATATATCCTGACCGGTCTATTCTTCCTCTCTCCCTTCTTTCACCCTCCAAATTTCCCTAAAATGACCTACAAATACCCTCATTATAACCAAGTTAGTTCTCAATCTTATACATTTGATCCAAAATCAGAAGCATTCGTGGACTCCGCTTAATTATAAAAAAGTTTGGCCCTATTGATGAAGTAATTTTAGATCTGAAGCATGTGAATGTATTTATTGGGCCACAAGCAACGGGCAAAAGTGCTATTGCCAAAATCTACACAATATTTAAAGCTCCTGCGAAATTCATTAATCAGGGTATAGAAAATTTGGATTCCTTAACGGACATTGATTTCAGAAAGATCCTATCGGAATATAATATTCAGTCTTTTTTAAGACCTGAGACCGAAATTAGGTTTGATTCAGGATTGCATACGATGACGTATGCAAATGGCAAAATAGGATATGTACCGAAACTCCTATTTAAAATTTATGAGCTTGTGGAATTATCTAAATCCTTTAACGCAAATAAGGAAATGATAATAACATTGTTGAATGAAATAAGTCGAAATTTTATTCATTTTAATATTCGGTCAAGAACCATATTAGATCAAGAAGAATCTCGTGAGTTAAGTTATAATAATTTAACCAAATCTCAGCTTAGTAAATTAATAAGTATTATAGAATCACATGAAGCAACCCTAAGTACCGATACTGCCATATATATTCCTGCTGAACGTACAATTATCAATATAATCCGAAAAAACATTTTTAATCTTCAACTACATGAAGTTCCATTGCCCAAAAACATACTTTCATTTGCTGCGGAATTAGAAAAAATAGAGAACGAAAAATTAGATTTAAACTTCATTGTAGAGGGTTTAAAATATGATTATATTGACGGTGAGGATAGAATATTTACAGAAGATGGATATTCAATTAATAATCTAAGCGAAGCTGCATCCGGCATTCAAAGCGTTCTCCCTATACTAAAGTTTATAACAACAAAGCCACGCCGCCGAGGACACAAATCATTTGTAATTGAAGAGCCGGAATTAAATTTATTTCCGAATGCTCAATACAAATTAATTCAATTTTTGGAATCCGGAAGACCAGAATCTCATTGGGAAGATCATGGAACAATACATACATACACTACTCATAGCCCCTATATACTTTCAGCATTAAACAATTTGTTATACGCTCATAAGGTTACAGCAAAATTAGATAGGAAGCACTTTCAAATGACTCCTATAAAAGATAGATTAAGAAGTGTGTCTTATAGAAATAAGAGCTTAGAAATAGTAAGAAAAATAATTGCGGCGGATATTAACCCCCGCTACTTTACCGCTTATCAAATTTACAGGGGTAAGGCCGAATCTATTTTCGATAAAAGAAAAGGATTAATAATGGATAATTATATTGATGAATGCTCAGATAAAATGGCTGATGATTTTGAAAAATTAATGGAATTGGATAAATGACTGTTAATTTTCTTAAAAAGACTTTGGGTGAATGCAAAAGAGCAGACTCTATTTGCGAAAATTCTACATCATACGAAACTGTAAGTTTAACTGAGTTTTTTGTAATTGATGGTGCATCTGGACACCCTGTAAGAATTTCAAAAGATGAAAATGACAATCATTTAACAGTTACAAATTCAAAAAGCTCAACATTGACTTTAATAAAAGTAGACAGTTGCCTTATACACGGAAACAAAGAAAAAAAATGTGACTGTATTCTTTTTAACAATAAGAAAATATTTTTTTATAGAACTTTCTGAACGCGAGGGATCATCAAGAAAAGAAAAGAGAAATGAGGCAATAAAACAGTTAGAAAATACTCTTGATATCTTTAAAAGGAATAAAGTAAAATTTAATCATTTAGAATCTACAGCAATAATTTGTTTTTGGTCTATCAGTAGAACTATACTAACCTCTATGGGTGAAAAGAAGGTCGCCTTTAAAAGGAAACACAATATGTACCTGAAAGAAGAAAGAATAATACGCTTTTGAACTTTTAATTTAGTGATAATAAACTTTATAATTCCTGTAACTCGTTAGTTATTGCCGCTAACAAATTTAAATTTTGAAGCTTTATATCTATTAATCTTAAATCTGGAGAGTTTTTGGTTATTTCCAGTTGAACTACTTTTAAATCAGTTAAAGAATCACTATTAGTATCCTTAATATAAATCTCATATTCTACTTCCTTTTAAGCTTTTTCTATTTTTTATCACTTCCAAGAGTTTCATTTTCGCCTCCATTAACTTCGCTTTAGCCTTCAATAACCTTTCGATCTCTTCATTCAGATCTTCTGCTGGATTTGTGTTCAATGATTGTTCGTCAGGCTTTTTATTTTCTATATTCGGAATGGCTTTAAGAGCTTCGTTAAGTAAAGACATTGCCTCCTTGGAATCACGAACAGATTTGAAGTATTCTTCCACTTCCTTATCAGGTAATAAGCCTTCTCTCCAAACACCTTCTTCCTTAACAAAGAATCCTTTGGAGGACATAACGACAGCATCGCCGTTACCTGATCTATCTAACCCTACCATTAAAATTGGATCCATATACAAATATACCTTAAACGATTGAAAATTAAAGGTTCTGTTGATAGAAAAGAGATCCTAATCAGATTGATTAATATTATTGAATACCATTCTTTTCTGGAAATAAATTAAGACTGAAAGCGATAACACACAGGTTACTTGTAAGCGATCTTGATCTGGCTTTGGGCAAGCATTTCACTTCAATGCTTAAATTCATTTATTATGATAGATTCAAGCCCTTTGAGTTAGAATTTATCCTTCAGTCAAAATTAAATTGTCTATTTTGATTGGCACCAAGCAGTTATAATAGCACTTGCATGGTTAAATTCTTCTGAGCAAAATAAATTAGATTGGTCAGAATATCCCTTTGCCTTAAAATAAGCACAAAGTTTATTCATCAGAACTGGATCATTAAACTTAGCGGTTTCTATTGTTGATAAGGCAAAATATCGGCTATCTGCGTCATCAGATTTCAACATTAAAATTAAAGTAGATTCCTCCATTATAATCTGTCTTAATACTGGTCGCTTTTAGCAATACCATGCTAACTGAAGTTGTAGTACAATGACTCAAAACTTCGTTTTATGAATGGTATATCCTTATCATTAGTAAATGATATCCATTTAACCTCTCGCCCATTCACATTAGATTCAGCAGAGTATTTTTTGTCGTCAATAGCTTTTTGGAACTTGTCCTCCATATTTTCTATCAAAACGTCAATACTATCCCCCAGCTCAAATCTATGAAATACCCCAACAGATAGACCGTCCTGTTTTTGTAGCTTATAACTCGGAAAATAAACGGAATTTTTTTTATTACGAATTTCAAAAAATAAAGTTTGTGTCCCTGTGCAAAATCGAACACAGGTCTCAAAAGAGTTTTTTGAAATCATTTCAAGAATTAAATCCTTAACATTTTGTATAATATGGGTTTCTGGTAAATAGTTTTGAGCTCCTATCAAGAATGGAAGAGTCAAACCATCGTGTCCTCTTTCACGTTGTTTAGATAATAATATTTCCCAGTATTTCATGTATGATTATCATTTGCAGATAGCGAATGGGACTTTGCGTTGGTAGGCATTTGAAGCAACCAACTTCATGCCCGCAATAAAGTTAACTAAATGGTACACTATTTATGTTCGCACTTCGTGCCTACTAACACAAAGGACATGTTTGCGGCAATACATTCTCATCCAGCGAATAATCTCCTCAATTGACCTCTCATTTTCGTTTATCATTTATTCTTGACTTCAGATTTTGACTAAATGTGATTACTCTATCACTGTACAAGTCATGCAATTCCGCATATGATTTGCCGGTTGCTGGTTCATATTGTTGCCCGAAATAATAAACATATTGATTTTGTAAAGGAAAGAAAGATTTTAACCAAATTTCAAGAATTTGTAACACGGATGTCTCGGATACTGTTAGAAGAACATGCTTTTGAGTAAATAGAGTCGGCGTTCTTGCAATATCTGATGTCATATGTCCATGTATGCCATAAGAGGAACACAACTTGTATAAACTATACAAAAATTGCTCTTCAGATTTAGTTTCATCAAATTTAAATGCATCACGTATTTGCTTTTCATCCTTGCGAGTTTTCTTATCTAAAAGTACTTGAAGTAATTGCGGATTCTCCAAGACCCGTAAAGAGTTCCTGGTCAATTCCGATGCTAATCTTAGACAGCCTAATCCTAAATCAAACTGTTTCGTCACGATTAACACGAAACTTTGTCTTTGGTAATCCAAAGTTGTCCTCCAAAATTGGAGAACTTGAAACTCATGATTAGGGAATGAAGCATGGTTCGTGACTATTTCGTCAACCAATTGATGAGAAACTGAAAGTGCACTATCTATCATTACCCATAAATCATGATATTTTTTCTTAAATTCTAAAATTGCCTTATGATCTTGATTGACTGATGAAAGTAAGTCCATGGCTTTTGTGTGTATTGCAGCTAACTTTTAGGTGGTTTGCGATGGCGGGGATTATTAGCACTAAACTTCATGCGGAGCACAAAACTTACGGCTTCCACAAAACTGTCTGCGAAGCACGAAGTCCCGCCTATTGCAAATCTGCTGCTACCTACTGCCATACTTCTCACGATTAAGCATTCCCATAATTAATTCTGTCGTCAAGATTTCTTTAAGAGTGTTTTTCCAAATGCTCTCATTCCAAAGGATTAGAAGTTTGTCAGTTTCATAGAGACTCTTAAATTCTTCAAATGACAACCGTGGAATATCCTTTTGAAATTTATCAAGCTCGTATTGAAACGGTTCTTCAAAGTCTTTTTCATTCTCCCAATCTTGGTTGGGAGCAATAACTGCCGACCAATGTTGCATAATACATCCGTTACGAATATCAATCTCTTTAATGATGTCAAGCGGTAGCATTTTTGTTAATTCATTTCTTTCATCAAACTCAACAGGCACACTTCCTATTCCTTCAGTATAACCTGCAAAGGGATTGTCAAATCCAACTTCCCACTTTGATTTGAGTTCGTCTGTCCATACTAAGTTTTTGTTGAAACATAAACCTAACTTAGGTATGTAAACTGTATCTGTGTCGCTAAGAAATACGGAATAGTGTGCCTCTCCTTTCACTAAAGCATCCCAATATTCTTCAAGTTCCTTAGCAGAGAGTGGGTAGTATAAACTGATAAGTTTAATTGCAAATTCCGTATCTAAATTCAAAATGTCGAGAATGCTTTTCGAAGAGTTTGCTTTATGAAACTCAATTATTCTTTTATCAGCTATAATATCTCCTTTTTTTAACTTCTTCTTTAAGGTAATGCCTTGTAAGGTTTTACACCTACTTAAAGCTGTATAAACTTGTCCGTTTACAAATGCACCTGTGCCTAAGTCAATAATTACATTGTCAAATGTCAAACCTTGACTTTTGTGGATTGTAATTGCCCAGGCTAATTTTATTGGGTATTGTGTAAATGTTCCTATGACTTCTGAAACAATTTTCTTCTTCTCTTTATTGTATTTGTATTTCCTATTCTCCCAAGTAACAGGTTCTACTTTGTGAGTGCTTCCGTCTTGCAGTCGGATTTCAATTAAGTCCCCCGAAATAAAATCAATCTTTGCAATAGTTCCGTTAACCCACCTTTTTACTAAATCATTTTTGATGAAAATTACCTGAGCATTTTTCTTTAGCTCCAAAGTTTTTGCAGTCGGGTATTTATCTTCTCTAAACTCACCTGTAACTGTCGCTTCAAAATTGAATTTGGTGTAAGGCAGTCCTAAAAGTTTTTTTGCATTTTCGGCATTTGCAATTGCATTGTTAGCAGTAAGGTTAATTACAAACTCATCAAGTTTTGGAGTGTAGTTCGGATTAAATCTTTCATTGAGTTTACTCAATGTTTGTTCGCCTGCCTCGCAGATTCTCACCTTGTCCAGCAACTCAACAAAAGGTAAATCATCTCTTTGTCGGTGTGACTTTTTGAACTCAAAATATGTAGGAGTAATTTCTTTGTATGAATGAGAATCAAAAAAATATTCGCTATCGTAAACTTCTGTGAATAAATAATTCTCAACTTCATCAGTTGAGTCAACTACAGGCGGCAATTGAAAAATATCTCCTATAAATAAGAGTTGCTTCCCTCCAAACTTTTTGTTTGGATTTCCTCCATTTTTTCTCAAAGAATAATCAATTGCTTCAAGAATATCAGAACGCAACATTGAAACCTCATCAATTACAATCGTGTCTATCTTTTCAATTATTTTGTATTTCTGGGTAAACTCTTTGAAGATTGTTATTTCATCGTCCTCGGGCATTAGTGGTTTTAGAGGAAATCTAAAGAAGGAATGTATTGTTTGTCCGCCAACATTAATTGCTGCTATTCCCGTAAAAGCTGTCATTAAAACTTTCTTCTTTGTCTTTTGAGCAAAGTAGTGAACGAAGGTAGATTTACCCGTTCCGGCTTTACCTGTGATAAAAAAACTGTCGTTTGAATTTTCAATTCGGTCAAACAGTTTTTTTATTGTCGGGTCGTCTTCATATCCATAAGGAAGGTCATAAAATTTACTGTAAAGGTCAGGCAGTTCTATATCTTCAAATAAGTTTAGCTGTCCGCCATTTACGCTTTCCTCTGATTCAATTCGTAAAAGAAAAAAGAGGTCTCCATTATTATCGTGAAATGGATTTGCTGTGTCTAAGTCAGTGCCGTAATGTGCAAGTGTTTTGAAAATGTAGTAACACTTCTTTGTTAACTTAGCAAAATCATCTGGAAATTTATCAAGATGACAATTGATTGCTTCTTTACGAATTTTTATTCCAATGAAACTTAGGTATTCAATTAAACTTTCAATTGCTGTTTCTCTGTCTCCTCCGTCAGAAGAGTTGAAGAAGTGTGTGAAGTCGTAAGGATAATCGGATGGATAGCTTTCGTCTTGCTTGCCATAAAATAGTTGGTGTGCAATTCCGCTTTGAAAAACTCCACTGTCTTTGTCAACAAGAGGGGATTTCTTGAAGTTGTCAATCCATTTTTTCTCTATGTTTTTTGTCGTGGGCATTGTTTTAAAAATGTTCGTTCAAAGCTAAAATGTTCGGGTTTGCACTGTCCTCAATGGTTGCAAGTAACGAATGGGCTTTGCGTTGGTGGGCATTTTGAAACAATCAACTTCATGCCCGCAATAAAGTTAACTAAATGCTGTACTTTTTCTGTTCGCACTTCCCGCCCACTAACGCGAAGGCCATGTTGGCCGCATCCTGCAAACTCATCGACCTAAATTCATTGATGCAACCTCCCTAATTATCACATCGTCCAAGTTTGCTAATTTTTCAATCTTATCAATTGCATCTGAAGTTCCGATCGCTTTTAACGCCCATATACATTTCTTAGCAAGTGAGCGACCTTCATCCCATGCCGGAATATGTAGAGCTGCCTTATAAATGCAATCTATGCTTAATGGATCCTTAATTTCTAAAAGGGTCATAACGATATCTTCATGTCGATCGTGCCAGTTGTACTCCAAAAGCTTACACAATAAAGTAGTATAAGAAGCATCGTAGCCATCAACACTAATTACGATAAGTAATTCCTCTACAAGCACCGCATTTTTAATAATAATAGCTTCCTGTAACTTGGCCTGAATTTCATTTATATACAGTAAGGAATTCATTGGCATCGAGCCCCAAACCGTCTTCAAAGAGATTCCATCCGAGTCAATCTCATCCCACAATTTTTCTAAGATTTTACTTAACGGTTTTTTGATCATAGCGCATTTCGGGTTGCGGACAACAATTGCTTTATGAAGTATTATTTCGTCAAATCCCATCAAATATAGGTGGATTTATGCAACCTTAATCGTATAATATGACATATTGATGGCTCCAAGATAGGACACTGGGTATTACAAGTTATGTTCGCTTTGTCGATGAAGGATGTAGTTTTAATCTCCCGATATTGTTTTTTTGCACCCTTCAATGTCCCGAAGACAAAAAGTGATCGGGCATATCCACCGTTTCATCTTCAGGAAGTAGAAGCATTCCCAGGTCGGTCATAATTCTGTTATAAAACACTTGGTATGGTTTCACAGGTTCACCTTCTATTACTTCACCATAGTAGTCAGATTCTACTGAATGAATCAGTCATCAATTAAAACCTCGAACTTTGGCAAAATTGAATCGATGTCGAAATAATTGCGCCATTTATCATAATACTCTTCGTCAACACTCTGAAATCGGTTATCCTGGTCGATATAGTAAGGCATGATCTAACGTTATTTAAAGTCAAATTTAATGACGCACAACTTTTAATACTGCAACTGAGGTAAGTTTTCCCAAGCATAGGGGTCTATTTTAGATTTCTCATCAGGTCTTGGCTTTGTTGTTCTTATAGTATGGACTGTCCAGTAATCCAGTTCTTCAGATGGCATTTCATATTCAGTAATCTCCTTCATCTCCTGGTCTGTAAGATCGGGAAGCAGCCATTTCTGTTCCAGCTCCTTATTCAGGAAAAGAGGCATCCTGAAAGCATTAGGACCATCATTATGAATGGCACGCATTACAGAATTTGCAGCCCTTGTAAAGAATGTGAAGGTTCCTTTTACTTCTCCTGTTTCCGGATCGGGAATAGGTGAGTAATTGTATAAGCCGGGAAGTGCAAACATTTCACGGCCTTTAAGCTTTATAGCATAAGGGATCTTGTTTTTGAATCCCTGTACTTTTCTATGCTCAAAAATGCTGCTCATAGGAACGAGACACCTATTGTTCCGGTACTGGTACCAAAGTGAGCGAGGGTCCAAGAGCTTCTCACTTCTGGCATTGCACAGGTTTCCTCCTTTCTTTTGAATGTCTTTCCTGATCCTTAGTATCGTTGGTATCAGATTCCACAGGAATTCAACCAACCTGTATTCTCCATTTTCAAAAATGATCACAGGATAATGAACAGGTGGAGCTTTGGGATAAAGCGGAGCCATTAAATGGATCTTCGGTTCGAATGAAAGTGATATCTGCGGATCGATTTTAAGGTGGGGTAAATAGTCAAGTACCGTTTCTCCCTTTACTAAAAATGAAATATCGTAGCACATGATCTTTGCTTTTTTTGTTATCGAGTACCAGCAATTATTCCGTAAGCAACTGATAACGGTAAAAATGCCGGTGATGTCCCGGCGTCAAAATTATCCGTTAAATTTTTCAATTTCCGAAACCGGAATTCTTACTTCCTTATTCCGGAACTTGATCTCAATGTAAAGCTCACCCATTTGCGGGTAAAACTGGGTTTCCGGACTATCATTTCGTGTAGGAAACCATTTCAATTTGAACTTTAAATAAGCCATAATCGATCTACGAAGGTTAGTAGAAACCCTTTTTTCAATATCCCACCATAAAGTGCTGGAATAGCATTTATAACCATCTACGCCAGCTGCAGCTTTTTCCAGGCGAGCCTTATGTTCATCGATTGACCAGTCGTAAAGAAATCCGGAAGGATCATTTTTCAATATAGCAAAGTGTGTCTGAGCGCTTCCTGCATCACTATAATGGGTGAAAAGATATACTCCCCTTACATCCGGTTCCAGTATAATCTTTCCACGCGGAAAGTCCTGCCGGACGAAATAAGTTTTACCGGCCTGAACCATTGAATATAAAAGCTCGGTAGTTAACGGATAAAAAGGGTTGAACATTCAAATCTTGATCGTGAGAAACTCACCAGCATTGGTCGTGTATGCCTGGGACAGGTAATCCCGCTTCAGGTGCCATCGGTCACTGTAACCTTGTGCAGCGTAGCGGACCTTGTCCGGACCAAAATTACGATTGAGCTGGTCAATTGACTCCATAAGGACTTTTTGTTCTGCAGATTGAGGTTTATCGAATATGCTCATCTGCACCATATGTGCCGATGTGATATCGGTAACAATAATACCAGCCTTGTGATAATTAAACCCGTCTATGAAGATCTTACTGAGGCCTCTCATGGAATAGCTCAACAGCTCTTGGGTATTATTGGAAGGAACACGAAGCTGTAGATCGTGGGAACAGAAGTATTGCCGATCCTGATGTCGGAAAGGATTTGTCTGAACGAATACTTCCATCTTAGCCGCTACTGTATTTTCTTTTCTGAGCTTCTTTGCACAGGATGCGGTAAAGCTGGCCACAGCTTCCGACAGCTGGCTTTTTTTGGTCACGAGTGATCCGAAGGACCGGGAGGTGCATATGGCTTTCTTTGGCGGCGGTTTCTCTTCCCATCTAATACACGGAATACCTTTCAGCTCTTTTGCCATGCGGTGGCCAACCACGGACATATTTTTACGGATCCAATCTTCGCTCAGCTTTGCAAGATCAGCCGCGGTCTTTATTCCGTTTTGCAACATTAATTTTTCATATTGGTTGCCGATGCCCCAAATGTCACCTACTTCGGTTGCACGCAGCATCTGGTCTATCGATTCTTTTGAATCAGCAAGATGTACCCCTTCATTTCTCCGGTATTGCTTTGCATACCGGTTGGCCATCTTAGCCAGAGTTTTGGAAGGCGCAATGCCAATGGAAACCGGAATTCCAGTTTGTTGTTGAACGCGGTGCCTGAGTTTTGTGGCCAGCTTTATTATATCCTGATATTTGTGTCCCGACAGATCCAGGAATATTTCATCGATGGAATAGACTTCCACTCTTTCGACAAATGACCTGATCACATTCATTACCCTGGCACTGATGTCACCGTATAGCGTGTAGTTTGAAGAAAATACCTGTATGTCGTTTTGCTTGATCAGGTCAGTGATGAAATGTAACGGACTTCCCATTTTAACGCCGATCTGTTTTGCTTCCTCGCTTCTTGCAATAGCGCACCCATCGTTATTGGAGAGCACGATAACCGGTTTCGTGCGAATGGCAGGATTAAACAGCCGTTCACATGACACGTAAAAGTTATTGCAGTCCAAAAGTCCTATCATGGTTTAAATATCCTTTGTACTGATGATGATATTGGTTACCACTCCCCACACTTCAAATTGTGTGTCTTCTGTAATCAATACAGGTTTATAACTGGGATTTGCAGGAACAAGCCTTACTGATTTGTTTATGAGCGATAGCCTCTTAATGGTAAATTCCCCGTTAATGCTGGCTACCACAATTGAGTTATGCACGGCTTTTTTAGACCGGTCCACAATAAGTAAGGAGTTATTGGTTATATGCGCACCTATCATCGAATCACCCTGCACGCGGATGATGAACGTAGCTGAAGAATTACCCTTCAGAAACTTGTTCAGGTCAATCTCTTCCTGGACGTAATCAGCTGCAGGAGATGGAAAACCGGCAGGAATAAGGCCAGCGAAGAACGGGATAAACGTTTTTATTGATTGTATGATAGTCAAAGTGTTTGACTACAAATAAATCAATTTTCTTGAAATCGGAACTAAAGTGGCTGCAGTCCAAGTTAGGATAATATCATAGCTATCGGGCATTGGCCAAAAAATCCTCTTACACATAAGCCGACTCATGAAGATTCAGAATACTCCTAAACTTATTAATTTTGATACTGACCTTAGTGATTAACTCCTTTAAACCCCTAATTAAAATGGAAAATCCTTTTGAAATGATAATGGAGAAACTAAATAGCATCGAAAATCTAATTAAGCAAAAACAATTTAATTCACCTTCTGAGGAACAAAGCGTAATTCAACAAACTATGAACCTGAATCAGGCTGCTGCGTATATTTCGTTATCCAAGCAGACAATGTATCATCACACATCTACAAGATCAATCCCTCACTATAAAGCAGGAAAACGAATCTATTTTAAGAAGGCCGAATTGGATCAATGGTTGACTAAAAATAGAATCATGAGTCGGGATGAAATAGAGCAGGAAGCGACAAATTATATAATTAAGCACAAAAGAAAATTCTAACGGGCTCCCATTTAATCTCTATAGCACTCATTTGCTCTTTTAAACGTATCATCATGAAATTCAGTGGATATCAAGTCATTCCAATGAATATACCCACTGAAAACTTTCTTCGTTGACTCTTTAGGGTTGTATTTACTGGAGTGAATGCTTACCAGAAAGATTTCATCTTCCTCTTTTCCAAATAGTTTTGCTACTTGTTCCTTTTCCTTTTCAAAAATCGGAAGTTGAGTACGATCATAACCGCAATTAGCCTTTGCTTCAATGAGAATAATGTTTCCTTCAGAAAAAAAGCAAAGATCAAATGTTCTCTTTTTTAGGGCCCGGAAGTCAGTCTTATTAATGGAATTTTCACCTTGCCAGCCATATTCCTTTACCCAATCACGATAAAGACAAACTTCATATCCAACTTCCCATGTTGAGTTCGTAAGATCTATAGGTAGTTTGCAATGCTTTTGTTTTATAAGCCATTCTACAAATTCTTTGGGTCTATTCTCGATTTTAAAATAGAGCACAGCACAAAAAAACCTTTCCTCCCTTGTTATCTGCTTCCAACTCTTATCCTTGAAGTAATGAAGTGGCATATCTCAAATTTTTCGGAGCACGTGTAAAATTTCCACCATTGCAAGTGTATCCAGCCTACAGTAGTCAAGTAATTGCTTACGTTGGACAATTCGAGTATCAGAATCCTGATCACGTAACAGCGAATAAACTAAACTGGCAGTTCCCCCTTCTTGAATTTCCATAGAAGAGTAATTAAGGTCTGGCACGAGCACCGGCAACACATTCTTAATTGAATAAGATCCTTCAAAACCTGGATGATAATACCATCTACTTTGAAACGGTTTCATCAAATCAACTATACGGTTTATGATGGACTCAATGGGATGCGCAAATTGAGGAAAATCTTCCGCCAACTCTTTCAACCTTGTTTTTTCAAAGCTGCTATTATAAGTTATGATTGATCCATTAACACCTAAATCAATTATCATTTTCTTTATCAATTCTGCCCTGGGATCATGAAAGCCATCACCAAGAAATTCAAAGTGTTCCAATTCATGATTCTCGCTCCTCAGAACATGCAATGAATATTGAAATGGAATTTGTTGATATGGCCTGGAAAAATCAAACTCAGGAACGGCCATCATATAAGTTTCAAAATCAAAAAAATAAAGAGGATAAAGAAACTGGCCAAGAAAATCTGAAATCTCCTTCTTCTCGATCAGAATTGCTCCACTTTTAAAGTATTGCAGTTGGAAAGCCGGTGACTTAGCCAGCTTGTAATTAGTAGGAATCTGATCGAGTGTTAATATGCCAGCTTCTACCATTTCAAAAGCTGAAGCACCTATCCTGTTCAATGTAAAAACTGAATGTTCTTTAGGGATATGGTCCCAGCAATGGTCAATAAATTCGCATTCGTAAGGATCCCGACAATATGATCTAATTTTGATCTTCGGTACTTCATTTAGCTGGATAATATTTTTCAACTCTATTATTTTTTTCTTTACGAACTCTTGCATAGTCTCGACCTCATTTTTCACAGAGGTCATTTTGAAAAGCTTTTCTACTTCCAAAGACCCCCTCTTGACATATTGATTATTGAGGTGAATTACTGAGAAATCCTTCAAGCTTCTTCCAGAGTTAGTGATAACGTAGTACTGCAGAGCAGTATCAGAGAAGTATTCCTCCTTTACCTTTGTCGAACCTTTGACTTCGTAAGCACTCCAATTATTTCCATCGCGAACAAGGATATCAGTGGCAGCAAGCACGCCATCGTACTGAAATGCTGCCTCATAAATAATGTTGCAACCTTCATCCATCAATTTTCGAGTTAATGCAACAGCCAAGGGAAACTCTGATGGATTTTCGGGCTTTGCATCTGTACCATTAGGAAACAATTCTTGTGCTAATCGGCCAATATCATGACCCGAATCAAAAATTGCCTGTTGCTTTTCGTCTATATCCGTTATTAATTCAGAATGCTTCTTATAGAGATAGAGAGATTTAGTACAATTGCATCCGCGAACAAAAGTAGATTTAGAAAGGGAATGAGTGTTCAATTCGTTAAATTAGATTTATTCTGATTTATTTCAAAAAAGTCCCTAAAAGAATGTTCCAGATTTAGATTAAGGGTTACTTCTTCATATCAAAAAGAGTAGTCGCCTTCAGCATTACCCTATCAATGTTTTTTCCTTTGCTTATAAGTGAAACCTCATTTTTCATTTCCATGAGAATTTCGTAAGCATCCCGTAAACCACGTATTGCAGGGTTAATCAACACCGATCAAATTTGCGCAAAAAAAAGCGGATGCGCACTTCACAAGAGAAATATTTTTCGATCATTGAAAAGTTTATGAGCAGTGGGCTTTCGGCAAAGGCCTTCAGCGAGCGCAACAGGATCAATAAAAATACCTTGAGCTACTGGAAGAAAAGATACAGAGACCAAAGCAAGGTGCAGCAAAAAGGATTTACCGCTTTATCCATTACCCAGATACAGTCAAAGCAGATTAGCATTGAATATGCCGATGGTACACGGCTGGTCTTTAGTGATGCTGTTAATGCGGCAGTACTCAGGTCACTCGTTCCTTTGTTTTCAACCATGATTGGATTTAACAGTGCACAACGGTTTTTTCTGTACCGTGGAGCGGTCGACATGCGTAAGAGCTTCGATGGGTTGTGCGGTGTGGTGACGGCTGAACTGGACAAGCCACTGACCACAGGGGACGTATTTATCTTCGTCAATAAACCCCGTCACAGCATCAAGTTGTTGGTATGGGATCGCAGCGGCTTTGTGATTTATTACAAGCGACTCGAACAAGGCACTTTTGAATTGCCGGCAGGTGGAGATGCAAAAAAGTACGGTACTTAGATGGGATGAACTGGTGATGATACTCGGAAGGCATCACACTGGGTTCGGTGAAAAGAAAAAAACGGTTCACTTATCCACAGCAGTGAATAAGAAATGGAATTTTGGAGTAAAAACGACCCTTGAAATGATTTACCGCTAAGGGTGCCAGTTATCTTTGCTTTCGCAATGACAGCAACTACGCCTCTACAGGAAATGACCCGCGAACAACTGCTCGGTGTAGTAGACAAGCAGTATACGGTGATTGGTGAAAAGGAAGAAAAAAATTGATTCGTTGCAGTTTCGGGTGAGTGAACTGGAGCGGCTGATCTTTGGTGTTAAAAGCGAACGCTTTGTCGCCGCCACCGGCCCTGAACAAGGTCATCTGATTTTGGAAGTAGCAGCGAACAGCAAACAGAAGCCCCTGCTACCGAAACAATCACCTACGAACGGAAAAATCGGGGAGCAACAAAAAGCCATCACGGCAAGTGCTGCCTGCCCATCTTCCAAGAATAGAGCACATTCTTGATCCGGATGAAGATATAACCGGACTGATAAAGATCGGGGAAGAGGTAACCGAAGAGTTGGAATATAGTCCGGGCAACTATTTGCTAACCGGTATGTTCGTCCTAAATATGTAAAACCCACCGGGCAGGGTAATAAGATCATCATCGCTGCCATGCCTGATCGGGTGCTGCCTAAATGCATGGCAGGTCCAGCGTTGCTTGCTGCACTGGTCATGCAAAATTTATGGATCACATTCCCTTGTACGTCAGTCACAAATGTTCAGGCGGCAGGGTATTGACTTACCGGATTCCACCATAGGGTCTTGGTTAACACTGAGCCAGGCTGATCGAACCGCTCTATCAGGCACACAAAGAAAAACACTGAGTGCCACCTATCTTCAGGCAGATGAGACGCCGATCAGGGTACTGGAATCAGAAAATCCCGGAAGCACCCATCGGGGTTATTATTGGGTGTACCAGGATCCGCAGGAGCGATTGGTGTTGTTTGATTACCGGCAGGGTCGCGGCCGGGAAGGCCCAACCGAAATACTGAAAAATTTTAAAGGACATCTCCAGACCGATGGTTGAGGTAAGGATCAGTTGGACAGCGTGAACACATTACCTCATTCACTGCTGGGCGCACGTGAGGCGTGTAGTTTGCCGATGCCCTCGACAGCGACCCGGCGAGGGCAGATGTGGCGCTCACCCATACAAAAGCTCTATGCAGTGGAACGGGAAATAAAGCAGCTGCAATTAAAACAGCGAACAGGCAGTGGAGATTAGAAAACAAAATCACTTCCTGTAACCCAAGCATTGGAAAAGTGGATGACCGAAACGATAACACAGGTGCTGCCCAAAAGCCTTATAGCTGGGGCCATTGTGTACACTCCTGCCAAGAATAGATGCGCTTAAATGTTACCTGTCTGATGCCCGCTTGCAAATTGACAACAACCTCACTGAAAATGCTATTCGTCCAGTAGCGGTTGGAAGAAAAATTACCTGTTCGCCGGATCACATTCGTCTGCACAACATGCAGCCATCTTCTATTCACTGTTTGCCACTTGCAAAGCCAAAAATATCAATCCTCCAAACCTGGCTCACCGAAACGCTGATCAAAATAGGCTCACACCCCATCAATAGAATCCATGAACTGCTGCCCGGGGCAAAATTGTCTAATGATAATTGTTGATTGATTGGATACGTGGTTCACGGGATGCTTACAGAATTTCTATAAGAACCGTTTTTGAAATCCTTCGTTTTGATAGTTCGCTAAATTCCTTTGCCAAATCAGGAATTTTGAGTTCTCCTCTTCCTTTTAGTATTGATAAGATAATCCGATGATAGTCTTCTGCACGATTCTCATCTTTAGTGGGTACTTGCTCATCATCACTTAGAGTTATTGACAACTATTCAACAGATTCATCAGAGATGGTACTTCTATCAACACTATGCTCCGGCACAACTTCTACAATTATTTCTTTTAATACCTTCTCCACGCTTTCAATCCTTGTGGATGATGGTTTTCCCTTAAATGATTCATAAAAACGCAATCCCAATTTATCATAATAAGCATCATAGAATTTCTTGTAACCGAAAAATGCACCCAAAAGAACTACTACTGCTTTGAAATTCGAACCAAATTTAAGTAAGTGCGTCAAGTCCTTTCCCAATTTAGTATTTTCAATATGTTCTACATTACGTATTTCATCTTTCAGAACGAGATATAACGGTGTAATGAAATACTGCTGTATGTTGTTAATTGTCGTTTGAGCTCGGTAGTTCTTAACTCGATCTGATTCTTCAAGTAATTTTATGACTTCCATAAACTTAATTGCAGGGTTTTGAGAATTTATTTCTTGAAGGAATTTATGTAATTCACTTCCTTCAAATGTTGGATCGTTTTTGGTGTAAGCAAAAACCTGTCCTGCATCATAAAAATAACCAAGAATTGAGTTTGGAAAGTAATCAAAGCGATCATATGCCATCAGATAACTCCAATAACTACCCTCTTTAATTTGAAAGGCTTTGGTTCCAATCTTCCTAAATTCCATTCCTTGAAAAATATTCTCCATACCAATAGCCCCTATTAACTCATCTTTGCCCTCTGCCAGATTGCAGACCAACCAAATTGCATCAATGGCTTTTCGAATTTCTTTCTCGAGAATACCTCGTTCTATTTGAGGTAATACTGATTCAAATATTGGTTGCTCTAATTTTATTCTCTGGTCGATCTTTAATTCAATAGAAATCTTTGCTTGCTTCGAAATTGGATAAACTGAAACAAGATTTTGAATCTCAAAGTACAAATTGACAGAATCTCCCTCAGCATCTGTATCAAGATGCAGAATTAAATAATCCTCTTCATATTCAAAAGGAGCAATCAACTTAAACAATTCAACGATATTTGTTTTTGTTTCATCAGTAACCTCACCATCAAATTTTACAAGCTGAGATGAAGGGATATAGGTATAGCCATATCTGTAAAACAGGTTAAACTGAATTCTAAAAATTGCTGCTAAATAATTGGTAGTCATCTGAAAATTAATAATCAAAATTATTGGTTGACTTGGTTGTTATTCCCGGTCTTATTAAATCCGCTATAGTTATTTCAGTGCACTCCCCTTTAAAAACATTCACCAAATTATGAGTGTAGCCAAAGTATGTGAGATACAAATTCTTTCTGCTTCGAGTCATTGCCACCATAAATAAGGTTCTTGCTTTGCCTGGGTGCAAGAAAAAATTGTTATTCAAAAAGGGCAGAGAAAACATTGTCAAAATCAAGCCCTTAGCCCCCAATTATTTTTCGTTGCTATCCAACTTGGCTTTTGGTTAACGCTCAAAACTATATCAATAAATTTTTGAACAAGCGCATTTGATGGGAAAAGAATCACACATGTTTCCCCCACCGCTGTACCTTTTTGTGATTCCTGATAAATATACTTTACTTCTTCGTTTAAGCTTGATGCTTCACACAAACGAATATTTACGTCTTGTTTTGTTAGGTCCCGCTTGGCTCCCCAAATATTCATTTGGGGCAATAATTTTTGGACTGCAGCCATGACACTCCGTGTCAACCGGTGGACAATATTTAGTGTAAATACTTTTGCATTAATAATATCACCAACTTGATTCGGATTAACCACTTGCTCATTCCATTTCGGGTCAATGTCGTATATCGATTGATTGGAATCGCCTGCGACAATAATTTTACCGCTCCTATTATTCATTGCATACAACACTTTTGCAGGCAAATCTTGCACTTCATCACAAAAAATATAATCATAATTGGAAGTATCTTTATCCACAAACTCATAATATGTCATTATAGGAATACTTAAAGCAATATTTAATTCTTTCATTCCTGTTTGGAACATGTCGATCAGTGAACGAGTATAAACCACCACAGCTACTTTTGCATTCGGTTCATTCTCCAGAATATTCTTTAATGAATGCAACAGCAGAACAGACTTACCGCTTCCAGCAAATCCTTTTACCCAAATGTTACCTAATTTTCTTGATTCAACATCGATAAATTCCCTTTGATCTGGATCAAGTTTGTCTTCTCTTATCATCCATGCCATAATGAAAAAATTTAAATTTATCTTTTAGCAATTTCTGCTTCCTTTCTCGTCACCATCAGGTTATCAGGATTATAAAGTCGTTCATCAGAGAAAGTTGGTTCTGAACTTCTAACCTGCTGTGCAAAATCTTTCATACCTAATTCATCAGCAACATAAGATAACCAACTGTAATCGCTATCATTCATTTGGTTTGAATCAAATTTCTTCTTCCAAAACTGGAATGCTTTTTCAATCATTTCATTTCCCTTTGGATCACCTTCACTTTTTAGTAATCTCCCCATTTCAAATAAGGTATGCGGTTTGTCAGGGTTAAGCCGGAGTGACTCTTCTAAAATCACTTTGAATTTTGCTTTGTCTGTATTTTTTAATTTGAATGCATAATTAAATGCTGTAGTGTCATTCTTGTTATTGTTATAAGCAAGTTCATAATATTCAAGAGCTCTAAGGTCATAACCTGCACTTGAAAACAACAATCCAATTTTGTTGTAGTTGCTTACGTCTGGATACAGCTCATTGAGCAGTTCCAAGGTTTCTGCCGCTCTGAAATCATTTCCAATCTTTTCATATGCTTTATATAGAGCTTCTAATCCTTCCTTAGTAGGCTTGCCTCCGTTTTGTTCTGCTTCGAGGTTTGCCTGTCGTTCCGCTTTCAAGACAATTCGTTCTTCAGTTGAAAGCTCCTTATTGGCAAATGGATTAATTGGCTCAACAATTACAGATTCCCCGACAGCTGATGCTCTTGCAAGCAAGAGTTTATCAGTTGTAATTTCTAATTCTAACCTAACAGGAGTATTTTTCTTAAAACCATTTAGATCTACGCAAACTATTTTGACGTTGTATAGAAGTTTGTTGATGTTTCCTAAGCAAATCGGTAATTCAATTGCAGCCTGACCATCCTTAGAAGTAACCAAATCATCGATTACAATAAGGTTACATGGAATATGCGTTCCTGCTTTCAAAATCACTTTTGGTGTTTCGTCTTTAGTTATCACGATGAACGGCTCACTTGTTATGGGTTGAATGATATTTTTATTGAAGCCATTATAAACAAGCGAATGAATTGCTGTTCCAGACGAAACATGAGTTTGCAAATCTTTTGGGACAAGTAATTCAGAGTCCTCTTTGAAATATTCCTTTAATGCGGCTTGCACATAGGGATTTTTTGAACTTCCTCCAATCAATAAAACATAGTCTATTTCATTTTTTGAAAGTGATGCTTTCCTTAAAGCTGTATGAACTGCCCTGAAGATCGTGATAAACTCCTCCTGGCCATCCTTAGCTTTTATTGGTACTAATAAAGCTGATTTTAAGAATGGCTTCATCGCTTCATTGAATTGCTGAAATGACAGCTTCGGCTCAGTCAAAGTCAACCAACCCTTTCTTGAATCAATTTCTATTTTGAAACCAACCGAAACAAAATCACTGCTTGTGGCTTTTGTGGGAAGTATTCTACTCTTCATTTGTAATGCGATGACGTCACAAATCATAATTTTTAGTTGCTCTGCTGCTTTAAGTAAATGCGTAACGATTCTGTTCTTCTCCGGGGTTCTGAAATCGTCAAGGTTTTTGTTACTTTCCTTTAGAAGTTCCGGAAATAAATATTCCATTGCTATATATCTATCAATATCATCCCCTCCAAGCTTCTCAAATTTTGAAATAGAAAGGTTCTTAGAATAAATGCCATTCAAATCCTTGCCCAACTCCAGAATGGAAACATCACAAGTTCCAGCACCAAAATCAAAAACTAAAACCTTCGGATTATCTCCTTCAGGAATTCGCAACGGATTATTCTCCTGCGACGAAACTTGAACATAGCTTAGAAATGCAGCGTTTGGTTCGTCAATCAAAGATTGCTTGTTGATTGCAATTCCATTTTGTTCAAGAGCATAAATTAATTCCTTCCGTTGGTTTGCTTCAAATGATGCTGGAATACTAACTGCAAACTGAAGATTTGTGGGAAGGTTCTTTGTTCTTACATACCTGTCAATTTGTGCTTTCAAATATTGAAAGAAAACTTTTGCTGCATCTTTGGGATTGAGAATTGGGGTGCCGCTATTTCTATCTAATTCACTGCTGAAATATTTTGAACCCAGGTCTTCACCAAGTTCCATTTTGAAGGAATACCAAACATTCACTCCCTTTTTGAGTTGGTATTTTAAATCTGCCGCCCCCTTACCAACTAATAATTGATTGTTATACCAAGCAATTACAGTCGGAACTTTTTCCGCTGACATAATTGCCCCGTCGTAAAGTTTTTGATTGAGCCAAATAACTTCGGTATTGATGTCCTTGCTTACTTGATCAATTGTAGCGATTGAAACTACTGTGGTGGAGGTTCCAAAGTCAATTCCAATGAAAGTTGAATTAGCTATATCGGATACCTGTTTTGCAACCTGGATGGTTCTTATTGCAGGAAATAAACTTTTTATGTTGATGTCTGTTGCCATACCAACTTAATTTGAACTTTCATTCATTAATCTGAATGGAAATTCTTCGACGCATTTCTGCCAAAATAATTCTCCACTTATCTCAGGCAGATATTTGGCGAAGAACTCCTTTGCCTCTCGTTCCATTACAGGAATTGCCTCTGGAAAAGCCTGAAAGTAGTTAATTTGATCTAAAGATGAGATATCAAAAGGCTCCTTTCGAGAATAGTTTAGCGCGGAAAAAGTTTCCTTAGGATGAAAATAATAGTGACATACAGATAAGCAATTTCTTATGAAATTTGGATAAAGAGTAAGCTGTCTGAATCGCTCATAATGTTCTTTGAAATCTGAATAACAAACCTCATCAACCAACTCAGTAAAGAAAAGCGATATCCCAAAATTGATTTTGCATTCGTGATCCGTCAGGAAGTTCAGGTGGATAAAGTCCTTTGAAAGGCGTTCGTATTGAATTGTGAAAGTTTCCTTGTCCTGTCTGTTATGATGGTGTTTACTCTCCTCAGGGATTGAAGAAATGAAAGTCTCTAAATCCGAGCGAAATCTTTCGTTGTAATATGTTGCGAAACTATTCATTGCAATTACACTGTTACTCCTGATGAACGTAAATAATTCAGTGTTGAGATTACCTTATCCTTTTCAGTAAAAAATCTGGTTATCGCATTACATGCCGGGTTTCCATCATTGCGAAAAAAGTAAACGTAGGTCTTTTTGTATAGCTCATTTAATGAATGAGCTTTAATAGGTTCCGCTTTCTCCTTACTGCCATGTACAACTCCAATTAACTCGCATTCACAAGGGAAAAGCTTTTCTTCCAATGATTTCCACCCGGCTTTATGATGGAGATATAGGTCTTCCAATATTTTTACCTCGAATTTATAATCATAACCCCTATTTGAAATAACGAAATATAGAAGAGTATCCTCCTTCAGAATTCTGCGAAATGAATCGATTCCGCGAGTAGTTTTTACCTGAATCCTCTTTTCTTCTTCATTGTGATTGGTTGCTTCTCGCTCTTTCTTTCGTTCGTTCATCTTCCCTTCTTCGGCAGAAAAAATGATATACTCCGCTCCTTCAATAAATGTAATTGCCTTGTTATCCTCTTTCTGGTAGAAGGTTTCGTTCTTATAGATAGTATGTGCGACTATCATAATGCCAATTAATTTTCAGTTTAAGTATAAACGCTTTACCCTAACACTACCTTCCATAAGTTGAAAATAGACAAACTCTTTTGTATAGTGTAATCGGCTATTCATTGTTTTCGCCTTCCTCAGTTATTACCCACATGAATTTAGGATTAAAGTCGAGATTTTCATCCTCTTGCCTCCTTATTTTAGTAGTTACGTCTTTAGGACCAACAATTTGTGATTCCTCCCATTCCTCGTTGGATATCAATTCATTATAGGAAAACGTTTCCAGTTGGTACTCCTCTTGTAAAATCCGATCAGAATACTCAATGGGAGAATAGACCGGATACTTTAAAGAGAAAGAATCTGCCTGTTCTGGACAAACTAAATAGTGCCAAGGCACAGCTTTTCCAGGGTTAAGTTGCGCGAAATTTGGAATTTGCCATTTTCCACTACTGAAATATTTACTTTTAATGTATCGGGCTTCAATTATGGAGCAACCATATGTTTTACCATGTATAAAGCCTTCAACGTAATTGTAGAGCAAGTATAATGGAAGGCCCTTTTTACTCTTTGCATGATTAATCAGTAAGTCTATCTGATTCCTATTCGAGTTCCCCACAACGTGATTAATTGAGGGATACCAGCCGAATGATAGATTCTTCCTAAATGGGTGGTAAATTACTTTGGCTTGCATAGGATAGTAGGTCAATTTGTTTCTTGTCTTACCCAGATATAATGCTATATCATTACCATTCCTATTCTCGTTGCGACTTTCGTAAATCAAAAATCTTTTTCTAATAGTGGGATTCGCATCACGAAACTTGATAAGTTCAAAAAGTAGATTTTGGGTAATTGTAGTTTCAAAAACTCGCAGATTGAAGTGACTTCTTCCAAACCCAATTCTATCCCAAGAATTTTCTGCGAGCTCTTTGAACTTATTGCATAGACTGTTCATCCTATTTCAACCCAATTTTTTGTTTATGCTCTTTTACAATGTCATTGAATATTTTGACATGAGTAAGTCCGTAAAATTCTATGTCAATGGCGTACATGTTTTGAAGAGAGAGAAACCTTCTATGATGATTAATGAATTGTTCCATCGGAAGATTTAAGTTTCTTGGCAGGGCTACTTTGTCGAGATGCGCTACATACAATTTCTTCTTCCCTAATCTGAATTCATTCGCTGCCACTTGCGATTTGATAAGAAACTCCTTCTCAGTTTTTTTTATCATTATCGCAATAGGAAATTTGCGTTCATCCCATTCCTTTTTGACACGCTCAACATTTGGTAACTCTGAATTCAAAACACAATTTCTAAATACCCAATGGGCAGGTGTATTGTCTGTCTTGATTACATCTCTACTATGAATGTGCTCAATTGCCTGCCCACGAATACCTGATGCCTTGCGCGCAAAAAGAGGTATCGTACGATCTTTGATCCATTTTTCAAGAACCTTCTCCCAGTGCTTTTGCTGCATGACAGAGGGAAAAAGGATTTTATTTTCACTCAGCAGTAATTCAAACAGATTTTTGAGATTTGATATGATCGCTTTTTCACTTTTCATATTTCAATTCTGTATTTCTCAAAATCCTCCTCACTCAAATCGACATCAATAATTTTTGCTTCTTCAAATGTGAGTTGGTAGAGGTGGTAAATCATGACATCAAGTTGACGCTCCAAGCGTGATGTATTTGCTTGGGGGTTTTCTTTTTTCGCTGAAACAATTTTGGAAACTATGTCAGAATAGGCCTTTGGTTGCTCTACTTGCCTTATTGGCAGTTTGGAGAGAAACTGGGTCTTATATGCATAAAAGCCACCTGCTTGTGGTGTTGTAATTTTCTTATACACGAAATCTAATAAAGAACTGTTCAGGAGACCAAGTAGAAAGAGATAGTTCTCAATACTTTTCTCTTTGGGAATGATATGGTATGTTTTCGTATTCCCATAATATACATTTGTGTGAACAAAGTTATTCCTATCTGTAATTTCAGGGCTCACGATTCTATTCAATTTAAAGTTTTCAAAACTTCTTTGATTCCAGAGTTCAAACCATTTCTTAGGTGAGTTATCAAAATAATCTCTTCCTTTAAGGAGTACCTTATGAGAACTCAAATAGGAGAAAGTGTTTGGATACTCACTCTTTAGAATTGATTCAGAAAGCACTCGTGAATTTTTATCGTATGGATAGATGACATAGTATCCTGACCACGTGACTACATATTTCTTTATGTCCTTTCCCTTTAATAGCTTTTTGAGAATCCCCCTTTCAATTTTGAATTCCCGAATTGTGTCTTCATTTACATAAAAAACTTCGTCTTTACCTGATGCGATCCCTTGAAAAATAGATTCAGTAATCTCTAAAAGTGGTTTAGTGTCAACAGCAAATTTTGATAGTAAATAATTTATCGAATCATTCTGAAAATTCCATTCAGATTTCTCTAATTCCAAACTCTTAATCGGTAGAAAGCATTTAATCGATGAAGATGTTGTATCAGTTAAACTGTTTTGAAAATCAGAAACAGAAATTGAGCTTCCGCTATTGAAATATTGATGGTAAGCAAATTCATAATCACTGGAAAGTTTGGATTTCATAAATAGGAAAACACCCGTATAGTTTGTTGCGCCTTGAAAAACCTGAATGTCAGCAAAGTCAAGAATGCTTTTGATTTTGAAATTTTGATTAATGAACTTGCGAATTGCTTCGCCAAAATCTTTCTTCATAAAAGTTGTTGGATGAATGAAGCATAGCGAACCACCTTCCTTTAACAATGCATATGCTCTTTCATCAAAAATTACATAAATGTCATACTTACCTTTTGCTGAGGCATAATTTGATAACTTAACCTTCTGTTCTGCGGGCAATTTCTTAAACTCGACATAAGGTGGATTTCCAATTACAATGTCAAAACCGCTTTCAATTCCGAAAACCCATTCCGAATCGAACCAAGAAGAAGAAGCATTCTGATCATATGGATCCCATGAACTGATCTTTTGTGCAACTTCATCAATAGACCTTTGGTCGAGCAAACCGTTTTCTAACTCTTCAATTTCCAATTTTAGTTTCTCCTGCTTCTTGCGGTGCTTCTCTTCAATTTTCTTTTGCGATTGTAATGCGAGTTTCAGATTATCTTTCATGACTTCAATCTTCTTCAGCAAACCTTCTTCATACTCTTCAATTTCCTTCCGGATAATGTCACCAATTCTCTGTCGCAGTTTTCTATCGTCTTTTTGAAAGTTGAGTTTTTCTTTACGCGATTTTGCATTGAAGTAGTGGTGGCGCACTTTCTTCAAGTCCTCCTTCAACTTGCGGATGTTTTCATTTTCAATGCGCAGTTGCTTTGGGAGTTTTAATCCGACAAGTGTGTTGGCAGCCACAAACTTAGTTTCAAGATTTGGAAGCGGACGAATGCCGCGGTTCTCAACGTCGGATTGCTTCGTACCGCGCAATGACGTGCCAGGTGATCCAACTCGTTGGTCAATAACGAGAGAGATGAAGAACCGAAGCTTAGCAATTTGAACAGCAATGGGTTGAATGTCCACACCATAAATGCAATTCTCAATGAGGTAGAGCTTACGACCATAATCCAACTCGTTGTTGAGAAAGGCATCGTCGATACTGTTCTTGTTTTCTTCGAGGTCAGCAATCAATTTGTTGCGCAGATTAGGGTCATCAATTTTTTCTGCTTCACGAATTGCACTCCGCACTCTTACAGTTTGCCTCTCCTTCCATTCTTCATTTTTAGGGTCAAGCTTGTGGAGAACATGTACCACTGTATGCAATATGCCCATAGGAAATGCTCCAGAGCCACAGGCAGGGTCGAGAATCCGGCATCGGTCTATTGCATCTATCAGAAGTCTGCATTGCTGCTTCGTGAATTGGTGAGGTGCTGCAGTATAAGAGAGTAGCTGGCGAAGTTTCTCCTGGATTTCTTTTCGCTCTGATTCATTGGCTTCACCTCGTGCAATAACAAGTGATACCTGTGTAGTTTGCGATTCGTTGAATAAATTTTTCGGCGGTGTTTCGCCCCTACTTTTCAAAATGAGGTTGGCATTTTTTGAGAGCAAAGCATTTTCAAAATAAGTAATGAGAGATTCATTCACCATGTAATTTACAATCTCACGCGGCGTGTAGAAACTTCCTGTTTGCTTCCGAGCTGTTGTCTTTGTTTCAGGATTGTAACTCGCCAAAAGATTTTCAAAAACTTGTCCAAGCAGTTCAGGGTCGAGTGCTACTTCTTCTTCAATAGGAGTATTCTCTGTAATGGTGAACTTGTACCGGTTAAGCGTGTCAATGAGTCCGCGCACTTTGTATTGCTTTGAAGTAGTGCCATAATAATTATTGAGGTCGGCATTTTTTTCTTCGCAGAAGAAAAGAAAGTCCGGAACAGTTGGCTGCTTGCTCGTCTTACGCGAAAAGCCATCAACGTATTTTACCTTGCCCTCCTCATCCTCTTTGTCGAGACAATCAAACAATCCGCCATTTAGGAATGGAATGTCTTTGAAAAGGGCAAGTGCTTCGGTTTCACCCATCGCAAACTGATTAGCATATCGGAAAAGGTTTTTCACTCCGTACTGTTTCATTTGCTCTGCATGTGACCCCTCTTTTGCAAACTCTCGTTGATCCATTTTTTGGTTCAGCGTTCCGAAGAAAAGATTCTGGAGAATGGCTGTATAGTATGTCGTGGCTTTCCCATTCTCATCGTAGAAGCGCTTGATTATTTTTTTAAGTTTCTCGCGCTGAAAAAGATTTTCCGGCACTAATCCCTTTTCTTTGATGAACCAGATAAAAATAATTCGTGTGATGAGGCGTATGAGATTAGTGGCATTGCGCAACTCTTTGTTCTTCTCCACATCATCAGGAAACTCCACTTTAGAACTTGCCCAGAAATACCAGTTGGCGATCTCAATGTAGAATCGTTTGTTGAGTTCCTTCGTGTCGAGTGTTTTCTGCCATGCTTCGTGCAGCGTTTCAAAATTGTGAACTTCGAAGTGCTCTCCAAGTTCATCCAAACTCAGGTCAAAAAGGATCTCAATATGCGCTCTGTGAGGTGAGGCAATGCTGATATCTTTAATCAGTGTAACTTTCTCCAGAACATCTTTGTTCTCCTCGCGCTTGTGCAATCTACGGTTGATAACGGATAGTGTGATTACGCTGCCATACTTGAAGAGAATCAGAGTGGGCATTCTGAACAGTCGATTCACTGCACGGGTAATTTGAGAAAGCTGTGTGCGCGTGTAACTCTCTTCTACCAATTCAATAGCAAATACAAAATACGATTCATAGAGTTTGTCATTTACCTTGTTAGTGTCACCAAAATCCAAGCTACCTTGATCTCTTCCAGCAAATTTTATTTCATCACCAGTTAGTTGAAAAACAAAAGCAACTTCCTTCCAGTGGTCACTCAGTGCATTTGCTTTTGCGCTACCGAGAAACTCGGGGCGGTCAAATTCTTTGAGCAAGCGGTCTCTGGAAAAAGTGATACGTTTTCCGCTCCGGTATCCCAAAGAATGGAACAGAGCAGTGGTATTCTCCAGCAGCATATCATTGGAGAATGCTTTGATGCCGGCGCTGATTTTCTCTTTAATATCAATAGCAGTCATGAATAGTTATTTCAGGATTAACCAAGTAATCAATTCAAAGTCGTTCAGGTTGTTTGCCTGCTTATTCTCCTCAGGCAACTTCACGCCTCTGCCACTGAAAACAAAATCCTCTGTTCTTCCTTTGAATGTTAACGCAATGTTGCTAATGGCTTTTAATAAGAGTTGATTGTACTGTTGCATATCAGAGCCGTTTTTGGTTTCCTGATTGAAGAGATCGCACAATTTTTTGGTTGCGTCAGGTCGTCCGGTGCATACGCCACGCATTATGTCGAGAACCATTTTGCTTTGGGTAAAACTGAATCGCACATCACCACTATTGAAAATGTAAATAAGGAAATAGGGTTGCAACGGATTTATTTTTTCATTGCCGTTTGTATCGCCAATCTGCCGAAGGCAAAATATTACGCCAGGCTGCATCACATCGGTTGCCCTTGCGCTGAAAAGATTTTGATCGGTGGCAGCGGCAGGTGTTAAAGCATAAATACCTAAGGGTGCATTTTCCAAATCCTCGCGGTTGGCTTCAAGGTAGCGAAGCAGGTCCATCCGGAAATCATCGAGTGAGAAATCAGTGAGTGTGATTCCATCATCTGTTAGGTCGTCCATGTCGAGTACTTCTTTCTGCAATCTCTTCAATTGTCTTTCACGAAATCTTAAATCTTCTGCGACGAGTTCTTCAATCTCTTCCGGATTTAGAATGTTGCCGGAATTGGTTGAAGAAATATCTACGAGTGCCATGCGACTCTCTACCCGACTTTTGAGTTTGATATACTTGTCAAGATCTTTGGTTGCCCAAAAATTCACCAAGTGAATTTTTTCATTTCTCGAACCGATTCGATCAATACGCCCGAAACGTTGAATGATGCGCACAGGATTCCAGTGAATGTCATAGTTTATTAAATAATCACAGTCTTGCAAGTTTTGACCTTCGCTAATGCAATCGGTAGCGAAGAGAATCTCAATCTCGCTGTCAGTGGGGAAATTTTTAACCTGCTCTCTGCGCTTTGCGACGGGAGAAAAATGAGTAAGGATGGTATTGAACTCTGTTTGATGTTTGAATCCTCTTGGCTGGTAGGTGCTCTTGTTTTCATCACCACCCATTACGAGAGCTGTGTGAACCTTTAGATCCTCATGAATCCAATTGTGCAAAGAATCATAGAGATATTTTGCGGTGTCTGCAAACGCTGTGAAAATCAGCACCTTCCTGTTTTTCTTTCCGTCCTTATCAACCGTGGGATGCAATACTTTTTTTTCAATCAACTCTTTTAATTCTTTCATCTTGGCATCTCGGGGCACTTCAATATCCTTTGCCCAAAGATAGAGATCATGAAGTTGTGTGCGATCACTGTTTAGCGCTTTTGCCCAGGCATCAACATTCAAGTGATGCATTTTGAATACAAACTTCTGACCTACTTCTAAAGCTTCCTTTAATTCATCATCCTCCATCTCGTCCAGATTCAATTCATCGAAATCAAGGTCAGGATTTTCTTCTCTGTGCTTTTTGAAACGCTCAATACGATCAATCAAATCATCCATTCTATCAACAGCACGCTTCAATGTTTCTCTGAATGAAAAGATGGAGCTTTCAAGCCTCTTCATGAAATTCACCTTCATCATTCCAATGAGAAAATTTTCACGGTCTGCTTGTTTGAAAAATGCAACAGCTCCTGCACCTGCACGTTTCAACATTTTTTCTTCATACTCTGCTTTGTGTTCGGGCAATACATATTTACTTGGATTGAACATGCTAAGTTGATAAGCGAGTATTTTATCATTCAATGCATCATAGCTAAGAAATTTTTTCTTTACATCAATTTCAGGATAGTGCGAATCAACAGGAGCATGATCCGGGAACTGGCCAATGCGAGCCATCTCCGATGCGTAGAATTTTTTTACGTGCTTGCGTGACCGTGCAATGGTCAGTTCATCAAGCAGTTTGAAAAATCCTGAATCGAGTGTGTTGAGCAGTTCAGTGCTAACCTTGTCGCCTTTTTTGTGGGCCCATTCTGAGAACTGCCGTTGAGCAACCTTCAAAGTGTTTGATACACTTGGGAGGCCGATTGAATCTTCATTCGAGAAAGCTGCATCCTCTTCTCCGCTAATTATGCTGATTTGATTCCGTAAATCTTTCAGCGTATTGTTTACCGGAGTTGCCGAGAGCAACAACACTTTTGTTTTCTTTCCTCTTTTAATAATGTCATCCATCAATCGCTGGTAGCGACTCTTGCGAATGATATTTCCTTCTTCGTCTTTCTTGCCAGGTGTATTATTCCGGAAGTTGTGGCTCTCATCAATCACTATCAAATCAAATGCTCCCCAGTTGAAGGTTTGAAGGTTTACGTTGTCGGCAGAAGAATGACCGCTCTCTCTGCTTAAATCAGTGTGGTACATTACTGTGTATCCGAAGCGATCTTTCTCCAAAGGATTCAGTACATCATGCTTGTGCGCCTGGTACACCGTCCAGTTGTCGGATAACTTCTTCGGACACAACACGAGCACTTTGTCGTTCTTCAACTCGAAATATTTGATGATTGCGAGTGCTTCATACGTTTTCCCCAAACCAACGCTGTCAGCAATGATGCAGCCATTGTGCTTTATTATTTTGTTGATGGCTCCTCTTACACCATCACGTTGAAATTCAAAAAGTGTTCGCCAGATCTGTGTGTCTATGAGAGTTTGCTTAACCTCGTTCAATAATCCAGCTTCCTCCTGACCTTCTAAAAATTTCTCAAAGAGATGGAAAAGCGTTTTATAATAGATAAATTCAGGAGGGTAGTCTCTATATAATTGCTCAATATAATCGAGGACCTCCTTCTTTGCATCATAAGTGAGCTCTTGATCAGTCCATATGGAATTAAACCAATCAATTAGATCTTGTCTATCGCGATTGCTGTCAATCACCAGATTTAATTCGATATTGTTAGAAGCAGCAAGACCAATTCCACGAAGAGTAAAGTTAGAACTGCCAATTACTGCGTCGTCCTTACCATTGTTGCTCACATGATACATTTTGCCATGCAGGAAATTCTTTTTGCTAATAGACCGGATTTCAACTTTTTGCTTTATCCAATCTGAACATTCACGTGCAATTCGTGACTGTTCGAGTCGATTAACAAGAGCTAAACTTTCATCTTTGATTTGGAAAGTCTTCTTTTGAGTCGCATCTGTAACAGCGGATATAAATTGCGGATCGCCAAAGAGAAAGCGTAGTGAGTCAATACTCCACAACTTTTCTTTCAGGGCATTGAAAGCATATATGCGGAAGTATGCTGAAACAATTGAAAGTTTTGAACCTTCGATAATTTTATCATTGAGAAAATCACCCACTGAACCTCGCTCACGATTATCGCGAATTGATGAAATCAAGGTACTTGCAACTGTTTCATGCATAAAAAGTAGTGCTAATATGCGAAAGGTAGGTAAAACAATAGGAAAATTCATAGGGGTCTCCTTCTTGATCATGTCGGAGAAATAGTCTCCACATTCCAGATCAAGCTGGCCTGGTAATCCAAATACCCCGAGGTAGTTATTGTAGTCTGTTCATAGAATTATTGGCATTCCAGAAGTTTTTGGATCAGGCTCAATCCAGAATCGTCAATAGGTCAGGTTTGTACCAAGAAGTAATCGGCAATCAATCTATACGCGGATCCCATGTTGTGATAATGTGGCTGGCATATGCCCTTGCTTATTGTATACCGGAAACTTCCTTTTCTGAGTAACTAAATAGTCCAGCAATTGATAAAAAGTGTAATAATTAGATTTATTGAGAAAAAGAATGCGTCACCAAATAGCAATTTAATATGGCTTACTTAATATCTTATCACTATCAGGTTTATAGTATTCTAATTTCAGATGTGGGGGTGTGCCGATACATTCCTCAAATTCTTCTTTAATTACTGATGAAACGTATTCCTCATTACTAATCATGAACCGTAAAACAGGGGATATTCAGCTTCTGATGCGATATTCGTCGAGCAACCCTGTTTAGCATCACCTCGGCCTCTGCTCGTTGCAGGAGGGTTGGAAAATAGCTTTTATTGTATTGCTTATAAAAGTGTGTTATATCGTAAATAGTACTGAAGTTTTTTGCGAACCACTGCTTTGGCTTTGCGGCTTCCTGTTTGAAAAATGTGTTGGAAGAAAAGAAAATGCGAAGTACCTCAACTTTCACCTCCTTCAAATTTCCAAACTCACTGTTCACGTCACGACTTAAACCCTTCTGAAGGTAGGTATAAAATTTCCCACTTGTAGTTATATTCCTGTACCTCTGGAACTCTTTACTGGCAAGGGTTTGACCCTGATTTACTAAAGTAATGATAGTGCTTGCATCTTCTTTACTTCTTACTATCTCTTTCTCCATCTTGGTGCTTAGTTGGTCTATTCTTAGTCCTCTTTGGTTGGTTTTGCGGCCACTTTTGTATTCATATTCAATTAATTCTATGTTTTGTGAAAATGAAAAATTTTTGCCCCCAATATAAAAGGAGGGATGTAAGAGCATATTCATGATGTAAGGCTGGCTGCCTGATACATCAATGGAAACTAAGGATTCTCCACCATATGTAAGAAAATGACGCAGCAAGGATGGCATGTTGGTCAAGTTGCTGTGACACCTGCCAGCAGTGTCATCAATGTTCATGTGATAATCTTGAACAACCAGTCGATCCAAATTGTACATAGCAGAATTGAACTGATCAATCGGACGCTTACGGCGCCTGAAAATGCTACCAGTCACACGATAGGTAGGCACCTCATCGGGATGTTGAAGATAATAGTTCAACTGACGCTCTATGAAATCAAGAGCTGGACGATATGCAATTCGTAGTTCGCCGCTTTCAAATGGCAATGCCAAGAATTGATACTTCTTAGGAAGTGAGATATTATGAGAAAAATTTTCGCGAACAAACTTTGGTAGACGATAATTTCCAATGGGATAAACTTTGAGCTTGCTATCAAATTTAGGATGAAATCGAAAATGACGACACTTTTTATTGACAATAAACTGGGATTTTTCCTGAATGATTCCTGTATCGCGGGAATAGTCCAGATACTGCCTGTATTCCCTTACCATTCGCTGCAGCATAGATGAACTGAGGGAAACAAATCCGTCCTGATCACGTGTTTTTTTATTATTAGCAGAAACAACGATGATTTGACTTAACAGCAACGCAAGTTTTATTTCTGAGAATTTGTTTATCCGGGGCGGTGGGTACTTTTGGAAATGTGTTTGCAAACTTAGTTTGCTGGGTATAAATATTTTCATTTCGATCTTTGGCTGTTTTACAATCTAAAACTTAATGAAAATTTACGACAAAATGAACCGCTTCCATTATAATTTATGAATACTTTTCAACAGCTAAACTTCTTAAAAATTCCAAATAATTGTGTGAAAATAAATAGCTGGATCTCAATATGTACTTATGCGAGTTGCTCATTTCAATATTGTTTATGATTGTATTGCAATCATTAATACAAGCTTCTTGATTGGAGCTCGTTTTGTGAGTCTATGCACCTAAACAAATTGCACCTGTCACAAAAAGTGTCATTTCTCGATTGCGCTCTTATTTTTATTTAATACCGCAATGATTTCATCGTACTCGTAAAATATGGTTCCTCCCACTTTAGTAAACGGTAGGGTTCGATTAATCCTCAAAGTCTGTAAGGTTCCATTACTAATATTCAGCATCTTACACACATCTGTTGATTTGATCCATTTGCGATGCTCTGTAAGCTTATCCTGAAACATGAACTTTATCTGAGTTATCTCATCCTGCAAGGATTTTAGATCTTCCTTGGTTATGACTTCTATTTGCATTTTTAAATGTTTTAGGATCAATATGATCAGACAAAAATATAGGCATCATAAATGATAATAGCACAAAAAGTATAACAAAATTCAGGAGAATAGTAAAAATTTGGTGATAGGCTAAATGACTTTGGAAGAATCTATATCAATTCATACTTGTCACGAATACATTTAAGAAGCTTGGATTCATGATTGAGCTCTCAATTTAAAGGTTAATTTTAGTTAACTGACTTTTAAGGTTGATTCCTTTAGTTTATTTCTCATTTTACCATAAAGCTTGTCCTGGAGATTACTCATATCGATACTGACCTTTTTATCCAACACTTTTGCATAGCTTTTTTGGGTCGTGCGGATATCAGAATGACCAAGCATTCTACTTACAGATTCAATCGGCACATCATTGTTCAGCAATACAGTAGTGCCAAAAGTCTTTCTCGCTACATGGAATGTAAGATTCTTTTCAATGCCACAAAGGTCAGCGATCTCTTTTAAATAGGCATTTAGCTTTTGGTTGCTCATAACCGGCAGTAGTTTACCGGAATAATTTGCTTCGGGGTGATTCTTATATTTCTCTATTACTTTAAGCGCTTCTGGTAGAAGGGGGATATTGGATTTAATTTCTGTTTTTGTCCTGTAAGTGTGAATCCATTTTTCGTCATCAATGCCGGTTACAATTTCATGATGGGTCAATTTCTCCAGATCAACATATGCTAATCCTGTGTAGCAACTGAAAACAAGAAGGTCACGAACCAAGTCAAGGCGTGGGATTTTGATTTCCTTATTCTTCACCGCATCCAGTTCTTCAACTGTTAGGTAAACAAATTCCGTATCCTGGAGTTTAGACTTATAGTTCATGAATGGATCTTTGGCAAGCCAATCATTTGCCACAGCCATGTGGATTATCTTCTTGAAATTGCGTATGTACTTCAATGTTGAATTATGATTACATAAGCAAATTGTTTTCAAATAATGTTCAAAAATCTGTTATAAACTTATACTGCAGTTCAGAAAGCTAACATGTCATCAACTGCATATTCTAAACAAATGAAATTCTTAATATGCTGTAATGTTGTTTTATAACGGACAGCAGTAGCCGGAACGAAATCAATTCCAACCTTTTGTTGCATCTGGTCATTATGATAGAGAAATACCTCAATTAGAGTATATTTTTTTTCACCAATCCCCAGTATCGTATTGCGAAGCGTCCTCGCAGTGATCAATTTATCCTTCTCCATCAAAAGACGGTGGTGCTCGTACACTTTGCTTTTGAAGCTTGTTAAGTATAGATTTAATGCCTTGACTTCTTCTGTATTACCTCTCACTTTGTCAGCTTCATCATTCCATCTTTCCGGTTTAATACTTCGATTTGTTGACAGGTTTGACCGCTGCCCATCCACGGTAATTCTCAAATAAATTGGAGCTTCTCCCTCCCTGCTTAGTTTATCTTTCCTGAGATAAAAAAGAATACCCAAAGTTTTGTTTTTGTTCATATTATAGTGCGATTAACAGTTGTTAAGGTAACCAAAATTAAACAAATCGCATCAAATAAGATATAATTAAGAGAGGTTTAATATTGTCTAACCCTTATGGGACAAGAGTTTTGGGTTAAATCGGTTACCCAGTAAAATGGCTACTATAGGTAACCTAATAGGTATCCTGTGGATTGAGAAATCAAATGAAATTTAAAAGTCCTAAAACAAAAATCCCCTGTAAAGTCTCTGATTTACAAGGGATTGATAATTTTTGATTTCAAAGTTGTGGAGCTGGAGGGATTTGAACCCTCGTCCAGACAAGGCCATCGTAAGCCTTCTACATGTTTATTTCTTCTTAATTGTCGGATGGAGGCCGGTGAAGAACATACCAACTGACCATCTTATCTTCTGTAGTTGTCTTATCCTGTTTAAGAAGCCAAAACAGAACCAGCCTGACTTTTCGATGTTCCGGAGCAGCTTGTCAGGCGCAATCCGCAGGGAACAAACAGCTGAAACCTACATTGAGGTTTAGGCAGCCATTGCGTAATTAGTGTTGCCAAATATGGCGTCGGGAGTTAAAGATTAAAGTGCTTGGCTCCCAATGCACTACATGCTTACTTACAAAGAACGATGCTGTCAATTCCGGTCAGCCCCAGTTAGGGTTGCAAGGTACGCAATTATTGAACCGGATTCATACTGGGCGCCGGAACCACGAGCCAGGATGCAGGACTCAGGAAAGGAAAATCAAGACGGAAGACGGAAGACAGAAGAAATCTAACATGAAACGAAGTAAAACTTGAAACCTCACTGAAGAAATCCCTTAGACGACATTGAAACTTCTCTGAAAGAGTCCTTCGGACAAACCTCAAACTTCTCCGAAAGAGTCCTTCGGACAAACTTCAAACCTCAAATCTCAAACTTCAAACTATTGCAAAACATCAATAGCCCTATCCAACTGATCATCAACTCCATTCTCCAAATTGCTGACACTGTTGAAAAGAACTATGTCAGGTATGATACCGATGCCTTCATAGGATTTTCCATCAGCGAAAAGAATCTTCTGCGGACTTAAGGAATAATACCAGCTGTTCGGTAACTCCCTTCCTATCATCGTAGAATGTGCGCCATTGGTGGTATCACCGATATGAATAATGCCCGGTATCACTTTTAATGCCATCACCGTACGTTCGCTGGCACTGATGGTGTAACGGTCAGTTAATAACACCAACGGCTTGCTGAAGTAATCTCCGGATGGTTCCAGGTACCAGGGATACCAGTCTTCATAATCCTCCTTGCCCGGACCGTTTTTCGTTGCCGACTGAAAAACCAACCTGCTTTGATCGGTAAAGCGTCCGAAGTATTGAAATGCCCAGGTAAAATCTCCGCCGTAACTATGACGAAGATCAATGATCATCCCTTTTGCATTTGGATACTGAGCAATGATGTCATCTATAACAGGCATGTTGTCGGAAATGTAGGTGAAATACACATAGATAATTTCTCCATTGATCAGGCCATACACATAGCCGATACTGTCTACTCCTTCGAAACTGCCACCGAGGTAAGATTGTTTGATCACATCCAAATCCCATAGAGAGAAACCAACAGAATCGCGATAGATATGATTGCTGGAAAACTGCTTTCTGCCCGGTGCTATTAAATTTACATGCCCGTCATCCAACGGTTGTATCATTGCAGTAAGCAATTCAAAAAGCTCATCATCCGTGGTGCCTTCATCTACCTGCGGTGCATATACCTGGTACATCGAATCCCAGTCAACACCACGCTCCTCGAAAATGGCATAGTACTCATTGAAGTCGTTCCAGAATTGGTTGAAAATAACAACAGGTTCATTGTCAGGTTCCGGAGGAAAAAAAACTTTCTCGCAGGAACTGAACAGGATGCTGATAGCAAGTACACTGAATATCGTTCTCATCTAAAATTCAAAGCTTAGTATTAAATTAAAATTATTACGCACAGCAATAAGAGGCTTGGGCTTCGAACTTCGCAAAAACTCCATCCTGTACACTCCCCCCAATTGCCATCTATCCGAAAGGCTGTAGCTGTATGCTGCATCCAGGTTAAATTTCTGAAGCCTGTTCACAGTCTGAATATTTCCATCACCTATATACCGGAACACGGTCTTAAATCCATTATGATCTGCATTGTTTTTCATGTATTCATCATCATTCAAAGCATAAGGACTTCTCGATACCCAGCTTAATAAAGGAAAGAAGGCATCAATAAGTACTTCATGTTTACCTTCAATAAACTGTTTCCTTAGCATGGGAGACAAAGAAAACTGTCCGAGG
>JADKBL010000039.1 GCA_016718875.1 Bacteroidota bacterium
CGCATCGCTGCAAGAAACAGAAGTGTTCAAAGCCCCTGCCACAGTCGTCCATGCAGGCGCCTGAGTATCAGTAAGAGTAATTACCTGAGTATAAACAGCGCTGATATTAGCACAGGCATCTGTCACCGTCCAAGTATTAGTATATGTACCTGCGCCTTCACAAGCTCCCGGCACAAATGCGCCAGCAATCTTCACTATATTAGTTACATCGGCATCGCAGTTATCCGTAGCCACAAGGAAGAGCGCCTGAGCAGCGTTAAAGCCGCCGCATCGCTGCAGGAAACAGAAGTGTTCAAAGCACCTGCCACAGTAGTCCATGCAGGAGCCTGTGTATCATTAACCGTTATTGTCTGAACACAGGTCGATGTGTTCCCATTTATATCCGAAATCTGATATGTTCTTGAAAATTGTCTGCGGACAAGTTCCTGCCGAAACATCACTTACAAATGCAAAAGAAGCATTATTTATTCCGCAATTGTCAGTAGCACTGCTCCTGCTCCGGTAAACGCTGCAAAATTCAAATGAGCGGCCGGGACATCTGTAATACATTGAAATGATAAAGGTCCCGGACAAGTAATAACCGGATTTATATTATCTGTAATTGTAATAGTAAAATTACATGTTGCGGTATTGTTAGCAGCATCTTTTACAGTATATGTAATAAGCGTGGCTCCTTTATTAAAAATATATGTTCCAATATTATTAATTCCTGTAGCACCGGATGCAGCAACAGTAACCCCTGACATTATCCATGTCAACGTTGTAACGGCACAATTGTCGTTTGCAGAAGGATTTGCCAGTGTAACTGAAGCCGTACATAGTCCCGCATCTACATTTTGAGAAACAGGTGCAGGACAAGTTATAGTTGGTAATACAATGTCGGCTATTGTTGTAATGATTACAGGAACTGTAGTTGTACAATTGTTGTTATCCTTAATTGAAACGGTATAAGCCCCTGCCAAGAGTCCGGTAAAAGTATCTGAAGCCTGGAAACTTCCTGCTCCAAGTTTATACTGATAAAGTGGTGTGCCTCCGGCTGCTAAAATTGTAACACTTCCATCATTACCCCCGGCACAGGAAACATTTGTCTGTGCAGAAACACTTCCTGCAAGTGCTGATACCGGTTGAGTAATAGTTGCAGAACCATTTACAAAATCTGCGTTATTATCAGTTACCTTAACATTATATACTCCCGGTATCAGATTACTAACAGCAGCACTGACTGATGCAAATCCCCCAGGACCTGTCCACAGGTAGGAGTAGGGTGGTGCTCCTCCGGTAGGTGTTGCTGTTGCAGTTCCGTCATTAAGGTTGAAACATGTTACATTTGTTTTGGTAACATTAACAGAAAGCGGAGCTGAGTTAATACACAAGGAGAATGTCCCAGAAGTAAGGTCATCATCAACAGATATCCAGTAATCAACTCCCGGAGTAAGTGTATTCAAATTCAATGTAAGAACACCCTGATTTGATGACCATTTAGCACAACCTAACTGGGTATTTGAAGCATCCCATACTGCAAACTGCTGTCTTTGCATTGTTCCATACCCCGAACCTGTATTTATACTTATTTTTACAGTATTAGTTATAGGTTGGAATCTAACCCAGACATTTTTATTTGTTGCTCCGCTCCAGCAACTTCCCAAAGAACCATCAGCTGTTGCAAATGTATTGTCATATGCTGCATCTGATGAGCACCAGCTATTGGTATTGGCCAAAAATACAGCCCCAATTTTAAAATCATAGTCAGGCTGATTAGTGACACATAAGCTGAAAGTTCCGGGAGTATTATTATCATCCACAGATATCCAGTAATTCTGACCTGGAGTCAGGCTATTTGACTGAAGAGTAACGGTTCCCTGGGCTGCCACATATGTCGCACATCCTATCTGTGCTCCTGCTGAATTCCAGAGAGCAAGCTGCTGATATACCATACTTCCAAATCCTCCACCAGTCTTAACACTGACTTTTATGAAAGATGTAGTTGCATTGAATGTGAACCAGACGTTTTTATTCAGAGCCCCGTTCCAGCAGCTGCCCAGGCTCTCATCAGCAGTGGCAAATGTATTGCTGTATTCAGCATCGGCAGAGCACCAGTTGTTGGTATTGGATAAAAGTACAGCCCCATCTTTAAAATCATAGTCAATCTGATTGGTTACACATAAGCTGAAAGTTCCGGGAGTATTATTATCATCCACAGATATCCAGTAATTCTGACCTGGAGTCAGGCTATTTGACTGAAGTGTAACTGTTCCCTGAGCAGCCACATATGTAGCGCATCCCACCTGGGTTCCTGCAGAATTCCAGAGAGCAAGCTGCTGATAAACCATACTTCCAAGTCCTCCACCAGTCTTAACACTGACTTTTATGAAAGATGTAGTTGCATTGAATGTGAACCAGACGTTTTTATTCAGAGCCCCGTTCCAGCAGCTGCCCAGGCTCATCAGCAGTAGCAAAAATATTGCTGTATTCAGCATCGGCAGAACACCAGTTGTTGGTATTGGATAAATAGTACAGCCCCATCTTTAAATCATAGTCAATCTGATTGGTTACACATAAGCTGAAAGTTCCGGAGTATTATTATCATCCACAGATATCCAGTAATTCTGACCTGGAGTCAGGCTATTTGACTGAAGTGTAACGGTTCCCTGAGCAGCCACATATGTAGCGCATCCCACCTGGGTTCCTGCAGAATTCCAGAGAGCAAGCTGCTGATAAACCATACTTCCAAATCCTCCACCAGTCTTAACACTGACTTTTATGAAAGAAGTAGTTGCATTGAATGTGAACCAGACGTTTTTATTCAGAGCTCCATTCCAGCAGCTGCCCAGGCTCTCATCAGCAGTGGCAAATGTATTGCTGTATTCAGCATCGGCAGAGCACCAGTTGTTGGTATTGGATAAAAGTACAGCCCCATCTTTAAAATCATAGTCAATCTGATTGGTTACACATAAGCTGAAAGTTCCGGGAGTATTATTATCATCCACAGATATCCAGTAATTCTGACCTGGAGTCAGGCTATTTGACTGAAGTGTAACTGTTCCCTGAGCAGCCACATATGTAGCGCATCCCACCTGGGTTCCTGCAGCATCCCAGAGAGCAAGCTGCTGATAAACCATACAACCAAGTCCAACACCAGTCTTAACACTGACTTTAATGAAAGAAGTATTTGCATTGAATTTGAACCAGACGTTTTTTATTCAGAGCCTGTTCCAGCAGGAGCCAAGAGCTTCATCTTCAGTAGCAAAAGTATTGCTGTAAGCAGCATCGGCAGAACACCAGTCAGTGGTATTTAGTAATTCGACAGCACCGTCTCTGAAATCATAATCGATCACATCGGTAACACATAAACTGAAAGTGCCGGATGTATTATTGTCATCAACAGATATCCAGTAATCCTGTCCTGCGATCAGATCATTTGTCTGAAGAGATACCGTACCCTGAGCAGCGACATATTTTGCGCAAGCAACTTCAGTCCCGGAAGCATCCCAGAGAGCAAGCTGCTGATATACCATTGACCAAATCCTAAACCTGTCTTGACACTTACTTTAATGAATGTCTCATTTGCTTTGAATTTGAACCAGACGTTTTTATTGGGTGCAATAGCCCAGCAGGAGCCAAGAGCTTCATCTTCAGTAGCAAAAGTATTGCTGTAAGCAGCATCGGCAGAACACCAGTCAGTGGTATTTGGTAAATGTACAGCACCGTCTCTGAAATCATAATCGATCACATCGGTTACACATAAACTGAAAGTGCCTGAAGTATTATTGTCATCAACAGATATCCAGTAATCCTGTCCTGCGATCAGATCATTTGTCTGAAGAGATACCGTACCCTGAGCAGCGACATATTTTGCGCAAGCCACTTCAGTACCGGAAGCATCCCAGAGAGCAAGCTGCTGATATACCATTGACCAAGTCCTAAACCTGTCTTGACGCTGACTTTAATGAATGTCTCATTTGCTTTGAATTTGACCAGACGTTTTTATTGGGCAGAGCCCCGTCCAGGAGTACTGAAAGATCCGGATGTATTTGCATCGTCAACAGAAATCCAGTACCATTGGCCCGGAGTTAATGCATCAGATTGTAGTGTTACAGTTCCCTGGGCTGCCACATATCTCGCACAACTAACCTGCACCCCGTTATAATTCCATAAAGCTACCTGCTGGTAAACCATGGAACCATAACCGGCACCAGTTTTTATCTGAACATTAACCTGGCTTGTTGTAGCGAGGAACTTAAACCATTTATTATTAAATGTCCCTGCTGTCCAGCATGATCCGGATTTAGTGTCTGCAGGAGCCCCTACATTTGTATAAATAGCCGGTGTAGAACACCAGTTGTTCAAGTCAGTTAATTCTATTGCCCCCGTGGGATATGTATAGGTAGCAGCATCATCAATACATAGGCTGAAAGTTCCGCTGATATTGTTATCATCGACAGAAATCCAATATACATTTCCTACTGTTAATCCATTAACAATAAGGGTTTGAGTACCCTGTCCAGCAAGTGGACCAATACAACCTACCTGTGTATCTGAAACATCGAACATTGCAATCTGCTGATTGCTCATAGTTCCATAATTACCTCCAGTTGTTACAGTTACAGTAACACTTGGATTCAAGGCTGTGAACTTAAACCATACATTCTTTTTATTTACACCACCACCAAAACAGCTGCCAACAAGTCCGTCAGCCGTAGCTATACTGTTTGTGTATTTAGCATCGGCAGAACACCAGCTATTGAAGTCTGTGAGTATTATAGCATTAGCTTTGTTATCATTTGGGATAGCTGTTGTTGCACATAGAGTGAAACTGCCCTGATATGCTGGTCCTGTAAAATTGTCAACAGATATATAATACCAGTTGCCGTTGGTAAGCGTTGTTGAAGAGATCTCCAAATCTGAATTGTCAGTAACATAGGTTCTACAGGCAACCTCGACAAGAGAGGCATCCCAAAGGGCAACAAATGGTCTTCTGAGGGTCCCCTCTTCATTTGTAGTTCTTACCTGTATGCTGATTGTTGGAGCTGTTGCCTGAAATTTGAACCAGCGGTTATAGTTGGTGCCATTTGCCCAGCAAGAACCCTTTGCCTGATCAGGTGTAGCATTTATTGTCGAATATATTGCATTTGAAGAGCACCATCCATTCAGATCAGATAAAGTAATTGCTCCATCTTTAAAGTTATAGCTCAGTTCATCATCAATACACAGTGAGAAAGTTCCACTGTAGCCTGTTCCGATATAATTATCCACAGAAACATAATAAGTGTTTCCAATGGTCAGTCCTACAGACACAATCTCCAGATCACTGTATTGAGATGTATATGTAGCACAAGCTATCTGAGTGGTCCCGTCAATTTCCCATAATGCCATAAAAGGATGCTGAAGTGTCCCTTCTGAACCACCAGTCTTAAGCTGAATAGAGGCTACAGTTGTTGTCGCAACGAACTTAAACCAGCGGTTATAGTTAGGACCATTAGCCCAACAGGTACCTTTATTCTTATCGTCAGATGCTCCGACAGTTGTATATGCAGCATCGGTGGAACACCAGTTATTAATCGATGGTATTGTTACTGCTCCAACCTTAAGATCGTAGTCAACAGTCTGATCAACACATAATGTAAAACTGCCGCTATACCCTGTACCAACATAATTATCGACAGAGATGTAATACCAGTTGCCATCAGTAAGTCCTTCCGCGACAATATCAATGTCGCTATACTGAGATGTATATGCAGCACAACCTATCTGTGTGATACCATCACTTTCCCATAAAGCCATGAAAGGATGCTGGAGTGTACCTTCGGCTCCGCCGGTCTTTAGTTTAATTGATGCTATATTGGTTGATGTTGCCTGGAATTTAAACCACCGGTTATAGTTTGGACCATTAGTGCAATCTGGGTGATACCATCACTTTCCCATAAAGCCATGAAAGGATGCTGGAGTGTACCTTCGGCTCCGCCGGTCTTTAGTTTAATTGAAGCTAAATTGGTTGATGTTGCCTGGAATTTAAACCACCGGTTATAGTTTGGACCATTAGCCCAACATGTACCTTTATTCTTATCGGCAGAAGCTCCAACAGTTGTATATGCAGCATTGGATGAACACCAGTTATTAATCAAAGGTATTGCACTGCTCCATCCTTAAGATCGTAATCAACAACCTGATCAACACATAAAGTAAAAGTGCCGCTGTATCCTGTTCCAACATAATTATCAACAGAGATATAATACCAGCTGCCATCTGTAAGTCCTTCAGCAACAATATCTATGTCGCTATACTGAGATGTATATGCAGCAGCAACCTGGGTGATCCATCACTTTCCCATAAAGCCATGAAAGGATGCTGAAGTGTACCTTCGCACCGCCGGTCTTTAGTTTAATTGATGCTATATTGGTTGATGTTGCCTGGAATTTAAACCACCGGTTATAGTTTGGACCATTAGCCCAACATGTACCTTTATTCTTATCGGCAGAAGCTCCAACAGTTGTATAGGCAGCATCGGATGAACACCAGTTGTTAATCAAAGGTATTGTTACTGCTCCATCCTTAAGATCGTAATCAACAACCTGATCAACACATAAAGTAAAAGTGCCGCTGTATCCTGTTCCAACATAATTATCAACAGAGATATAATACCAGCTGCCATCTGTAAGTCCTTCAGCAACAATATCTATGTCGCTGTACTGAGAGGTATATGTAGCACAGGCAATCTACAGGATCCCATCACTTTCCCATAATGCCATGAAAGGATGCTGAAGTGTTCCTTCTGCACCGCCGGTCTTAAGTTTAATTGAAGCTAAAGTGGTTGATGTTGCCTGGAATTTAAACCACCGGTTATAGTTTGGACCATTAGCCCAACATGTACCTTTATTCTTATCGGCAGAAGCTCCAACAGTTGTATAGGCAGCATTGGATGAACACCAGTTATTAATCAAAGGTATTGTTACTGCTCCATCCTTAAGATCGTAATCAACAACCTGATCAACACATAAAGTAAAAGTGCCGCTGTATCCTGTTCCAACATAATTATCAACAGAGATATAATACCAGCTGCCACTGTAAGTCCTTCAGCAACAATATCTATGTCGCTGTACTGAGAGGTATATGTAGCACATGCAATCTGGGTGATCCCATCACTTTCCCATAATGCCATGAAAGGATGCTGAAGTGTACCTTCTGCACCGCCGGTCTTAAGTTTAATTGAAGCTAAAGTGGTTGATGTTGCCTGGAATTTAAACCACCGGTTATAGTTTGGACCATTAGCCCAACATGTACCTTTATTCTTATCAGCAGATGCTCCAACAGTTGTATAGGCAGCATCTGCGGAGCACCATGCATTTATTGATGGAATAGCAACGGCTCCTCCCCGGAGGTCATAATCCACATCCTCATCAATACATAAGGTAAAGTACCCTGATAACCACCAACATAATTATCCACAGATACATAATACCAGTCGTTTTCAATGAGATCCTCTGCCATAATATCAATATCACTATACTGAGAGGTATATGCAGCACAACCAACCTGGGTTCCATCCAGTTTCCATAATGCCATGAAAGGATATTGAAGTGTTCCCTCAAGACCGCCTGTTTTTAGTCTTACCGATACTGTTTTTGTTGAAGTAGCCTGGAATCGGAACCAGCGGTTATAATTAGGACCGTTAGCCCAGCATGAACCTTTAGCCTGATCTCCCGTTGCACCAACAGTAGTATACTGAGCATCAGTGGAACACCAGTTATTTATGCTTGGGACCGTAACTGCTCCCGCTTTTAAATCGTAATTAACAGTTGGATTCACGCAAAGTGAAAAGGACCCTCTGTAGCCTGCGCCGACATAATTGTCAACTGCAATATAGTACCACTGGCCTATTGTCAGTCCGGAATTAACTATTTCAATATCACTGTATTGTGATGAATAAGTTGCACATCCAAGCTGTGTATTGGCAGCATCAAAAGTACCAGAACGGATACTGAAGAGTACCTTCTGCACCACCTGTTTTGAGTTGTACAGTGATATCTGAAGTTGTTGCCTGGAATTTGAACCAGCGGTTATAATTGGGTCCGTTAGCCCAGCATGTTCCTTTTATTTCGTCAGCGGTTGCTCCAATAGTTGAGAACTGGGCATTTGATGAACACCATGGTGCTGCCGCTGATAATAATTTTGCACCTGTTTTAAAGTTATAATCCGAAACATCAGTAGTATGAGGTGTTACAGTTGTACAATATGCGTCAGAATAGGTATAATTAATTGTATGAGTTCCGATACCAGCAGAGGAGGGGGTAAAATTTATCCCTGCTATTCCTGGTCCTGAAAATGTTCCTCCAAGAGGGTTCCCAATAAGTACAGATGCGGGATCACTTAAATCATATTGAAGATTTAAACCTGTGAATGTAACAATTGGTTTATCGTGTACGTTAGTCGGGTGGATAGCCTGGTTAGTACACCCTGTTGGAACATTATTGTAATCTGTATAGGTGTAAATAATATTATGTATTCCCAAACCTGCAGATGAAGGAGTAAATGTGGTGCCGGAAGTTCCGGGTCCGCTAAAAGCCCCGCCTGCAGGAGAGCCGGTAAGTGTTGATGGAGCCCCATCGATACAATAATCGGCGTTAAGTCCGCTGAAATCTGACAATGGAAGAGGATATATATCTACAAAAAGATCGCTGTTGCAGTAGAACCACAGCAGTAATTTCTTCAACTGATACAACACCCAAATTATGAGATCCGGGATTATCCCATGTTACATTAAGGCTTGACCTCCTGTAAAAGATGCTGGAGTCCAGTTAACGACAGTCCAGTTATATGTTGAACCGGAATGATCATCAACGAGAATAATTTATAGATGCTCCTGAACAGACTTCAACATTTGCCGGATGATATTATGAGGCAATGCCGGAGGACAGGCAATACATGAATATTTTGCATTCCACCCATGACTGCTGGATCCGTTTGATATGAATCGGAAGGTAAAATGTTCCTGATGAATTAATAGATGAATGGAGATGTGGTGTAGCACCATTATTATAACTTCAATTAATGGAGAAGATGTTCAGGACCATCATAAACATAAAGAGCATCCCGGTTAAATATTTAATGAAGTAAAGTCAAATTTTAATATAAGGATTGACGAGGTCATTGGATTAGAAAGTAATTGTAAAGTTCTCATTGTTCCTATATGACTGCAGATCCTATCACTATCATAAAAGTACCGGAACATGTATTTACTGGCATCCGATTATATGCATCAATTTTATATGTCTGGGAAAAGAGATTATATGGCAAGAATAACAGGACCAGGAAAACTATCATCTTCATGATGATTTTCCTGTTAGCATCAATATAAATATTTTCAGCCAAGCTGTTTCGCATATAATCTTACAACGGTTACTAAAAGCATAACCGATAATCTGTTATTATGGTTGCACTATGTGGTAAAAATGTTTTAATAAATATAATCCCCAGTGGTTTTCTACACCAGACAAATATAAGCAAAAAGATTTCTGGTTCTGAAATAATGCCGGTGAGTTTCTGATTTTTTCAGGAAAAAGTTCAATTAATTATGGTATGCATGATATGACAATTTTAGTCTTGAACTTTTTAAAACATAGTTTGTTAGTTAAATAACCAATTTTAATTTAGTCTAAATAAAATTAAACCCCTTCAAAATGAAAAAATCACTCATCGTTATGTTGTTTGTGGCTCTATCAGTCACAGCTATGTCTCAGGCAGACAGTAATTCACGTATCCCGCTTATCGGCGAGACCGCTCCGTCATTTGTGGCTGAGTCCACAAGTGGATCTATTAATTTTCCGGCAGATCTTGGGAAAAGCTGGAAAATACTATTCAGTCATCCACAGGATTTTACTCCAGTATGCTCTACAGAAATCCTAGAGCTTGCCAATTCTCAGGGTGAGTTTGATAAACTAAATGCAAAGCTTGTTGTAATTTCAACTGATGAACTGAAGACACACAAACTCTGGAAAACAGCACTGGAGGAGATGAAATATAAAGAGAGAGACTTTAAAGATCAAATTTCCCCTTGTTGATGACAACAGCAAAGCAGTTGCAAAGAAGTATGGGATGATTCATCCTGCATCAAGTTCAACCAAGGGTGTCAGGGGTGTATTTATTATTGATCCCGACAATATTGTACAGGCAATTTATTTCTACCCGATGAATGTTGGAAGGAGTACCTCTGAGTTATTGCGTGCTGTTTCAGCATTACAGACTGCAAGCAAGGAATATGCAACACCTGCTGACTGGAAAAAAGGAGATGATTTTTTGGTAACCATTCCACCGAAAGAAGCTGTTGATAATACCAAGCCGGCACCTGAAGGATACTACAGGGCGGCATGGTTCATGTTATTCAAGAAAGGAACTAATGACTAAAAATCGTTTTTAGAAATTTAGCTAATACAAAAAGAGGTCTTATCTGGTAAAGGTAGGGCCTCTTTGATTTTGTTGAGTTGGTTTCGTTACACTACGCCGAGCCGTTTGGAGGTCCCTTACAACACTAAAACCGGCGCCACTCCTTTGTCGTGGCTTATCGGTTTTGTTTTTCAAAATTTATACCATCGCCACGAGAATAGAGTGTTTTATATGACGGGTTGGCTTCGCTACGCTACGCCGAGCCGTTTGGAGGTCCCTTACAACACTAAAACCGGCGCCACTCCTTTGTCGTGGCTTATCGGTTTTGTTTTTATCTCCCTTCGGCAAGCGAGCTTGCCTTGGTTTATAAAAACAAAACCGACCCTGCTGTTGCAGGGCCGGTTTTAGTGTTGTGGGGGTTGACGGGTTCGAACCGCCGACCCTCTGCTTGTAAGGCAGATGCTCTGAACCAGCTGAGCTAAACCCCCTTTGAAAAGAGAGTGCAAATATAATAGTCATTTTCATATCTGCAAAGAAAAAAAACAAATAAATGAATATGGATTACCTTACAAAACCTTACACCCTGCCTTACAAAACCTTACAATTGACAACAGCCTAAATTGGCAACTTTTTTTAGTCACCTGAAAAGGGACATTCATTTTGTAATTCGCGTCGCTTGTCAAAATGGGCCAATTATGACCGGGTTTTTTGCAACCTTTGAAGCCGTTTTCAGTACAAGTGAATAAGCAAGTTAACAAAGCAACCAATTTAGTTAAAACCAAGTCATTTAGAAATTACATGATGGTCGAAAAATGTTATGATACAGATAATTAAAAAATGATTATATTCGCTATAGCAAGTAGTTGAGTTGAAAGAATTGAGACTTGACAGGGTGGGGTATAACCAGACCTGTCTTATTTTATTGATATAAAGTAGATTATAATTCGGAAAAAATATTTGAACCTGAATAGTATGGAACTTAGTCCAAGTTATAGTAAAGAGAATAAATCAAATTGCATTCCATCTATTGATTCCTTATGTCGGATATTGAAAGGAATAAAAGAATATGGATGTGGTATTGATTTTAAAAGTTCAGTTTACTCTTATCTCATTATTATTTTTCTATAACATTATTTAGCCAGACAAATTATTATTCCAAAGCTGCTGGTAATCTCAATCTGGTGGCTAACTGGGGAACAAATACTGATGGTTCTGGTACAAATCCTCCTAATTTACTTCTACTAATAGGATTTTTAATATTAGGAACAGGCTGCCACTACTATAAGTTGTGCTGGACAGTATCTGGTGCTGGTTCAAAAATAATTGTGGGCGATGGAACGAATACTTGTGCAGTTACCGTAAGCACTTCTCCGACTTGGAATACTATCCCAGTTGAAATATCAAATGCAGGGCAAATAGTCCAAAATGTGGCAATTACTTTTGGGAGCTTGCTGGTTCAAAACGGAGGCACATTGCAATATAATAGAAACGGCGGTAATATTCCAACTGCAACATGGAACAGCGGATCAACTGTTTTAATATCTGGTTTTACGAATTCAGAACCTGGTGGTTTAGGCCAGAGTTTCTGGCATTTTACCTGGAGCTGCCCTGGCCAGGTTCAGAGTTGTGAATTGCAGGGTGCACTCACAACGGTTAATGGTAATTTTTCAGTAACAGAAACTGGGGGAGCGAACTTAGGTTGAATAGAGATACACCAGCCTCCATCCTCAATATTGGCGGAAATATGACCATTTCAGGTGCTAATACCATATTGTCAATGACGAGAGATGCTGGTAATGAAACAATTAATTTGAGTGGAAATTTTTCTTTAATCAGTGGCTCATTTACAAGAAGAACAGGCACAACAGGTATTGCGAGAGTTAACTTTGCAAAAGCAGGTACACAAAATTATATTAAGAGCGGAGGTTCAATAACGAATGCAATAAATTTTGTTGTAAACTCCGGGTCTACACTAAATATGAGTGCAAATATCCTTGATGGAAGCACAGGAACATTTACACTCTCCAGTGGCGGAGGTCTTATACTTGGTGATGCAAATGGGATCACATCTGCAACTATTGGTGCTACAGGCGGTAACATAAGAGTTACCGGAACCCGAACTTATGATATCGGAGGCAATTATGAATACAATGGAACTATTAATCAGGCTACAGGTAACGGTTTACCGGGGACAGTAAATAATTTGATAATAACAAATAGCGCCCTGAATGGTATTGTTACTCTTACTTCAACAACTTCATTAGATGGTGCTCTCATGTTAAATTCCGGTGTGCTTTCTCTGGGAACAAACAATTTGTCGGTAAACAATGGAGCCATCGTTGGAGGTGCTGCATTCTCAGCAACAAACATGGTTGCTACAGGGACAGGAAGATTTATAAGATACTTTAGTGCTGGCAATTCCGCACCCTTTGTATTTCCTGTTGGCGATATAACAGCTACAGCTGAATATTCTCCGGTTATGCTTGATTTTTCAGCAAGTGACAATCCAGGAACCATTGGAATTAATGTAACAGGTGCTGTTCATCCTTCAATTAACTCAGGGAGTACAGCTTCTTCTTATCTGAGCAGATACTGGACATTTACCACAACAGGTCTTACTAATTATACTTATATCGCTAGTACATATCAATACCCCACGTCAGATGTTACTGGAACGGAGACTGATATGAAGCTGAGCTTCTGGAATGGAAGTGCCTGGACAACAGTTGATGGAAGCAATGCTGGTGGCAACCAGCTTTCTATTACTTCCAGTCTTGATAATGCAACAGGAAAACTAGACGGTAATGAATTTACAGGAAGAATCAGTGGTTGTGTTAGCGATTTGGTTAACCCTACAGTTACCTGTCCTTCAAATATAACACAGAATAACATTGCAGGATCATGCAATGCTGTGATTGCAGTGCCAGATGCAACCTATGGAGATAACTGTGGTGTTACAATCCTGACATGGGATATGTCCGGGGCCACTACTGGAACCTCGCTTGCGACAGGGATAAACCAAATAGGAACAAAAACATTCAATGTTGGCGTTACCACAATTACATATACAGCATATGATGCAGCAGGCAATAGTAGCACATGCAGTTTTACTGTCACAGTTGTTGATGCAGAATTGCCTTTAATTTCATGCCCGGCTAATTATAACCAGAATGTTTCTGCCGGTACTTGTGCTGCTTCCATAGTTACTTCAAAATCCTATTACCAGTGATAATTGCGTTATTACAATATTGACATGGGGTATGTCAGGAGCAACTACTGCAACTTCTCCTGCCTCTGGAATAAACAATGTTGGAACATATACATTTAATGCAGGAGTTACTACTGTAACATATACAGTAAAGGATAATTCCAATAATACTGCTGTTTGCAGTTTTACCGTTACAATTAATGATAATATAATACCAACAATTACTTGTCCCGGAGATATTTCTACTGCTAAAATAAGTGATGACGGTACCGGTGATTGTCTTACCACAGTAACTCTTGGTACTCCGATTACTGCTGATAATTGTAGCGTATTGTCAGTGGTCCCAAGGGTTGGAGGAGTTGTAATAAATCCTTTGATTTATAAGTTTCCGATTGGGACAACTACAGTTCAATGGACTGTAACTGATAATAATAGTAATTCTGCGACCTGTGATCAATCGGTGACTGTAGCAGATGATGAATCTCCAATTGCATCATGTAAAGACATAACCATTTATCTTGATGCTCTTGGTACTGCTACAATTTCACCTGATGATATTGATGATGGTTCTTATGATCAGTGCACAGTTATTTTTTCAAAAACTGTATCGATGAATACATTTAATTCATCGAATATCGGACCCAATAATGTAACTCTTACGGTTTATGATGATGATGGCAACTTCTCATCCTGCACTGCTGTTGTAACAGTGATGGGCTCATTACCTCCAACGGCATACTATTCCTACCAGACAGGCTTTTGGGATGTAGCAAGTACCTGGACAACTGATCCGGGTGGTACAACAGGTCCCGGATCTACAGTTCCTGGTCCGAATGATAAAGTTGTTATTCTTACTGGAAGGACAGTCTATCTTCAATCTGATGTTACCTCCACAAACCTCGACATTACAATAAATGCCGGCGGTATCCTTGACCAGACATCATTCCAGTTTACACAACCGCTTACAGCATTAAAGGGCGGAGGTATTCATAAACTTGCATCATCAAATTACCCTACTGCAACTACAAATACTTTTGTTACAACTGACGGGGGGACTACGGAGTATAATCACTCCGGGGATATGTCTTCTGCACAATCAACTTATTATAACCTTATAATCAGAAGTGCAGGAACGGTTACGCAGGTTAATAACCTTACAATCAACGGAAATGTTGATGTGAAAGCGGGTAAGTTTCAAGTAAATGACGCCACAAATACACGCAGAATTCTGGTAATAAATGGTGATGTGACTGTTGATGCCGGAGCTTCTATTGGAGTGGGCACAGGTGTTACCAATACTGTGACAGATCCTACAACTGCACCTGCCGGAGAAGCCGGAGGATTTGTGAATTATTATGAGACTCAGTCTCATAGGATCCAGATATTCGGAAACTTCACAAATAATGGTATAGTTAAGTTCACCAACCTGGATTATCCTGTATATAATGCTTTTCCTTCAACAACTCCGGGAACCACAACTGGTTTTGCAACAGTCTATTTCTCAGGAGCCACTGACAAAACAGTGAATCTGAACGGTCCCACCACTTTCTATAACATGGTTGTTCAGAAGGGTGCAGACCAGACCTTTAAGCTCACTTTATATTCTGCTGCCTATAATTATTTTAGACTTTTCGGAGCCAATACTTCAAGGGCTGAGACACCCGGAGCCAATCCGCTTGTTAAGAAAGCTCTCTGGATCAGGTCAGGTACCCTTATTTTACAGGGTCTGTCAGGTATACCTTCATTGTCTGAGGGAAATCTTCCCGCAGTTGCAGGTTATACAACAAGCGATTATTTCATTCCTCAGAACGGAGCAATGATACTTGATGGAGGAGGTGTTATTGTCCTCTCCACAGCAGATGATTATACTGAAGTCAATGTTCTTTACTCATTAACAAGTGGTAACAATGGTTTGTGCGGTATTACAACCGGAGGTTACAGCGGTTTGTCCCTACTTGGCAAGTTGCAGGTAAACGATGGTTACCTTTCAACAAGAGAATCTTCAGGTCTTCTTTACTGGAGCTATGCTTCAGGTCAGTTTATACTGAATGGCGGCAAGGTAGATCTCAAGCAATTGCATAATCCGCAGGGAACAAATGTTGGTTTGATATCTTATGTACAATCTGCAGGCAGCATGATTCTTCGCGGCAGGTTTATAAATACAGTAAGTTATGCCAGTGCAGCCAATATTATGAATCCTGTAATCAGTGCGATAAGGACAACTAACGGAATTGATGCAACAGCAGGTATTGGGACATTCAGCATTAGCAGCAATACTAACAATGCATTTGGCATGTCAGGCGGGACAATTACCGTACATGATGTTTGCAATGACGTGGGCACTCCGCTTGCATTTCTTGTTAACTGCCCGGTTTCAAACATAAATGTTTCTGGAGGTACTGTTGAATTCAAACCCAAGACTCAGACAATTGCAGAGAATCATTATGTTAACAGTCTGGCATCATTCTACAATTTTATAGTCAACAGGGAAAGCGGAAATGCTTCTGTTTACCTTCTGACAAATCCACTGGTAGTAAGTAATGACCTTTCACTTACAAGTGGTATACTGAATTCAAATAATCTTGATGTAACTGTAGGAAGGAATTTCACTATATCCAACTCGACAACTTATACAACCGGTTCTAATACAACAATATTCAATGGTACTGGAGCTCAGTCATTGACAATGAACCTCGGCGGAGCGCTTAGTGTTAATAAATTAACAATCGGCAAGCCTGCAGGTACAGTACTGACACTGGCAGGTTCGCAGGGTGTTATCAATGTGGGCAGTGATTTCATGCTTGATGAAGGTACTCTTAATGATGGAGGAAAAACTATAAACATTGCCGGAATCTTATTTAACTCAGGAATTCACACAGGTACTGACCCTGGTAAAATAGTACTTAATGGCACTGCAGTGCAGAGTATAGGCGGAAACGGTGTTTTCAGGAATATTGACCTGAATAATACCAATGCTGCTTCTGCACCTGTTTCTCTTGCTGCAAACATGACTGTAACTGGAGCCCTTAACCTTGCAAATGACAAGCTGTTTAATATCGGAATGCACAACCTGAAACTTGAGAGTACTGCTTCAGTATTAAATTATAGCACATCAAGATATTTGCTGGGATCAGGAAATTCAGGAGATGCTGGCGTAACAAGAGTCTATACCTCTTCTGCACCGTTCCTGTTCCCGGTTGGTGCTCCGACAATTACGCCTTCACATCCTAATAAATATACGCCTGCCACAATAGGATTCAGTTCTGATCCGACAACTTTTGGATCAATTACTGTTACTCCTGTTGGGTACGAATATCCTGTGACTACAGTTAATAATGTAAGTCTTACATATTACTGGAAAATCCGTTCCACAGGATTTACAGGTTACGCCGCAAAAGTTACTCATCAATTCAAATACGATGATTTGGACATCGCAGGAACAGAAGCGAATTATGTGCCTGCCCTGTTCAATATTTCAACGAGCAGCTGGAATTACGGGCTGACCGCTGATGTAGCCGACGGCGGAAATCAGATAAATGACTGGACATCACCAGGTAACAGCTCAAATTTTATTGATGCAGACTATACTGCAGGCGATCCAACTGCATTCGGAACTCCTCAGACATATTACAGCCGGCAATCGGGCTTATGGTCTAATACCAATACATGGTCTCTGACCGGTCATACAGATGGTCCTGCAGGTTCTGTCCCCGGAGCAAATGATATTGTTATAATTGGGAATGGACATACAGTAAATCTCTACAATGATCTGGCTTATTCTCTTAACACAGCAACTGTCAGTTGTGCTTCACTGCAGATAGCAACAGGTTCAACATTGGATATCGGAAATAACCCGGGTAGTGTTTTCAGTATGGTTAAAAACCATCCATCGGGGAACGGGACTTTCAGAATAACTGCATCTCAGGCTGTTGATACACCTCTTGGACGCGTAAGCCTTTTCTCATTTCCTCAAAACAGTGACTTTTCTGATTTCAATGTTAATCTTGGGACTACCGAGTTCTATACAACAACAAATATTGGTAATTCGCTCTATATCCTTCCTCCGATTTCCTATGTTGGAAATATGTTACTCTCACCACTGGGAGATGCCGGATCAGGTGATAATATGACGTTGCAGAATGTCAGTTCACTTACAATATATGGTGATCTTACAACCCAGGGAACTACTGCTTACTCTGCAATAGGATTAAGCTGGAACACTAATAATGCCTTCTATGGGAATCAGGTCACATATACTACTATTGAGAAGACAGTAACAATTAAGGGAGACCTCAATATAAACGGGGGGTCGTTCACATATTATGATGATATTGCAGCCCAGCATCTGATTGTTGAGGGAGATGTAAATATTGCCGCTACAAATGGATCATGCATCATAGTTTGGGACAGTGACTATGGTTATACTCCTTATCAAAATGGTCCGGCTCTGGCAAATACCTAGCTGTTGGTGGAAACATTGTCAATAACGGAGTAACAAATGGGGTATTCAGTGGTTTGAATCTTTTCAGAAATGATGGCTCATCACATTATGTTGATCTTACATTCTTTGGTTCCTCAAGTGCTACAGTATCAGGGACAGGTAATATAAATGTCAGAAGGGTTACTATTAACAAGGGTAATTCACAGGCAACAACACTCGATCTTATCAATGGTGGAACTATGACCACCCCGACTGACAGCTGGCTGACTCTTCAGAATGGCACTCTCAGGTATATGAGGACGAATCCGAACAGCCATTTTACAATATCAAGAACTACTCCGTTCATTATTCCGGCTACAGCAGGATTATATATCGATCTTCCGAGTAATACTGGGAGCATGGATATCCAGATAGGAAACTTTGCCGATGATAACGGTGACCTTATCCTTAGTGGTAAGTTATCAATTATCAGAGGTGATGTATTTGTAGGAGAAGCAGGTGGCGCAGATGTCACTAATAATGATATTGAGTACACTTCAAGCGGTTCATCAAGTATAGATGTTCAGGGAGGTACGCTATTTGTAAATGGACAGATTAGAAGGAATCCTTCTAATGCTGGTGGTATATTAAAGTACTCTCAGACCGGAGGTACTGTCACAATTAATGGTCGAGCTGCAAATACAACAAATGCAAAACTTGAGGTCCTGAATTCCGGAAGTGAGTTTAATATGTCAAACGGAACGCTGACCATTGCCAGAGGGAATGATGCATTTGCAACGCCTTCAACTCCTTTTGGCGATTTGTATCTCAGACCCACCTCTGGTTCTGTTACAGGCGGTTCAATTGTTTTTACTCAGGGTGGTACTGAAGAACAGAACTACTATCTTGACGCTGATATAGCATTGAATCATCTTACAATTACTGGAGGAGCTCAGCCTGCTACTTTGAGACTTCTTGTCAGCCCTCTTGTTCTGAACGGAAACATGAATATCAGTGCAAACAGTATTCTGAACTCTAACAATATCGATATAACTTTCAATGGTAACCTTAATAATACACCAGGAGTTGGTGGTTATGTTTATGGTACCAACAATACCACTTTCAGTGCGACAAATGGATCTTCGTATGTTGGAGCCCAGACTATAAACGGGGCAACCGATTTCTATGACCTTACTGTTAGTCCGGGTACCTCACTGACTCTTACCAACCCGACAACAATAAACCGTAACCTTGATATTACCTCAGGGAATTTCAAACTGGGATCAAATATTGTGAACCTGAAAGGTAATCTGACAAATAACGGAACTTTTACCGACAATGATAATGACGGGGAAGGAATAACTCTTAATGGAACCTCGCAGCATTCTATTTCAGGAACAGGAGCTTATGACAGGTTGATTCTGGACAATGCGGCAGTTGCACAGATGCTCAATGATATTACATTGCAGGAAGATCTGACAATGACTACAGGTATTCTTGATATTAAGAAATACCTTCTTACACTTGGAACAGGTGCTTATCTGAATGGAGCGCCGTTCAGTACTGCGAAAATGATTACATCCGATGGAGTATTCAGTAATGTAGGGATCAGAAAATTTTTCCCGATAATTGCCGCGACTACCAATTTCCAGTATCCTTTGGGAACTTCCGGTAAATATACACCTGCCGATCTTAAAATTGATATAAGTAATTCAGTAGGATCAATAAGGGTAAATAATATCAACACAATGCATCCATCTGTTGAAGATCCTGCAAATGCCCTGGATTATTACTGGGAAATTCAAAGTTCCGGTATTACCAATTTTACCGGGGAAATGGTTTTGAACTATTACCAGGAGGATGTTATCGGAGATGAGCCAAACTATAAAGCTGCCAGGATTGAGGTGCCTGGCACTACCTGGAGTTTGACAAATACTGTTGATGATACTAACAATAAAATAACTGAGAATTATACCGCTTCGAATAATCTGAGTGGAGAATATACCGCAGGTATAACAACTGCATTTTATAATAATGTTCCAGAGTTTACTTCAATTTCTGATGGTGACTGGGATGATCCGACAATATGGGATCATACAGGAGGAGATGCTGTTACACTGACAGGAGGACCTGACGGGTATATAGTAATTGTTCAACATGACGTTACTCTGAATAAGAACTATTGTGAAGGTTACAGGACAACAATAAGTGGTACACTCAGAGTAGTCTCTCCTTTCTTTGGACATAATCTTGGCACAGTATCAGGAAATGGTAAACTTTATCTTGAAAGCGGTTCATTTCCTGCAGGTGTATTTACCAACTTCCTTGCATGTTCAAACAATGCTACTATTGAATATGGAGGATCAGGGACATACACAATAATCGCTGATTTATATGACAATATTTCAAATGTTATCTTCTCCGGGACAGGGACAAGAGTTTTACCGAATAAAGATCTTACAATATGTAATTTGCTACATATAAACGGGCCAACCTTAGACAACAGTGTATTCAACAAGAAGCTAACGATCCAGGGTACGATGACCCTCGAGTCCGGTTCATTCAAGAGCGGATCGGGTGCAGGAGCTACTGTGTCATTCGGAGGCGGCGGTCTGCAGACAATTGGAGATGCTGTAAAGGATTATTTTACAGGTTCAAACTCTTTCAATAACCTTGAAATAAATAATAGTTCAGGTCTGAGTATTAATGATGACGGTGCAATTGAAGTTAAAGGTAATCTGTTGCTTACAAGTGGATTGATAAATACAAGCGCTACCCGAAAACTGACAATCACCAATTCTGCAATAAATTGTGTGATTCCGGCAGGAGGAAGTGTAAATTCATTTGTTGATGGTCCTCTTATCAAACGGATAAGTCAGTTTGATAACTTCCTTTTCCCTATAGGCAAATCGGGTGCTCCGAATACACTTGGAAATAATATTAAAATTTCTTCTACCCAATCAGGACCATTACTCTGGTCAGCTGAATACTTTACGCCTAATTTATCAGCAGCATTTAAAGTATTGCCACTTCTTGGTGTTAGTGCTCAGGAGTACTATACAGTTAAGACTACATCAGGTGCCCAGGCAACCCTCAATCTTAGCTGGACGCCAAACAGTGATGTTACACCATTGATTACCGGTGGATTATCCAATATTAGGTTGTCCAGATTTGATACTGGAATATTACCTGATCCGTCATGGGTCGAGATTCCTACCATTTCAGTGGGAAATAATTCTAATGGTACATCTTCATCCACAGTATTTGTTGTCTCCTCAGTTACAGGTTCTGATAATTATACATTAGGTTCCATAACTGACCTGAAGCCGCGTGCCAAATTATCACCAGCAGGATCAGTCTGTGGTACTTCGGGAATTCCTGTGACTTTTACAGCTCCTTATCCAATTACATTTGATTATATATTAAGCTATACTGAAGCAGGCACTCCTAAAGTTGTTACTATTACTTCAGCTGATTTGCCATATTCAATTCCTACACCTGTACCTGGAGTATATGCTTTGACAGATTTTACATACAATACACTTGGAACTCCAAAGACAGGGGTAGTTGATGCAGGAACTGTAACAGTATACCCAGTTCCTACTGCTGCTAATGCTGGTTCAAACCAGACACTATGCGGAATAACAACAACAAATCTTGCTGCTAATACTCCTGGTACTGGAACAGGTGAATGGGATATTGTAACAGAACTCAGCGGACCCGGAGGTACAGTTATTACACCTACAAGCCCGACAAGTCAGTTTATAGGTCTGAATGGAAATTCTTATACTCTTCGCTGGACCGTAAGCAGCGGGACATGTACTTCAACCGATGATGTTGTTATTAATTTCACAATACTTCCCACAGCACCTGCTGCAGCATCTGCTCAGTCATTTTGCGGGTCACAGGTATTTTCCCTAACAGTTCCTGTGGCAACACCTCCAACGGGGTAGTAGCGTTGACTGGTTCCATAATGCCTCAGGTGGAACAGCAATAGCTGTTGGAACATCACTGGTAAGTGGTACAACATATTGGGCTGAGTCAAATGCAGGAACAGGATGTAAGAGTCTGACGAGGACGGCGGTGACGGTGACACTGGCAAATGTACCTGTTGCTCCATCATTGTCTTCGTCATCTCCAGGACTTGGAAGTATCATCTGTACAGGATATAATACCGGTGCTGCAACTTTCGCTGCCGGATCCAGGTGAAGGTACTGATGAACTTCAGTACAGTACTGACAATGGCTCTACCTGGTTAGCATATGTTAATGGATCTCCTATTGCAACTGACGGTGCTGTTACATCAGTACAGGTTAGAAGCAGGAGGGTAGGAGTAGTTTGTCCGCCTACAGCTTATAACACATATATTTTATGGACTTTAGGAACAGCTCCTACTGCTCCTACTCTGAGTTCTGCAAATCCAATATCAGGAAGTGAAGTATGTATTGGATATAATACTGGTATTGTCACCGGAGCTGTTGGTTCAGGTGGTTCTTCAGGAGCTGCTGATGAATACCAGGTAAGTATAAATGGCGGTTCATCATATATTCCATATACCAGCGGAACGGCCATCGTTACAACTGGAGCTACCGGTAGCATAATTGTTCAGTCGAGAAGAACCGGTGGAAGTTATGGTTGTTCATCGACTGCATGGAGTACAATTTCTACATGGACTCTGGCAGGTTCTGTTACTGCTCCTGCGTTAAATTCTGCCTCACCTGCAACCGGCACTACTATATGTGCTGGATTTAATGGCCCAAGTGCTATTATAACAGCAGGAGCTGGAGGTTCAACTGGTGTAACGGATACCTATGAATACAGCCTAAATAACGGTGGATTATGGAATGCTTATGTTTCCGGAGCTTCAATCAATACAACAGGAGCATCAGTCAATGTGCTTATCAGGGTAAGCCGCTCAGGTGGAAGTTATGGATGCACTGGTACAGGTCCTTCAATAATTGTTACGTGGCCTGTAGCATCAGTGCCGGTATCACCAACACTTGCTTCTGCCGTACCTCCAAATGGAAGTACCGTTTGTGCAGGCTATGATGCCGGAATTGTTAACGGAAATGCAGGATCTGGAGGATCTGCAGGAGCTGCTGATCAGTATCAGGTTAGTATTGATGGAGGTTCAAATTGGAATCCTTATATAAGCGGAACTGCAATCACAACAACAGGTGCAACCGGCAATATAATTGTACAATCCCGCAGGACAGGCGGAACTTACGGTTGCAGTGATAATGCCTGGGGTACAATCAGTACATGGACTTTAGGGACAACAACTGTTAATCCTTCACTCAATACAGCAAGCCCGGTTAGTGGAACTGAGATATGCGCTGGTTATAACGGACCAAGTGCAACAATTACACCCGGATCTGGTGGGTCGACCGGAGCAGGAGATGTATATGAATACAGCATTAATAATGGTAGTGGCTGGTTAAGTTATACTTCAGGAAGTGTGATTAATACAATCGGAGCTACCGGAAATATTCTTATTCGTGTAAGTCGCACAGGAGGTAGTTATGGCTGCAGCAGCACAGGGCCAGTTACTATTGTTTCATGGCCGGTAGCAGCAAGTCCTGTAGCCCCAACTCTGAATATTGCGAATCCGGTATCAGGAAGTACTATATGTGCCGGATTTAATACTGGTACGGTTACTGGTAATATAGGTTCAGGTGGATCAGGTGGTGCTGCTGATGAATACCAGTTTAGTATTGATGGTGGAAGTAACTGGTCTTCCTATACCAGTGGCGCAGCTATAAATACAACTGGCGCTACAGGAAGTGTAATAGTGCAATCCCGCAGGACAGGTGGCAGCTACGGCTGTACAACAACTGCATGGAGCACTATTAGCACATGGACTGTAGGAGTACCACCAGCAATTTCGGTTCAACCTGTAAACCCTGCAGCTGTTTGTGCAGGAACAGGAACTCCTGGATTTACTGTAACTGCTTCTGGAACTGGCATTACTTATCAGTGGCAGGAGTTCACAGCAGCTTGGGCAAATGTTTCGGACAATGCTATATATAGTGGAACTACAACAGCATCACTTACTATAACTAATCCTTCTGCCGGCATGAACGGCTATAAATACAGGGTTATCGTTAGCGGGACATGTACGCCGGCTGTTACAAGTGATGGGAATGCAATCTTATCTGTCAATTCACGTCCGACGAGTGTACTCAGCGGAACAGCAACGATCTGTAATGGCAGCAGCACTAATCTGAGCGTAGTACTTACCGGATCTCAGCCATGGTCACTCACCTATAGTGATGGCAGTACTCCAACCACAGTATCAGGAATCACCACGAGTCCATATACTATATCAGTAAGTCCGAGCCTTACAACTACATACACAATAACAGCACTTAGTGATATCAATTGTACCTCACTAGGTGCTGATATGTCAGGAAGTGCTGTTGTTAATGTTAATAATGTTACAGCAGGAGCAATCTCAGGTACACAGACAATATGCAACGGAGGCGATCCTGCATTGTTTACCAGTACCACAGCAGG
>JADKBL010000040.1 GCA_016718875.1 Bacteroidota bacterium
GGATGACTTATTTGTTTCACTATTTTCCATCTCGTTCAAATTTTTAATAAAAAATTTGAGGGATGTGATTCAGCAAATGCTGAAATCAATCCTCCAGATCATAATGGTCTTCAGTTGCATGATATCCTGTAATCATACCCCTGAAAAGCGATGTGGGCTTCTTTCCCAGGGTGCATGTGTATACATGAATAACAATGAAGACAGAAAGGACGAATCCCATAGTTATATGCAGAAGGTCGGTCAGGATCATTCCGCTGACACCCAGAAAACCTTTAGCAACAATCTCAGGGAAGAGCAGTCCTACACCTGAAATAATTACAAGAGGTACAGCAAGATACATGACAATTACATAAGATATTTTCTGGAGAGGATTGAATTTTCTTTCCATTGTAACAGGGAAAGGGTGTTTTTCACCATGGAACATCCCCCATGCATAATATCTCATCTGCTTTATAAGGTCAGATAAGAAGCTATCGCGCTTAATTGTATAGTACCTGCCGTTTTTTGTAATAAAATTACCCAGAACAAATATTATATAATTGATAGTAAGAATTATAGCTGATATGTTATGCCACCTGACAGCTGTCTCAAATCCGACTACAAGAACATAATCCTTCTTTCCGGTGTATTGCATGCTTAATCCGGTAACAATAAGTATGATGAACAGTATTGCGTTAAGAACGTGCCAGGCTCTTATCCATTTTGGGTAAAGGTACATTTTGCTTCCTTATAATATTAGGTACTATTTATTGATCCTGAAAAAAACATGAATTGCAATAACAACAAGCATACCGCCGAATATGACAAGGCTGAGCAGATTGAGGTATTCATTCCTGTTAGCCCCAATTACATAAGACTGGTTGAGTATTATACCATTAAAGAAACCATCCTTACGCTGTTCCTTAGATTCAAACTTATAAAGAGAGGCCATCAGCATTGAGTTTTGTGAATGGCATTCATTACAGCGTTTGACTGCTTCAGCTTTTGGTTTTATGAGATGAGCCACAGGAAGATTCTCATTTATCTGTGTATGACATTCAATGCATCTGACGCTGGCCATATGAGCAGCCTGATTAGGAAGCCAGTCATGCTTCTTCAGGATATTGATCTCCTCATGATCGGAAAGCAGCTGGTACTTATTGAAGTCTGAATGACAATCGAGGCATATTGCATTATCATATGCAATTGATTCTCTGAGGTTCTGACTATTTCTAACACTTATTTTATAGGTGTGCGGATCATGACAACTATAGCAGGAAAATCCTTCAGATTCCAGTTTGAAATGGGAGCTTTTCTGATACTCTTCAGCTATTGCATCAAAATGATAAGTTTCATCACCCCCGTGACAGTCGATACAGTTCAGCTTTGCTTCCATCCTGAGTTCTCCCGGATGGGGGAATGTAGTATATTCAGTTGAATGGCAATCAGTACAGCTGAAACTTTTATGATTTGCCTTATAAAAATCTTCCTTCTTTATAATCCTTTCCGAGAACATCATTGCCCTGACCTCACGTCCAAGCGATTCGTTTGTATAACTGTACTTTGACTGGCCATGACATTTGAAGCAACGCTGGTTATCCTCCTCATAAGGAGAAACAAAGGCAGCAGTATCCTTACTTATAGTGTCAGTCTGAGATCTCATGAGACCTGCAGCACCAGCCGGAACCCGGGAAATCAATACGAACAGGATTATTATCCTGAAATGAAAAAATTTCATTCTTTTTTGCTTAGCAAATTAGAATCTTACAGTAATGTTGAACCCTACCAGAAAATCACCATCAGCAAAATTATTTGAGTTATAGAGAAGGTTATGCTGACTGATTATAGAAGAATAGTTTGCAACAAACACCTGAAATGCATGAGTTGGAGTATTTATTTCCCATCCAAGTGAAAGATTTGGTTTAGGATGATCCTCATCAGCAAGGTCCTGCTTTGTTAGAAGCTGGTCATACTCAAGCATAAGGGAATGGTTTCCAACAACATTATACCTGGCGCCTGCATGAAGACCAAGGTTAAAGTTTTTGTAACCTGTTGTATCTGAATATTCAGGTACCGAGTTGAAATAAATTACTGAAGGAGCAACCTGCAGTGAAAATTTCTCACTGAATTTTTTTGCTATTATAAGCTGTGTAAAATAAGAAAGACGGTGCATGGCCTTGTAGCTGGCTTCCGGTCCAAAATTCTCATCAGCTCTTGCATCAATGACCATGTTTCCGTAATATGACAATGAAACAGGCATGCTGTTGTCAGTTGTCTGACGAAGTATAGCATATTTCCACTGTAAATCCTGAAGTTTATAGTCCTTGGTTGTACCAGCACCTATCATAAGACGGTCGGTAATCCCATAATTGAGACCCAGCCTGGTATTTGCAGCTCCATAAATACCATAAAGGTTCTTTATGTCTTCAATCAGACTGAACCTGTGATGAATCTGAAGTTCAAGACCGCCTTTGTAAGGAGATGCAACTGTATGATTGTCAATTAAAGTTGCAGCATTGAATGTGTTTGATACAGGTTCAGACACTGCAGCTTCTTCTTGTGCAAACACCGGAGTTAAAAGTAATGATAATGACAGGATGATAAAGATCTTTTTCATGTTCTTATGTTTTATCAGGTTTGTTTTAATATTAATTATTCCTTGCACCCTGTGATATCCACAGATAAATTGTATTCTTCTGTGCCTGGGTAGATAAGGATGAATGGCTTCCTGCTGTCATCATCTTATAAAGCTTACTGTCAGCAGCAGGAAGAGTAACATAACCACCGGTAGTAAGAGAAGCAAAAGAATTCCCTTCACGAAGGTCAGGATTTCTTGTACCTTTATGACATCCGATACAGCTTGCTGTAAAAATTGGTTGTACTTCAGTTGCGAACTTGACATAATTGGTAGTATCCGTTCCGCCTGTATCAACTGGTGGTAATGACTCAACCCGGAATGTGTATTTTTCACATGAAGAGAAATATATTACCCCCACTACAATGCTCATTAACAACAGTAAATTCTTCAATATTTTTGTCATTTGCTTCAGGTTTAAAATGAGTTGTTAAATAATTCACAAATATATTTCATTATCCTGACAACAAAACTTTGCAGGGATTTAAATTTTCAATTCTGCTATGCTCTTTAACATCAGCAAAATTGATAAATATCAATCGAAATGGTGATATTAATTACTATTAGCTGGTCTGAAAGAAATACAGCAGCTTGATCACTGCTTTTTGTAATATGGTAATACCTCAGGCATAGCGTCTTTAATTTTCCGGATCCTGGCTGCATCGGAAGGGTGCGTGCTAAGGAATTCAGGTGGTTTCTGACCTCCCATTGAACTCATCCTCTCCCAGAATTCGACAGCTGCGTTAGGGTCATATCCGGCCATTGCCATAAAAATGAGACCAAGCTTATCTGCTTCATATTCATGTTCACGCGAATAGGGAAGAAGGACTCCAACCTGGGCACCTAAACCGAATACTGTATTGTAGATATTCTTTGTCTGATCAGGTTTGTTCTTAACAGCTTCTCCCATTGCCATACCACCCATCTGTATTAGAAGCTGCTGACTCATCCTCTCACTTCCATGCCTTGCAACAGCATGTGCTATTTCGTGGCTGACAACTACTGCAAGTCCATTTTTATCTTTTGTATAGGGAAGTATGCCGCTGTAAACCACAACTTTACCACCAGGCATACACCATGCATTCGGAGTAGAATCATTTTTTATAAGGTTGAACTCCCATTGGTATCCGTTAAGTTGGGCAGAGAGATTATTTTCCGCAAAGTATTTAATAACAGCGTCAGAAATATTCTTACCGGTCTCTTTCACTAAAGCCGTACCTGTTTTATCGGTGGACAGGGGATTTTCCTTCATAAAATCGGTATAGCTGGTTGCGGCCATCGTTATCATTTCAGATTCAGGCACCAGGCTCAGCTGCCTGCGGCCTGTCAACGGAACAGTACTGCATGATATGAACAGAAAAACTGAAATTAATATTGCTCCGGATACTTTCATAAATCTTTTCATGATTGACTGATTTGAATAAGTGTTGAGGGGACAAAGATAAGAAAATGATTCCGGTCAAAAAAAAAGGGCCTTGATTGCCCCTTTTTTATGTTTTTACATTTACATCAAAATTTATAACAATTATCAGTAATAAGCTTGTCAGCAATCCTCCTTCTGGCATCCTTCACGTTGACACAGCCAACCTTTGTAAGATTATCAATTGCCTTATGCAGGGACTCACATGATTCTGAAGAACAGAATGTGCAAAGTGCATCAAATGCTGATTTTCTGATGACAGCAGCTGTTTCTGATATATTAACATCAAGCATATCCTTATAGAGAGCCACATCGCCCTTCATCGAAGCCAGTTTTTCAACCCTGAGGGCCAATGATTCTGAAACATATGTTTCCATCATCATATCTGCTATATTGTTAAGGACCTCCTGTTCATGAACCAGATTTTTCTGGAAGGTTTTATTGGCTCCGTGAATGCAGATAAGAATAGCCCTTTTGAAGTTCTTAATATACCTGTATTTTTGTTCAAAATAACTTTCTCCCTCCTTTTTGCCGCTTGTAATATTGTTAAGGTCAGAATAGAGTTTTTCTGCTTCGCCGAAGAGATCGAAATCATTCTTCATTGCGCGTTTCATCGCAGTATCAACAACAAGCAGGCGGTTGATCTCATTGGTTCCTTCAAATATCCTGTTTATCCTGGAGTCGCGGTAACCTCTTTCAACTGCCATTTCAGCAGAATAACCCATGCCTCCGTGTATCTGAACTGCCTCATCTGCAACAAAATCGAGCATTTCTGATCCAACTACCTTAAGTATGGCAGCCTCAACAGCATAGTGGCTGATCGACTCGATGGATGCTCTTCCGTAATCACCGCAATCGACAGTAAGTTTCTTCATTAGTGAATCGACATCATTGCTGGCCCTGTATACTGCCGATTCGGATGCAAACAGTCGGATAACCTGCTCAGCCATCTTGTGTTTAATAGCTCCGAAAGTTGAGATCAAAACACCAAACTGTTTCCTCTCATTTGCATATTTAACTGAATCGGTAATAGCTTTCTTAGCAGCTCCGATAACGTTTGCGCCGAGCTTAAGACGACCCATATGCAGAATGCTGAGTGCGATCCTGAATCCCTCGCCCCTCTTACCTAAGAGGTTTTCAACAGGAACTTTAACATCATTGAAATAAATCTGAGCAGTTGATGATCCTTTAATCCCCATTTTGTGTTCATCAGGACCTATCACAACTCCAGGGTATTTGCTTTCAACAATAAAAGCACTCAGGACCCTGTCAGTATCTATCTTCGCAAAAACAACAAGAGTATCGGCAAATCCGGCATTTGTGATCCACATTTTCTGGCCGTTGAGGATATAATGTTTTCCGTCTTCGCTCAGTTTTGCATTTGTTTTGCCTGAGTTTGCATCACTTCCTGCTCCGGGTTCTGTAAGGCAGTATGCACCCAGAAATTCACCGGTTGCAAGTTTGGTAACATAACGCTCACGCTGATCCTTATTACCATAATACATAATCGGAAGGGTACCAATACCGCAGTGTGCCATATAGGCTACAGAAAATGAATAACCGGCACCAGTTGTCTCTGCAACAAGCATCTGGGTTACAAACGACTGGCCAAATCCGCCAAATTCTTCCGGGATAGATACACCCATCAATCCAAGCTCACCTGACTTTTTAAGCATTGTCTTCATAAGCTCCCTGTCACTCTTCTCTACCTGCTCAAGATTCGGATATACTTCAGCGGCAAGAAAGTCACTGCATGTCTGAGCTATCATCTTCTGTTCCTCATTGAACTCCTCGGGAATGAAAATATCTTTGGAATCAATTTCACTTACAAGAAATTCACCGCTTTTTAAAAGTTTGCTGGTCTCCATGTGTATATGATTTATATTAAAATTTTAATGGCGTTTTTAATTTAATTGATTTTCTTCATTCGCCTCTAACCCTAAAGGGAGTGAAGAAAATCAATTTTCATATTTCAAGTGATTGTACAATCAGTTCAGCTATATCAAAGTTTTTGATCTCTTCCTCCCTGTTTTTATACTTCAACCCGTCGGTGAGCATTGTCATGCAGAAAGGACAGGCTGTAGCAATAACTTTTGCTTCCGTTTTAAGTGCCTCCTCTGTCCTTTCAATGAATATCTCCTTATCTCCTTTTTCGGCTTCCTTGAACATCTGGGCACCGCCCGCACCGCAGCATAGTGCAAAACTCCTGCTTCGTTCCATTTCAACAACGCATCCGGTAAGCTTTTTCAGGATAGCTCTTGGTTCATCATATATATCATTTGCCCTTCCGAGATAACATGGATCGTGATATGTAACTGAGATATTTTTAAGTGATTCTGAATCAATTTTCAGCTTCCCGTTTTCAATATTCTTATTTATGAACTGCAGGTAATTAATTACCTCATAAGATCCGCCCAGGTCGGGATACTCATTTTTAAAGATATTGAAGCAATGAGGACATATTGTGATTATCTTCTTCACTTCATACATTTTGAAGATCTCAATAACCTGAAGTGCCTGCATCTGGTAAAGCATCTCGTTTCCTGCCCTTCTGGCGGGATCGCCGGTGCAGGTCTCCTCTTTACCGAGTACAGCGTAGCTGACATTCAGATGAGTAAGTATCTTTGCAAATGCCCGTACAACCTTCTTATACCTGTCGTCAAAAGCGCCTGCGCAGCCTACCCAGAACAGGTATTCAGGTTTCTCTCCCCTTGCAAAAAGGTCGGCCATTACAGGGACTTCTATTTTCCTGGTTTCCATTGTTTTCTCTATTTAATTGCTATTTCCAGGTCTTTTGTCCAGTTCAACCTGTCTTCTGCAGAGTACTGCCAGGGAGCACCGTTGTTCTCAATATTACTGAATACAGCCTTAAGCTCACCGGGAGCAGAAGCTTCCTCCATTACAAGATACCTGCGCATGTCGATAATAAATGTGGGATGATTGATATTAATCGGACACTCTTTGGCACATGCATTGCATGTTGTACAAGCCCATAGTTCCTCTTCTGATATTAAATCACGAAGCAGAGAGCGGTTATCACTGAAGTCCCGGCCATTTTTAACCATCAGGGGGCCTTTCTCCTTCATCCTGGCCCTCAGATCCATCATTATCTTTCTGGGTGACAGCTTTTTACCGGTAATGTTTGCAGGACAAACAGATGTGCAGCGACCGCATTCGGTACATGACAGTGAATCAAAATAATTTTTCCAGGAAGCATCTTCAGCATCCTTTACACCAAATCTCTCAACAGGAGCTCCCACAGGTGCAGCAGCAAATGCTGTTGTTGGATCCATCATAAGCTTTACCTCACGGGTTACATTATCCATATTGGGCAGTTTCCCAAGTGGCTCGAGTCTCGAAAGGAAAACATTGGGCACCGACATGAAAACATGGAAGTGCTTTGAATAGGGAAGATAGTTTGCAAAGAAAAAGATAAGAAGGATATGTGTCCACCATGAAGCCTCATAAAGAATTTTAAGACTGTGGGCACTCATACTGCTTACAAGAGGGAAAATAATACCTGCTACAGGAAAAATACCTTCAACAGTACCTCCTTCACTTATTGTATATCCCACATAACCAATGTTCATAGCCATGAGTGAGAGCATAAGAAGAAGGATAAGGGAAAGCGAGATATTGGCATCCCTGTGTGACCTCTTCTTCATTTCAATGCCTTCAAACCGCTTGATGTGGAAGAAGAGCCTGCGTGCAAGAAAAATGATTATTGAAACTGCGACTATCAAAGCAAAAATATCACCTGATGCCATCAGGAAGTCATAAAAAGGACCGAGGATCTTAAGAACTCTTTCTGTTCCTGTAAGTCCATCAATAACCATCTCAACACTTCCGAAAAGGATAAGGCAGAAACCCCAGAAAACCAGTGCGTGTGCAAGACCTATTACAGGTTTGCGGAATATTTTTGTCTGCCCCATGGCAACCTCAAGGGTAACCATTAATCTTTTCCCGAAATCCTTAACCGGGAATGCAGGTCTGGTAAATCTGAAAAAGCTGATAAGCCTGTTGACAGTATATGAAAATATGCCTATCGTTATCAGTAAGGAAACTGCGAAGATGATTTGTTTTATCATAAACTATCTTTTGTGTTTTAAGGACCTTTTCTTTCCTCTCCCCAAGCTCCCCGGCAGGGGAACCGGAAAATTACTTTAAGTCCCTCTGGGCCCCGATAGCCTTTGGGCTTAGGGCCTGTCCTATTTTTTATTCTTTAACAGCCTCAACAAGTTTTGGGAGTACCTTAAGTGCATCACCTACAATACCGTACTGTGCTGACTCAAATATAGGAGCATCCTTATCGGAATTGATTGCCACGATATATTTTGAAGAGCTTATTCCTGCCAGGTGCTGGGTGGCACCGGAGATTCCTACTGCAACATACAGGTTTGGTGCAATGATCTTGCCTGTCTGGCCTGTATGCTCGCCATGGGGTCTCCATCCTTCATCAGAAACAGGTCTTGAGCACGCAGTTGCACCACCAAGAAGATCAGCAAGTTCAACAAGCGGGCTCCAGTTATCGGGTGATTTCATGCCCCTTCCTCCTGATATAACTATATCGGCATCGGTCAGAAGCATCTTTCCTGTCTGCTTTTCAACATTTGTCACCGAGGTCTTCACAGTTGATCCGTCAACATTTGCAGTATAGTTTTCAATAGTTGCAGTATTTGAAGAAGGGACAAGGTCAAATGAATTCTGAGCAAGGGTAAGGATCTTTATATCAGATTTTATAACAAGCTGTGCAAAGGCATTTCCAGAATAAGTCCTTTTATATACTGTGAAGGGGTTGTGGTTCACAGGTAATTTGCTGACACCCGACCCTACGCCTGCCTTAAGTCTGACTGATAGACGTGGTGCTATTGCCTTTCCGGTGTTATTATTTGCGATAATAATGACTTTTGAACCCTCTTTGGCTGCAACCTCAGCTATTACGCCTGCGTATGCCTGGCTATCGAGTTGAGACAGATTTTCATTGGTCACGCTTATGATTTTTGATGCCCCGTAATTGCCAAGCTGCTTAAGTTCTGCTTCTTCAACCCTGCCAACTGAAACTGCAGTGACAGATGTACCGTTCATTTTTGCAACGCCTGCTGCATATGATACAAGCTCGTAGGAGAGTTTCTTGAATTTCCCGTCCCAATTCTCTGTATATACTAGTACTGACATATCTTAGTGATTAACTGTTTCTGACTAACTAAATAACTTTTGCTTCATTCTGTAAAAGCTCGATAAGCTGACGCGGATTCTCAGCATCGATATATTTACAGGCTGCCCTTGGAGCCGGCTTTTCAAATTCAACAACCTGAGTAAGAGGCTCAACAGCAACAGGTTCGAATACTTTAACAGGCTTAGATCGTGCCATCATTATACCACGCATAGCTGCAATTCTTGGTTCCTTTGCAATTCCCTTCTGGACAATTGCTACACATGGAGCAGAAACAGTAACAGTCTCTTTGCCCCCGTCGATCTCGCGTGTAAGCACAGCCTGTCCGTTTTCAAATTTTATACCGGATACGGCAGAAACAGATGGTACACCAAGGAATTCCGCAACCATTCCACCTACAGTGGAACCGTTGAAATCGCTTGATTCTATTCCGCAGAAGACTACATCAAATTGTTCCTTCTTTACCACCTCGGCAATCTGTGCTGCGGTATAATACGCATCGAGAGGCTCGGCGTTTACCCTTACAGCATCGTCTGCCCCAATTGCAAGAGCCTTGCGGATTGTTGTTTCAGAAGCAGCAGGGCCAACATGAATTACAGTAACTGATTTTATACCATTAGAAGTATCATCCTTCAGTTCCAGAGCGCGGGTAAGGGATAATTCATCCCAGGGATTTATTACCCACTGAATGCCGGCAGTGTCAATTGAAGTGTTTCCCGCAGCAAATTTGATTTTTGTTGTGGTATCGGGAACATTACTGATGCAAACCAGAATTTTCATTTAGATTTTATTAATTGTTATTGTACTTATAATTAGCAGTTTAAAGAAGTTCTATTTCTTAAACAGAAACTTAATGGCGGCAAATATAATAATTTATGATTCACAAGCAAATCAGGCTGACTTCTATTCTGAACATATTCGAAATATGCAAATTTTTTTAATCTCCTAATTTATAGATAATTAAATACAACGTTTTCAGAACTCAAAAATGTCAGTTCGAAAAAAGAACAGAAAATAAGTAAGCCTTAAGAACTTTCACAGAGTGACACAGAGAAGACACAGAGGTTCACTAAGATTGTATAAAAATTCTATCAGAATCTCTGTGGTCCTCTGTGAAAACCGGAGGCTTAAGCCGAAGGTCTCTGTGCTTCTCTGTGTAAGTTCTTAGTACATAATATACTTCTTTGCAGGTAATACTTCTAATATTTTTAAATACCTTCGCAGCGCCTGAATAAAAGAAGGCTCGGGGAAATTGAAAGTTAAAATAAGATTATACGGAGCGGTTATTCTGGCCATGATCTTCTGGGCGTTTTCGTTCATCTGGTTTAAGATGGCGAATGAAGATTTCCGGCCAATTACAGTTGTCTTTCTCAGGCTCGTTTTTGCAATTATTCTACTCACTGCGTACCTTACATACACTAAACGCTTTGTAAAAATCAGGAAGAGTGATTACAAGCTATTTTTTCTGATGTCACTTTTTGAACCTTTTATCTATTTTCTGGGCGAAAGCTATGGATTGACATACGTATCTGCAACTGTTTGCTCTGTACTAATATCGACTATTCCTGTTTTTGCTGCCATAGGGGCCAGACTTATATTTAAAGAGAGACTCAGTTTTCTGAATTATTCGGGCATTATTCTTTCATTCATCGGAGTTGTAATTTTTGTACTTAATAAAGACGGCAGCTTTTCATACAGTCCCAAAGGAATAGCCCTGATCTTTGTGGCAGTCTTCTCTGCAGTCGGTTATAACCTTACATTAAGCCGGCTTGTTGAACATTACAGTCCCATTTATATTGTAAATGTGCAGAATATTATTGGTGCCGTGCTTTTCCTTCCTTTGTTTCTTACAATGGAACTCAGGCCCTTTCTGGAGATAACATTTAATTTCAAAATGTTCATACCTGTAATTCTGCTTTCAGTTTTCGCCTCATGCGCTGCATTTATACTATTCGCATTTTCTGTACGAAACCTGGGGTTGATGAAGGCAAATGTCTTTACCAACAGTATTCCTCTTTTTACTGCCTTTTTCTCATTTCTGCTTCTTGGTGATATGCTTACGGTTCAGAATTTGATTGGGATGGTTGTTGTAATAGCGGGATTATACATGTCGCAGCTGAGGGGGCGGATAGAGCCACCGGATGAAGCTCTGACGCTCACGGGGAAAACGGCATAGGAACATGGCCGAGGGCGACCGGTGACCGGCGACCGGCGACCGATTACAGATTACTATTTTTACCTAATCAAACAATACTATTACTGTAGCGTTTAAATTTATTTTAATCCCAACCGTTATTATAAATCCTGCTATCTTTGAACCTGATAATTATTTATGCTAAGAAAGGCATTCAATATACTGATATTCAACATCCTGTTTGTATCAGGATTTTCCCAGACAGGCGGGGATAATGTATATGAATTCCTAAACCTGACCCATTCTGCTTATATCTCATCCATCGGAGGTTCAAATGTTTCAGTTTTCAGCAATGATCTGAACATGGCCTATCATAATCCGGGACTTTTAGATTCCTCAATGGATAAAAGCATAGTCCTGAACTATGTTAATTACTTCGCAGGCATAAATTACGGAATGGCTATGTACTCAAGGTCATTCGAAGGTATCGGGAATTTTGGTACAGGAATCACTTACCTGAATTACGGTTCTTTTACTGAGGCTGACGAATCGGGTAATATCACAGGAAACTTTACAGCATCTGAGTATGCCTTTTCGTTACTCTATTCACGCAATATTGATACTCTTTTTAATATTGGAGCGAATCTGAAGCCGGTCCTCTCCCATCTTGAAAAATATTCCTCATTCGGCCTGGCACTCGATATCGGAGCATCATATCACAGCAGGAGCAGTCTGTTTTCAGCAGGACTGGCCCTAAGAAACATCGGATTGCAGCTCACGTCTTATGCAGGTGAAGATAAACAGCCGCTGCCATTCGAGATACAGGCAGGGGTATCCCAGCGGCTTGCGCATGCCCCATTCAGATTCTCCCTGACATTGAGACACCTTGAGAAATTTGATCTTACCCACCAATATATTTTGCCTGTTTCAACCGAAGAACCGGAGATCTCAGATTCAGATTTCGGAGAGAACCTGCTCAGGCATATGGTCTTTGGTATAGAATTGATTCCTCACAAGAACTTTTATATCAGCGGAGGTTACAATTACCAGAGGAGGAGCGAACTGAAGATCGATCAGAAGGTGTCAACTGTCGGCCTTTCATGGGGTTTTGGAATTAAAACATCATTTATCGATGTTGAATTCGGACGTGCCACTTATCACCTTGCCGGATCAAGCAATCACATATCACTAATTCTCAGGCCTGATATGATCTATAAAAAAGGCAGCTTATAAACAATTCTTGCTCAATTAGTGTTTAATTGCAACCTTTGCATCCATGAAAAAGAGACTTATCATAGCCATTGACGGTTATTCATCCTGTGGAAAAAGCACTTTTGCCAAAATGATAGCAAAGGAGTTAAATTATATTTTCATCGACAGTGGGGCTATGTACCGTGCAGTCACACTTTATTGCATAAGAAGAGATTTTATAAGTGATAAGGGTGTAAATACACGTGGAATATTAGATGAGCTGCCCGGAATAAATATTGATTTCATATATAATCCGGATATCAACGCCCACGAAACTTTTATGAATTCTGAAAACGTGGAAACAGAAATAAGAAGTCTTGAGGTTACATCCCGTGTCAGCAGGATCAGCCAGATCCCGGAAGTCCGCTCACGGCTTGTTGAAATGCAGAGGGAGATCGGTGCCTTCAAGGGTATAGTGATGGATGGCAGGGATATTGGTACGGTTGTTTTCCCTTCTGCTGATCTCAAGATCTTCATGACTGCCTCAGCCGATATCAGGGCAAAAAGGAGATTTGATGAAATGAAAGCCAAAGGGATGGAGGTTGATTATGAGGAAATCAAAAGAGGGATTATAGCCCGCGATATTGCCGACGAAAACCGGGATATCAGTCCTCTGAGGAGGGCTGAAGATGCCATTGTGCTGGATAACAGCAGGATGACAGTTGAGGCACAGATGAGCTGGGTAAAAGATATCATTGACAAAAAGATAAATGCTGGTTGAGACAGACAGGAAATCGGGGTTCTGCTTTGGTGTTCAGAATGCAGTTGAGATAGCGGAAAAAGCTCTTCTCGAAGGAGAAAGAGTGTACTCCCTTGGCCCGATTGTTCATAATGATATGGAAGTCCGCAGACTGGCTGATCTGGGTCTAATCTCAATAGATCATGAAATGTTCCAAAAGCTCAGGGATTGTAAAGTTCTGATAAGAGCTCATGGAGAGCCTCCCGCGACCTACCTGGCTGCACAAAAAAACAATATAACAATTATTGAAGCAACCTGTCCGATCGTAAAAACCCTTCAGTCGAGGATAAGGAATGCATGGACAAAACCTGAGGAAGGAATGACACAGGTGGTAATCTTCGGAAAAACCGGACATGCAGAGGTTATAGGATTACTGGGACAGATTGAGAACAAAGGGATTCTTGTAACAGATCCTGCTGATCTGTCACAGATCGATTTTAAAAAGCCTGTTCATCTCTTCTCTCAAACAACCATGAGTGTAAAAGATTACTCTACTCTCTCTGAAAACATCAGGGAAAAATATAAAGAAGCCGGATTTGCAGATCCTGATAAAATGCTTAAGGTGCACAGGACAATCTGCGGACAGGTCTCAAACAGGGAGCCTCATCTGAAGGAATTTGCCAGAAACCACGATGTTATAATTTTTGTGAGCGGAAATGAAAGCTCAAACGGAAAGATGCTTTACCAGGTATGCAAATCTGTGAATCCTGCAACATATTTTGTTGCCAGTGAATCAGATCTGGACAAAAAATGGTTTATTGGAAAGAATACAGTTGGTGTATGCGGTGCCACCTCAACCCCAAAATGGCTTATTGAAAACATAAGAGATATTGTTTCAAATATCTGAATGTTAATATATTGTTACGTTTTTCCTTGTAACGAATTATTATTATCTTTGCGGCTTCGTTTTTAAAACAAAATTTCAATGGGAAAAATTAAGAAAATCGGGGTCCTCACATCGGGTGGCGATTCACCGGGAATGAATGCTGCAATACGTGCAGTTGTAAGAACAGCTGTTTATGAAGGGCTGGAAGTAATGGGAATTATGTGTGGCTATCAGGGCATGATAAACGCTGATTTTAAGCCTCTTCAGGCACACAGTGTAAGTGATATCATCCAGAGGGGTGGAACAATACTAAAGACAGCAAGGTGTGAAGAATTCAGAACACCTGAGGGAAGGGCTAAAGCCTATGTAAACTTAAAAGAAGCCGGAATTGACGGAGTCGTTGTTATAGGTGGTGACGGATCATTTACAGGAGCCAGGTTATTCAATGAGGAGTATGATATACCATTTGTAGGTATTCCGGGAACAATTGATAACGACATATTCGGAACTGATTATACTATCGGGTATGATACAGCTCTTAATACGGTTGTTGAGGCAGTTGATAAGATCAGGGATACTGCAAGTGCTCACAACAGGATGTTCTTTGTTGAAGTAATGGGAGCTGAAGCCGGATTTATTGCTCTTTACAGCGGAATTGCAAGCGGAGCAGAAGCCATTGTCATACCTGAAATAAAGGATGATGCAAGAAATCTCAAGGCGATGTTTGACGGAGGCCGTAAGAAGTCAAGTGCCATAATCATTGTTGCTGAAGGCGATGAAGGAGGAGGTGCTTTTGCAATAGCTGAATCAGTTAAAGAAGACTTCAAGGGATATGATATCAGGGTCTCTGTTCTGGGGCACCTTCAGAGAGGAGGATCTCCATCAGCTATTGACAGGGTTAATGCAAGTCGTTTAGGACATGCTGCTGTTGAAGCTCTTATTGATGCCCAGAAAAGTGTAATGGTAGGTTTGGCCAACGGGGAAATAACACTTGTGCCTTTCCGTAAAGCCGTCAAGTTGCACAAGGATGTGAATCACAGCCTGGTAGCACTTGCCAAAATATTATCTGTATAACACAAGGTATTATTCAAATGAATGCCAAAGTAAGCGTAGCCAGATTATCAATTGCTTCAAACACAGCCTTGATAATAATGAAACTGGCAGCCGGGATCATAAGCGGATCGGTCAGTATTATTTCTGAAGCGATCCACTCATCCATGGACCTTGTGGCTGCGCTTATTGCTTTCTTTTCAGTCAGAGTATCCGACAATCCTCCTGATTCAAGGCACCCATACGGACATGGCAAAGTTGAGAACATATCTGGTGTTATTGAGGCTCTGCTCATCTTCGTTGCTGCAATCTGGATCATTTTGGAGGCGGTAAAAAAACTGGGAGGAGAATCAATTGAACTTGAGTCAGTTGGAATCGGTTCACTGGTAATGCTAATCTCAGCTCTTGTCAATACTTTTGTTTCAATGAGATTATACAAAGTAGCAAAGGAAACCAATTCCGTAGCTCTTGAAGCCGACGCTCTTCACCTGAAAACAGATGTATATACCTCACTTGGTGTTGCAGCTGGTCTGGGGTTGATAATGCTTACCGGAATTGAAATACTCGATCCTATTGTTGCTATGCTGGTTGCAACATTTATAATATTTGAATCTTATCAGCTGCTGAAAAGGGCTTTCTCACCCCTTCTTGATACTGCCTGGCAGGAAAATGAAATAGAAGACCTTGAAAATAAACTGAAGCAATTACAGGTCAATTATCATGATCTGCGGACAAGGATTGCCGGAAATTACCGTTTCCTTGACCTGCATATCCAGATACCTGAGAATGTATCAGTAGGTGATGCACACAAATACTGCGATAAAATTGAAGGAGAGCTTACAAGTGTCTATAAGAATCTGAATGTCACCATTCACGTTGAGCCCAGCTAATTCATTCTCCTCCACTTGCTCATTAAGTCAACCAGTTCATCAGTCTGATTATCGGTGTGTGCTGCTGATACCGTTACTCTGATCATGTACAGTTCCTGCCTTGAAGGATAATTCATGAAAGGAGCTATAATCCCGTTTTCTTCAAGAAACGATGACAGATGTTTTGCCTTGTCAATATCGTTAACCATGACCGGGATTATCGGAGTATTGTCGGTGGTTGTCTGAAAACCAAGACCTGATATTTTTTTCCTCAGCTCCCCGGCCAGTTCAAGTACCCTGATCCTCAGAGCAGGATTATCTTTTATTATTTCCATTGATGCTATACCAGCGGCTACAACAGAAGGGGGCAGGGATGTTGAAGCCTGATATGTTGCTGAACTTTCACGAACTAGCTCAGTGAAGATTTTATCGCCTGCCAAAAATCCGCCATAACTTCCAAGGGCTTTGCTCATTGTCTCCGACTGGAAAATATTCTCATCTGCAGGCAGATTGAAAAACTCCGGGGTCCCTCTGCCATTCTTTCCCAGTATTCCGGTAGAGTGGGCATCATCAACAATTAGAATACCATTGTACTTCTTTACAAGAGGATAAATTTTGTCCAGAGGGGCTATCTCGCCTGTAAGGGCAAATATTCCGTCGGTGATGATCAGAGGGTATGATCCTTTGAATTTATCCAGAATACTCTCAAGGTGACCGGCATCACAATGATCGTAATAATGAATATCAGCAGGATTGATTTTAATACCTGTAAGAATGCTTGAATGAGCAAATTGATCTGTAAAAACATCAGAATATCTCTCTTTAAGAACCTCAAGTAAAATGCTGTTTCCCTGGTAGCCCGAAGGAAAAATGACTGAGTCCTGTTTTCCCTTAAAATCCGCGAGTTTTCGTTCAAGCTCAAGATGAATATCTGCTGTTCCTGAAGTACGACGTGAGGCTGAAAAATTTACTCCATACTTTTCAATTGCCCTTATTGATGCTTCCTTCACTGAAGGATGTGAAGCAAGACCAAGATAATTGTTACCACCAAAGTAAGAGTATCTTTTCCCATTGCTGATCACATAATTTCCTATACTGCTGTTCAGTAATATCATACTGTTATCTGATTCATTATCTTTACTGATGTAATTACGAATATCGCATTTTTAATGTTCTGTTACAAAACATAGTCATAATAAATCTCCGTTATAATCAGCTTGCTTAATAAACGATCATAAATGAGTTTCGTAAAAACAATTTCAGTAATAGCCGGTCTGCTGCTTGTCTGTCCGGGTTTAAGCAGTCAGCAGAGCAAAACAGCAAAAATAGCAGTAATCCAGGCTGAAGGATATCCGAAACAGGATCCGTTCATGAATACATATGATCATTCGAAAATAAAGCCACAGATGACAGCTCATATAAATAATATACTTGCTCTCTTCAGGAAGGCAGGGGAAATGGGAGCTGATATGGTTTGCGGACCTGAGGATATTCAGAATATCGGATCATATGGTTTGTACATCAATGTCAAAGACCCGGAGACAGGAGAGATATTATTCAACTCACTTGCCGAGACTGTTCCCGGACCATTGACTTCACAGTTGTCTGAAATTGCCTTAAAGTACAATATGTATATTATTGCCCCTCTTTACGAAGCATCAGAAGGTAAAGTGTTCAATACAGCTGTCATCTTCGACCGGCAGGGAAAAATAATCGGAAAGCACCGTAAAACAGTATTGCCGGTTATGGAAACATGGCTCGTTTCAACAGGTGATGAATACGAGGTTTACAATGCTGATTTCGGGAGATTTGCTATCGCCACCTGCTGGGAATTATCATATCCTGAAATCTCAACAATCTATTCCCTGAAAGGAGCTGATATTATTTTCAATCCGACCATGGCCAGGGATAATAAATCCGGTGAAAGTCTCAGTACTGCACCAATGCTGATCACACGGGCCAGAGATAATTCAGTTTACATAGCGCCGGTTGTCCTTGGTTCAGAAGGCAACGGGATTATAGATTTCAATGGCAATGTAACTGCTGAAGCATTAGGGAAAAAGAATACAGTTATAATAGCTGATATTGATTTTTCGAAGGAAAGAATACTTGACAGCAAATGGTGGGAAACCATTAATGGAACTAATAATCTGAATGCAATTCATAATAAATCACGCAGGCCGGAAACATATAGCCTGCTGACAGAACAAAATCCTCCTGACCTTGTAAAATATGAAGATATACATCTGACAACAGGGGATACTGATCGTCAGTCAAAAGCGGTAAAAGCGGTTGATTACGGACCAGGCAATGACATGAAGCCCCGGGAAAGCGATCTGCATGCAGCAGGTCTGAATGTAATCCCTTGTCCAAGGGAAGTAAACATAAAAGGAGCAGATTTTGTCATCAGCAATCATCTCAGCATTGTACTTGACAAAGGTTATTCTCAAGCTGACAGGTTTGCAGCTGATGAGTTGATAAAAGATCTTAAGAATGAATGGAATATAACAGCCGGGATAAATTCTCAGGGTAGTACTCCATCAATTATTCTTAAGAGGGAACGGAAAAATAAAATCCTCAGGGAACAGGGTTACCAGATCAGAGTCACAGAAAATGAAGTGGTACTAATTGCAAAAGATGAAGCAGGTTTGTTTTATGCCATACAGACGCTCCTCCAACTCATTAAGCCAGAGGGAAATGGTTATAAGATAAAGGGCATGCAGATAACAGACTGGCCTGATATAAAACAACGTGCAATCCATTATGATACGAAACATCATCAGGACAAAGCCTCTTATGTCAGGAGTTTTATAAAAGATCTTGCCAGGTATAAGGCAAACATGCTCATATGGGAATGGGAAGATAAATTCGCTTATCCAAGCCATCCGGAAATAGGTGCTCCCGGGGCATTTACAATGGCGGAAATGCAGGAATTCACCCGTTTTGCACAACAGTATCATATACAGATCGTTCCGCTGGTGCAGGGACTCGGACATGTAAGCTTCATACTTAAATGGCCTCAGTATATACAGCTCAGAGAAGTTGAATCATCGAACTGGGAGTTTTGTCCGCTTAAGGAGGGAAGCTACAAATTGCTGTCTGATCTGTGGAAGGATGCCATGGAGGCCACACCCGGTTCGGAATATCTGCATATTGGTTCAGATGAGACCTATGAGCTTGGAGCATGTGAACAATGCAGGGCAAAAACGGAAGAGATTGGCAGAAGCGGATTGTATCTTACTTTCATAAACAAAGCCGCCGGAATTGTAAAAGCCGGAGGAAGGAAAACTATGGCCTGGGAGACACCGATGGGATGGAATACCGGCAGATCACCAGCAAAGGGAATCAAGCCTGCAGACGGGCTGATTCTTGCAGAAAGCTATGATTATGAAACGCCTGATCTGACTTATATCAAAGAGGCAAGATCGCTTGGATATCAAGTATTTGCCTATGATCCTAATCCATGTGTTGTTCCACTGATGGTACCATATACATTTGAAAAAGGAGAGACCGGAAATATATTACCGGGTAGCCTTGAAAAATCACATAACTTCTTAACATCAGCAGCAAAGACCGGAATATTTGACGGAATGATCTGCACATCATGGGATGACGATGGCCTTCACAACCAGATGTGGATGATGCATTTTGTAAATGCAGCTGCCTGTTCATGGAATGGCAGTACAGATCGTGATGAATTCATGGAATCGTATTTTAAAGACTATTATGGGAGATCTGCCTCAGGAACAGAAGAACTTTACAGGCTCCTCAATGAAGGAGTATTCTATTATGCCGGGACAATGGAAAGAAATGTATGGCACTACGGGGAGATAGGGCAGACACATTTACCTGACCTTCCGAGGGGAGATGCCCTGGAATATGACCCTTTCTGGAATACACAGTATAAAGAAAAAGTCATCCTCTCAAAAGAGATGCTGACTAAAATGGACAGGGCGCTACAGATCATCTCTGAAAATAAAAATCTAAACATAAGACACAGTTATGATTTTGAGATCTTCAGGACAACCGCCGAACTGGTCAAACATACCTGTATGACCTACATTGATCTTTCAAATCTCGAATATGCTGTGAAAGAAGCACATAACATGCGTTTTGTTGACAATAAAGCCTCGCTTAACAGTTTGCTGAAAGCACAACAGCATATTGAAGCCAGCCTGAAAAGACGGGATCTTGTTTTTAACGACCTTGTATCGGTATATGAACAGACCCGCCTGCCAAAAGGATTTTCTACAGCTGAAAAACCATACTTCTGGCAACAGGACAGGGCACGTCATTTTGGATTCCGCAGGCCTGATATGACCTTTTTAATTTATGATGAACAGCTTCTTGATATGGAAGGCTACCTTGAAAAATTAAAAGAGTATATCGGATACTTTAAAACAGCCGGTATGAATTGACTATCTTTTCACTTTACCGCCTTAACGCCTGCCTTTGCTGCCAGACGGGTCATTTCTTCAAGGATAGATTTTTGAATGTTCATATTCCATGCAGTTGTAAAAACAGGAGACCTGGTACCTTCATAGCCTCCTTCCTTAAGTACAGTTTCTGAAGGGATATATGCCATTACATCGTTTGAATAGCCGAATACAAAAATATCAGGACCAAAAGTCTTCTTAAGTTCAATGGCATATTCAACCAGTAATTCTCCTCCAAGAGCCATAACAGTCTGATCTCCAAGTTTCCATACCTGGCATGGATAGGGATAAGAATCCTTCAGTTTAATGCCGCTTTCCAGTTTCTGAAGCAAACCGGCTGCGCTGTGTTTTAAATAATCGGGTGTTGAAGATGAATCTGACATGATCTGCAACAATTCACTTTTTGTCGGCAGCGGACCAGCATACTGAAGATTAATTTCTGAATATGCGACAGAGAGTACCGGATCAAGTTTTCTCATATTCTCTTCAAGTACACGGTCAACGGCAGATGCCAGCTGTCTGCCATATTGCATGGCAAGCGGCACTGTTCTGCGGGGCAGCGGATTCTGATCGGCACCTGCTCCCTGCAGAAAGAGAGCAGTAACGCCCGGATGTGATTTCTCAAGTTCAATCTGGGCAAAACCAGGATAATCCCCTGAAATCATATAAAAATTCAGAACAGTTGCATGACAGGCATATCCGAAAGCAACGGCGATCAAATCACCTGAATTATTTACCACTTTCAGAACCGGAACAGCATAATCATTTGGCCCCTTAAGTTCAGTTAACTGGCTGCTTAAAGCTTCAACATTATTGCGCCTGTTCACCTGAAACCTTGTTACCCCGCTTTCAGCATAAATTTGTGCCGGCACCATTGAAGCAAGTGCCTTGCCTGCCAGTTCAACTATCTGGTTTTCAAATTTTACAGAATAAGCCTTCACAACTGCAAGCTGTTCATCATTGAAGGGATAAATATTATTAAAGGAATCATACAAAACAGGCCCTGAATGAGTATGGGAGCAGTTTAATATTATCTGTGCCCTTTTAAGTCCGTATTTTGCGCCAATGCGGTCGCGGATACGGTCAGAGATATTCTTTGGAATCTTTACAAGGTCATTGGAAATAATTATTGCTCTGTTTCCGTTTTTATCCTCAATAGCCAAAGCCTTCGACCACAAGTCATGAAGCACACCCTCAGATGTATGGTCACGGGCAGCATACCCTGCCATCCAGATTGATTCCTTAGGCGTAATTACCACTCTGGCAACCCCTGCCTTCCATCCGCCTGGGTCTTTCTTTGTCGTCTGTGATACAGCAGAATACTGTGATAAAAGAAATATTGAAATCAGAATAAGTACGATTGTCTTCCACATAGTTTTTAAACATCCTTAGATATTTCAAATCCTTTCCTGTAAGTAAGCATAGCCATTTCTGCTGCTTTGCTGTCATTCGTTATTGCTTCCAGTTCAGGTGAGAACAACAGTTGTTTGTTACCGGCACGATAGGCAAGATTTGCAAGATGAATATGGACAGAGCTTTTGTGTCCTTCAACAATGCTTCCATTGGGTTGCTTCCTTGTACGGATACAATCAATATAGTTCAGTATATGAGCCTTAAGCGGGAAGATTCCTTTATCCTGGGCAACAAGTTTTTCATCTTTGTCAAATACCTGCCAGCCCCCGCCCATTCTGCCGACATACATCATTCTTTTAGTACCATAAATGTCGATACGTGTTGAATTCTGCATCCACTTAGGATATTTGGTTCCGAGACGTACATCAAGTCCCTCTTTCTGAAAGTACGGAGTGAACTCACCTGTTTCAAGTGTTAATACAAATTTTCCGTAATCAAATGTTGCCATCTGGTAATCAGGAACATCACGATTGTCATTAAAAAGATATCTGCCACCGGCACAATAGACTGATTTAGGTAATTCAGGATTGCCGAGTATTAGCCTGGCCATATCAAGCTGGTGGATAGAGCCCCCTGATGTTACGTTACCGCCGGCGTAATCCCAGTAGTAAAGCCACGATTTATTACGTGAGACATTGTAAGGAACTTCAGGAGAGGGACCCAGCCACATATTCCAGTCAATTGTATCGGGAGCCGGGCTGTTTTCCTTTTCATTGAATGCAATTGGTCCATCGAGCAGTTCACGTACATGAACAGAAACAATATCTCCAAGTTCACCGCTGTTGATATAATCCCTGGCTGTAATAGCATAATCGGCACTTCGGTTCTGCATGCCCACCTGCATGATTCGCTCATATTTCATGGCGGCTTTGATCATTTGCTGACCCTCAAATATTGAATGAGAGACATTCTTTTCGACATATGCATCCTTTCCGGCCTGGCATGCCCAGATAGCGGCAAGTGCGTGCCAGTGTTCAGGTGTCTCTATAAATACACCATCAACCTCCTTGTCATCATAAACTTTCCTTAGATCCCTCACAGCTATGGGCCTGAATCCCTGTATCTTCTCCAGTTCAGCAATGGCACGTCCTCCCCTGGTATCGTCTACATCACATACATATTTTATAAGAATATTTTCTCCGGAATTTGCTGCTTCAAGTATAAGGTTGGTGCCCCATGAACCGGCTCCGATGAGGGCCATAATTACCTTATCACTTGCAGGTTTAGCCTTTACAGAAGTAAATTCTGTTTTAATACTCTTCTTGTAGTCAGGTTCTTCAGAAGGCAGCACAGAAGCTTTATCTTCTGTTTTTTCATTACCTGACTGTGTATTACAGGAAGATGTCAGGGCAAGACCGGCAGCACCTGCTGTTGATACCTGGAAAAACTTTCTTCTTTTCATTTAATTATATTTGATTATCGGTTTTCAATTATAAACTTAACACGTTCTTGTGAGATTCCTCGCTAATGCTCGGAATGACAGTATTTTATACGTGATATCATTTTTTTGATCATTAAATTTATAAATTTACCAGATAAACTGATACAAAAGTGAAAAAATGATTCGCAAAGATTTCATTAAGCTTGCTGCAATGTCAGGTGCATACCTTGCTGCTTCAGGTGAAGCTCATTCAGGAAATGTGTCATCGTATAACAGTGCAGGTCTTACAGCTGCCCGGCTACAGCAGTTCCTCACTTCACAGGTAAAGCTTAATCCTGATACAGTTGACAGGATAATAATCGGAAATCCTGAAACGGTAATCAGGAAAATAGGCACCTGCTGGATGTCAAACCAGGAGACCTGCAGGAAGGCTGTTGAATCAGGGATCAATGTTCTGATAACCCATGAGCCTACTTTCTATACCCACAGGGATCTGGATGAGGTACCCGGCTTTCTCAAGAGATCCCCTGAGTTTACAAGAGATCAGTACCTGGCCCAGATCGAAAAGAAAAAGAAATGGATAAATGATAACGGTCTGGTTATTATACGAAACCACGATACTCTTGATGCCCTGCCTGAGAAAGGAATCCCATTTGCGCTCGGACAGTTTCTCGGATTTAAGAACAGTGACATAATTGCTTCAAGGACTTATTATAATGTATACCGATTCGAAAAGCAGAGTGCCTCATCCTTTGCCAGACATCTGGCAGGAAAACTTAAAGAGCTTGGTCAGCCGGGAGTTGCTTTCTATGGTGATACAAAAAGAGAAGTTGCAAGTGTGGGTATCGGAACAGGATGGATCTGCGATCCTATGGATTATGCTGATCTGAAACCGGATGTTTTTATTGCAATTGATGATGTTGTAAAAACTCACATACAGACCGTATTTGCAGAAGACACCGGACATCCGTTAATAGTTATTAATCATGGTGTAAGCGAAGAGATGGGAATGAGGTCGCTGAATCAGATCATTAAAGAAAAATATCCTGATATCGAGGTACTTCATTTCAGCCAGGGATGTACGTATGAGTGGATTACGGCGTGAGGTGTGAGGTGGAAGGTAAAATACCGAAGGTCTGAATTTAAGGATTCAAATCTGCGCAAATCAGCGTGATCAGCGGGAGACTAAAAATATTTTTCCCGCAGATTTCGCAGATTAACGCTGATTAATTTATAAAATGTAAACAGATTGAATATCATGAAGAAAATTATCTTAACTTACTGTATGTCAGTGTGTTTTATCGCCTGTCAATCAATTACTTACGGACTTGGGCCTGCAAACCTGATTAAAAATCCGGGATTTGAGGCATCAGCAGGCAAACCTGAAGGATGGACAATTACAGGTCCGGTTGCAACAATGCAGCCCGCAGTAACAATCGACAGCAAAGTAAAATTCGGGGATAAGTATAGCTTGAAAATGGAAAGCAAGAACCCGAATGTACATGGTAAAGTCGTTCAGGTTGTACAGATTAAGGGAGGCCAGACCTACGAATTCAATGCCAGATTCAGGGCAGAGAAAATTGCCTCTATTGATAAGAGTGTACTTATAAGGATTAAGTGGTTCAAAGGAAAAGAGCAGGTTGGTTATAATTACATCTATCACATAAGCGATGACAGGGATGGATGGCTGCTTGCCTCTGACAAGATAAAGGCTGTTGCCGGATCAGAGACTGCAGAAATCTCACTCGTGCTCCGCTGGGGAACAGGCACACTCTGGTGGGACGATATTTCGATGGAACCATGTGCCGATGTTGCACCACGTAATGTTGTGGTAGGAACAATGTATTTCCGTCCGCCCGGACCTACAGTTGAGAAAAATATAGCCATGATGAGTGAGATGCTCGACAAAGCAGGCACAGCAGGTTGCGACATAGTCTGTCTTCCCGAAGGGTGGCCTACCTGCGATACAGGTCTTGGTATGACAAAGGTTGAAGCCAATACCATCGGAGGCAGTGCATCGGTTATGATTGCGAAAAAGGCAAAGGAGTACGGAATGTACATTGTATCAGGACTCTACAACTGGGATGGGGATACATTAAAAAATGTGGCAGCATTGTATGACAGACAGGGGAAGATACAGGGGGTCTATGAAAAAGTACAACTGCCTGACTCAGAGACAGAACAGGGAGCCGTTCCGGGAACAAGATTTCCTGTCTTTTCAACCGACTTTGGAAAAATAGGCATCCTCATCTGCTGGGACATAGCTTTCCCGGAAATCTCGAGGAGCCTGGCTGTCAACGGGGCAGAAATGCTTTTCTGCCCGATATGGGGAGATGTCCGGGGAACCACTGAAGCATGGAAAGTAACTGCCAGAAGCCGGGCGATTGACAATGGTGTGTTCTTTGTTACAAATATTTTCGACGGACACAGTGTAATTGTTAATCCAGCCGGTGATATACTCCAGGAAAGCGGGGTACAGGGAACCCTTCTGACTCAGAAAATCGATCTGAATTTCAGTCCAGAATGGTACTGGATAGGCAATGCCGGATTAGGAGTTTGGGACGGAGTCTGGAGAAAAGACAGAAGGTCGGAAGTTTATGGGAATATTGATGATTACAAAAGTTCGGAGAGATAATGGTTAATGATTAATGCTTAATGGTTAATGATTAAAAGACGGGAATTTATCGAAAAAGCAGGACTTGGAGCAGCAGCAATTTCACTTGCGGGATTACCAGGTTGCAGCGGGTCGGAAAATAAAATTTCAGAAAGACCAGTTGGCCACAGGGTGATTGATGCGCACATACATATCACACCTGAGAAAGTGAAGAAAGCCCTTCAGGTAATGGATGATAACCTGATAAAATACGGGGTGGTTATTGCCTCTCTGACAGGGAAAGGAGATGATCTGTATATGGGGGACAAAGCATTTTATGAACTTGCTGAAGCATTTAAGCCATACAGAAACCGGCTTGGTTTACATTATACTTATGACTGGGACCTTGCAGCAAGTGATCCGGAATTTTTCACCAGGGCCCCTGATATGCTTGAAAAGGCTGTAAATGCAGGTGCCATAGCTCTAAAGAACCTCAAGCAGCTCGGGTTGACTGCGAAAGACCGGGAGGGGAAACTTATTGCAATTGACGATCCGCGACTTTTTCCGATCTGGGAAAGGGCGGGAAAGCTGGGAATTCCTGTAGCCTTCCATACCGGCGATCCTGTGGCTTTTTTCCGGAAATGGGAACCGGCAAATGAGCGATGGGAAGAGCTTGAGCTGCATCCTGAATGGTCTTTTGCAGACCGTAGCAAATACCCTCCACTTGAGACCCTGTTTGAACAGGTAAATAATGTTTACAGAAAATTCCCTGATGTCCAATTTGTAGGAGTTCATATAGCTGGTTATTCTGAGAATATTAAAGCTGTGGCTGGCTGGCTTGATGAATTTCCGAATCTCATGGTTGACACAGCAGCCCGTATCGGGGAACTTGGAAAGCATCCGTCTGATGAAGGATATGAATTTTTCACTAAATACCAGGATCGCATTATGTTTGGCACTGATCTGGCGTACTGGTCGGAGTGTGATGTACAGGGTGCGGGACCATGCAGAAATTTTACACCTGAAGAACACCGGAAATTCTATGAAATACATTGGAGATATCTTCAGACTTCAGATAAACAATTCGATCACCCAACTCCTATTCAGGGAAAATGGAAAATCGACGGAATAGGTATTTCTGAAGCGGCTCTCAAAAAGATCTATTGGGATAATGCTGTAAGGTTTTATAAGCTGGACAGGTTTGGAGTAGTCTAATAAAACAGGCACGGATTACGCTTCGCTAAATCCGCGCCAGCTCTTTTTCGATAATGTCCTTCATTTTATTGACCTCGAAATCAATTATATCCTTTCCATGCTTACTGCTGGCATGGATCCGGGGATCTTTTCCAAGCATACCCTTTGGCCATATAGCAGTATCAGCAGGCAGCTTTTCCATATGGACCAGTTCCGGATGAAGATACATCATAATTGAGGTCTCATTGGCTCCGGCATGGTCGCACATAAGACAAAGATCATCCTTATCATTTCCCCAGCAATTCATAACTACCAGTCCGTATTTTTCCTTAAAAACTTCAGTATGGGAACCGATATAGTTAGTCGATGGACCATGCCCATGGGCAACAACTATTTTAAAACCTGCACGGCTGAGCTGTTTCATTATTCCTTTCATCATATTATCGAATGTGGAATCAGGGACCCAGTATGCGCTTCCCGGAAGTTGCTGAATTTCATAATTTCCCTGCTCGCTGAAGAGGCTGGCACAATCCATCCCGTAATATTCTCTGCCATTGATTATTGTATCGTAGCCATCGGGACCTATAAAAAGCATGGGCATAACAATACCACCTGCTTCCTCTGCAAGTATCTTAAAGAAGCCTGCAGATTGAAGACCATCTGACCCCAGCGGCAGATGATCTACGTGCCATTCGAGAGTGCCAAGCGGAAGATAGGCAACAGGGCATCCAGCAAGTTTTGACTTGAATTCATCGGGAGTAAGTTCCTTGTAAAGAACTTTGCCTGGTTTAGTACAGGATGTCAGCATAATAAATAAAGTCAAAAGTTTTAATATTCTCATACTCAAAATCTCAAATATTTATTGAATAATTCATTTTTTAACCACAGAGGACACAGAGTTTTACTCAGAGTACACAGAGTTAAATATATGATTATTAAATCTTTGTGTTCTTTGTGTATTTTCTTTGTGACCTTTGTGGTTAATAAAGCCTTTTATTAACTATTAATCCTCGCTTTTCAAGTTCATCATGCATTACAAGGCAGTTACTTACTTCATAATCAGGTTCCATGTGATATGCTATCTGAAGGGGGCCGCCCTGGTTTTCCTCAAGGGTTTTATTCAGCCAGTCAAGTATTTGCGACTGAGGTGCATTTTCCATCATAAACTCCATCGGAGGAGCAATATGTATCATGAAATCCTTTCCTTTAAGATCCCTTATGCCCTTTATAGAAGTTCCGGAACCGGTATCAATAATCTTCAGGTTCCTTATCCCGGAAATTGACTGCATAATATGATCTGACATCCCGCAACTGTGAATACGTACTGCGCCGAGCTTGTCGCCGAGCTGGCTGATATAGGGAACAATGAACTCATCATACAGATCGGGTGAAACCATTGTACCGGCACACTCTCCAACGTGAACAGAAGTGACAGGAAGTTTTGCCAGGCCGGAAAAATGCTGAATAAGAACCACATAAGCATCAACAATCCATTGATGTATAGCATGTGCAAGGTCCGGGTCAGACATAAGTGTGATCATAATGTTATCACCTGTAAGTTTGAGGGATGTGGTAATAATGCCATGAATAGTTGCCCTTCCTGATTCATCCCAGAAAAAAGGAGGAATTACCTTAAGATCAGGACGTGACAGAGTGATTTCTTTTATCTGCCTTTCAAGATCCTTTACAAGCGGATGTTCAAGAATTGAAGAAACCGGAGGCAGTTCATTTTTATCAGCAATAAATTCGAGCGGTTTTCCTGCAACATCAGCATCCTTGTCCTCGAAAAAGGAGAACTCCGCCCCGAGAATAGTTGCCAGGATCATGTTTGGCTGGATAGCACCGACAAGGACATGATTATCCTTAACATGTTTTGCCTGGAGGAGGTTTGCCTCCATATTATAAATGGCATAACGGGGGAACTTCTCATTAACAAATTTATGGATCAGGTTATCCTGCTCCCAGCGGTAAACAGGGTCCATATAATAACGGTTATCAAAATTAAATCCTCCGTTTTTGTGGAGCCAGCCTTTTGATACACTTGCCTCGATTGAAATCATAATAATAAGTTGAAAAGTTTAAAGGTTTAAAAGTAACTAAATTCCCCACTCCTTTCTGAGATCGGTGATTGGTCTCTCTGTTCTTTCATCTTTCCCCCAGGCATAGTGACCTGAAGGGCTTTTCCCTGCCCACCTTTCATCAATTTTCTCGCCTTTTGGCTGAAAACGGATGTCACAGCTTATTCTGAATTTGTCGGTCAGATTTGTTGTGGATGCGTGCATGGTATAGAGTCCGAATATCAGGATATCGCCAGGATTGAAATTTGTTGTAAGCCATCTCCCTCCGAATTTTTCAGTGATCTCGTAAGGATCAGAGGTGAACCATCCTTCTTTAATCATATCACGGTCAACATCAATTCCTCCATATGTCTTTCTCAGTCGCTCAAAAGAGTCGAGTTTATGTGATCCTTCACAAATCGCAAGTGTTCCCTGACTGACAGGTATTTCACCTATTGGAATCCATACAGTATGAACATTGCGGGAACCACGCCCCATGTAAACAACATCATAATGGCATCCTGTAAAGTTCTCATTTCCAACAGCACGCAGCCATTTATAATCATATGTTACAGCCTCTTCCCCGAAATAGCTTTTAAAAAAATCGAACAGCCTGCTATTTTCAAATACTGCCAGGGCGGCAGGATGGTGAGTTATATCGCTCTGCCCGGTCATTCTCACCTCTTTGCCGGTCTTTGGCATAACAGCCTCCAGCAAAGGTGTCCCTTTGACAAGTGCATTTTTTTCATCCATGAAGCTGACAATTGCTTCACGTGCGCTCATTACTGTTTCCCTGTCAATAAAATTCCTTAAAAGCAGGTACCCATCCTCATCTATTCTGTCCTTCAATGCTTTCACATTACCAAGCAAATCATTTGAATCCCTCAGCTCGCCAAGCTTTTCCCCCGGATATTCCACTTCAGTCCTGCAAAATTTTACTTTCATACCTGGAAATATTTAATCTTAAATAAAACAAACTTTTCAAAATCAACTTGTTAAACTAACAAATTAATACAGGGTTTGTTTTTGCTACACCCACTCTTATCCATCTTTTCTGCCCGGCCTCACCCCCTCTATCCCCCTCTGTAACTGGCCTACCCCTCCTGATCCCCCCTCTCCCGGAGGAGAGGGGGAAGTCTGACTTGATATATAATTCTGTATATGAGATGTAACCTTGTCAGTTTCTTTAAGTACCTGGTCGTTTGTAAATCTTAATATATTCAGTCCATATTTTTCAAGTTCACCGGAACGGCCATCATCGTACTCTTTAGCCTGGTCAGAATTATGAACATCTCCATCAACTTCAATTATCAGTTTCAATTTGTGGCAATAGAAATCTGCAATAAAAATATCTACAGGATGTTGCCGGCGGAATATAAAACCTTTATGGCGCATTTTCCTTAAAATGTTCCACAATAACTTTTCACTCTCAGTAGGATTCTTCCGCATTTCCTGAGCATATTGAAAAAGCTCCGGCTTCGCCCCTACATGCATATCCTTAACTACTGACTTCCCGAGATAAACCATACTTAATTATCGTTAAGTTCTTTAAGCCCCTCTCCCCCGGGAGAGGGGTTTGGGGAGAGGCGGTTACATATTTGCCCTTCTCCCCCGGGAGATAGTCCCGATAGCTATCGGAACATGAAGGACACTTTTAATGTTGTCCTGTGGTTTTTTTTAAATTTGATTAAAGACTTAAATCCATTCCAAAATACGGCTTGTTGGTCTCCCATTTGCCTTTTGTGAAATCAGGGAATGGAACCGGGGCATTTTTTTCAATTGAGATACCTGAAAGTTCAACTATTGCAGTCATCACAGCAGAATCATAAACATCGAGAGGTGTTGGTCCTTTCTTCTTTACAGCATCAATAAACTGTGACAGCATAACATAATCGGTACCTCCGTGTGACTGAGCAGAATAATCGGCATTCCACCACTTATGATTGTATTTCTCCTCATATGGTTTCCATGGTTCCCACTCATGATATTTTGGACTTGTTACAAGGGAGATTGAGGCCTTCTCTTCATCATAAACCCCTTTTGTTCCTTCCAGCAGCCATCTGTTGGAATATGGCCGTGGGAGCTGCATATCATAATTGATTACCAGTGTCTTCCCTGATTTAGTCTTTAGCAGAGATGTTACAATATCGCCCTGTTTCCACTTGATCTTGCCATTCGGATGGTTTTCCCCAAATTCTCTTTTGAAATATGCATTAATACCTTTGGATGCTGTGGCACTTGAGTAAATTTCAGTAAAGATATCTCCCCTGTTTATGTCCATCCAGCTGATGATCGGTCCAACTGCGTGAGTCGGATACTGATCCCTGTTATACTTAAGAAGGTATTCAGCAGGCCATTTCTGGTCACCTGTTTTGCTATCGAAGAACCAGTGGTCGATACAGTCATGTGAATGTGCACAATGACAATGTACTATATCTCCGAACATATTAAGTCTCTTCATATTGAGTGCAGCAAGATTATCCTGCCGGAAGCTCCAGTTCTCAAGCATCATGCAGGGAATACCTGTTTTTTCAGAAGTCTCAACAAGCTTCCAGGTGTTCTCCACAGTAAGGGCAGCAGGAACTTCAATTCCGGGATAAGTACCATTATTCATTGCTTCAATGGCAATAGGTGCGTGCGAATCCCAGTAGGTTGCAATTATCACTGCATCAAGCTTTTCTTTAGCAAGCATCTGCTTATATGTTAACGCATCCTTCACATATATTGCCGGCTTCTTCCTGCCTGCCTGGACACACATATTTGCAGCGGCACTTGCCTGGCTGTCAAAAAGATCGCATACTGCAACAACTTCAACTCCTGAAATTGTGAGCAGGTTTGCAACATGGGACTTGCCGCGATTGCCGGTGCCTATAACCCCGACCCTGATGGTTTCTGATGATTCAGCAGCCGCACGGGCAGAACCGGGAAGCAATCCCAGTCCGATTGTTGCCATTGTGCCTGTTTTGATAAAGTCTCTTCTTGAAAAATTTTCCATAACGTTGATTATTAATATTATGATATGCTTTTTACTCTTTTCCCGATTTTATGTCCTGAAACAGCATAATACAGAATGAAGAAGTAACAGGGAATTACAACAATATATGCCATCTGAGGATTAATAACATCTGCCAGCCTGCCATAGAGCAGCGGTACGAGTGCACCGCCAAGGTTACCCATTATAAGAAGCGAAGATCCAATCCTCGTGAATTTCCCGAGTCCTTCAATAGCCAGCGGCCATACTGAAGGCCAGATGAGTGAATTAGCCATCCCAAGCAATGCAATAAACACAACTGAGGCAGCCCTTGGCACTGACAAGGCGAGAATTGTAAGAATAATCCCGGCAATAGCACAGATCCTTAAAGCCGTGCTCTGTGAGAGATATTTCGGAATTACAATTACACCAGTGGTATAACCAATTATCATTGCAACCATTGTCATTGATGTAAAGTGTTTTGCTATTGCAACAGGGATGCCCTGGCTGATACCATAGCTGATTATTGTATCACCGGCCACAATCTCAAGTCCGACATCACAAAAGATTGCTATTACACCAAGAAGGAGGTATGGATACTGGAATATGGATGTTCTGGAGGCATGTACACTGTCGTCATCCTCACTGTTTTCATCATTGGGATCTATCTCGGGGAGTCCGGAAAATCTGACAAAAAACCCTATCAGAATAAGGACAACTGCCATACTTACGTAAGGTACGATAACCCTGTTAGCCAGCTCATTCAGTGTGGCAGCCTTCTGCACAACATCCATGTCTTTAAGGCTTGCAAGCAGTGCATCACCATCACTGAGGGCCATCACTCCAAATATGAATGTAGCTACAATACCTGCGGATTTACTGCATATTCCCATTATGCTTATTCTTTGTGCAGCGCTTTCGATGGGCCCCAGAAGGGTTATGTAGGGATTTGCAGCAGTCTGCAGGATTGCCAGTCCTGTTCCCATAACGAAAAGTCCGGTCAGGAACATCCCATAGGTCCTTGTCATAGCGGCAGGAACAAAAAACAGGGCACCGGCAGCCATTACAAACAAACCGAACATCATTCCCGACTTAAGTCCTGTCCGCTTAAGTATCCATGAGGCCGGAATTGCCATTATAACATAAGCAACATAGAATGAGAATGCTACCAGATAGGACTCAAAATGGTTCAGTTCGCAGCTGATCTTGAGGTAAGGTATCAGAATACCATTGAGCCATGTTACAAATCCGAAGATAAAAAAGAAAAGACCTATTGTTCCGACAGTCATCCATTTTGCCTGAACAGGTCTGCTTAGCGAGTTGTTTCCAGATGTCATTATTGAGTATTAGAAGGTTTTTATGGATACAATATAGGAAAAAATAGCCTTGAATAATATTTAAGCCACAACTTCTTTGACAGGTTCACACTATAGCGGAATCAATAATTATTCTTAATTTTAAACATAAGAATATAAATAATTTAAGAGATATTATGAAGAAGAATCTGATCATAGCTTTTGAACTAATGGCATTGATGATATTTCTCTCAGGAGTCGCCTACAGTCAGGGAATTGGACTCGTTGATGTAAGATATGCCGAAAAAATTATTACTGTAGGAGGACCAACTGCTGATATTCCGGGTTATTCATCAATAGCCATCCAGATAGCTGTTGATGCAATCAAAACGAGAGGAGGAGGAACAGTTAAGCTTAATCCCGGGTCATACGATATAACAGGACCAGTAAGGTTATCTGACAATATTAACCTAAAGGGTTCAGGCAAATCAACCATTCTTAAAAAATGCAATGGATTCAAAACAAGCTATATAATTGATGCTGACTGGGGTATGGTGAAGGCTGTAGTTAAGGATGCCAGCGGATTTAAGATTGGGATGGGCATTGAACTTTCCGATGATGCCAACAATGGCGGATGGGAAGTCACAACAGCAATTATAACAGACATCGCTGATAATGTTATCTACTTTGATAACCCAACAGTAAATGATTATATAGCTGCCCAGAACGGAGTTGTATCTAACGGCTGCTCAATAGTAGAGGCTGTTAATGCACAAAATGTAAAAATATCGGACCTTCTGATAGAAGGAAACAAGGCAACCAACGACTATATAAACGGATGCCGGGGCGGCGGAGTATACATTCATAAATCAAAAAATGTAATAGTTGAGAATGTACAGGTTAATGAATTCAACGGCGACTCATTCAGCTGGCAGGTAACAGAAGGTATAACAGTAAAAGGATGTGAAGCTTCAAATGGTGACGGACTGGGGTTTCATCCGGGTACCGGATCGGACAAATCCACTGTTGAGAACTGCATAAGCCATCACAACAAAGGTGACGGGATCTTCTTATGCTGGAGAGTTCAGAACGGGGTATTCAGAAATAATACAGTATATGCCAATCTCGATAACGGGATATCAATCGGACATAAGGATACAGACAATATTTTTGAGAATAACCATGTGTATGAAAATGCAAATCAGGGAGTTCTCTTCCGTAATGAAAACGAACAGAATGCCGGGCACCGCAATACTTTTACCGGAAATACAATTGAAAATAACGGAGTTGCAAAAGAGTCAGCAGGATTTTACATAGGTGGTACCACCCATGATATTGTAATTAAGAACAACATTATACGATCAACCGGAAAAGGAAATCAGAAAACAGCGATCATTGTTGGAAGAAACAGTTCAAAAGTTACTGCTGAGGGGAACACTATAACAGGTTTAAAAGAAATTGTTTACGAGAAAAAATAATACTGAAAAATGAAGAAACTATTCCTTTTCTTTTTCATTTTTACAAGCGTTTGTTCATACGCTCAGAAAGAAGATAAGGCAGCTTATATCAGCAGGAATTACATCAAATCGGAACACTATATCCCGATGCGCGATGGTGTGAAACTTTTCACAACAGTATATGAGCCGGTGGATAAATCAAAAAAGCATCCGGTTATTATTACCAGGACCCCTTACTCACTCTCTCCTTACGGTGAAGACAAATATCCCCGCGGACTGGTGCCCTCAATGCTCTTTATAAAGGAAGGATACATAATTGTTTACCAGGATGTTAGGGGACGATGGATGAGTGAAGGTGAGTTTGTGGATGTACGCCCGTATATCTCTGAAAAAAAAGGAAAAAATGATATAGACGAAAGCAGCGACACATATGATACTGTGGAATGGCTCTTGAAAAACCTCGAATCACACAATGGGAATGTTGGATTATATGGTATCTCCTATCCCGGATTCTATGCCTCAGCATCTCTTCCTGGTGCACATCCTGCAGTAAAGGCTGTTTCACCTCAGGCACCTGTAACCGATTGGTTCATAGGTGACGACTGGCATCATAATGGTGCATTTATGATGATTGATGCTTTTATGTTTTACAGGGCATTTGGCAAGCCTCGTCCCGAACCAATCACCCCTGATAAAGGACCCACATCGTTCATATTCCCTACACAGGATAATTACAAGTTTTTCCTGGAAATGGGTCCCCTTAAAAATGCAAAATTGAAATACTTTGGCGACACGCTGAAATTCTGGAATGACCTGATGAAGCATGGCACCTATGACGATTTCTGGAAAGCCAGGAACATCCGTCCACATTTAAAAAATATCAAACCTGCCACCCTTGTTGTAGGTGGTTTCTTTGATGCTGAAGATTGCTGGGGTGCTCTGCATACCTATGAGGCACTTGAAAAACAGAACACCGGAAACGACAACTTCCTGACAATGGGACCATGGTATCACGGAGGATGGTCAGGCGGAACAGGCGGATGGTATGGAGATGTCCATGAGATATTGTGCGATATTAATCCTGAGATGAACAGTGCCACATGGTACCAGGAGAATGTAGAATTCCCATTCTTTGAAAAATACCTGAATAACAAATCTGCAACTGTTCCTTCTGAAGCGATAATCTTTGAAACAGGATCTGACACCTGGAGGAAATATGAAACATGGCCACCTGCAAAAAGCTCTGCCAGGGTTCTTTTCCTTCATAAGGACGGATTATTAACTTTTACTGCCCCTAAAGAGCAGGAGGGCTACGATGAATTTATAAGCGATCCGGCAAAGCCTGTACCATATGATGATGGAATTCACCTTCAGAGGACACAAGCGTATATGAGGAATGACCAGAGGTTTGTATCAGGAAGGCCGGATGTGATGGTATATCAGACTGCAATACTTGAAGAAGATATTGTACTTGCAGGACCTGTTATTGCTGACCTGATGGTTTCAACAACCGGTACTGATGCCGACTGGATCGTCAAGCTGATAGATGTATTCCCTGACGATTATAAGGAACCTGCCACTGCAGATGAATCCTGCAAAATGGATGGTTACCAGATGCTGATACGTGGTGAGGTTATGAGGGGTAAATTCCGGAACAGTTTTGAAAAACCTGAACCATTCATTCCCGGTACTCCAACAAGAGTAAAATATCCTCTTCCTGATGTAGCACATTGTTTCAGAAAAGGACACCGTATCATGATACAGATTCAGAGCTCATGGTTTCCGCTGGTAGACCGTAATCCACAGAAATTTGTTGATATCTACAATGCCGATGAGAAGGACTTTCAGAAGGCTACTCACAGGATATACCATGATAAAACTAACACTAGTAACAATTAAAGTATAACTGAATTCAAATAAAATTTGTAAATTAGAATTTGAATTAGTACAACCGGTGTAAATAATTTCCTGCCACCAAGGCTCAATTCACTTGAATTCAAAGATTCCGTTGAGATAAAATAAAAACAGCAACCAATCCATGAAAACTTAAAAGCGACATCAAACCATTCGGAAAGTCAACCGGACTTAGCTCCAGACGTGGATTTATTTCTGCATGTGCAGCCTGCGGAGCATGTTTTGCCCTTAAGCCTGTATCTTTTCTTGGTGCAACACCATCAACCGGATCTGCTAAAAAACTTAAGATCAGGAATATCTATTCATTGCATGAGATAAAACAGAGCAAACCTGACTGGCCAAATGTAGGATTTGATTTTGCGCCATTCATTGAAAATACAAATGCAACCTTGCGGAATCAGTTCCCACATGAGTTTCTTTCATCGCTGGCTACCGGTCCGGCTGATGCAGAAAAAATAATTGCTGCAGATAAAAAAGAGAATATTGACGGATATATTGTATTCCAGATGAATTGCTGGAACCAGGTGGTGCAGACCGCAGCAAAATCAGGAAAACCGGTCCTCTATGTTGATTTTCAGTTCGGAGGCAGCGGAGGATTCCTTGTATATACCTCTGCATTCCTAAAAGAAAATGCACCCAATGTTGGATTTGTTGCCTCATCACGGACACAGGACCTTCTTGCAGCAGTAAGCTGTTTCGATATAATTGGCAAAGGAGGAACAACAGCCGAGTTTGTTACTGCAACAAGAACAGCCAGGCTTAATTCCACTCCAAAACCCGGAAGCCTTACCTGCAAACCAGATAATCTGAAAGCACTAAGCTCACGGGAATGCCAGGAGAAGAATAAAGAGTCGAGAATACTTGTCGCACGCGACCAGAATGCAGGACCTGCTGAATCTATTCTGGGTATCCCGGTTGAATATGTGTCATTTGCAGAGGTTAATAAAGCATGGGAAACGGCAGATAAGGATGAATCAGAAGCAGTTGTAAAAAAATGGAAGAAAGGGGCCTCTGAAATATCAGGTATTTCTGATGAGACACTTCAGACATCTGCAGCCATGTACCTGGGGATGAAATCTGTATTAAAGACCCATAATGCCAACGCCATCACCATGAACTGTCTTGGAGGTTTCTATGGTGGCCACATTCATGCCTACCCCTGTCTCGGTTTCCATGAACTGCTCAATGACGGCCTTGTAGGTGCCTGCGAGGCAGATGTAAGATCAACTGCTACCATGGTCACCTTTACGAATATGACAGGCAGGCCGGGGTATATCTCCGATCCTGTTATTGATACTTCAAAACGACAGATCATCTATGCACATTGTGTTGCCTCAAACAAGGCATTTGGCCCTGAGGGTCCTGTTAATCCTTTCACAATAATGACACATTCAGAAGACAGGCAGGGAGCTTCTGTCAGATCAGTTCTTCCGGTTGATTATATGACCACCACTCTTGAGGTAGATAGTTCTAAGAAAGAGATTCTTTTCCACCAGGCAAAAGCTGTAGGCAATGATCCTGATGACAGGGCATGCAGAACCAAGATCTGCGGTGAACCTGTTGGTGATATCGAAAAGCTCTTCGGACAATGGTCTGCCTGGGGATGGCACAGGGTAACATTCTACGGAGATCTTAAGGACTCTGTTTTTGCATTTGCCGATTCTGTAGGCTGGAAAGTTGTGGAGGAGGCTTAAAATTAAGGATATGAAAAAAATACTAAATCTGCTTCTTTTAATTTTTCTGGTGATATCCTCAGCAGCAGGTCAGCAGAAGGACACGGTACAGTTTCATGACGGACAGGAGTTTACGATAATCGGAAGGTTCCATACTGAAAAATCATACAGACGTTTTCCACCCAAGTATGAAAATACTTTACGTAAGGATGTATGGAACCTTGGTCAGCATTCTGCAGGTATCTCCATACGGTTCAGGTCCAACTCTCCGTTTATTGATGTCAAATGGGTGGTAATGAATGACGCTGTGATGGACCATATGCCATTTACAGGAATTAAGGGTATAGATCTCTATTCGATAGTTGATGGCAAATGGAAATATATAAGTACCGGAAGAGTAAAGGGAAAAAGGAATGAGTTCATGATGGTGAATAATGCCGGTGATAATTTCAGGGAATACCTGCTCAACCTTCCGCTGTATGATGGTACTGATACAGTATTGATTGGTGTCAGCAACACATCTTCAATAACATTACCGCAGGAAAATTACCTTACAGTCAAAAAGCCGGTAGTGTATTACGGCAGCAGTATTGCCCAGGGGGGCTGTGCTTCACGTCCTGGGATGCTGTTCACAAATATTCTTGCAAGAAAACTCGACAGGCCTTTTATAAACATGGGCTTCAGCGGAAACGGTACTTTTGACCTCTCTGTCGGGGATGCACTTTGTGAAACTGATGCAGCTCTTTATGTAATTGACTGCAATCCAAACACAAACAAAGAACAGATTTATGAACGTGCAGTTGAACTTGTAATGAAGCTGCACAGGGAGAGACCTGATGTACCCATACTGTTTGTAGAGGCATTCCCCTATACTAACGGTTTTACAAAAGCTGAAGATTCAGGTAATACAAAAAAGAACCTGGAGCTTAAACGGGCCTATGAGACTCTTAAGAGTTCCGGCATAAAGAATCTATATTACCGGAAAGGTGATGACCTCATAGGTTTTGATTATGAAGGTACCGTTGACGGTGTTCATCCTAATGATATCGGCATGCTGCGGATTGCAGATGCTCTTGAACCAACTATCAGAAAACTTGTAAAATAGGGAGTCCGCCAATTACTCTTTTTCAACAAGGAAAATTGAATTATACGGCTTCAGGTTTATTTTCACAACTGTTGAAAATGAACCTGAAGTTTTATTTTCAGAATATCCTGTTTCAGCTTTCCTTATCTTTCCTGTATGCGGATCCCATTCCTCTAACACGAGTTTGCCTCTGAGGGTTACTTCTGTCTGGATATTGCCCTTCCCCAGATTAGCAAGGAAATAGACATTCCTGTTATCAATAACTTTATGAATATATTGGATATCAGGATTTAAAGGATAACTAACATCAAATTCAAGTCCTGAGCCATACATAACTTCCGAGATCCCCACTGCATCAGGATCGGGCAGGAAGCAGGCCTTGCCCCCATTCTCATTTTCCTTCATCTCCCAGGCATCATCTTCAAGACCAGGGAATACAGATCTGATGAGACTGTCAACTTCCGTGTCCCTGCCGGTTTCACAAGACTTATGCGGAAGACGGGTAGTAAATACAACCATCCCTCCTGAATTATAGAAATCAACCGCTTTTTTAAGGTTGCTTAAAGAAACCATATAACAGGACGGGAAAAACAGTACACTGTAGCTTTCATTATTTGAACTGTTTTTAAGCTCAAGCCGGTTACCCGTTACTGAGCATTTTTCATCCAGAACTTCAGGGTGGATATAGGTGAAATCGAGGCCGGCACCGTTCTGAAGCCAGCCGCCAATATCAACATAGTCGATCTTTGAGACGGCATCATTGAAGAAGCTGTTTTCGGGATCGACCCATCCGTCAACATTGGCAGGACCTGTCTCTGTATAGAAATAATGATCGCCCAAAAGTGATTGAATGGGATATAGCACTGCCACATCGGCCACATGTTTTCCATCAGCCTGTAAAATAACATTGAGCCTTGAGAGATAAGTTGTGTAAGCCTTCAGACTGTCGGCATAAAGCGGATTGCGGTATGAAAGCTCAGGCTTATAGGTCACTTTCGTATTATCATACCACACAGCATGAGGTATGAGCATGTTTATTCCCTTGGTATACTGGTCATTTGCAATTGACCAGATATCATTCCAGGAGAGATCTCCGGGCTCACCATAATTCGGCATTGCTCCATAGGTCTCGGACATTACTAACTTCTTATCCCAGTTATATGCTGCTGAACTGAGAAGCTTGTAGAACCGTTCCGCATACCTGTAACCTCCTATCTTGTCAATCCCGGGAATCTCAAGATATTTGAATGATTTCATAAGATCTCCTGCTCCGTTTGCAGGTATTATTGCCTCTTCAGGTGCATGGTGACCGGTAGCAGTTATTCCATGTGCCACTGACCATTCATTGACCACTTTTGTAAATCCCATTGAGTATAATTCCGAACGGAAGCCAAAGAGATAATTCCTGGCAGATTGTGTTTCCGGGCCGATATCATACCACATTGCCGGATAGAGAGTTACAGGGCTAAAACCGTATTTGTCACTGAATTTTTCATTGAACTGAGGTGTCCACATTCTGAACTGCGCATGAAACATGGAAGGCTCATCGAAAAATGTTCCGTAAATGACAGTTCCAAAATACTGTTTGAAACGCTCATAGTAAACATCATGAACCATGCCGGTGAATAATTCATTTGCTGCAGGATTCAGATAGTCGGCAACAGGATACCCGTCAAGTACACAGGTGAATATCATTATCTTCCATTTCCCGGCAGGGACATTCCATTTAATAGTTCCGTTATTTGAACTTTCACTTATGTCTATCCTTTTATTATCAGCCAGATCCATTGCCACAACTCCCATCAGTTTTCCTTCAGGGATCTTATGTGAAAAAGCAACAGGTCCTTTTATATCAATCTCCTCTTTATCAAGCCTTTGAATAGTCATATCGGGGTATTTCTGCTGAAAACGTGGTGTATCATCACCCTCAGTAAAGGCGCCCACCGATCCGCTGGGAAATCCGAACTCATCATAGAGACTGATTGTCATACCCAGTTCTTTTGCCTTCTCCAGCATGGTACCATACAGGTTAAGATAATCTTCAGACAGGTATTCAGGTCTGAAGTCTTTGCCGAAAGGAACAACCCCAAATCCTCCATAGCCGCATTCATCCCTCATTTTTTGCATCTGACTGGTCAGTACATCGGCAGTAACTGTGGTATTATTCCAGAAATAGAGTGGACGGGGCCAATATTGAATCTGCGGATTGCTGAACATCTCCTTTGACAAAGGCTGATCATCAGAAATGCATGAATGCAAAGACAAAATAATTGTAAAGCCCAGCAGAAGTGAATATTTAATTTTTTTCATTATATATTTGATAATGTTTAGCAAACTAAAATACTTATAATCATGGAATATGGATTAAGGTTCAGACATAGTTTTTTCAAAATAGTCCTGTTCCTGATATTTTTTCCTGCACAAAATTTTATTCAGGCTCAAACCAGTGCAGAAATTGCCCCCACTCCTCCAATGGGCTGGAATACATGGCACTGTCTGAGAACTGAATTCAATGAAGCTGATATCAAAGGCATGGCTGATGCAATGGTCAGTTCAGGAATGAAAGATGCAGGTTATCAATATATTGTAATTGATGATGGATGGGTAACCAGCGCCCGTGACAAAAACGGTCATATAATAGTCGATTCCATAAAATTTCCGAACGGGATTAAACCTGTGGCTGATTATGTACATAGTCTGGGCCTGAAATTTGGATTATATTCTGCTCCCGGATGCCTAACCTGCCAGAAACTTATGGGCAGCTTTGGCTATGAGCAGACAGATGCGAATGATTATGCTGCCTGGGGTGTTGATTACCTTAAGTATGATCATTGCAATTACCCCAAAACAACGGAGGAAATGAAAAACACTTCGGAAGCTGATTGCAGGGCAGCATTTGAATTAATGCGCGATTGTCTGAAAAAAACAGGACGCCCTATTTTGTACAGTGTTCATGATGTATGTACCAGGATCAATGGTGAAAATACCAGGGAAAATGCATTGCCATGGGTCAGATCAGTTGCTAACATGCACCGTACCAGTGATGATATAAAAGACAACTGGGACAGGATGCTCTTCTGCCTTGAGACAACAGTTGATCTTTGGGAGTATGCAGGGCCGGGATACTGGAATGATCCGGATATGCTCGAAGTCGGAAATCTCACCAGGGAGAGGCTCTGGGGAGGTATTTCTCCAGTGAAAATGGTGCTTCATGAATACCAGTCACAATTCAGCATGTGGTGTATTGTTGCAGCACCCCTGATTGCAGGTAATGATCTGAGAACAATGTCTACTGAGATAACTAAAATACTGACAAATAAGGAAGTAATTGCCATAAACCAGGATAAGCTGGGGAAGCAGGGAAGAAGAATAAGAGATGATGGTGAAATAGAAGTCTGGGCCAAAGAACTGGAAGGTAAAAAATATGCTGTTGCTCTGTTCAACAGAAGCAGTTCAGCTACCGATATTACAGTTGACTGGAAAGAACTTGGACTGAAAGGAAAGCATATGGTAAGAGATCTCTGGCTGCACGAAGACATTGGAAAGTTCAACAATACCTTTACAGGAAAAAATATTCCTGGTCATGTTGCCATGGTTATACTTATAAACTAAAATATTATGAAAAACAACAGAAGAAAATTCCTTAAAAATGCCGGGATGGCAGGTTTGGGTTTAGCCGGAACCGGATTTCTCAATGGTTCCTCTCTTCCAGATTTTGAATCTGTAATAGCTCCTTCAATTATTGAAAAAAATAAAAACAATATTATGACACAAAATGCAGACATAAGCTTAATAGGACAATATGGTAAATGGGCAACAACACTTGCCAACGATAAGATGCCTTCTCTTTCGTTCAGAAGAAAGGAGTTTACTGACCTGAGTAAATGGCATCCGGCTGCTGAAGCAAAGACAAGAGACAGGATCTCAATCCCGGATATTGGTCCTATGCCCGTGGTAACAGTCAAAAAACAATACACTTATGACGGTCTGCATATTGAAGAGCTGACATGGCAACTACCTTATGGCCGGCCAACAGATGCAATCCTGCTTAAGCCTGAAAATGCAAAAGGACCATTGCCCGGGATCCTTGCATTTCACGATCATGGTGGAAACAAGTACTTCGGAACCAGGAAGATAACCCGTACCGGCAGTGATCAGCACCCATTGATGAAGGAACATCAGACAAATTACTACAGCGGCAAAGCATGGGCAAATGAAGTGGCAAAAAGAGGTTATGTTGTGCTGGTATCTGATGCCTTTCCATTTGCAAGCCGGAGAGTATGGATGCAGGATGTACCTGAACAGCACAGGGAAGGACTTAATGACAACAATCCTGAAGATCCTAAGAACATAGCGGCATACAATGAATGGGCCGGCAAACATGAACATATAATGGCAAAATCGCTTTTCAGTGCCGGTACCACATGGCCGGGGGTATTTATGGCTGAAGACAAAATAGCACTTGATATCCTTAGTTCCAGGAAAGATGTTATAAAAGATAAAATTGGCTGCGGAGGATTATCAGGAGGAGGCATGAGAACCGTATTTACCGGTGGCCTCGATCCCAGGATAAAATGTGCTGTCTGTGTCGGATTTATGACAACATGGAAAGATTTTGTCCTTAACAAGTCATTCACACACACATGGATGACATATGTCCCGATATTGCCGAATGAACTCGATTTTCCTGAAATACTTGGACTCAGAGTACCGCTTCCTACACTTGTTCTGAATGATACGGATGACGATCTTTACACAGTGCCCGAAATGAATGCGGCAGATAAGATCCTCAGCGAAGTCTATAAGAAAGCCGGCGCTTCAGACAAGTACAAATGCTCCTTCTACCCGGGCGAACACAAGTTTGATGCTGCCATGCAGAAGGAGGCGTTTGACTGGTTTGACAAGTGGTTGAAGTAAGCACGGCCGGGGGGGGGGGGAAGGAGGGCGCCACATCCCTTAAGATAAATTAAACCACCAGAACTTTTTCAGTTACCGTTGGCTTCAGCCAACGGTTTAAGAAAGCCCGGATAAAAGGGCTTTAGCCCGACAAAAAAACGGAACCTAAGCCAATCCTGCCTCTTTCAGATAGTTTTTCAGAACAGCAAGGTCTCTTTTCATAGCCGAAATGAGATCTTCTCTTTTTATAGTCAGCTTTGTTGCTCCACTATCTGCTCCTCCAAGCGGATACTCGTAATGTATTGAGATCGGAACGTTTATCCCCATTTCCTTCAGCATTGCAAAGTACTTTTTGAAATCTACTCTTCCTGTTCCCAAAGGAATTGATTCTGACCTGGTTGAATCTTTTTCCTTTATCCATTCAAAATCCTTTATATCTATTGAACGGATCCATGGAGCAATAAGTCTGAGCCCTACAGGCCAGGTGTTTGCGCCTTCAACAGTTGCATGATAGACATCGTATTGTGCATTAAGCCATTTTGAATTGATTGCTTTGAGTACCATGGCTGTATCCCAGATTGCACCACCGAAATATATACCCTCTTTTGCAACTCCGGAATGGTTCTGGTATTCACCTGAGATTGAGTATTTCTCATTCAGCAAAGCAAGTTTACCTAGTTTTGCCTGCATTGATGCAATGTTCGCCTCAACGCTTTTAGTATTGTCATAATGCCCCCATCCCATTCGGTAATGCTTTATTCCAAGGGCAGCTGATGTCTTGAGTACTTTAACAGTAAGAGGATCATCAGCATTATCAATAGCAGTTGTGATCATATAGACCTTCTTCCCCTTTTTTGAAAGAGCTTCCACAGCTTTGGGAAGATCCTGCTCCACCTTTTCAGGTTCAACATGTCCACCGGGCCTGACAGTGAGATCAGCACCATCAAAACCTATCTCAGCCAGGGCATCAGCCATCTGCGTATAATCGAGCCAATGAAAATGTTTGGAGAAGACGCTTATTTTGAAAGCATCAGGATCATTTATACCCGGTAATTTCGCTGAAGAGATAGAATCTGTCAGTGAGGCGCCGGTTAAGAGGCCTGAGTTTGCTCCTGCAGTAATACCTGCTGCAGTAAGTACCGATTTTGCGATGAAATTCCTGCGTGTGGTTGTCATAATTTTTATATTAAATGTTTTTTAATTCAGGTATATCAATCCAGCAGCGTTTTGCCCAGCTCTCAAGTCCCTTCTCAGCCAGCTGTACTCCCTTTGCTCCGGCCCTGAGATCCCAGGGAAATGGCTCATCTTTAACGATATGCTTCAAAAACAGTTCCCACTGAACCTTGAAGGCGTTTTCATAAACCTCCTGTTCGGGGACTTTTGACCATCCCTCAAAAAAGTTAATGGGCTGGGGGATATCCGGATTCCAGACAGGTTTTGGCGTATTCCCGTAATGCTGAATATAGCATTCCCTCAGTCCTGCAACAGCAGATCCTTTTGTACCATCAACCTGGAGAGTGAGAAGATCATCGCGGCGCACTCTCACTGTCCATGATGAATTGAAGTGAGCTATGACTCCGTTTTCGAGCTCAAATGTTGCATATGCTGAATCGTCGGCAGTACATTTATACTCCTTACCATTCTCATCAACCCTCTTATCGATATGTGTTGCTCCCAGACATGAAACAGCTTTTACATTCCCGAAAACATTATCAAGAACGTAACGCCAGTGGCAAAGCATATCAACAATAATTCCGCCGTCATCTTCCTTCCTGTAATTCCATGAAGGTCTCTGTGCAGGTATTATATCACCTTCGAATACCCAGTATCCGAATTCACCTCTCACTGAAAGTATCTTCCCAAAGAATCCCTCCTGGATGAGCCTCTTTAGCTTAATTATACCCGGCAACCAGAGCTTATCCTGTACCACTCCGTTCTTAACACCTGCCTTTTTGCAAAGATTATACAGCTCCATTGCAACTTCAGTACTTACTGCTATCGGTTTCTCGCAATAAATATGTTTACCGGCCTTTACAGCCTTTTTTACTGCATCAGCCCTCCGTCCGGTTGTCTGGGCATCAAAATAAACAGAATAAGCAGGATCTTTTAAAACAGAGTCGAGATCTGTAGTCATCTTCGTGATACCAGTAAGGGAACACAGTTTCTTCAGCTTGTGCTCATCACGACCGACAAGAACAGGATCGGGCATGATGGTTTCACCCGGACTGAGCTTAACACCGCCCTGTTTAATAATTTCAGCTATTGAACGGAGGAGGTGCTGGTTGGTTCCCATCCTGCCTGTAACTCCGTTCATTATAATTCCTACTGTGTGTTGTTTCATATATTTGCTTTTTTCATTTTAAACCACAGAGGACACAAAGTTCCCGGTATCCTCCTAATGGCGGATACTAAAGATTACACAGAGGACACAAAGATATTTTCTCTGTGTCCTTTGTGTGAATCCTTTGTGCTCTCTGTGGTTAATATTTTTATGCATGATCTTTAAATGCACTTACTACTTTTTTCAAAAATTCACTCTGATCCTGCTGCCAGTAAATATTGGAAAAGATCTCCACTTCAATGAAGCCTTTAAAACCGGCTTCCTCAACCCACGATCTTATCTTCCTTATCGGGATACACCCCTCTCCCATCAGGCCGCGATCATTCAGCATATCAACCGTCGGTGATTTCCAGTCGCAGATATGAAATGCAAAAAGCTTATTGTTCTTTCCGCAACGCATTATTTCCTTTTTCAGGTCAGGATCCCACCAGAGATGGTAAACATCAACTGCCACTCCAACATATTTGCTGTCAATCGATTCTGCCATATCATTTGCCTGGCCAATGGTGTTTATTGCTGAGCGGGTATCAGCATACATCGGATGCAATGGTTCAATAGCAAGCTTCACTCCTGCCGCCTTTGCATCAGTCAGAAGAGAAGATATACCTTCAAAAATCTGTTTTCTTGACTCTTTCAGAGATTGGGAAGGATCAGCACCGCAGACAAGAACGATCTTATCTGTTCCAAGTTCAAAGGCCTCTTCTATTGCTTTCCTGTTATCATCAATAGCAGCTTTTCTTTTCACTTTATTCGTTCCCGGAAAGAATCCACCACGACAAAGTGAGACAATAGAAAGTCCGTTATCCCTGAGCATATCACCTGTCTCTCTTATTTTCCTTCCGGCCAGAGCATCCCGCCATACTGTTATTCCTTTCACACCGGAACCAGCATAGTTTTTGCAGCCTCTTCAATGTTCCATGGTTTTGTTGTTATTGTATGAAGGCAGAGCCGCGACAGGTCTTTAACAGGATCGATGTTCATTTTACACAATTAAAATAGGTATAATATTTTCCGTTACTGATAATCCTGTTGAGATACAAACATGCTTCACGGATATGGTAATCGCCCCACATACAGGATTCTCCATAAGGTATTTTACTGCCTTCAGGAACATGGTCCCAGCCATTTGGGCGGTGGTAAATAGTATGCAGCAGAAGACCCTGGTGTTCTTTGACAGTACTGAGATATGGTTCCTCAAGTAAAGTGTCAATCACCTTTAGACCAGCCTGCCAGTAGGTGTTCCCGTCTTCTGTTTCTCCCTGATCGTTAAGGTATTTACCCAATCGTAATAATCCCTGAGATGCTATTGCAGCAGCAGAGCTATCAACAGGTTCGAATGAATTGAATGGGTCAGATTTCCTGTCCATATAATCGCCCATTTTCTGAAGTCCGGGAGCACCGGTATCCCAGTATGGAACACCATCAACAGGTGTGGTTGCAATATAAAAATCGCAGGTTGCCCTCGCTGCCCTCAGGAATATAGCTTTAAGTTGCTCCTTGCCTCCTGATGCTTCAAACTCTTTATTATCTGTTGTTTCTATCCATTCAAGCTGTTCGGCAAATCCGCACATGGCCCAGGCAAGTCCCCTTGTCCAGGTGCTGAAACCTGAATAACCCTGCTGAGTACCCGGACAGCGGAAGTTGCCGTCTTTTACATTGAATATGCTTTCATGCGCTGTTCTGCCCCACAAATCATAACTGTCACGGCCTTCTCCATAGAAAACGGAATACTTTGCGGTTGCCTTCATATGCAACATTGCTCTTTCAAGGAGACTTATCTTTGCATCACCTTCACCCTGAAAAACATGTCCAAGCATATGGCTTAAAGTAAGAGCACGGCATGAACGTATAGTATCTACAAAAAGAGAATGGGCACCATTAAATGAATGAATAAATCCTCCGTCTTTAACAGGTGTCCAACGAGAAGCCTGAACAGCTCCTGATATTTTTATTGCCAGTTCATAGAAGTTCTTTTCCCATTCATTAAAAGGAGTTTTTCCCTCCACCATAAGACGAAGCAGGTTGCCGTAGGTGCTCACATTATTGAAACCATGATCATGGACACCAATGTGACTGATATGAGGTGCCATCTTTTCAAGAATCTTTTTTCTGGCATATTCCAATAGTTCTTTCTCACCGGTTGCATCATACTGAAG
>JADKBL010000041.1 GCA_016718875.1 Bacteroidota bacterium
ATTAACGAGACCATCAGAATCAAAGAATCATAAATCATTGCACGGTCTTTACCGTTCTCTGATACATAATATGGTTATTGGCGTATCTCAGGGATACAAGAAAGAACTAGAGCTGGTCGGTGTCGGTTATCGCGCTGAAGCAAAAGGTCAGAACCTTGAGATGAGTCTCGGTTACTCACACGATATCAATATTATGCTTCCGGGTGAAGTAAAGGTTGAGACCAGGACAGAGAGAAGGGCCAACCCCATAATAACTCTTACATGCATCGATAAGCAGCTTATCGGACATGTTGCAGCAAAAATCAGGTCACTTCGTCCGCCTGAGCCTTACAAAGGAAAAGGTATTAAGTTTGTCGGAGAACAGCTCAGAAGAAAGGCTGGAAAATCTGCTAGTGTTTAATCTGGTTAAAGTAAAAAAATCATGGCCTTAACTAAGTTGGAAAGAAGAACAAGGATCAAAATGCGGATCCGCAAAAAGATAAACGGTACCGGTGAGACTCCACGTCTTGCAGTTTACCGCAGCAATAAACAGATCTATGTTCAGGTTGTTAACGACCTGAAAGGCGAAACTATTCTGTCGGCAAGCTCAAAGGAAAAAGATATAGCTGCCCAGACAGGAATTAAGAAAATTGAACAGGCTAAACTCGTTGGAAAACTCCTCGCTACCAAAGTGCAAAGAGAAAGGTATTGAAAAAGTTGTTTTCGACAGAAGCGGTTATAAATATCACGGCAGAGTAAAATCATTGGCTGATGCAGCACGCGAAGGCGGATTAAAATTTTAATTGATCATGGGAAACGGAATAAGAAAAGTAAAAACCAGCGACCTGGAATTAAAAGACAGGCTTGTAAGTATACAGAGAGTAACTAAAGTTACCAAAGGAGGTCGTACATTCAGTTTTTCTGCAATTGTCGTCGTTGGCAATGAAGATGGAATTGTTGGACATGGTCTCGGTAAAGCCAGTGAAGTAACTACTGCAATAGCCAAGGGAATTGAAGATGCAAAGAAAAACCTGATCAAGGTCCCTGTTATAAACGGTACAATACCTCACGAACAGGTTGCAAAATTCGGCGGTGCAAAAGTGTTCATCAAACCGGCTTCTGATGGAACAGGTGTAAAGGCCGGTGGTGCTATGCGCGCAGTTCTTGAAAGTGTTGGTGTGAAAAACGTGCTTGCAAAGTCGAAGGGCTCTTCAAACCCCCACAACCTTGTTAAGGCTACTTTCGCAGCTCTTCTCGAAATGAGAGATGCTTTCTCAATTGCCGAACACAGAGGCATTTCTATGGAAAAAGTTTTTAACGGTTAGTAAAGAACATTACGATGGCAAAAATTCGTATCACCCAGGTGAAAAGCAAAAACGGGAAACCCGAAAGGCAGAGAAGAACTCTTGAAGCTCTCGGTATCCGTAAATTAAACCATAGTGTTGAACATGAAGCCACTCCGCAGATTCTGGGAATGGTGGTAAAGGTAAGGCACCTGGTAAAAGTTGAAAATATTTAAGATATAAACCATATTTATAATACAAGGTTATGGATTTGAGTAACTTAAGACCTGCTAAAGGATCGGTAAAAAGAGGTAAGCGTTTAGGTCGCGGACAGGGTTCCGGTAAAGGTGGTACCTCCACCAGGGGACATAAAGGTGCTAAAGCCCGTTCAGGTTACAGCAAAAAAGTCGGTTTTGAAGGTGGTCAGATGCCACTTCAGAGACGCGTTCCAAAATCCGGTTTCAAGAATGTAAATCGCGTAGAATACAAAAGTATTAATGTAAGTACTCTTCAGGCTATTGTCGATAAGCATAAAGTGGAGAAAATCGATCTGGCTGTTCTCATTAAAACAGGATATGTAAACAAGAATGCTCTTGTTAAAATCCTCGGGAATGGAACTCTCGAAAGTAAGATCGAAGTACATGCGCACGCATTCAGCAAATCAGCAAAGGAAGCAATTGAAGCAAAACAGGGAACCGTTGTAATACTGTAATTCATGAGACTGTTTCAGACTATAAAGAATATCTTTAAGATAGAGGATCTTCGAGCAAGACTTATCTATACTTTCAGTATCATTTTATTGTACAGGCTGGGTAAATATATTTCATTACCGGGGATTGATCCTTCACAGCTTGCCAACCTTCAGAATCAGACATCTTCAGGTATAATGGGACTTCTGGATATGTTCTCCGGAGGTGCATTCTCACAAGCTTCCATCTTTGCTCTGGGTATCATGCCATATATCTCTGCATCAATTGTAGTGCAGCTTCTTGGCATAGTATTCCCATATTTCCAGAAACTTCAGAAGGAAGGCGAAAGCGGCAGAAGAAAAATGAACCAGTATACAAGATATCTTACTGTTGCTATCTTAATTCTTCAGGCTCCTACTTACCTTGTAAATTTAAGTGCCCAGTTACCGGCATCTGCATTTATTCTTTCAGGAACTTTCTTCCAGGTATCTTCTGTAATTATTCTTACAGCAGGTACGATGTTTGTTATGTGGCTGGGAGAGAAAATTACTGATAAGGGAATAGGAAACGGAATCTCACTGATTATTATGATTGGTATCATTGCCCGTCTTCCGGCAAACTTCATATTCGAAGCCGGAGCAAGAATGAATGGTGCCGGTGGTGCTGTAGCAATTATTGTTGAACTGGTATTTCTTTTCGTAGTAGTGCTTGGTACTATACTTTTGGTTCAGGGAACCCGCAGGGTACCTGTTCAGTATGCCAGAAGAATTGTAGGAAATAAACAATACGGAGGCGTAAGACAGTATATACCTCTGAAAGTTAATGCTGCAGGTGTTATGCCAATCATCTTTGCACAGGCTATCATGATGCTTCCGATTATTATTGCCGGCTATTCAGATACCGGATCGGGCTTTGTTGTTGCTTTTACAAATATGTACGGATTGTGGTATAACCTGGTTACCGGATTTCTCATAATAGTATTCACATATTTCTATACAGCTATTACAATTAATCCTGTCCAGATGGCTGAAGATATGAAGAAGAACGGAGGGTTTATTCCCGGAATCAAGCCTGGAAGGAAGACAGTTGAGTTTATTGATTCGATAATGTCGAAAATTACATTACCAGGATCAGTTTTTCTGGCTATTATTGCCATTCTGCCCGCAATTGCGGTACAGGCAGGCATTACACCTCAGTTCGCACAATTTTTTGGCGGAACAACACTTCTCATTCTTGTAGGAGTAGTGCTCGACACACTTCAGCAGATTGAAAGTCATTTGCTTATGCGTCATTATGATGGTCTGATGAAAACAGGACGGGTCAAAGGCAGATCCGGTGCTGTTACGTCAATTTAAATATTTTACGTTCTTTGATGTTGTATTTCAAGACTGATGAAGAGGTCGGGTTTTTAAGGGAGAGCAATTTGCTTGTGTCGCGAACACTTGGTGAAATTGCTTCACTTATAAAACCAGGAGTAACCACTCTTTATCTCGATAAAAAAGCTGAGGAATTCATCCGTGATAACGGAGCTGTTCCGGGGTTTAAGGGATATGGTGGTTTTCCAGGTACACTCTGCACATCTGTCAACGACGAAGTGGTACATGGTATACCTTCGGAGTATGTACTTAAGGAGGGTGATATAATATCAGTCGACTGCGGTGTGATACTCAACGGATGGTATGGTGACAGTGCTTACACATTTGCCGTAGGTCATATCAGTGAAGATGTTCAGCGTCTTCTTGATTATACCAGGGCTGCACTGGAAGAGGGAGTGAAGGAAGCTGTTGCAGGAAACAGGGTGGGAGATATCTCTTTTGCAGTTCAGTCAAAGGCAGAAAGCGGAGGCTACTCGGTTGTGAGGGAACTTGTGGGTCACGGACTTGGAAGGAAACTGCATGAACAACCGGAAGTAGCTAACTGGGGTAAGAAAGGTAGCGGTCCGAAAATGGAAAAAGGACTCGTGATCTGCATCGAACCAATGATCAATGCCGGAAAGAAGGAGACTTTACAGATGGGTGACGGCTGGACAATAAAAACAGCTGACGGCAGGCCTTCGGCACATTTCGAATATGCCGTGGCAGTTGACAGGGGGAAGGCAGATGTACTGACAACGTTTGAATATATTGAGAAGGTTTTAAATAAATAAAGATTATATGGCTAAACAATCTTCAATTGAGCAGGACGGCACAATCATCGAAGCTTTATCCAATGCAATGTTCAGGGTGGAGCTCGAAAACGGACATGTGATCACTGCCCATATCTCGGGGAAAATGAGAATGCACTATATAAAGATTCTTCCCGGCGATAAAGTGAAGGTTGAAATGTCACCATATGATCTGACAAAAGGAAGAATAACATTCAGGTATAAATAAGAAACCCCGCTTGCGGGGTTCCATGTGACCCTTGAAGATAGAATTATAAACACATGAAATATTAAGGTAATGAAAGTAAGAGCATCTGTAAAAAAGCGCAGCGCTGACTGTAAGATAGTCAGAAGGAAAGGTCGCATTTACGTTATTAACAAGAAAAATCCCAAGTTCAAACAGAGGCAGGGATAATTTTAACTAATTTTGCAAATCATTTAAGAAAAGTTTTATATGGCACGTATTGTTGGTGTAGATTTACCAAGAAATAAAAGAGGCGAAGTTGGACTGACTTACATCTATGGTGTGGGCAGAAGTATCGCACAGAGAGTACTTGATGAGGCTGGTGTTGACAGAAATGCTAAGGTTCAGGAATGGACAGATGAGCAGATCAACTCTATCCGTAGGATTCTTAATGATAACTATAAGCTTGAAGGTGAACTCAGGTCAGAGACACAGCTTAATATCAAAAGGCTTATGGATATCGGTTGCTATCGCGGTGTCCGTCACCGTCTCGGGCTGCCTGTAAGAGGTCAGAGCACCAAGAACAATGCCAGAACCCGTAAAGGAAGAAAGAAGACTGTTGCAAACAAGAAAAAAGCTACTAAATAAATAGAATATGGCAAAGAAGACTGGAGCATTAAAGAAAAGAGTCGTTAAAGTTGAGCCGACAGGCCAGGCGCATGTTCATTCATCGTTCAATAATATCATTGTAACTCTGACCAATAATTCAGGTCAGGTCATTTCATGGGCATCTGCCGGAAAAATGGGATTCAAAGGTTCAAAAAAGAATACCCCCTATGCAGCCCAGATGGCATCGGAAGAGTGTGGGAAAGTGGCATATGACCTTGGTCTGAGAAAAGTTAAGGTTTTTGTTAAAGGTCCTGGATCAGGCCGTGAATCAGCTATCAGATCCATAGCTAATGCAGGTATAGAAGTTACGGAAATCATCGATGTTACTCCAATGCCTCATAACGGTTGCCGTGCTCCCGGTAGAAGAAGAGTATAATAATCTGAATTATTGAATATCAAGTAATAAATTAAAAGCACAATGGCAAGATATACCGGCCCAAAAACAAGAATAGCAAGAAAATTCGGCGAACCTATATTTGGTCCCGATAAAAACCTGGAAAGGAAAAATTTTCCCCCCGGGCAGCACGGAATGAACAAGAAAAGAAAAAAGACATCGGAATATGGCGTTCAGCTGAGAGAAAAGCAGAAAGCAAAATATACCTATGGAATTCTTGAACGTCAGTTCCGCAATACATTTGAAAAAGCTTCAAGAAGCAAAGGTGTTACCGGTGCGGTGCTCCTTCAGCTTCTCGAATCACGTCTCGATAACGTTGTTTACCGTCTTGGTGTTGCTCCTTCAAGGTCGAGCTCACGCCAGCTGGTTTCACATCGTCATATCACAGTAAACGGTTCAGTTGTTAATGTACCTTCATACCAGCTGAAACCAGGTGATATTATCGGTGTTCGTGAAAAATCAAAATCTCTCGAGGTGATAATTGATTCACTTTCAACAAGAAAGTACAGCAAACTATCATGGCTTGAGTGGGATGAGACTCAAATGGCAGGTAAATTTATGAGTGTACCTGAACGTACAGATATTCCTGAAGATATTAAGGAACAGCTTATTGTTGAATTGTATTCCAAGTAATAATATTAAGAAAAATTCTATGGCCATTTTATCATTCCAGAAGCCTGATAAAGTAATAATGCTGGAAGCGGACGACAAGTACGGAAAATTCGAATTCCGTCCGCTTGAACCTGGCTATGGTATTACTGTCGGCAATGCACTGAGAAGAATTCTTCTCTCTTCACTTGAAGGTTTTGCCATCACAACTGTTAAGATCGAGGGTATTGACCACGAGTTCTCAACCATCACCGGTGTGATGGAGGATGTAACTGAGATAATACTGAACCTCAAGCAGGTCCGTTTTAAAAGGACCGTCGAAGATGTTGACCATGAGAAGATCAGCATCAAAGTAAGCGGCCAGGAAGTTTTTAAAGCCGGTAACCTTAATAATGCTCTCAGCAGTTTTGAAGTGCTGAATCCGGAGCTTGTTATTTTCAGAATGGAATCTGATGTTAAGCTTCAGATCGAACTGTCAATTAACAAGGGAAGAGGTTATGTTCCTGCAGAGGAAAATGAACCTGTCGACAGTGAGTTTGGACTGATAGCAATTGATGCCATATTTACTCCTATCCGTAATGTAAAATACTCGGTTGAAAATTACCGTGTTGAACAGAAAACAGACTACGAAAAACTTCTCCTTGAGATCGATACAGATGGATCTATCCACCCGAAAGATGCTCTTAAGGAAGCAGCTAAAATACTCATATACCATTTTATGCTCTTCTCCGATGAAAAGATCACTCTCGATTCAGACGAAAAGATGGCTAATGAGGAATTCGATGAGGAAGTACTCCATATGCGTCAGCTGCTGAAAACAAAACTTGTTGACCTTGATCTTTCAGTCAGGGCTCTCAACTGCCTTAAGGCTGCTGAGGTTGAAACACTTGGAGATCTTGTTAAATTCAATAAGAATGACCTCCTGAAATTCAGGAACTTTGGTAAGAAATCACTTACTGAGCTTGATGAACTGCTCGATACTATGAGCCTTTCATTTGGCATGGACGTAAGCAAATATAAGTTAGAGAAAGATTAAATAAAACTGGTTAAGTTAAAATAGAAATGCGACATTCAAGAGTTATTAACCATCTGGGAAGAACAAGCTCACACAGGAAGGCGATGCTTGCTAACATGGCTACATCACTTATCCTTCACAAAAGGATTACAACCACAACTGCAAAGGCTAAAGCGCTTCGCACATATGTTGAGCCACTTATTACCAAATCGAAAGACGATTCAACACACTCAAGAAGAGTGGTATTCAGTTACCTTAAGGACAAGGAGGCAGTAGCCGAGCTTTTCAGGGAGATATCACCCAAAATAAGCGAACGTCCGGGAGGATATACAAGAATACTTAAAACAGGTCACAGGATAGGCGACAATGCCGATATGTGCATCGTAGAACTTGTTGATTACAATGAAGCTATGCTTGGTGGCGGTGAGGCTGCAAAAACAAAAACTACAAGAAGAAGAAAACCTTCTAAGAAGAAGGAAGAAGGCGCTGTAGTTGAAGCTAAGGCACCGAAGGCAACCAAAGCACCAAAAGCTGAAAAGACTGAAAGTTCAGAAGGCGATTCAGCAGCTGAATAAAATATTTAAGGAATATTTTGTATGAAAGGGATAAATCATTGAGATTATATCCCTTTTTTCGTATATTGCATTATTGTTTAATTATTAAATAAAAATCTATGGGTCAAATAGTTAGTGTTCATGCTCGTGAGATTCTTGATTCCCGCGGCAATCCTACAATTGAAGTTGATGTAACAACAGCCAGCGGTTTCTTTGGCAGGGCTGCAGTTCCATCTGGTGCATCTACCGGTGAAAATGAGGCACTTGAACTGAGAGATGGTGATAAGAACCGTTATCTCGGAAAAGGTGTACTAAAGGCAGTTCATAATGTAAATAATGTTATAGCAGAAGAGGTTATCGGTATGGATGTTACCGAACAGGCTGCCATTGACAAGAAGATGATCGACCTTGATGGTACAAAAACAAAGAGTAACCTTGGTGCAAATGCAATCCTGGGAGTTTCTCTTGCTGTTGCAAAAGCTGCAGCTCAGTATCATGGTCTGCCATTGTACCGATATATCGGTGGCTCAAATGCAGTTACTCTTCCGGTTCCGATGATGAACATAATCAATGGGGGTTCACATTCTGATGCTCCTATCGCATTCCAGGAATTTATGATCCGGCCGGTTGGCGCTCCTTCATTCAAGGAAGGCCTCCGCATGGGCGCAGAAGTATTCCATGCTCTGAAAAAAGTTCTTAAGGAACGCGGACTCAGTACAGCTGTTGGCGATGAAGGTGGATTTGCTCCAAAATTTGAAGGTACTGAGGATGCTCTGGAGACAATTATCAAAGCTATTGGTGCTGCAGGATACAAAGCTGGTTCAGATATCACAATAGGACTCGATTGCGCTGCTTCTGAGTTTTATAAGGAAGGTATGTATAACTATTCAAAATTTGAAGGCCCGAAAGGTGCAAGAAGAACCTCAAAGGAACAGGTTGACTTTATTGAGCAGCTTGTAAATAAATATCCTATTGATTCTGTTGAGGATGGAATGGCTGAAGGTGACTGGGACGGATGGAAAATGCTTACAGACAGGATTGGCAAGAAAATACAGATCGTTGGTGATGATGTATTTGTAACAAATGTCGAGTATCTGAAAAAAGGTATTGACATGGGTTGTGCAAACTCTATTCTTATCAAAGTTAACCAGATCGGAAGCCTTACCGAAACTCTTGCTTGTATCGAAATGGCTCACAGGGCAGGTTATACTACAGTAACTTCACATCGTTCAGGCGAGACAGAAGATTCAACTATTGCTGATATAGCTGTGGCTACCAATTCAGGTCAGATCAAGACAGGATCAGCCAGCAGGACCGACAGGATCTGCAAATACAACCAGCTGCTCAGGATTGAAGAAGCACTTGGTGACCTGGCTGTTTACGGATATAAAAAATAGTCACAAATTCTATTATAATAAAAGGGTTGTCGGTGTTGGCAACCCTTTTTTAATTGCCTCACCCCAACCCCTCTCCTGCGAGGAGAGGGGCTAAGCCTGCAATCGATGATTTTTTCTCCCCTTCTCCCCTGGGAGAAGGGGCCGGGGGATGAGGTAGATAAAGGTCTTCCGACGTTATTAACAACTATTAACAACTTCTGTTTATATCAGGTTTACAACAACAATGCCCAAAACTTGCAAATTGACCATTACCATATTAAATTTGATATATCAGGTGAGCGATAAAAGACTGCTCGAATGATGTGGAGACAGAAAAAGATACTTAATTGAATCATTATCAGTCTCGGTCAGACCCTCGGGTCTGCGCAACAGGAGAGCCGAAGTCTGAACTAAGGGACTCCGCGCCCCCGATGTTCAGAAGATCACCAAAGTTCGGAAACGTTCTTTAATCGATTGAGTCACAGGGCTTCAGAAATGAAGGGCTTCGGCCAAAGGTTATCTGAAACTAATGCCACTGCCTTCGGGGAGCGAGCAAAAGAGCCTGAATGACACTTCGTCCCGGAAAGATTGCCGCAAGGCAGGAAAAAGGGACAGCCGGAAGGTTTTGCCATAACAAGCATTACCGGAAAGCCAGGGGTTGCGTAGCAGATCTTGTATTTAGCATGGCAGCCGGTCAGAATAACAGTAATCTGACATCGTTAGCAGCCTCGGCCGCAAACGGTGGATGGGAACTACTCCTAGAGTTTAGTTCCCATCATTGTTTTTATACCCTCCCTTTTTTAATGTCATACGCCTGTCCTATTCCCTTATTGAATATCTTTGAAACCTGAAAACTAATAACCGGATGACATATTCAAAGCTTGGAGATTTCATAAATAAGCTTGATCAGGAAAACGAACTGATAACAATTGAACACTTTGTCGATCCTGTCCTGGAGATAACAGAGATAACCGACCGTATAACCAAATCAAACGGGAAAGCTCTGCTTTTTAAAAATACAGGAACAAATTTCCCTATTCTTATTAATGCTTATGGTTCCGATAAAAGGATGCTTCTTGCTCTTGGTAGAGCTAATTACGATGAAGCTGGGATTGAAATAGAGAATATATTCACCCAACTTACAGATAAAAGCAGTTCTCTTATCGGTAAATTGAAAATGCTTCCCCGTCTTTTAAAGCTGGCAGCAATTATGCCTTCCTCGTCCAGGAGTAAAGGCACTTGCCAGGAGGTAATTCAAACGAACCCCGATCTGGGTATTCTACCTGTTCTTAAATGCTGGCCGCATGACGGAGGAAGATTTATTACCCTGCCAATGGTGCATACTGTTCATCCCTCCACAGGTAAGTCAAATGTAGGAATGTACAGAATGCAGGTACTCGACAGGAATACCACAGCCATGCACTGGCAGCGTCATAAAACCGGTGCTAACCATTTCGAAGCATGGAAAAAGACCGGCAAAAAGATGCCTGTCGCGGTTGCACTCGGTGGCGATCCGGTCTACGCCTATTCGGCTACAGCACCTCTTCCTGAAAATATAAATGAGTACATTCTGGCAGGATTTCTCCGCAAAAAAAAGGTGAGGCTTGTAAAGTGCCTCACAAACGAGCTGTATGTTCCCTCCGATGCAGATATTGTAATTGAAGGCTATGTGGATCCTTCCGAAGAGATGATCTGGGAAGGTCCTTTTGGTGATCATACCGGATTCTACTCTCTGGCTGACTGGTATCCCAGATTTCATGTTACATGTATTACTCATTGCAGAAATGCTGTTTATCCTGCTACCATTGTAGGTGTTCCTCCTCAGGAAGATGCCTGGCTCGCAAAAGCCACCGAACGAATTTTTCTTGCACCGGTAAGGGTTACACTTCAGCCTGAAATATCCGACTTTCATTTGCCTGAAGCTGGTGTTGCCCATAATCTGATGGTGGTAAAAATCGACAAGAGCTATCCTGGCCAGGGATTGAAAGTCCTAAGTTCAATGTTTGGAACCGGACAGATGATGTTTACAAAATATCTGATAACAGTCAGCGGTGATGTTGATATAAGGAATTACACTGACCTTGCACAACACATATTCAGAAACACTGATTTCAGCAGAGATCTGCTTTTTACAAGAGGTCCTCTTGATGTTCTTGATCATGCCTCAGATTCATTCTCAGTTGGAGGTAAAATGGGTATTGATGCAACTGTAAAACAACCTGAGGAGCTATTATACAGAAATGAAGAAAAGATAGATATTAATTCATCTTTTGAAAACAATTTTGACAAACTGGTTGAATCTGGTATTTTAACCGGTTATAACCTGAATCTTGCATTAAGCGGCATTCCTGTCTATATTATTTCAGCTGACAGAACCAGAAATCCGGCTATTATCGGAATAATCGTTTCAGAGTTAAGAAAAATTTGCAGGGGAACCGGATCAATACTCTTTCTTGTTGTTGATCATACTGTTGACCCTCTTGATATTTTTACAACATCATGGCAGATACTTGGTAATTCTGATCCTCAGAGAGACCATTTTAATATCTCAGATTCTTCCATCCTAATTGATGGCACCATAAAGGCATACAGGGAGGGCGGATTTCCAAGGAAATGGCCTAATGTTGTTTGTTCTGATGAAGTTACAATTGAAAACATCGACAAGAAGTGGGATATGCTTGGTCTGGGCGGTTTCATATCTTCTCCTTCAAAAAAAATCATCTCCCTGAGGCGTAATGGGAAAGATGAGATATCACTTTTAAGGTGATCTTTTATATTGTGAAACTTCAGATAATTAGCCTATTTTTGTTATCTGATGTGGGTTGCTTATCATACATGTTGGCCATCCTGTTTAAGCACTGCTCCAGGCGGACTTAAAGGATTACTTTCTTTCTCTTTTATCGGAACAATTGATCCTTATCACAAGATTGCTTTTTTTGGTTCACTGTTTGTGATCCTCTGTTTTTTTCTGGTTATTACTTTGTTTAAAAGGCTTAACCTGATAAGAAAACTTCTTTCAGAGAAGGAAGAATCACTTGCACTTATTGCACAACAGAAGCTGGATCTTGAAATCAGGGAGAAGAGCATTACCGACAGTCTTTTGTATGCCCAGCGTATTCAGGAAGCAAGGCTTCCCAGCGAAGATTATTTCAGGGACCATTTTCCATCATCCTTTATATTCTTCAAACCAAAGGACATAGTGAGCGGAGACTTTTACTGGATAGGAGAGAAGGATGAATGGATATTTATTGTTGCTGCTGACTGTACAGGACATGGAGTATCAGGAGCCCTTATGTCGATGATAGGAATGGAGATTATTGAAAATGCTATTTCAGAAGATAATATTGTCAGTCCCTCAAAGATACTCTCCTCACTTAATCTTGCACTTGAAAAAACATTCAGCCGGAAGAAAAACATAGGAACAATTATCAGGGATGGCATGGATGTAGGAATATGTGCTTTTAACGGACAGAGTAAAAAGATAATTTATTCCGGAGCATTTATTCCTCTTTACCTGCTGCGGAATAACAGCCTCAACCAGATTAGTGGCGATAAAATAATTATCGGTATGAATCCTGGAAAGATTCCATATACTGAGCATGAGATTGAAGTACAGGATGATGACATGATTTATCTCTTCTCCGACGGATATGTTGATCAGTTTGGAGGGAAGGATAATAAGAAGTTTATGTACCGCAGGTTAAGATATCTTCTGCTTACTATTCACAAATTTGATATCATTGATCAGAAATCAATACTTGAAGAGAATCTAAGGACATGGATGGGGACAAACACCCAGGTGGATGACATTATGATCATCGGTTTTAAGCCCTCAGAGAAGATTAAATGATCTGCCTGATCTTTTCTACAAGGTTAACAGGCTGGAATGGCTTACTGATATAATCATCAGCTCCGGCTGAAAGGCACTTCTCCTTATCCCCGATCATGGCATTTGCTGTAATGGCGATTATGGGAACATGACTGTTAGTTGTTGATTCAAGTGCCCTTATTTTTTCAGTAGCAGTAAGTCCGTTCATCACCGGCATCTGAATATCCATCAGAATCAGATCGTAATTGTTGGTGCCAAACATATCGAGCGCCTCTTTACCGTTAGTTACAGAATCAATGCTTTGAACCAGAGGTTTTAAGGTCAGGAGTGTTATTTTCTGATTAATTATATTATCCTCAACCAGCAGTACCTTGAGATCCTTAAGTTCTTTGTGTGTTTTTTCCTTTCTTACAAGTTTTTCAATCCTGGTGGAAGGTTCCTTAATTCCCGTTTCAGGGATGATACTTTTTATAGATAAATAAATTGTAAGTCTTGAAATATCTTTTCCGGAATCCTGAACATATCTTCCCCTGCTAAGTGCAATAAGCCTGGCGGCATGACTTCCTTCCGGACTCTTTTCATCAATAATCAACATCTCTGTATCTGCTTCCAGTGTTATTGTAAGGAGACTCTCTCCGGTTGAAGTCCCGGTTGCTTTCAGGTCTATCGAGATTTTTGTGGATCTTCCCGGATTCTCTTTTTCAATACGGCTGAAAATATCGAGAAAAATCTGTTTAATGCTTACGGGATCACCAATGCATTCAAGTTCCCCGGGAATTGCTTTGTCAATAATGAAGTGAATTCTGACATTGGCTTTGAGCTTGTACAGTTCAATAACATGCTCTACTGCCGAAAGAATATTGAATCTTATCAGCTTTCTCGACTCATAGCTCATATTCTCCGCGGCCTGCATTGTTAATTCATTAACAGTATTAACCATGCTTTTTGTTGAGGCAACAAATGTTTCAAGAAGTTCCTTCTGTTTTATGCTAAGGTCTGATTCGTTGAATAATTCGCCTGTAATTACAAGATTGTTAAGAGGTTCTCTTATTTTATGAGAAAAATCCGTAATTATCCTGTCTTTTCTGCTGTCAGTTTTCAGAAAAGAGCCTATTGAGTCTTTGTATTTCCTGTTGATCTGAGATATCTTTTTGAAAATAATCAGCCCAAGTGATGCAGCAGTTACAACTATGCAACCTGCAAACAAAGGTTGATTAAAAGCAATAAGCATTACTGCAAATATCAGAGCAAACATTGAAATGATCAGGTACCTCTCAATGAGTTTTATCCTTCCGTATGAAAAATCTTCATTTTCCATCCCGGATTTGTTTTCATTGCTTTTAGCTGAATCTTCAATACCCATATAAGATATATTTGGATTATGTAAAATTAATGAAAATAAAGCTTAAAAATATACATAACTGTAAATTAACTACCTTTGACTTAATTCGCTATTTTTGTCGTTGTGGTACGAAATTTGAAACAACTCTGTAAAATTCATGGAGATAAGAAAATGGCTAGGAGAATAGTAAGCGTTTTAGGGATAATTATCTACGCCACAGCTCTTTTGACGATAAATGCGCAGGATCAGCAGAAGGAGGGAATGGCTAAATATACACCCGATTTCAAGTTCAGGGATGGCGTTTTCCTTGATTTTGAAATGGTAAAGCAGAATAAACCTATTCCAAAAGCAAAACTTCTTGCATCATTTGATTACAATGACCGGGAGTTTTTCAAAAAGATATTTGAAATGGACAAAATCTACTTCTATGATGATATTGGAGTCAGGCAGGAGGTAGATAAAAACTCAGTATGGGGATATGCCCGCAATGGCATTCTTTATATTCAGGTTCAGGAAGGTTTTAACAGGATCACTTTTGTCGGGAATATTTGTCACTTCGTAGCCGATATAACAACTGAGGACAGCAGATACTACAATAACCCTTATTCTCCGTATGGCTACTATGATCCTTATTATTCTCCATATTCTTATGGCAGTTATTATTCACCATACTCCTCTTACAGTCCGTATTATTCGCCATATGGCCGGTCGCCATCTACCAGAACAGAGCTGCGGCAATTTATTATTGACTGGGAAACAGGTAAGGTTATGGAATTTGAAACTGACAATACTGAGCTTCTTCTGATGAAGGACCCTGCCCTTTATGAGGAGTATGTGCAGCTTTCCCGGAGCAAGAAAAAAGATCTTATGTTCGTTTATATCAGAAAATTCAATGAGAAAAATCCACTCTATTTACCAGTCGAATAATACTATTATTATGAAAACGAAGTTAACTGCAGTTATACTGCTTCTTTCAACAATGATTTTGAGCGGTCAGGCTCCTTTTCCAAACAAAGATGAGATCAAGCAGTTTATTGCTTCAAAGACCTGCGTTGTACTTGAGCAGGACCAGTTCTCTTCATATAATGTATTCATAAAGGAAGCAGTAAAGAAATACTGGACTCTTACACCTTACCAGCTTATTACAGTTCAGGAATTCAATAAGATGCGCCGTGATCCGGCTTATTCTTTCATCGTTCTTACACAAACAAACTATGAAAAGGATAAAGCAAATACACTGTATAATTTTCTGAACCTTCTCCAGGGAAAGGATGTCAGCAAACTTGGAGAACTTCCTGAGATTTGTGCTATCCCGCTATCATTTGCAGGGGAGGATGACTATGACTATAACTATAAATTCGGTGCAATTCTTCTCTTCATGCAGAAACATGCCCAGATGATCAGTGCGGATCCTTCTCTTACTGGAAGAAAGTATCTCAAATATTACAATGACAATATACCAAAGGTAAGCGGAAAGACAATTCTTATAAAGGAAGAAGATCTGGCACCTGAAGTATCAACTATCGACAAGATAAAAGCCATTTATCCTCATAATGTTGAAATTGTGACCGAAGAAGACATTGTGAAAGCGATTCAGGAAAAAACTCCCAATACACTAATTCTTCACAAGGTTGGTCCACGGGAGGAAAAAAATGCAGGACTATGCTTTAAAATGCTTATCGGAACAGATGATTCAGACATGTATTATTACCATCAGCACAAGATAAGTAAATCTGCTCCCAACGGACTTCTTGCTGATGATCTTAAACGTTTGTCAAAATAGTTTCCATGCAGCAAATGGTAATTTTAAACGTCTTTGAGATAACTAAGGTATCCGGGAAGGCATGAAGCATTGTTGGCTTTCTTGCAATGACAGATAACCTTGAAAAGATGAATTACTTACGAAAAAGGTTGAAGCCATGGAAGAGAAAAGGATATTAACAGAAACAGAAAGAAACTGGTCAATGCTGTGTCACTTGTCAGCTTTTGCAGGTTTCTTTTTTCCCTTTGGAGGTATTATCGGGCCGCTTATATGCTGGTTAACCCGCAAGGACGAGTCAGAATGGGTTAATTTAAACGGGAGGAATGCGCTTAATTTTCAGCTTTCTATGTTGCTTTATATAGTTTTGGCTGTTCCATTGATATTCATAGTAATAGGAATTCCAATAATAGCCGTTTTGAGCATTCTGAAGGTTGTTTGTATAATTATGGCGAGCGTTAAAGCTCCAAAGGGTGAGCTTTTTAAATACCCGATTTCTATCCCTTTTATACAATAAACATCTGATAGATTATTCTTTGCAGGGACATTCCATGGAATGTCCCTGCTTTTTTATTATAGATTATTTCATGATATACTTTTTTTTTACTAATTTTCCTTAAATTCTTAAAACTGACCACCATGGGAAAAAATAAGGAAGTAGAAAAGGGAAAAAACAAGGCTGATAAAAAGGCAGTAACATTAAATGATGAAAAACTTTATCATGATATTGAGGCTGAAAAGAAAAAGAAGCTCGACAAAGAAAAATATGAGAAGTTGTTGGGTGAGCAGGATATCGAGATGATAAAACTTCAGGAATGGGTTAAGGCTAACAAACTAAAAGTGGTGGTCATTTTTGAAGGAAGAGATGCTGCTGGCAAGGGAGGTGTTATAAAAACAATTTCAGGATGCATGAATCCCCGTATCTGCAGGGTCGTTGCTCTTGGCACACCTACTGAAAAGGAGAAGTCACAGTGGTATTTCCAGAGATATGTTCCTCATCTACCTGCCGGAGGAGAGATTGTTCTTTTCGACCGCAGCTGGTACAACAGAGCCGGTGTAGAGAAGGTGATGGGCTTCTGCACAAACGAGGAATATGAAGAGTTCCTCAGATCATGTCCTGAATTTGAAAAAATGCTTACACGTTCAGGCATAATTCTTATAAAATATTGGTTCTCAGTAAGTGACCATGAACAGGAAAAACGATTCCAGGACAGGATAACTGATCCTACTAAAAGGTGGAAGATCAGTCCTATGGATATCGAATCACGCGATAAATGGGTAGAATATTCTATGGCCAAAGACAGGATGTTTGCATACACAGATACCAAAGTTTGTCCATGGCATGTTGTCCCGGCCGATGACAAGAAAAGAGCAAGGCTCAATTGTATTTCACATCTGCTTTCACTTATCCCTTATGAAGATCTTACTCCCAAACCTTTCAAACTCCCTCCTCTGAAACACAGTACGGCTTATGTAAGGCCACCGGTTACGGACCAGACTTTCGTACCACAGAAATATTAAGAAGGCTTTTGAAGCTATAGAGGCTTTATAGGCTGTAGAGGCTCAATACCTTTACAGCCTTTATTTCTTTTAAAGCCTTTATCGCCTTTACGCCCTGCCTTTATTGCCACTAATCCCTTTTTTCTTACTTTTGTTTTTTGTCTTAATTAAATAATTATGTCCTCAAAACCGTCAATACCCAAGGGAACAAGGGATTTCTCAACAGAAGAGATGCAGAGGCGAGAGTATATCTTCGATACTGTCCGACAGGTATTCAGGCTTTACGGATACCAGCCCATTGAGACACCTGCAATGGAGAATCTTTCTTCACTCCTCGGTAAATATGGTGATGAAGGGGATAAACTGCTCTTCAGAATACTTAACTCCGGAGATTATCTTTCAGGTGTAAATGATGAAGAACTGACAGGACGCGATTCCTCCAGAATGTCATCAAAGATTTGTGAAAAGGGACTCAGGTATGACCTCACGGTTCCATTTGCCCGTTACGTTGTTCAGCATCGTGATGAGATTGTTTTCCCATTCAAGCGATACCAGATTCAGCCTGTCTGGAGGGCTGACAGGCCACAGAAAGGAAGATATCGCGAATTTTTCCAGTGTGATGTTGATGTTATAGGAAGTGATTCACTTCTTAATGAATATGAACTTGTAAAAATTATAGATGAAGTCTTCTCACGACTTAGAATTTCTGTAGTGATCAAGATTAATAACCGGAAGATATTGTCAGGGATCGCAGAATATCTGGGTGAAAGCAGCAGGATAACCGATATAACGGTTGCAATTGACAAGCTTGATAAAATAGGCACTGATGCAGTGAATGAAGAACTGAGAGCTAAGGGTTTATCTGATGATTCGGTTAAGAAGTTGCAGCCATTGCTTGCCCTTGAAGGAAGTACTCCAGAGAAGCTCTCTCAGCTGGAAAGAATATTGTCGGAATCAGCAACCGGACTGAAAGGTATAGAGGAAATGAGAATTCTCTTTTCATATATCAGTAATGCCGGATTAAAAGGAAAAGTTGAACTGGATCTTACACTTGCCAGAGGTCTCAATTACTATACCGGAGCCATTATTGAAGTTAAATCAGTTGATGTTGCTATAGGAAGTATCTGTGGAGGAGGACGTTATGATAATCTTACCGGAGTTTTCGGGATGGATGGAGTATCAGGTGTAGGAGTTTCATTCGGAGCCGACAGGATTTATGATGTGCTGAATCATCTCGGATTATTTAAGGAAATGGTTATGTCATCATCAGAGGTACTGGTTATAAATTTTGGAAGTGCCGAGACCGCTTATTCCTTATCTGTTGTTGAGGAGCTTAGAAAATTGTCGGTAAATACCGAACTCTATCCTGATGCTGCCAAGCTTAAGAAACAGATGTCATATGCCGACTCAAAAAAAATTCCATGGATAATCATTGCCGGTGATGATGAAATAAAAAGTAATAGCCTGACAATTAAGAATATGTCTTTAGGTACACAGGAGAAAGTCTCGTTGGGAGATCTTCGTACATACGCTGAAAATAATTTCAGGAAATCAAAATAAATTTACATGAATTATAAGATAACACCCGATGATGTTACTATCGGGAAACTTCTCGGTGTACTGAATAGCGGAGGGAAACTGACTCTTTCTACAGAATCAGTGACACTTATAAATAAGTGCAGAAATTTTCTTGATGACAAGCTTGAGAAAAGCACAGCTCCGATTTATGGGATAACAACCGGTTTTGGGTCACTATATAACAAAACCATAAGCAGGGATCAGCTTAACAAGCTTCAGGAGAACCTCGTTAAGTCACATGCCTGTGGCACCGGTCCTGAAGTTGCTGATGATATTGTTCAGCTTATGCTCTTGCTGAAGGTGATTGCTTTAAGCAAAGGTGTTTCAGGAGTGCAGGTTATCACAGTGCAGCGGCTTATAGATTTTTTTAACAAACGTATATCACCTGTGGTCTTTGAACAGGGATCACTTGGTGCATCCGGCGACCTTGCTCCTCTGGCACATATGATACTTCCTCTCCTTGGTGAGGGTCAAGTAAATTACAAGGGAAAACGCTACTCTTCAGAAGCAATTCTTAAGAAATTCGGATGGTCTCCTATTGAGTTGCAGTCGAAGGAAGGACTGGCTCTTCTTAACGGTACCCAGTTTATGAGCGCCTATGGTGTTTATATAATTGCTCTTGCAGAGCGCTTGTCAGCTTTTTCAGATATTATATCTGCCATATCCCTTGAAGCTTATGACGGAAGGCCCGATCCTTTCTTTGAAAGTGTACATGCTATAAGACCCCACAAGGGACAAATTGAAACCGCTGATGCATTCAGGAAGATGCTGAAAGGAAGTCAGCTTATTTCACGGCATAAACCTCATGTGCAGGATCCTTATTCATTCCGTTGTATCCCCCAGGTGCATGGTGCCAGTAAGGATGCTATTAGATATGCTAAGTCAGTTATTCATACAGAGATAAACTCCGTCACAGATAATCCGACAATTTTCCCTGATGAAGATCTTATTGTTTCTGGTGGAAACTTCCACGGTCAGCCTCTTGCTCTTGTGTTTGATTACCTTGCAATTGCATTATCGGAACTGGGAAGTATTTCTGAGAGAAGGGTTTACCGTCTTATTTCCGGACAACGCAACCTGCCTGAGTTTCTTGTGGCAAATCCCGGCCTTAACAGTGGATTCATGATACCACAATATACTGCTGCTTCCATTGTAAGTCAGAACAAGCAGCTCAGTACACCAACATCGGTTGATTCCATTCCTTCTTCAAATGAACAGGAGGATCACGTAAGTATGGGTGCCAACGGAGCTACACGACTGCTCCGGATTGCTGATAACCTTTGTAAGCTTCTTGCTATAGAACTTTTTACTGCCGTTCAGGCTCTTGAATTCAGAAGACCTGTGAGATCATCTTATTATTTAGAGGAGATCGTTTCCGCCTACAGGAAAATTGTACCTTTTATTAAGGATGATAAGTTGATGTACACTGAAATAGCCCGTTCTGTGGAATTTATCAGAACTTTTGATTTTGTCGCTGTGCAGGACGGTTCTCCTGCAACTCATTAAGAAGCTGGGCTTTCCACTGGTTTTCAGCCTGGTAATACCTGATAACCTTGGCAGGTGATAGTAACTCCTTAAGTCTTTTGTGAAAATCCTGCGCCATTTCATTCTCCCTTGAAATAGTGGCAATAAGATTGTCTCCTATTTGAGTAAGCTCCTTTTCACTCAATGAACTCTCATTCTGATTGAAATCTCTTACCATCATAACTCTCTCCCTCAACAGTTCTGTCTTCTTCTTCTGATAATCGTTGTAGGCAGGCCAGAACCTTTCAGCTTCTTCTGATGTGAGGTTGAGTTTTTTTGTAAAGAAGCCGACCCGGTATGCATCCAGTTTTTCGCGGTTTGCATTCTGGGCTTTTACTGATACTATTGCCAGTAGTAATAATAAAAATAGAATTGATAGCTTTTTCATGGTAATATTCTTATAATATTTCAATAATATCTTCTGTTTCAATATTTTCAAGCATCAGGTAATCAATTATTTCCGATTTTTTAATTCCTGTTAATCCGTCTGACAGATCATGTTCCACCACGCTCTCTTCAATAGTATAAATATCTATATCATTTAAATATGGTACAGAAGTCGTTTCGGCAAGAGCAGGCTCCGAAACATTACTGCCAGTACTTATAAATCTGGCGGTAAAATAGCTGATTAAAACAAAACCGGTGAAGACTGCTGCATAAAGAAGGTACGGTCTTAACTTCCTGTAAGGACTAATCTTAACAGCCTGTTCAGTCTCTCCTGTAGTTGCCGAGAGGATTCTGCGGTTTACATCCTCAAAGTAGTTTTCAGGTACCTTGAATGGATTTTTGCCTGGTATGTTCTCAATTCTCTTCATCTTGTTATTTAGATGTTTAAATATCCTTAAAGTTTAACTCTCCCCGAGCATTTTTTCAATTTTTTTTACTGCATGATGGTATGAAGCCTTAAGTGCACCTTCAGATGTGTCAAGTACTTTTGACATATCTTCATAGGTCATCTCATCATAATATTTAAGGTTAAATACAATTCTTTGCTTTTCAGGAAGCTTAAGAATGGCATTCTGAAGTTTTACTTCTGCTTCATCCCCGTCAAACCAGGTACTTCCTTCATGACTGTTCTCAAAATAGCTTCCAAGGTCATCTATCGATACTGCATTGTTCTTCTTTCGTTTGTTGATTAGTGTGAGTGCTTCATTTGTTGCAATTGTATAAAGCCAGGTGTACAGTGCACTTTCATTGCGGAATTCGCTTATGCCTCTCCATGCATTTATAAAAGTATTCTGAAGTGCATCATCAGCATCTTCATGAAGTATAACAAGACGGCGGATGTGCCAGTACAGTTTAGAACTGTACTTCTCAACCAGCAGCCGGAATCCCTTATTGGGGTCCCTCTTCAGTAATTCAGTTATGTTTGCGTCCGGATTAATATCAGTCTTCTTTATCTGTTAGATGGGAAAATCCTTAAAAGGTTTAAAGATAGGAAATGAAATTCTCAGCAGTGACATGCCATGGCATGTCACTACTTGAATTATCGCGGAATTATGGTAATTTTGGACAATTATTAACTAATTGACTTTCGGATGGCCTTACAGTGTGGAATCATAGGAATAACTAATGTTGGAAAAACTACAATATTCAATTGCATCTCAAATACAAAGGGAGAAACCAATGCTTATGCATTCAGCGCCACCAAATCAAATATAGGTGTAGTTCAGGTGCCTGACCCGCGTCTTTATGAGCTTGAGAAACACCAGGTTACTGACAGGATAGTGCCAACGACAGTTGAAATTGTCGATATCCCCGGACTTGCTAAGGGTTCAAACAAAGGAGAAGGTGTCGGGAATAAATTTCTTGGGGATATAAGGAATACTGATGCTCTTATACACGTATTGAGATGTTTTGATGATGAATCACTTCCGCATATTGATGGATCGGTTGATCCCGTGCGCGACCTCGAGACAATTGACCTTGAACTGCAGGTTAAAGATCTGGAATCGGTTGAGAAAAAAATAGAGAGACTCGAAAGAGCTTCAAGGTCAGGCGATAAGGATGCCAAACATGGTGTTGAAGTTCTTAATCTGTTCAGGGATCATTTTGAAGGATTCAACAATGCACGCACTTTATCTGTTAAAGAAGATGACAGGAAGTATGTTGATGATATTTTCCTTCTGACAATGAAGCCGGTAATCTATGTATGCAATGTTGATGAAAAATCGGCTATATCTGGTAATAAGCATGTTGAAAGGGTGAAAGAATTCCTTAAAGGGAAGGATGCAGAAGTACTTATAATTGCCGGAGCAATTGAAGCTGATATTGCAGAGCTTGAAAGTAAAGAGGACAGACTGGCATTCCTTAAGGATGCAGGCCTTACAGAACCAGGGGTAGATCAGCTTGTGAGAGCGGCATATAAAATGCTTAACCTTCAGACATTCTTTACAGTAGGTCCAATGGAGATAAGGGCATGGACAATAAAAACAGGTATGACGGCTCCTAAAGCTGCCGGAGTTATCCACAGCGATCTGGAACGCGGATTTATAAGGGCTGAAGTAATGAAGTACCACGATTTTGTTAATCTTGGCTCAGAACATGCCTGCAAGGAAGCCGGCAAATTTTATATTGAGGGTAAAAATTACATTGTTGATGACGGGGATATTCTTCATATAAGGTTCAACGTCTGACATACAAATGGACAGCAGGTTCCCGATATTGTTCGTTATTCTCCTGATTCTTCCTTACGAAGCCAATTCTCAGGAAATTAGGAAGGATGATAGACTCAGGGAAATTATATATATGTCCGGGCAGGCCGACGTTACAGTAATCTTTACCGGCAGGAATGAGGCAAATTATTTGAGCAGGCACCTGTCTGTTACCGCCCTTAAAAATAAACAACTCTATATTTCACTTTCAGCAAGGGATCTTGATTGGTTTCTTGATCAGAAAATTGATTACCAGATTATTGAATCCAAGGGGGATAAAGGCCTCATCACTGCATCAAATACCAGTCAGGCGATGGAATGGGACAGTTATCCGACATATACCCAGTATGACTCAATTATGCGAAGTTTTGCCAGCCAGTACCCCTCTCTGTGCAGACTTGATACAATTGGTAAGAGTATTAATAACAAGCTTGTACTTGCAGTAAAACTATCTGACAATGTAAGCACCAACGAGAATGAGCCGGAGGTATTTTATACTTCTACAATGCACGGCGATGAAACCGGTGGCTTTATACTTATGCTCAGGCTGATCGACTACCTTCTTAAGAATTATAACACTTCGCCAAATATTAAAAACCTGGTCGACAATCTTGAGATCTGGATCAATCCTCTGGCAAATCCTGATGGTACATACAGGTCAGGTAATACAATCTCCAGTCCGATCAGGAGGAATGCTGAAGGATATGATCTTAACAGGAGTTTCCCTGATCCATTGGATCGTGAAATTATTGTACCGAAGGAGAACTCGGATATGATTAAGTTTATGAGGAAGCATAATTTTGTACTTTCGGCAAATTTTCATGGCGGGGCTGAGGTTGTAAATTACCCATGGGACAGATGGTATTCAAAATACCATGCTGATGATCAGTGGTTCCTTGAGATAAGCAGGGCATATGCTGATACTGTACACAAATATTCCTCCACAGGTTACATGACTGATGAATCGAACGGAGTGACAAGAGGAGCAGAGTGGTATGTTGTTTACGGTGGACGTCAGGATTTTGTTACATGGGAGCTTCAGGGCCGTGAGGTTACAATAGAGCTTGATAATCTCAAGACAACACCTGCAGCACAGCTGGGACTTTTATGGCTTTACAACAGCAGGTCATTGCTCGGATATCTGGAGAATGCTTTATATGGAATATATGGCATTGTTAGGGATTCTGTAACATACGAACCAGTAAAGGCCAGGGTATTCATAACAGGACATGACAAGGACAGCTCCCATGTCTATTCCGATACTCTCTATGGAGGATTTACGAGAATGCTTGCTCCGGGATCATACAACCTGACTTTCACAGCAAATGGATATAAGGACAAGATTGTTAATAATGTAACAGTATTTGCCAGGCAGAAGACTGAACTCCCGGTAGATCTGGAACCCGATCTGAATTATATTGAAATTTCGTTCACAGATCCTCCTGTAATCTTCCCCAATCCTGCTTCTGGTATGATTCAGGCAATACTCCCAAAAGGATTTGGCGGATATATTAATGTTAAAATTGCCGGATTATCAGGTAAAATATTGAGTGAGTTCAATATATTTAATCAGGAGTATGGTCATAATTTTATCGGGGTAAATGAACTTCCTTCCGGCAACTATATTATTTTATTCACAAATAATGCAACCGGCGCCAGATCTAAGGGTAAGTTCATTATCGCGAAATAATCCCGATCATTTGCATCTGTAATTAAAAAAAGTATTTTTGCACCTTACCCTGGTGCAGATGAGAAATATTTTGACAGGAAGGTATTGTATAGATATGAAGAATTCAAATGTGTTGCTGCGAGGTTCAGTCGTTTTAATATTACTAATCTCTTTTACTGCCAGAATATCTGGTCAGGGTGCATATCTGCCTCCTGAAAAGCCCAGACTGGTGATAGGAATAGTTGTTGAGCAGCTTCGCTATGATCATATCGAACGATTCCGTGACAGGTTTGGCGATAATGGAATAAAGAGACTGATAAACGAAGGCTCCTATTTCAAGAATGCCTCGTATGAATACATGCTGACACAATCGGCTCCCGGACATGCAACTATTTCAACCGGAGCAGAACCCTCATCCCATGGTATTCCTTCAGATAGCTGGTATGTTCCACTCAGGAATGAGCTCATCTATTCAACGAAGGATGCTCAGGTAAATCCTGTTGGAGGAAGCTTTGAATCAGGTCTGCACTCTCCTGTTAACCTGCAGGCATCAACATTTTCTGATGAGCTTAAAATGGCAACGAATCAGCAGGCAAAAGTTTTTAGCGTAGGTATGAAGGAGAGTTCCTCCATTCTTTCTGCTGGTCATGCTGCAGATGGTGCATTTTGGTTTGATAATACCACTGGTACATGGATGTCGAGCTCATACTATCTTGATTCATTACCCGGCTGGGTAACTGATTTCAATGCGATTAAACAGGCCGAGTCATATCTGACTAATTCCTGGGAGTTGTTCAGAACTTCCGATGTATATTCTGATTGTCTTCCGGATTCGAATAAGTTTGAAGCAGGATTCAAATCGCAAAATTATTTCCCATATGATCTTAAGAAAATCAGGTCGAAGGAGATTACCGGTCCAAAGGATAATTACTCACTCTTGAGGGAAACACCTTTTGCCAATTCACTTACAACCAGTTTTGCCATGCGGCTTATTGACAGGGAACGTCTAGGGAAGGATGATGTGACTGATTATTTATCAATATGTTATTCTGCCACTGATTATATTGGTCACCGTTTTGGGCCATCATCAGTTGAGATGGGTGATGCTATCCTTCGCCTTGATGATGAGATCAGGTATCTTCTTTCGTATCTTAATGACAGTATCGGAAAGAAGAACATTCTTATATATTTTACCTCCTCTCACGGGATTTCAGAAATACCATCAGTGCTTGAACAAAACCGTATTCCTTCAGGTTATTTCAGGCAGAACCAGGCTGTTCAGCTTTTAAGAAGCTATATGAATGCAGTTTATGGTGAAGGCGACTGGATTAAAGGATATTCCGAGCGTCAGGTATTTCTTAACAGGACTCTTATCGAGGATGCACGGTTGCCGCTTGATGAGGTGCAGAAAAAAGTGGCACGATTCCTTGTTCAGTTCTCAGGAGTAGCTGCAGCTTATCCTTATTCAGCATTCGAATCAAATGATTTCGGTAATGGAAACCTTAAAAGGATAATGAATAATTTCAATCCGCAGCGATCGGGTGACGTTATCATAACACTGAATCCGGGCTGGGTGGAGAAGGAGGGAGATTATGTTACAAACCATAACTCACCGTACGAATGCGATTCTCATGTTCCTCTGATATGGTATGGATGGGCGATTAACAGGGAGAATGTTACAAGGAAAGTGAACATGGCTGATATTGCTGCAACACTTTCGTCACTCTGCAAGGTTCCTTACCCCAATGCTTGTACAGGGCAGCCTATTATTGAATTATTACGATAGTTATTTATTCTGGAAGTTGTCTCTGATGGAACAGGCATCGACCAGAAGCTCAGGCCTTTTTTCACAACCATTACCAAGTATAATAATATCAGCCCCGGCATTGTAGATTTCACTTATCTGCTCTTTGTTTTTAATACCCCCGCCGACAGCAACCGGAACTGTAACATTCTGCCTGACAGAATTAATAATCTCCAGAGGAACAGTGCCTGAAGCCCCACTGCCTGCTTCAAGGTAAATCATTTTCAGCCCCAGCATTTCTCCTGCCATTGCAGTGGCGACAACAATTTCAGTTTTATCTGATGGTATTGCCTCAGTCTGGCTTATATACTCAACTGATGTTTTTGATCCGCAGCTGATAAGAATATATCCTACCGGTATCAGCCTTGAACGGACATCTTTGAGATATGGGGCAGCAATAACATGATTTCCAATAAGAAGTTCAGGGTTACGTCCTGATATCAGTGATAGCAGGAGTATTGCATCTGCCTTATGAGAGAGTTGCAGAAGGTTACCCGGGAACAGCACTACCGGAATAGAACAGTTTGCTTTAATCAGATCAATAAGAATATCAATGTTACTGAAAGTAAGGCTTCCACCAGCAAGAATAAAATCAGGTTTGCATTCTCCTGCTATTTTAAGGATGTGCAGAAGAGAATCTCCTTTTGCCTTGTCCGGATCAAGCAAAAGTCCGATTTTCTTTTTACTGCTGAGAATATCCTGTATCATCTCTATCTATTTAATATTAAGGTTAGGTACCTCCATTATTTTCTTTGTCCATACTATTGAGTAATTGTCATACCTGGAATAGAACAGATCGAAGCTCTCGTTTATCTTATCGGTATGAACGCTTCCTCTTATTTCACCGGATTCTTTTACCTCAAATGGTTTAATGGTAATATTCTTCCTTATACTGATTCCCTCTTTATCGCATATTTTGTATAAAGCTTCTTTTGCGCACCAGTGTATATAAAGGTGATATTTTCTGTTTTCAGGGTCTTTAGTGATCTTCTCCTTAACATTGAGAAACTTTAGAGCGATAGCGGCAATGTTGGAACTCATGTACTCCAGATCAATCCCGACTTTTTCGTTGGTACTGAGCAGTATAGCTGTTAACTTATGAGAGTGTGATATACTGATAAACCTGGAACCGTCTTTTATAAATGGCTTATTATTTTTATTATAAACAATGCTGGCTTCTTTCCCGATCAGTTCCGAAAGTAAGGCTCTTACACTAAGAAATTCAAGTTTTCGGGAGTTACTGCTGAAACTTTTATATCTCTTCTTTTCCTCGGTATTAAGAGTTACCATTCCCATGAGAGTATCGAGATCTTCCTCTATCTTCCAGACTCCGAGGATTGAAAATTCATTAAGATAATGTTTTGTTATACAGCCCATTAGCGTAAATTAAGTATTACTGTTTCCACCTCAGCGTCTCAATAAGGTGCACAATATCTTCCCTGAAATAACCTACAACAGGTTCCAGTGAATCGGCATCCGGAGCTGAGGCGAAATACAGTGAGCCTCTGAGAAAATGCCTTGTACTGTCAGTCATATAAAACTGAACCGCTGTGGCTGTATTTCCCCTGAGGTCGTATAAGACTCCATAAACCTTGTTTTTATCGTCATTGAAATATTTCTCACTGATTGCATCGGCTTTTGAAACATGATTTTTCACATTCATTTTATAGGTCTGTTCCATCAGCTCATCAAAATCATGATTTATATCCATGTATGTTAGATAGAGTTTAGCCTTGTAGGCAGGGAATTCAATATTAAACCATCCCTTTTCGTTTTCAAACTCTTCCTCAAAAGAAAGTTTTCCGAATGCAGGATAGTCAAAAGTGAACGGAAGATTATCACTGCTGCTCTCTCTTCCTGTGAATGTTGTATAATTCTTTTGAGGCAAATCAATTCTGAAATGACCTCTTGGCCTGGGAACAGAAACCTCTCTGCATCCGTGAATAAACACAGCAAGGATTACTATCAGAAGCATACTATTCCTGTGCTGCATCAATTTTCTCATTTTTTATTTCAACACGTATCTCTTTTATCCTTCTTCTGTCAGCCGATTCTATACTGAAATTAAAATGATGAACAGTTATTGTCTGTCCTTTTTGAGGAATCTCCCCTGTTATTTCAAGAATCAGTCCGGCAAGGGTTTCTGCTTCACCTCTCACATCATCAAAAATATCCTCTTCGACATTTACTATTTTGCAAAAATCATTCAATAGTATTTTTCCTTCGAAGATATATGTTGTTTCATCAATATTCCTGAAAAGGATATCATCCTCGTCACTCTCATCAGTTATCTCGCCTACAATCTCCTCGAGTATATCCTCCAGCGTAACGATTCCGGATGTGCCTCCATATTCGTCAATGACGATTGCCATATGGATCTTTTTTATCTGAAACTCCTTAAGCAGGTCATTTATCTTTTTTGTTTCGGGAACAAAATAAGGAGGACGAAGGAGGGATTGCCATTTGAAATTGACAGGGTTATTGGTATATGGTAATATATCCTTTGCATAAAGGATTCCTTTTACTGAATCGAAAGAACCTGAATAGACAGGAATCCTTGAAAATCCTGATTCAACTATTAAAGGCACTACTTTTTCAAATCCCGATTTGATATCGATGGAAGTAACATCTATCCTCGGACACATAATAGCACTTACGTTTATGTTGCCGAAGTTTACAATTCCTTTAAGAAGTTTTTCATCTTCATCCATATCATCAGTTGCCATATCAAGGGCATCAGAGATGTCATCCATGCTAATATTTGCACGCTGGGCCCCTGTTCTTCTTTTTACAAAATAGCCATCAAAGATCGAAATTGAGGTTACCGGAATGAAAATTATGTCAATCACAGCCAGCGGAAAAGCGGTAAACAGTACCATCTTTAAATTAGCCCGGCCTGAAAATACCTTTGGCAATATCTCACCAAACAGGAGAAGTATAAAAGAAATTACTAATATACTGATAATCAGTCCATGGAGTGGCTTGTTGCTAAAATCGAAAATTGCGGAACCAAGGAAAGCAGCAAGTAATGCCGCAGTAATTTTAATTGTATTTCCTGCAACAAGAATGGTGCTCAGGAGCTTTTCAGGGTTATTATATAATTTAATTGCTGTCTTTGCTCTTCTCCTGGTGTCAGCTTTCAGTTTTTCAATATCCTCCGGACGAAGTGAAAAATAGGCAACTTCCGCACCTGCTATTATACCAGATATAAAGAGAAGAAGTATGAAAATGATAAAACCGATGATTATTCCCGGATCATATATAGGCGTAATTGTGCCTGTAATAAAAGCTGTTGTGAAATGTTGATATTCAGGTTCCAACTAAAACTGTTTTAATGAAAAACTAGAATGGAAGATCGTCTTCATTCTGTCCCTGGAATGATCCTCCGGTCTGGAAGTTGTCAATATCAGGTGCTGAGTCAGCAGGAATATCCTTGCCTGCACTGCTTTTTGCACCAGTGTTATAAGAGCCTGATGGTTCATTTACCTGGCTCCTTCCGTTAATCTCACTTTTCCCCTGATCGGAAGGTGTGCCATATCCGGCAGATGATTGTTTCTTCTCAAGTACCAGCATAGTATCAGCCAGAATCTCAGTAATATATTTATTGACACCGTCCTTGTCAACATATGACCGGGTTTTTATTTTGCCAACAATGTAAACCTGGGTACCTTTTTTTACTGTTTTTTCTGCTACTTCGGCAAGCGACCGCCATAATACAATGTTATGCCATTCAGTTGAAGTTATAGTTTCACCCTGTTGATTTGTATATGTCTCGCTTGTTGCCAGAGGAAATGTGGCTTTTGCCACTCCCTTGTCGAAATAGCGTACAACCGGTTCTTTCCCAACATTTCCCACAAGTATTACTTTGTTGATTGACATGTAGTTATAAATTAGGTTCTAAATAAATGCATGGAATGTAAAGTTAAGAAAAAAACTGCTTCTCCAATCGTGTGTTGATTATTTGATGATCAACTTCATTGTGAATCAGTTAAGGCTGTTAGAAGAGCATCATCCATATACCTTATTAATTATTATTAACCATTGTCGGGATTAAATAGTTTTGCTATTTCATTGGAATTAAGGCATTAATAAAAATTTATAAAAAAAATTATTCTGTAAGTGTTTCTTTTTAAACAAATAATATTTCTATATTTGCACAGTTGAAAAAACGTATTACAAAATAATTTGTTGAATTTTAAACTTCACGAAAATGACTAAAGCAGACATTGTTAATGAAATTGCCAAGAATACTGGTATTGAGAAGGTAACCGTTCAGAAAACTGTAGAAGCCATGATGGAAACAGTTAAGGACTCTATGGTTAAAGGAAATAACGTGTATCTCAGGGGATTTGGGAGCTTCATCGTAAAGAAAAGAGCAAAGAAAACCGCAAGGAATATTTCAAAGAATACCACAATTATTATTCCGGCTCACAATATCCCAGCTTTCAAGCCGGCAAAATCATTCATAACAAAAGTTAAATCACACGTTAAGAAATAATTTTCCATGCCAAGCGGTAAAAAAAGAAAAAGACATAAGATGGCCACCCACAAACGCAAAAAGCGTTTGCGGAAGAACAGACATAAGAAGAAGTAACAGATCAGCAAGTGGTCATAAACTTTATAATAAACCTAAAGGTCTGACGGTCTTTAGGTTTATTTTATATATGCTGGTTATAGCTCATATCTCATTCAATCAGATCAATTTTTTGACGTGGTCAACAAGGATTTAATCATTGATGTTGGTGATTCCGAGGTCTCTTTGGCATTGCTTGAAGAAAAGCAGCTGATAGAGTTAAACAAGGAAAAGCGTAATATTAAGTTTTCGGTGGGGGATGTATATCTTGGGAAGGTCAAAAAGATCATGCCGGGGTTAAATGCAGCCTTTATTAATGTAGGGTACGAGCGTGATGCTTTCCTGCATTATCTTGATCTTGGTGCTCAGTTCAGGACTTCACAGAAATATTACCTTTCAGCTCTCCAGAAACAGGGCAAGAATCCACCGATACATAAGTTCAAACCTGAACCGGAAATTGACAAAGACGGAAAGATTACCGATGTTCTTACCCAGGGACAGACAGTCATAGTTCAGGTCACTAAGGAACCTATATCCACAAAAGGACCACGACTCTCGGCAGAGGTATCACTTGCCGGCAGAAACCTTGTCCTCATGCCTTATTCCGATAAGGTTTCAATCTCTTCAAAAATTGAGAGCCAGGAAGAAAAAAGCCGGCTAAAGGCTCTTGTCCAAAGCATTAAGCCCAGAAATTATGGTGTGATTGTGCGGACAGTTGCAGAGGGTAAAAAGGTTGCGGTACTTGATGCTGAACTTCGTGAGCTTGTTCAGAAATGGGAATCTGCTTTTCAGTCAGTTAAAAAAGAGATTAAGTCACCAAAGCTTTTCATTGGTGAGATGGACAGGACTTCTACGATCCTGCGTGATATGCTCAACGTCACTTTTAACAGCATTCATGTGAATGATGCTTCATTCGCTGAAGATGTACGACTCTATATCAGGGAAATAGCTCCTGAGAAAGAGAAGATTGTAAAAGTGTACAAAGGTACAATTCCGATATTTGACCATTTTGGAGTCAACAAGCAGATAAAAGCTCTTTTTGGTAAGACTATATCATTCAAGCACGGAGCATACCTTATTATAGACCATACCGAAGCACTTCATGTTATTGATGTCAACAGCGGAAACCGCTCACGATCGGGAAACGACCAGGAGTCAAATGCCCTTGAAGTAAATATGGAGGCGGCAACTGAAATAGCACGTCAGCTCCGGCTCAGAGATATGGGCGGGATAATTGTTGTCGATTTCATCGATATGCAATCGAATGAAAACAAGCAGCTTCTTTACGAAAAGGTTAAAGAGGTAATGAGCACCGACAGAACAAAGCATAACATCCTTCCTCTTACAAAATTCGGCCTTATGCAGATCACCCGACAGAGGGTCAGGCCTGAAATGAATATTGTCACCGATGAGAAATGTCCTGTGTGTCAGGGCTCCGGTGAAACAAAACCAACAGTGCTGTTTACGGATGAGCTCGAAAGATCTCTCTCTTTCATCGTTGATAAAATAAAAACAAGAAAAATAATTCTGAACGTTCATCCTTTTGTGGCAGCCTATCTTAAAAAGGGACTCATCCCCATCTGCCGGAAATGGAACTTCAAATACAAGATAAGCCTAAAAGTTCAGCCTGTTATTTCATATCATATGCTCGAATATCATTTCTTCGATCACTATGATAATGAAATCGATCTTGCTCTCGACTGAACAATCTTAGATCACGGTTGTCGTTTGTATTCAAAGGTGTTTTATTACTTTTGTCATTCTAAAACTATTTGATCATGATGAGGAAACTTATAATTGTTGCTTGTTTTTTTCTTACAGCCTTCACAGCTTCTTCTCAGATATTTGATCCTGCAACCTGGGAGTTCGGTTATGAGAAAAAAGGAGATAATCAATATGAGATAATAATAACTGCCAATATTGAGGATGGTTCTCATATATACGCAATGATCGTTCCTGATGGAGGCCCTATTCCTACCAGTTTCATTTTCGACACCATCGCTGCCTTTCAGCTGGTCGGAAATACATATGAAGTAACTGCCCCTGTGGAGAAAATGGATGAAGCTTTCGGATTCAAGATCAAAACCTTCAGTAAAAAGGCTGAGTTCAGACAAAAAATCAAAGGCATTGATCCTTCTTTCACTGTAACAGGGACACTTAATTTTATGGCATGTAACAACCAGACATGCTCTCCTCCGAAGGATGTTGAGTTTTCTGTCAGTATTTCTGACGGAGCTGTAAAAGCCCCTGCTTCAGAAGGAGGAACTATTGCATCTGTAGAAGTTTTGCCCTCAACCGGAAGCGGATTGCTGAAGTTTTTCCTTATATCATTGCTTGCCGGATTCGCCGGTGTTCTTACACCATGCGTCTTCCCTATGATACCGATGACTGTGGCTTTCTTCTCACAGGGATCAGAGAATAAAAGTAAGTCTGTCTTTAAAGCTCTAATTTTCGGTATTTCTATAGTACTTATATATTCATCACTCGGAATTATTGTATCCCTCACAAGTGCAGGGGCTGGTTTTGCAAATGCACTCAGCACTCACTGGATCCCAAATATTCTTTTCTTTTCCCTGTTTGTTATTTTCGCAACATCATTCTTCGGAGCATTTGAGATTGTACTTCCAAACAAATGGGCTTCAGGTGCCGACTCAAAAGTTGACCAGGGAGGTTTGCTTGCTGCATTCTTCATGGGACTCACAACTGTGATTGTGTCATTTTCATGCACAGGACCCATTGTGGGAGCTCTTCTTGTTGAAGCGGCCAGTGGTGATGTATTGCGCCCTACAATTGGGATGGTTGGATTCGGACTTGCATTTGCACTGCCTTTCACAATATTTGCCCTTTTCCCGTCAGTTATGAGCAGGATGCCTAAATCAGGAGGCTGGCTCAATTCAATAAAGGTCGTCCTTGGATTTATTATGCTTGCATTCAGTATGAAATTCCTGATGACCCTCGACAGCGTTTACAATCTCGGACTCCTGTCAAGGGATCTTTTCCTCGCAATATGGATCGTAATTTTCTCATTGATGGGATTTTACCTGCTGGGCAAAATCAAATTTTCCCACGATAGTGATCTCCCTCATATAGGTACATTCAGGTTATTTTTGGTAATTGCAGTATTTTCTTTTGTGGTTTACCTGGTACCCGGACTCTTCGGCGCACCTCTGAATGCATTATCATCTTTCCTCCCTTCTCAGTCTAAATCGCAACTTAACCTGCCGCTGATAATATCAAAGAACAGGGGTGGGGGTGCAGCTGTTAGTCAGAGCACACAGGTGAGTGCCCTGTGTTCAGAGCCAAAGCATGGAGATATTTTCGAGATGCCTCTCGGGCTGACCGGTTATTTTGATCTTAAGCAGGGACTTGCATGCGCAAAAGAACAGGGAAAGCCAGTTCTTCTCGATTTTAAAGGTCACGCATGTGCTAACTGCAAACTAATGGAAGCAAAGGTGTGGTCTGATCCTGAGGTGTTAAGGAGGCTCAGGGAAAACTTCGTGATCATTGCACTCTATGTTGATGACAGGACTCAATTACCTGAAAACGAATGGATCACATCCCCAACAGACGGGAAAGTAAAGAAGACGATAGGGAAAATCAATGAGGAACTTGAGATTTCCAGGTTTAAAACCAATGCACTGCCCCTTTATGTCATCGCTGATCATGAGGGCAACCCGGTCATTCAGCCGACTCCTACAAATCTGAATGTGGAAGAGTACAAAAAGTGGCTTGATGATGGATTGGCTGCATTTGGGAAAAAATAAATTCCCGCAGATCGCGCAGATATTCGCAGATTTAAAACCATAATTCATTTTTCTGCGATAATCTGCGGAATCAGCGGGAAACAATCAAAATTTCCCGAATTTGAAAGTTATGTTATAGTTCCAGCCTTCAAGTGATTTTGAACTTACTACAGACGGTTGAGCTGATCCGATATCAAAAGGTGTTGTAAACAAATAGGCTGCACCGAACGCAAGACGGAAATGTCTGGTTATATTGAATTCAAGTTCAGCTGAAGGTTCAACAACAAGGATTGCTTCTGATTCTTCAATGAAATTTTCGTTAAACTCACCATCTTTAGTTATATAAGAGATCCCTCCTGCTCCAAAAAGTACCGGAAAAGCTACATGAATGGGGAACCTTGGCAGAAGTATTGGTTCGATGTATAAACCACCATAGCCTCCTGTAAGAAATGCATCTCTGTTAATGTTTGGTTCGTAATGATATTCATTGATAAAACCTTTTCCTCCGAATCCGAAACCAAAAGACTGTGCTGCTATCCATTCGAATTTTCCGCCGAACATTACTGCATGTTCCCCGGCTATCTGAGAGTAGCCTGTTGAGAATGCCCCATATGCCCCGCCGGGTCTGTTATGACCGAAAAGAGTCATGAATTCATTATTCCTGTGCTTCTCCTCATCAACAGGTTTTACAAGAGTGTCTGATTCCTGTGAAAACAGAGGCACGCAGATTATAATTAACACTGATAAGATTACTGCCTTTTTCATTGTTCTGTAATATTTAGATTAAAACACATATGATACTGATACTGCAAAATCCCATGGGGTTACCTTAAGAAAAGAAGGGAAAGAAAGTTCAACAAAAGGTTTCACATTAAGACTGATGTTAAGTGGGAGTTCTGTCAGCCTGTACTCAGCCGAAAGCCATCCGTCAACTCCTATCAGGGGACAGACTCTCCCATGGTCATCCCTGAAGTAATACTCTTCTCCCATATATCTGAGATGATTTGCATATGTGAAACCGGCATGCCCGCCATAGCCCCATGCAAAAATCAGGTTCGGCGACAAATCACTGAATGATGTCTCATAGATTATTTTTAGTCCGGTAACCTGCAGTCCATTATTATTAAAACTCAGAAGCCCGTTGAATGCCACTTCGGTATTACCAGCTTCCTGTGACACCTGGTAAAATATTCCTCCCCTGTAGCCCATCCGGAATCCGGCCTGACGAGTTTCAAACTGCGCAGAGAGAGATAGTGATGTCAGAAAAATTAAACCTGTAATTATAAAAATTCTGTTTCTCATTTTTATTGATCTGAAATATTGTTTTATGCTAAAGACAAAATCATTTTTTCAAAGTTGCATCCTGATGATATTATTTCACATAAATTTTTCCCCTGTTTGCATCAATCTTAAGCAGCCTGCTACCGGGATCCTGGCCTGCAGAACCGATGGTCATATATTCTTTCTTGCCGGAATCAAGGGTTCGTTCCTCACTTTTTACGGTAGAGGGAAGAGCCAGAAATGTATTGAGTGTCCTTATCTCCAACCTGTAAGAGGCTTCAGAATCAAAGTCGAGAGAGAGATCCGAAAACGATGAACTTATATTTAATGATTCAAATTTCGGAGCAATATTATCGATATCGAGATTGCCATATCTTGAAACGAGATTTAGTGATTCAGTAAGTGATCCTACCTCGAAGTCCGTGAAGTAAGAATCTCCTTCAAGGGTTCCTATATTATCAATGAACAGGTCATCGCGTCTTGATTCAATATCAATTTCTCCGGCCTTGTTAATCCTGTATTTTGACGATATTGATTTTATTTTTGCTCTTTTGGTATCGCTTATTGTTATATCAGAAAATGAGGCATCAATGCTCCCTGACTGAAATGATGATATAGTTGCATCGCAGAAAGCCAGGCTGAGGTTGCTTTTTCTGCCCGGAACATCAGCCTTAAGCGACCCGTTTGATAATGTAAGTTCAAAGTTACCGCTGTTATTTTCCATAAATACATCACCATACCTGTTTTCGATGCGGAGGTTCATATACTCAGGCACATTTATGTAATAATTGATCTCAACCTGGGAATCATAATTGATAACCTTGTTAGTCATCCCCTTGAAGTTCTCAAGGAAGGCATTTATACTCTGGTTAAAAACAGTCTGGGCAAGAAGCAGACTTCCTGATCCGGTGATTTTAACACTTATCTCATCAAACATCTTGTTGAGTTTTGACTGGTTTGGCGCCGATGCTTTTATCTCTGCCCTTATAAAAGCAGAGTCCTTTTCCCATGTGGTAATCTCTATTGTACCATACTTGTTGTTAACCTCCAGTACACTCTCTTTTGTGACACGAAATCCCTTAATGAAGCTTCTGGCTTCTGAGGCTCCCTGCGGAAACACCTGGCTTAAGGGCAGTATAGCGAGTATCAAAATCAAAACTCTTTTACAGATCATGGCTTTATTTTTTCTCTGTTATTTTCATCTTCCTTCAGAATTGTGAGCATATCCTCGAGGATTCTGATTTTTATTGTATAATTCCTTATCAGAGCCTCCACTACTTCCTGATTTGCAATATTATCCCTGAGATCTTTCTTCAGATCGGCATAAATGCTGTCGATCTGGGCAATATCTGAATTCAGTTCCGCCTGAAGATCAGGATTGGCGGTCAGCATGGGCTGAGCCTCCAGGTATAGGGCATTTATCTGGCTTGTATAATATGCTTCTGCCTCTTTGAGTTGCTGCCTTGCAGGCATCTCTCCATCAGCTGATGCCATGGTCCGGCCAACACTGTTGCGTCCTAACTGATAAAAGAACAGCGATATACCTATGATAACTATCACCGAGGCTGCAACTGACAGCCAGGTTTTTGTCGGTTTTCTGCCGGATTTAAGGTCTTTTCCGATTCTGTCCCAAACATCCGGAGATGGTTCGTGGAGATCCAGCGAATTCCGGTTTTTCTTAATGTACTCTTCAAGTCTGTCCATATTTTCAGTTTTTTGAGAGTTGACTTCTTAATTTATCCTTTGCCCTCGAGTACTGTGATTTTGAAGTAGATTCAGTGATTCCGAGTATCTGTGCAATCTCTGAGTGATCATAACCTTCAAGCAGGTAGAGGGTAAGTATCACCCTGTATCCGTCGGGCAGCATCTCTATACCTTTTATTATACCTGAAATATCATATACTGTTTCATCCTCTTCCTCGTAAGCTTTGTTTGGCAGTTCATCGGTGAGCATCAGGTCGATCTTCTTTTTCTGCAGGTGGTTGATACATTTATTTATAAGTATCCTTTTCAGCCATGCACCGAATGTTGATTCAAATCTGAAGGAGTTTAAATTCCTGAAACAGTCAACGAATGTTTCCTGGAGCATATCCTCAGCATCCTCCCTGTTGTTAAGCATCCTGTAAGCAATATTGTACATAGCTTTTGAATATTGGTTATACAGCAGGAACTGAGCCCTGCTGCTGCCCTTTCTGCACTCCTCAATAAGCGGAGCATGTATGTGCAAATCAAAATTATCCACCTGATAAACTTACCTGATTACAAAGACAATAAGTTAACTCCGGGGTTGCATCCCGGTGCTGAAATTTTTCTGTTTTTCCTTTACAGGAATTACAATGAATGTATATAAGACTAATAATATGCTTATAAACAGAGATATACGCAAAATGTAGTCTCCGTATTTTACATAGAATGTTATGTTTTCTTCCGGTATTATATCACCTTTTATAACTGCTTCAGTGTACCATCCTGTTTCACTGCGTATTTTTCCCTTTATATCGATGAAGCATGAAACGCCCGTATTTCCACATCTGGCTACCGGTCGCCGTGTCTCAATTGCCCTTAAAGAGGCATAGGAGAGATGCTGCCTGTATCCTTCAGTATTCTTCCACCAGCCATCATTGGTTATGATAAAGAGGGCATTTGCTCCTTTACTGATATATTCCGTTGTAAATGATCCGAATACAGACTCGTAGCATATTATCGGAGCTATTTTCGATCCTGTCAGCTGGTGTGTAAGAATACTCCTTTCCTCCTGTGAGCCATAGCCCCATCTGGTTCCGCCGAGGTAGGGGAGGATTCTTCCGAGCAGTCTGCCCGGACCATTGAAAAACTGCATTTCGATTCCCGGGACCAGCTTAGATTTGTGATAATACTCAAATTGAGTACCCGTATCGATCCTGAGAGCTGAATTGAAATGATCGGAGTAGTACCCTGAAGCATCTCTTTTTACAGCACTTCGTGTCGGAGGTTCATCTTTTACATCATATTGCCTGAGGGATACCAGTCCGGCAACCACTGATGTCCCGGGATATTTTCTTATCACGTCCTGTATCATTTTGATATACGGGTCATTTTGAAGATCGTCCAGATTTACCGGATCATCAACAGTTGTTTCGGGAGTTATTATCCACCTTGTATTCTGAGTTACTGAATCAGCAGCCATAGTTAATACCTTCTGCAGCTGTGTTTTAAACGGGACTACAAATTTCTCAGTGTACGGATTGGTATTCGGCTGCACGATGACCACCTCTTCTGGAGATGAATGACTTTCCTTAATTGAATTATATCGCCATAATGAAAATGCTGAGGGTACAATAATAATCAGCATCCATGCCAGTGCAATTGAAACAGCTCTTTTTCCGGAAGAATACCTTATTATTATATGTGCTAGGAAGTAATTACTGAGAAGGATCCATAATGTACCTCCCCCGGTACCGGTATAATCATACCATTGGATTAATGCAATATCTTTTGCAAGACCGTTACCAAGATTCATCCATGGCGATATTATGCTGATGTTGAGGCTGGCAAGTTCATATGTGAGCCAGAGAGTGAAGATGGCAGTTATCCCTGCTGAATTGCCGGCCCTGAGCCTGATTATAAAAGCGAGCCATAATGACATTGCCATCAGGAATGTTAATCCGCTTATAACCATTATTGCCCCTGCAAGGCTTGCCACACGCATCCAACCCATTACCATGATGCTGAATATCAGTAGCCCGGGCAGGATAAGCAGGAAATATGTATTTGGAGTGTATCTTTTTCTCTGTTCAAACAGGTGGTTTTCAATTATAAAGAACGGCACAAATGAAACCAGAAGCACGAGTCCTGTGCACCATCCGGTCCATGCCAGTCCTGTCAGTATTCCTCCCGTAACTGACAGAAAAACAAGAGTATATTTATTGAGATTCATGTAAAATAATCAACTATCGAAGATAAATATAATTCCACTACTTTATTTGCCGCTAACCACAGAGTGCACAGAGATCACAATGAAAAGATAATCACTGATTTCCCTCCGTGTCCTCTGAGCTACCTTTGTGTCCTCTGTGGTTAAACCGGATTATTACAACAGCCCATTAAAAAACCGATTTTTATTGGATTTTGATTCCATTTCACCTAATTTTGTTCTTTTACCTGGCTTATTAAGCTAATTATTTATTGATGAAACGTCTGATATTCACATTACTGGCAATTGTTTTTACCCTTTCGGTTTCCTCTCAGGCAAAGCAGGAAGCAGTTTCCAGTGCAGGCGGCTATAATACAGGTACAAATATCTCATTAAGCTGGACATTAGGAGAATTGATAGTGCCGACATTTTCAAACGGTAATCTTACCCTGGCCCACGGATTTCAGCAGCAGCTTATTGTGACATCTATTGAGGAGAATCTTGATATTCTGGTTAAGGTAAAAGTATATCCTAATCCGGCCAGTGAGTACATAACAATTCAGTTCGAAGAACCGGTTGATAAAGAGATAGCTGTAACACTTATTGACGCACAGGGAAAGCCGGTGAAGAGTGATTTGATTGAACCGGCTGTAACGGAGAAGATGATCAGCATGCAGGAAATGCCTGCAGGTATTTATTATTTAAGACTTATACGAGGCAAGCTCGTCAATGTATATAAAGTTGTAAAACTTTAAAGAAGCTTTTTTACTGTCCTAAAGAAGCATTGAACATTCTTTTCATGGCTGTCCCGGCATTTATCGCCGGGACTTTTTTTGAATTATATAGGTCTATATATGATTGAATTAACCTAAGAGTTTTGATCTGTTTTGCAGTCATTATCAAGAATCAGATTATTATAGTGAATAACAGTTTATATATATAACCTCATTTATGGATCTAGGTTTTTTTGTACCTTAGTTGTCACAGAACTAAACTAATCCATTCTGGTTTAAATGAAGAACATTAATCCAATTATGTTCAGTAAAACATGTTTGAACTGCCAATCAGAATTGAGTAATGATACAAATTATTGTCCAAATTGTGGAGCTCGTCAGTTAAAAGGAACATTGAGTACAAAAGAAGTATTCACAGAATTGTTTGATGTTATTTTAATATGGAACAAGGACTTTTTTCTAACCTTTTTTCATATATTAATAAGTCCTCAAAAGGTTATTATATATTATATTAAAGGAGGAAGAAACAGATATCTGAATCCTTTATTATATCTATTATTTTGTTACTTTTTATATCTCCTTATCGCTTCACTTTTAAACAAAGACTTGTTTTTTATGAGTGCTATGAAGGGGGGTGTTACTGGGTGGAATTCCGTTGATGAAACTGAGTCTTTAAATTTGGATTCAATTATTGCTCTAAACAGGTATTCTAAAATCCTTTACTTTCTTATGTTACCAATAATAGCTTTTCTTTCTTCTATTTTCTTCAGATCAAGTAAGTTAACCTTTGCGGAACATCTTATAATAAACGCATATCTTCTGGGGCAAATAACTTTGCTTGGTATTATTGGGTTCTTCTTATCGTATTTACCAGATAAGTCCATTGGGCTATTTGTCTTATTCTCAATATCTTCTATATATATGTTTTTTTGTCAATTTCAAATCTTTAATAATAAGGCACTGAAATCATTTTTAAAATCATTGGGATATATAGTGTTTAGTATTATTCTTATCTCTATTCTTTATATGTTAATAGCCTTTTTCATTGCCTATTTAATTAAATAATTCTATCCAAGTTGTTATATATCTATTTATATTAAATTTAAATTTATCTTATTATCATATAGTCAGGTATTAATTCTTCGATGAATGTTGAGGAAACTGATTATTTTTGATTGAAATTCCCCATTTGTAACTTTCCCCAAAAACCGATATAGTACTTTTTTACTGTCCTAAAGAAGCATTGAACATTCTTTTCATGGCTGTCCCGGCATTTATCGCCGGGACTTTTTTTGTTTTGAGCTGCCCTCCGGTTCATTCCTCCACTTTCCTCCTAAAATTAATTTAATCCCGAGACCTCATACATTTTATGCACACCAGGTATTATGACTAGCGGCTCTGAAAGAGCCAAATATGAATAACCCCCAGCGTCAGCTGGGGGACTTGTACCACAATCCTCCTCCAGCTCTGCAGGAGCTGAATATATCAGTTAAGGAAAAAACTTTTCATCCATAATGAAGTTGATACTTTAACATCTCTCATGAAATCCATTGGTGCAATTGACGGATGCATATCTGTAAGTATATGAAGGTGATTTTCAACGCCGTTCATTATATTAAGCACCTTCAGTGCTTTAGGGTCAGTTGATGACCTTACCCCCAGCTGACGCTGGGGGTTATTCATATTAAGCCACATTCGTGGCTTGAAAAACAAAATATAATCGTTTTAAATTTTACAAAATCTGTAAATACTTCCTAATCTGCGAGATGTAAAATATTGTCATTAGTAGACTAGTGTTAGCGGGGCGAGGGATCTCCTGATTGATAAATCAAATCGAATAAGGCTATGAGAAGTTTTAAATTAAAGATTATTGTTCTGTAAACGCATTTTTCAGAAAAATAATTATGAAATTAGTTGCAAAACTAAAAAACCCGTTATATCTTTGAATAAACCGTTATAGTATGAAACGACTGACACGAAAGGAAGAGGAGGCTATGAAGATACTCTGGAAAGCCCGGAAAGGATCCATCAAAGAGCTGATAGACCTCCATCACGAACCGAAACCCCTTTACACAACCTTTTCGTCGGTAATCCGCGGACTCGAGGAAAGGGATATGTCTCTCACAAAAGCTTATGGCAGAACCATGAGTATTATCCCTTGTGAAAAAGAGGATTACAGGAGGATATTCATGAAGGATGTTGTATCTGATTACTTCGGATCATCGTATAAGAATGTTGTTTCATTCTTTATAAATGAGAAGAAGCTCAGTGCCGGAGACCTGAAAAGATAATTCAGATAATAGAAAAAGGAGAAGAAGATGGATAACATTTTATTATACCTGCTTAAGGTAACAGCCGGCACAGCCCTGTTTTACCTTACCTATCTTGTTTTTACAGGAAGGACATTTTACCTGAGAAACAGGATAATTCTGATCTTCTCTATCATCCTGCCAGTCATTATCCCCCTGCTTAAAATACCCGTTACAGTTATTCAGACTGTTACGGCTGAAACTTCAAATGCGATTGCTGATATCCCTGGTAATGATATAGTTCCAGCTGTATCTCAGCCGATAGTTGCCTCTTCAGCACCACTTGATTTTGTGTTGATAATCGGCTGGATTTACTTATTTGGAGTGCTTATATTTCTTATCAGGAGCGTAATAAGTCTGATCAGCACTTACCGGATTATTTCGGCCGGAGTTACGGTTTCCGAAAGGTTTCCGAGGATAGTAGTTTCTGATTGTCAGCACCCTCCATTTCCTTCTTTCCTTATGCCGTTATACCTTCAGAGGTTTACAACAGCGGCAATTACACTGATATACTTGATCATGAGTCTGCCCATCTGCGTCAGGGGCACACCTTTGATCTGCTGCTGAGTGAAATCTTCATCGCATTTCAGTGGTTCAATCCCTTCGCCTGGCTTATTAAGAGATCGGTGGTGCTCAATCATGAGTATCTGGCCGACCAGGTATTTGTCATAAACAGAAGCATCAAAGATTACCAGTACAGGCTTCTGAATATTGCCGGTGAAGTGAAAGCCGTCTCACTGGCCCACACATTTAACAGTCTTATTAAAAGCAGGATCATCATGATAAAT
>JADKBL010000042.1 GCA_016718875.1 Bacteroidota bacterium
AATATGTTGATTTTGTAAAGCATGGTTTGGCTTATTCTAAAACACCAACTGAAATTGAAAGAAAAACTAAACCTAAGTCTCTAACCGTTTGGTTTCACATATCAAATGCTTGTAATTTATCGTGTAGCTATTGTTATATCCCTAAACTGATGAAGGCAGTTGACTTAGCTTTGATGGATAAGCATTTTATGTCTACCGAAACTGTGACCGCAGCGACTAAAAATTTGTTTGAGTTTTGCGTGAAAAATCAATTTACCCATTTGCAAATTAAATTTGCCGGTGGAGAGCCTACTTTGAATCTTAAAAGCATAAATCAAACTTGTGCATATGCAGAAGATTTGTCAAAGGAATATGGAGTAAAGGTCGGATTCAGAATTTTGACAAATGCTGTTTTTATTGATGATGCTATTTTTGAAACTTTTAAAAAATATAAATTCGGAGTTTCTATTTCAGTGGATGGAGATGAAGAGCGACATAATGAAGTTAGGTTTACAATTCCAAGAAGTCGATTGGTGGAAGATGACCAGGGACTAAAAAGAGAAGGAAGTTGGAAAACTGTTAATGAAAACATTGACAGATTACTTGCACAAGGAAATAAACCGTACATTCTCTGTACAGTAACAGAGAAAAATTATAAACATCTATTTAGATTAGTAGAATACTGTGTATCAAAAAATATCGGATTTAGGTTAAGCCCTGTACGGGATAGAAATTCTCATCTAAAACCAGATCTTTTAGCAAATATTCTTTCTGAATTAATCGAGGTCTACGATTGGATTGGTGAAAATTTACCTTCATCAATGCCTATAGAACGTTTTGCAAGATTTGCAGAATGGAATTTATCTGTTCCAAAGCAGTCAGTCTGTGGGACGTGCAAAAGTACAATGTCAATTGACCAAGAAGGAAAAGTCGCCAGTTGTCAGATGAGAATGGATAAACCATTTGGCAATGTTAACAATGAGGAACTGGCAAGTATCTTTGATAAAATTAGAGGCGCGGATGATAACAAATACCTAACATATCCGGAGACAAAATCGGAAGATTGTTCAATTTGCTATTGGAAATATTCGTGCGCTGGCGGGTGTCCAGAGCATACAAGAATTGCCAAAGGGACAATAAATTCATCATCTCCGTGGTGTCATTTATATCAAGATTTACTTCCACACTATATTAGAGCTATCGCGAAGCAAATAAAAAGAGCTATAGATGCTAAGTAAGTTTACTGTGCAAGAGGTTCCCATTTTTGATAGGGTTATTAGATTTTTTGATTTCGGAAATCAGGATTCACTTCACTCCATATATATTCAAGGACATCTCCATTCAACTGAAGTAAATTCCTTTTCAACTCTATGCTGCTTAGTTGAGAAATTAATAGATAATCATCCCTCGATCAGAATAAGGGTTGTGCCGACCTGTAATCCTTTTGGGTGGGAGATATATTTAAATGGAAATGATGGGAGAGCGTCGCTTCCTGGAAAGATGGACTGGAATAGAATCTTTTCTACTGTTCCCAAAAAGGATAGTACAATTGAGAAGGAATTAGCTAATGAATTGTGGAATCTTTCGCATGGATTTAGCCAGATTATAGATGTCCATACTCCTGATTTTGGATTCCCACATGTTTACACGTGTGAATTTGACAATCGACTCTTGACTTTTGATGACCTACCATATGCCATCTCGGATTATACAAGAGATGGCTCTTTTCAGAATTTGAACTACTTTGAAAGAGAAATTTCTTCTTTTACCTTAGAACTCCCCAGTTACAATATTTGGACTAGTTTGGAACAAGAGTATTGGGCTGATAGAATTCGTGAGGAGATAAACGCAAATGAACAACAACTGAGCAGAATTTCTACTTCACAACCTCAATATTGGGGAAAAATGGTGTCCTTAAGTTCCAGAATATCCGGTGTGCCTTTATTGCTTGTAAAACCAAATGAAGTTGCCAAGGCGAATTCTGAAATCTTTTAAAGTTACATCTGTGGAAGGTCAAATGAGATAATTTCCTTTGAAAAGGATTGCATTCCTCTTTGTTTTAGAAGGAGAGGATTAATTCAGGCCGGAAGGATGATCGTGAAAGTATTGTCGTTATATGAAACAGCATGACTTTTGATGAAAAAATAACATTTATTGTTTGTTGCCCACGATCCGGCTCAACATGGTTGCGATTACTTATTAATTCCCATCCTGAAATAGCTTGTGAAAATGAAACATTCATTTTCACACAATCAGCGGGCATTGGTAATATTTTTAAAGCTTATGATCTTGAATTTGGTTTTAAAGGATTAAGACGATACTTAACAAAGGAGGATTTAATACGATTCTCTGGCAAATATCTCGAAGATATTTTTCAAAGCTTTTTGGAGAAAAGGAAGAAAAAATTTATTGTCGAGAAAAGCGTTGATCATGCCCTCTGCATCCCATTTATAAAATCAATCTTTCCCAATTCAAAGTTTATTCATCTTGTTAGGGATGGTAGAGATGTTGCAATTTCTCTAAATGAAGCATCAAAGAATTGGAAATCGGAATATCCGAATAATTTGAATGCCGCGATGGAGATGTGGTTACATTACAATTCGACAATTGATTTCCATTTATCTACTTTAGATCCTAATAATTTTATAACAATTAAGTATGAGAATTTAGTAAAAAACACACAAAACGAACTTGTAAAGTTATTTAACTTCATAAAGGCTCGCGAACTTTCAGATGTAGAAATTTCAAAGATAGTTTCAGCAAATGACTTTAGTGTTTTAAAGTCAAAATATAGATCTTGGGGTAATGGGCATTTTTTTCGTAGTGGTTTGGTGAACGAATGGAAGACTAAATTTACCGCGGAGGAAATAACTTCTTCAATTAACAGAATTGGTGATTTACTTAAAAAGTATGACTATGATACCAGATCTGCCTAATAATTAATTATTCAAGAGCAAGTATTCTTCAACAACTTTGTTTATATCTTTAGATTTTAACCAGAGTTTTTTAATCAGTAGACGAAATTTTTGGTGTTGAATATATCCAGAATCAGATTTCCCATTCAAAAGATCGGAGAATTCCAAATTTAATATTTCAGTTAGCGATTCTTTAAGATCATTGTATGTTTCTTTTGATAATCCCTTACTCAGCAATTTTTCCCCGAATGAGTGCCAAGTGTAGAAATGGAACAGCTCATGCATTATAATAGCATTTGTTGATTCAGCATCTATGAATAAAAAGAAGTACCCTGCTTTTATATTGTATGAGCAGCGACTATTAGTTGTTAGATATACGTTAATTGGAGGTGAATATTTACATTGAAACAGTTTTTCAACTCTTTCGAAGTAACAACAACCGACTCTTTCCCAGTTGTCATTTATCTCGACAAGTTTTTGGTTGAAATCAATATTTTGTTCTATGATGTATGATTTTATAAATTTATGTATGTATTCCCTTTGATATTTCTCTCCAAATCGCCTTTTAAATAGCCTTTGTAATTTTGTTGGGGAAGAGTTATTCATAGAGTTGAGAGTTTTTATGAAATTATCTACATCCTTATGGATATTGTAACTAAATGAAATATTCATTCATAGTACTGTAGCATCAACTCGACATTCTCAGCAAGAAGGTTGCATGTCTTCCTTTACTAGTGATTTTTATTTATATTTAAGAAGGAAGCCCCTGCTTGACATGTGCATGAATTATTTACAGCGGCTAGTATTTTTGATGTAAATTTTAAGGCCGAATGTTATCTTTGATAAAATTGATTATATGAAGCAAATTTTTCTCCTTCTTGCTTTTCTCACCCCTTTCGGACTTTATGGACAAGTGCCCCTTGATGTGGCAGAAAGCACACTCAAGGTGAACGGCATGGGTGAAGAAATTTTCTACTATGGTTTTGCTGAAGGTGACCAACTTATTTTCAATTTTCGAGAAGTGAATGGAAAGGAACTCAAAGAACTTGAAATCATTGAATTACCATCGTCCTCAAAATTCATGGACTATGAAACTGAGAAAGTTGAGGATAAGATAATCAGTATTGCATCGACCGGCGTATACAAATTCAGATTCAAGAATTCGGCAATAGGAGGAAGAGTCTGCGAGTTAAAAATCCAACGCATACCTTCCAGTGATGCAACAAAAAACTTCAATACCAGCGTGTTTTGGAAAACTATTTACGATACCACATACTTACCAACCCAAGAAAAATATTTAGTGAGGAGCGATACTACTGTGGTTTCACTTGTCGATCAGATAGCTAAAATATCTTCACAAACGGCAGTAAATGGGAACCCAAATAGGATAATCGTTGATTTTACATTACCGGAGAATACCGTTTCATGGAGTTATTACATCGGTGTAGGAAATGAAGGCAAAGAGGCATATGATGCAGCTCGAACAAAATTTCTCAATTCTGCCTCAGCTTCGGTATCTACAATCCCTGGCTATGGTACCATGGCGGCCCTTGCATTGAGCGGGATCAATTACTTCACTAAGGCTCAGGGTGACGATAACGTCAAATACTGGTTCATTCGAGATTGGGAAAATGTTCAGGCTTGGAAGACTGGAGAGGCATTTTACCACTATAAGCAAGGTGATGTCATTAATGATGCTTCTCAAATGAAAAGTCCCGGGATAGGTAAGGTTTATTTGGGACTGCTAAATGATAATGTCATAGACCCTATTGATGTGGTTGTTAAGGTTACCGCAATAACTATTGTTCAACAGTGGGATTCCCGAATAGTCAACAAAATGAATGTTACATTACACCAAGTTGCTTATTTGAAGAATTAAAGTGTTATTTCAACAATTAATTTGCTTCCAAAACAAAGTTAAGAAATGTATAAAGCCTGACTTGGCAATCAGGCTGAATATAATGCTTAAAGCATAAGAAGCAATACTTCAATTTTTGTTGTTAGAACAACTTTTTTGCTGTATAAGGAGATTGAAACAGTGTTGAAAGTGGAGGAATTTTCTAATTGAAGTGTGGCAGGATGCCATAATAAAATAAGACAGGAGAATTTGCCAGATATGGCAAGTCATTAATACTACTGATTACTAGTAATTTCTAGCAGTGAAAATCTAGTAACTCAAATAGACTCATTTCTAACGCTTCTGTTAAAGGCATACGATTTATTAAGCAATAGGTTGGAGTAATAAAAAGCAACCCTGGCAGGCTGCTTTATTGGTAGGCTACTTTTCCAAATCTTCAGTTTAGATTTTGTTTTCTTACTCTAAACAAGTCAGGTACTCTTTTGTACTTACTTAGAAGATTCCAAATAAATGATTTTTCTTTTTCATCAATCTGAAATATTCCACAAGGCATGGATGATATAATGTAAATCACATTGCAATCATCTTGCTCTTTCTCACTACTACACATAACTTCGGAGTTAAATACTCCATTTAAGAATAAGTTAAGTGCCGCCATTCTTACAAATGTGTGATTCGAGTCAATTCCAAAGTAGTGATCTCTATTATTCCTTTCTTTACTCGCCGAAACAAGCACTCTTCCACTCCCACAAGCAAAATCTACAATATGGAACGTTGTGCCAGAAAAGTCCATTTGTGCTTCGCGAATGGCACTGCGTGCCATGAGTTTACTGTCCGGATAGGGAATAAATAATTTTTTGTCTCTTGGATTCCTAAGCCTTAAATCATAGAATTCTCCAAGTACATCATTATCCTCATTTCTTAATTGTCGCTCAGTCATTTCACGAGTGAGGCTAGATAACATTTTTGGGAAGTGCGATTTAAGTGGATCCATATGATACTTCTCAAAGGTTCTTAAATAATGAGAATGATCCCATTTTGCTCGAGTCAAAGGATTACACCCCAACAATCCGATCGCTAACGTCAGGAAATCATTGAATACTGTCGTCAAGTCATGATGACTTTCAAACGACTCAATAAGGGAAGCAAATGTTTCTTTGTTGTTCATAAAGATCTTTTTCTTCATGAAGAATATCATTTCCTGTTACATAAATCTTGCTGTTTTTCCCCGGAATGTTGCCATTTATGGCAAATTTCAATAACAGTTCACTTTATGTAAAGCAATTGCAGCAGCAGTTGCTTCAAACATTCGAATATAATATGAGCTACTACCGTTCCGTTCTTTCAAATACTCCCTTCTTAATTCCGGATACTTCTCAGCTACAGATTCCATTAAACTAAATACTGGATTGTTTCTACATGACAAGAAATGTTGCCTCGAATCCTGGATTGTATAATTTCTTATTAGCACTTTTCTCGATTTTGTTAACGCGTTGATACCTTTATTAGCTCGATTTAACTTCTGTACTCTGCATCGGTGCAACAACTTTGACAGAAAGACTTTTTACTTTGTAATTGATACAATAATTCTCAGCATCTTCGAGGATGTTTTTCAGCTTTGCTCTTGACCAGCTACTTTTAATCGCTTTTACCTGCCATTATATAAGTTTACCATTCCTAATCACCCCTATTCTCATTAATCGAGTCTTTCTAAATTGTTTTGAAGATTGAAACCGAATGCCAAGGCATTTACACTTAAGTCAAATCATAATGTAACCTCACGGTTACTGTTATGATGTAATAATAATAGGAATGTTATGAATTCTTTACGTGCTCATAAAGACTGGCTGCAGCAATTGCTTCAAACATCTTTTGATAGTACGGGCGCTGATTATTTCTTTCCTTTAGGTAGAGCTTCCTGAGTATCGGATACTTTTCAGCTATACATTCCATAAGTTCATCTTTGGTGTGCCTTCTGGTTGTGCAGTAGTGAGCTTTCAATTCAGTGAGGGTATATTTCGAATACTTCAACCGATGCTTCTTAAACATTCGTTCCAACATGTACGTCAGGCTTTTTAAAGCTTTTGAAGAGCGAAACAAAGTCGGTTGCTTCATACCGACATCCGTTACCTTGAAGTGTTTACAGATTGCTTCTATTGTGCAGACAATGGAATGGAGTTTTTTTATGTTCCAGCGACATTTAAAATTGATGACTTGCCATTCTATCAATTCATTATTCTCAATTACTGCAATCCCAATATTTCGAGTTCCAGGACTAATCCCTATAATTGTTGTTACCATGTTGATTCACGAGATAGGTGAATAAGGCTCCTCTGGTTCTTCTGATTTTATTGTCAGGAATTGACATGACACGGAGAAGTATTTTACGAAGAAACTCCTCATGGTACTTTTTGGTGAAGTTGACATACAGTTGTATGGCTTCACGATCATTTAAGGTGTTGGCAAGCTCATAGGCGAGCTTATTTTCATATTGTGGAGCAAATAATGGGTTGTCCATATTTTATTGAAGATATTTTGATAAGAGGTCGATTGGCGATCGTAATAATTTCTTTATGGAAATTATTTCGCTCGATGAAGTCCGGCTATAAAGCTGAAAAAATGTTTTAGATGACGCTTTTAAGAAGCGTGCATAAAAAGCAGCTTTTGAGCACTAAGGTTTTAATTGACTTGTAATCCGTTTGCTTGCATCAATGCTTTGAAGCAAATGGATTCAAGTTGGCGTTTCTTATTATTTTGAAGATTCTTTTTTCCGGATATTTTTTTTCACATCCTGCCAAAGATCATAATAAAGATCATTGGGTAGAGTCGCGTAGATTACACTGAGTTTAAGTAAGTTCTTCACTGAAGGCATCCTTTCACCTTTTTCCCATCGTGAAATTTTGCTCGTACCCGTAAAGCCAAGCATGTCTGCGACATCCTTTTGAGAATAACCCATGATGCGGCGATACTTTCTCAAATGATTATTAAAATGATTCGACTGATGTGCCATGAATTAAAAACTACCACACAGCAATTCATAAGATAAGGATGAACTCTTTGACTTAAGTGACAAATCTGAATTAAACATTGACAACAGAGTTGGATTGTGATACAATACAATCATTATTAAATTCCCATAGTAATTGTACCTGAACACATAACTGATTTCAGTAGTTGTGTGCTTTAACAATGGGAAGTAACAAAGGATCAGTACTAATTATGAGCCAGAATAGGAAAAAACAAACAAAGCAATTAGGTAATCTTTCGAACGCGGAGAGAATGAAGATTCTTAATTTCATTGATAATCTTCGTGGGGAAAAAATAGAAAAGTTATCTGCCACAAGGACACTGGTTAATGCTGAGAAGATAATTAAGAAACTCTTAAAGAAGAAAGGACACAAAAAGAACTTATAAAAGATAATTGCAAGAAAATTCCATCATTAAACAAAGCTTTAATTTCTCTCAGAGCTATTTAGGATGGAAATTCCAAATCCTATTCAGATTTCAGTAAACGGATTTACATCTCCAAAATTTGAATGCTGGTGCGCTCGTTCTTTAAGCAGTAATTTCATATCTCTTTTGAAAATTCTGTGATGTTTTTTATAGGTTTCAAATTGACTCTCGACACCTTCTTTTACTGACATCCATTTTTTGTGGCTTAGTGCTTTCATAGGAGTAGTCCAATTTGCGATTCCCTCACCTTGAATCAAGTTGACTACGCTTAAAGCACCATCTATTAAATTGTCAAACGTATGAATGTGAATTGATGTTCTGTTTTGATGATTCATACTTCTAAGTCTTGCAGCAGTTTCATTTGTGAGCTCACTCCGTCTTCCCATGAAAATAATGCATAACGGATACTCCAACATTGCAAAGGTCTTTCTCGCATAGTCAATATTGTTTGTTATCCATGTGAGCCAGTCGTGCGCTTGCCTTAAAGCATGATTTAACTCTTGAGAGGGATCACCACTTTTGTTAAAGAGAGAGTATTTCGGAGATTCAATTTCGATTAGCTTCCATTCTGGTCCATAACTACCATGGTCACAAATGGCAAAATCTATCTCATGATTAGATCCTAGTTTGATTTTAGAAAGGAGGGGTATGGTATCAAAGAGACGTATGTGATTATTAAAAAAGTAACTGTGGTGAGATAGAAATTTATGAATTAGATGTTCGTTGACTTTTTTTTCTAAAAGGAGTGAAAACTCCCCGACATCCTCGAATAACCTAGGAAGTGTTAAGGCCTTTACTTCGGGATCAATACGTTCAATTGCCAAGATTTGTCTATTTATTTGAATTATAAGATTTGAACTATTGAATCGGTTTCATGATGTTCTTCTGATGGGAAAAATAACTTGAAGAATTGATTACTTAAGGAATTGCATTAGAATAATTACGTCCTCATATGCTTTCAGTACCAAATTAAAAACAAGATAAGGCTTTAATGAAACTTTTTCACAATATCAATAACTTTTCCACTCATTCTAAAATCATCACTCTCGTGTATGAATATTGGCGGATATTCCCTAGTTGATTCCGATAAAAGCGCTACTCTCGAATGAGTTTTATCCATTCTGAATTTTTTGATGTTTGCCATACCATCAATGATAGAAACAATGTAGTCACCATCCCGTGGAGAGATATTTTCGCTGTCAATAATTGCATAGTCGCCAGTTTCAATGTTTTTACCCTTAATATTTGCTTTGTTTAAAGAATTCCCATCTGCCTTTATTGCATATAATCCTTTTTTATAAGGGAGAAGACGTTTTGATATCTTTAAGTACCCTTCAATATTTTCATTGGCAAAGATGACCGCGGGACCACAATTAGCTGAACCTACAATAGGTATTGAAATTATGAGATCACTAGATTTAGACTTGTCACTGACTCTTCTAACAATTTCATTTTTTTTATCAATTGAGATAAATCCTTTCCTCTCTAGCTGCAAGAGATGGTGCTTAACTTTTTGAGGTAATGTCTCTCCAATCAATATACCTATTTCTCTGAGTGGTAAACCACCAATATTTTGATTATCTATCAGTGTGAGCAACCGTTCTTGTAGGTGATGCATAGGTAGAGTATACAAAGATAGTCAAATTTTATCAACTTGTTTTCCATAACTATTTAACATGTGACAGATTTGACAATATCTAAAAAAGGAGTATCTTTGAATTGTCGTTGTAGTTTACTTTAATTAATTAAAACACATAAACAACATGACTGAAAATGTAATGAAAAAGGTAAGGATCATTGTTAATGGAACTCCCTTTGGAGTGGATAATGATGAGGTCTCGTATGCGGAAGTCGTGACCTTAGCGTTTCCTGACTATCCACAACATCCTGAGATAAATTATTCGGTAAAATACAGGGAGGTCCTGCTAACAAACCTGAAGGTATTTTGCCACCAGGTGGAAGTGTTGAAATAAAAAATGAAATGGCTTTCCGTGTTTCACCAACTGGTCAGTCATAACGAAGATATAGAACGGCTAATCCAGAAGGGATATGCCGTCTCGTTTGACAGTAGTTATCTTATCATTCGTGATATTCCTTATCTGAATGAAAAGAAAGAACTTCTGGTGGGTGCTATTGTAGCAAAATTGGATTTTGTTGATAAAGTTCATGTGCGCCCAGTGGACCATCAAATATTCTTCTGTGGATCGCACCCCTGCCAACTTAATGGCAGCCTTATTTCTAATATGGGTGGAGGACCCGCAACGCTCGCATTATCTTCCGACGATTTAGTGGTACAAAGATCTTTTTCAAATAAGCCAGCTGCAGGTTTTGCCAATTTTTTCGATACAATCGAAAGTTATGTGGCTATCATCTCTGGACCACCAATGGAATTGCACAATGCTAATCCTTTTACATTCCGTATAACTGAAGTTATGACCGATTCAGTATTTCATTATAACGATACTTTAACAGGTAGAGCTGAGATTGGGGATCTATCAATGAAATTGAAAGAGGACATTATTGCAATCATCGGACTTGGTGGTACAGGTTCCTATCTTCTTGATTTCATTACCAAAATCCCTGTTAAGGAAATTCGAGGGTTTGACTTAGATTCGTTCCATGTTCATAATGCATTTCGTTCTCCTGGGAAGTTGACTGTAGAAGAACTGGGTAAACGGAAATCAGAAGTATATCAGGGCAGATATGAGGGATTTCGTAAAAACATCAATCTATCTTCAAAATTTATTGTCGCAGATTCCAGGGAGGATTTAGAAGGAGTAACCTTTGCGTTTGTTTGTGTGGATAAAGGCTCATCTCGAACAGAAATTTTTGATTTGTTAATTGCAATGAAGATTCCATTTATTGATGTAGGTATGGGACTTAGTAGGGATAATGGGCTTATTAATGGCATGTTGAGAATGACATTTTATGATATTGATCAAGCGCAAGAGGTCTTAGCAAAAAAATTAGCTCCTATGGTTGATTTACCAGATGATGTTTATCAAAATAACATTCAAATTTCAGAGCTTAACGCATTAAACGCATGCTTGGCTATAATAAAGTATAAACAGATACGAGGTTTCTATACTGACGATAATACATATTATCACATGTTACTTTCGCTTAATGATTTTCATTTAGCTGGAGAATGATCACTCTTAAATTATTTCATGTTCGTTATTTGCCATCAGAGCTTGAATCAGGGCTCTTATACTTTTCAGAAGAATATGGGATAGCAGGGCATTTATGCCCGTGTGGTTGCGGTAGTAAAATAATAACACCAATAGGTCCAACCGATTGGTCGCTTGAAGAAAAAGACGGGAAAGCAACTCTCTACCCTTCGATTGGAAATTGGCAGATTCCCTGTAGATCCCATTACTGGATTATTAAAGGAAGGATTAAATGGTCATACCAATTTACTGATGACCAAATTAGATTGGGACGTAGAAATGAAGAAGAGAGGGCAATCGCATACTATAAGAAACTTGATAATAAACGAAGAAAGAAAACTATTTTTTGGCGGATTGTGAATTCAATTTTTAAGAAGTGAAACTTAATGTAAATGTCAATTAATAAAAGCATTACGGAAAATCAAAAAGAAGAACCTTCAGCTGATGATCTGCAACTTTATCATAAAGTTGAAAATTCGCCTGTCGGAACGTGGAAGATGTATCCTGCAACTGGAGTGGGTGTTGAGGAAAATATTTCACAACATTGGCAAAATATCATTGAGCTGCGTGGCAGAGTTAAGCATTCTTTGGCAACCCACTGTTTTATTGAAGCCTTATCAATAAGGCTTCAAATTATCGATTATTGGCTTCGGCTATTCTTTTCAAATAGAGCTACCCCTGGTCAAAAAAGAGAACGAGAATTTGGGAGACTTTTGAAGCAAGTATTTGACCTGGGACTAAGTAAAGAATTATATGAAGACTTACTTGAGTTCAATAAGCATAGGATTAATGCAATTCATGGTTATGTTGTTGGTACTACGAGTTATATGATAATCAAAAAGGTAGCTATTGAATCAGATGAATTGCTTAAGACAAGCGTCATTTTTGTCATACGGAACTCAGGAATAGTGGTTACTACTCGAGATCAGCTTGTTGCTAATCCAGGCGCTTTGACACTACATGTAGAATGGTTTTGTAAGGAGGTTAGAGAAGGTAAATACTATTAATTAATTTGATTGAAGCTTGAGGATTTCTTTCATCTTACTTTCTTTTTTTCTCGGATCTTTATACCTAATCAAACTTTCCGTAAATTTTTCTTGCGACTCTGTTCTAAGTTGATTTTGTTTTTATCACAATATTGAATTAGCTGACCAGAATCAATTACTTCGAATGCCTTTGATTTAGCGTCCGACAAAGTATGGTATATTTTTTTGCTTTCTAGAGTATGTATCTTTAAATTGAAATTCTGCTGATCTTCTCTAATTTCAATATTGAATTGTCCTTGCCGAATAGTATGGGTGTCATTATCAAGTTTCCATCGGGAAGAATCAATAAACCTTCGTAGTCTACCTCTATAACTTGTTAGGGACTCCATCAAGTTAGAGGCGACATCAGAATCGGTAAGTTTATCACAGCAATATGTTCCTACTTCCATAGTTCCCCACTTCTCATGTTGGATTGTAAATACGTAGCGAATATCATTTCCGCAATTTTCACATGTTCCAACAAGCTCTTCTAAATCTTCATCACACACATATTCCCAACCAAATTGTGGCTTAAAAATACCATGAACAGTAGCGTGGCAACCCTTACAAAGTGTCATGCAATCTTTGAGCGGATACTCCCAGGGCTTTTTTCCTTTGATGTAAGTCTTGTGATGAACTTGCAAAATCACTTCACCGTTGCTTCGGCCACACTTTGCACACTTATATCCATCGAGCTCAATTATATGATCACGAAATTCTTTCCATTGATGATTAGAATAGTGTGACATGCCAACACAATCTCATTATGCGAAATAATGAACGTCTTACAAAAGTAATTTTTAAGTTTTTCTTGAGTTAAACAATTTTCAACAACCCTTTGTATTTTTGCAATAAAGGAATGTTGGTTAAATTTAGAAATGTAATACGAAAAGTATCATAATTTGTTGTATAAGCGATGAAGTACTCAAAATAGATTTTTTGTTTGGAAAATGAAACAAGATGAAAAGTTTCGTTGGGACGCTTTTTCCTACGAAAATGAAGATTTTGTTCATGAAAATGTTTTGATAGCTGAAAAGATTCAAGAGACCTTGGAATGCATTAATATACAACGGGATCGCTAGTTCAAGAAGAGTGATTTCTGTAACTTCTGGCTTATTCTATCATCGCAAAGATACCAGGAAGCTCTCTGTACGGCTGTGTATATATCGTAAATAATGTAGTGCTTCATGAGGTTCAGTATCCGTGGGTACGTTTTACCTTGTTCCCATCGTGAGATCATGTCAGTACTTGCAAATCCTATTCATTGGCACAATCGATCTGTCTTAGTCCTTTGCGAACTCTATTTTCACGCTGTTGATTTGGTATAAGTATTTTATGCGTCTCTTTTAGGCCTATTAAGGATGGATAATTTGTCCGAAGGATCAATCTGTTGCTTTGGACCGAATTTGTATTCTTTCATGATATCAGAGAGCTTGATGAGGTCTCGTTCAATGATACTCCAGAATACTCTTCTATCCATTTTGTCCTTTTGGTCAACTCTCTTTGTTATGGCATAAGGCTTTTTGTGATTTCGGTTTAAAGTGCTAGGCTTGAAGTGCACTTTAAGACACTTAGGACAAATTTCCCTGTCTTGACAGAGAATAATAGTAATGTCTATACACAAATTTGGTATGTTGGCAGCAGTTTTCGATTAGTATACTCTTTCAATATGGCTAAGATAACATTCCTAATTGGCGCCGGAGCTAGCGCTGAGGCACTGAGTCTCGTAGTGGATTTTAAGAATCAGTTAGAAAAGTATTCCGATAAAAACGGATCTTTTTATAAAACATTTTCTGATTTGTATAGGTATTTTTCTCCTATCCAAGCAAGGAGATTTAAGGACTATTTTATCTTCTTTACCTCACAGATAGAAAAAGTAGTGAAACAACTTAATTCAATAACAATTGACCAGTACGCAAAAAATCTCTTTGATACAGATCAACAAGGCCACTACGAGGATCTAAAATGTCTCCTCAGTGCATTTTTTGCTCTTGAGCAGTTACAGTCGAATCTGCCAAACATAAACTTTGATGATCAAAGGAAAGAATTTATCTCACCTGAAATCAACAACCGTCACATTGATCCTCGTTATAGATTTTTGTGGTCAATTCTTGTTCGAGGAAACAACATACCAAATCGTAATGTAAGTATCATCTCTTGGAATTACGATCTCCAACCTGAGCTTTCTTATGAAGATTACTTTTGGAATAACTATTTTTCTACTATAAATCAAGAGGACATTCCTTTTAAAATTGGAGAGTTGTTTCAGACAATACCGCGATCCAGTGTTAAAAAGTACTCAAATGATTCAGTCGATAAATTTTCAATAACAAAACTGAACGGAGTGGCCGGATTCTATCACCAAAGTACCACTCGAGAGAGTTTATCCTCCTATCTATTTGGAAAGGAACCCGTCACATTAGAGCTGATATACGCTATATTAGAAGATTATTGTTTTGCTTCGCCACTATCGTCTTATCATACTACTTCAAGGAAAACGACTCTCAAATTTGCTTGGGAAAATAACCATAATGGTTCGGAAATAGTTAACAAAGCAAAGGAGAGAACTCAAGATACTGAAGTGCTTGTTATAATTGGCTATTCATTTCCAGACTATAATCGTGAAATTGACAACGAAATACTGAGTAACATGACTTCCTTGAAGTCTATCTACATAATGGACAATGCATCAAATATTACGGCAAGAGTAAAGGAAATCAAGAAAATGAATCTAAATAACATTAAAGTTCATAAGCATCCCTACTTAAACAAATTTGTAATCCCTAATGAATTGAAACCTTAGAGTCTAGTTATTTATATAAATCTATTCTTGCCGACATCAAGCCATGAAACCATACAACCAACGAAGAATATTTATTACAGAAGGCAGTGAACATTACCAAATTTTCACCTTCAGTCAAAAAGGAGACGGTAGTATTTATTGCAATTGGCCAGACTTTTCAAAGACAAGATGGATTACAGTTGATATTACTGCAAATGGTCCTGCCAGTAAAATTGTTAAATCACCTGGCGATGGAAAACTTACCATCCACGGAACAGGAATGGCAGGTGTTAGAGCAAATGATGGAGTATATAAGGATGGAATTGTGATTCATGGTAACTATCTAGTAAATCCAGAAGACAACAAACTCGGAGTAAGGCATCTTTTCACTGCACAGATTAATAAACCGTATAGCATGCCTGACTCAGCTGTTTTTAATCGGGAAAGTGATTATGTGATCACCTGTAATAAAATTGAACCAATCGTATTAGTATTCTTTGCGATACCGATTGTGAAGGAAGTTTCAATCAATTTCAATCTAAGTGGACATGTTGACGATCTAATACCAGAAGGCGGTACCCAGCCTTCATTCTTGGGATTCCATATCATAGAACTTAGGCAACATTTAGTTTTTTTGGCTTGCTTATAAATCTCGGCATATGGAGACATGGCCAACAGTACCACACATATTGTTTGACAACGGTTACAATGTCCCCTTAGTTTTTGGCCAAGGTGAAAAGCAATTTCGTGCTGAATTCCGTAAACCAATTTATAGCTTGAATGGAACTGAACTAACAATTATATTTTAGACAAAAAATGATTCTTCCTGAAGATGACACACAAATTGATACCCTTGCCTTAATCATTGTCGATGCCTACCTCTACGAGTAATGTGCCAAAACCAATCATAAGTATAATTACTGTGTTGAATGCAAGCGAAAGGAGTCACTTGCGTTTACTACTCCGAAAAAGCCTAGGAAAAAATAGGGGTAGGTTGTCATAAGTAACAACTTCTTTCTGTGGCCCATACTTTAACTCCTTCATGATATTGGAGAGCTTAATAAGTTCATTTTCTACCTTATGCCAATAGATAGGATCAGATGGTGGGGTAAGCTCTGATTTATCACTTCTGGCAACTCGGTTTGTTATGACATATGACTTTTTGAGATTCCGGTTCGAAGTGCTAGTCTTGAAGTGCACACCAGGTGACTTTTCAGGTAAAAAAGTTTGTTTCGCCTTGAAAAGATCACACAATTCCATGGTTCCAATTTTTTGGCCATCAAAGAAGATGCCTTGCGGAAATTGGAACCACTGTAGCTGCCATTGAATAGAGTATGGTGCTTTTTCCCATACCTGGCTTGGGTGACGTAAATATTCACTTGCAAATTCAATTGCATCCTTTAGATCGGCTTGGCTGTTCGGAATTTCTTGTAGGGCAAGTTGTGTATCAGAGATTTGCTTTTCAATCAAAACAGATTGCTGACGTAAAACTTCGTTACTGATAAGTCCTTCAATATTCTTTTGAAGTATTACTCCTTGCTTTGATTTGCGTTCCTCGATATAGGCAGTGAGTCGTTTTGCTTCATTTATTTTTTCTTCAGATTTCTTGAGAAGATTCTCTTTTACCTGAGTTTTGAATTTAGAATAGTGCTTTTCATCAAACTCAAAACATTCCAAAAACAATTTATAGCCATCCTCCAGTTGGGTCTTAGAAATTTCACAGTGAAGTGAAGAGTATCGGTAGTAGGCATATTTTTTTGATCGTCCCTTAGACCAACTTCCTGTTAACCTTTGTCCGGAAGGATGATGGACAAATCTCCGGAGTGGAAAATCAGGATTTTCCCATTGATACTCGAAGCCTCGATGCTTTCTTCTATTAATCACATATTGCACACGTTTAAATAATTCCTCCGTGACAATTGGTTTGAAGAGGCCTATGTGTCGTTCTCCAAATTTTTTAATCCAACCTGCATATACTTCATTCTTCATCATTCGGTAGAAGTAACCTTTGGAAATGGGTTTGCCTTATTCGTAGCGTGAGTCCTTTTCCGATCATTCTTCTACGGACCTCATCAATTAGCAAAAAGATTGTTAGCAAATCTCTTCAAAAGTCTGTTGAACTAATTTTAAGTGGTTTGGTGCTATTGTGCTTTTCCTCCAATACGAACGTTATCATAGCCAGCAGCGGGAAGCCAAACATAGCGTCCTTCCGCACTGCATCTCGCATGCCTCCCATTGACCGTTCAGTTCTTACGTCGTTATCAAACTGTGCTACGTTTGTTCTTTTTCCATAAAGCGACCTGCAGGGGGTATTCTCGAAATATTCTGAAGTGGATTTGATTTCAACTCCATATCGCTTGGAGAAGTATTCTTATTTGGCTTATAGTCGTCTGTATTTCGTGAGATTCTATCAATCTTGTAGGTTGTGACTGCATTCCTCATTTCGTCGTACAGCGCAAAAAGAAAGGAGCTTTGCAGTTCAGTTCTATTTGCTGACTTAGCTTTCACCTTGTTCTATGAATACTTGAGAAATGTCATAACCATTTTCAAGGCGTATTCTTCACAGATTTTTCTTGAGTGGATAAGCTGTTACCTTCTTCTACTTGTTCCTTTGTTGAAACCGGCAGTATATTACCGCTTCTTTGTTTTTTGATATGTCCATGATATTTCTCGAACAAATAGGCTTTGACAATAAGACCTGCCAAGTAATCTATTGCCATGTCTTCTGTTACGAGTGAGAATTACTTTAAAGCCCAAAGAGGAGAGCGACCATTGACGCTGTTGCTACACAAACGTCCTCGCTCTCCCTCTTTGAAGTTCAACCTTTAGCTCAATGGTTCTTTTACGTTTGTGTAGCGAATCTACAATATCATAATATTAATTCTTTGTTGATACTATCCATTATGAAGGTGAATAATTGATAGGCCGGGAGAATTTGATCGAAGTGGCCATTTTCTTCCTTCTATTTTAAGGTGTAATTCCGTGTATGGTTTATATATGGATGAACACAGCCAGATCATTCCATTGGAATAACTAACTTATAGAAACCAAAGTCAACGATTTGGGATCAAAGACAAGGATCGCTTGCAGCATATTTACCGCATTGGTAGAGCGGGACCGGTAAGTCTACGTTACTTGAGAATATGGCTGTTTCAGATATTGAAAGAGGAAACGGACTTGCAGTCATAGATCCTCATGGAGATATTGCTGAGACATATTAAACACATACCGGAATCCAGACGGAAGGATTTTATATTTTAATCCCAAGGACTTATCTACTTCAACAGCATTCAATCCTTTGCATGGAGTGCACTACCATTTTCATCACTTAGTTGCTCTGGCTTATTTCGACATTTAAGAAAATTTGGATAGATTCCTGGGGATCAAGGCTAGAGTATATTCTTCGATATTGCCTCTTCTGACGTTACTTGGAGTATCCTGATGCCACACTTTACTCGATATTCAACCTTGCTTACAGATGCTAAGTTTAGACAACATGTTCTAATGTGCATGACCAACGAAGCTACTCTTTCGATTTGGAGTAAGGAGTTTGAAGTAATTACTCACCACAAATGCGAGCTGAAGTGATTGCTCACCTATTTTAAATAAGATGGGGTTATTTATTACAAGCCTGCCGCTAAGAAATACTATTGGTCATGCTGAAACAAGCTTCAAGATGCAAGAGGTGCTTGATAAGGGAAAAGATTTTTGCTTGCAAACCTTTCAAAAGGAGAATTGGGTGAGGATATTCGACACTCCTGGGTAGTATGCTGATTACTCCATGCAGCTTGCTGCATTGCACAGAAGTACTCAAAGTGAAAAGTCCCAAGTCTTTTACCTCTACATAGATGAAAATGCATTCTTTGTTACCCTCACATTCGTTTCGATTCTCCGAGGCAAGAAAGTATGGACTTTCCATCTTTTTAACCAATCAAAATATACCCAGATTGATGAAAGAATACGCGCTGCAATTTTTGGGAACATTGGAA
>JADKBL010000043.1 GCA_016718875.1 Bacteroidota bacterium
AACGAAAAACTAAAGGTAGCAGGGTATCTCCCTTGTTCTGGCTACGATATTTCTTACAGGTATTAAGCTGGTAATAGGATAATTGACGGGAAGTCTGGATTATTTTGAGGCGCTGCATTCAGGTCTCGATCTGATTGGTGCGCAATAACTTTTTCGGTACGGGTTTCTGATAATCCGCCTGACAGAAATCACCACTTCAAGCATGGCAAGATTGAGAATCTTTCTGCTTTTCTAGAAACCATCCTTCTGTTCATCACCTGTGCATGGATTATTTATGAAGCTTTGCACCGCCTGATTACAGGAAACACAGAAATAGAAGTCGCAAAATATGGAGTTACATAGTTGTTGTACTTCTCAATTATAATAGATTTCAGCAGATCGAGAGCGCTCAGTAAGGTTGCGTCAAATACAATAGGTCAGGCTCTTTGAAGCCGATGATCTTCATTTTTCGACAGATATCTGAGCTCGGCAGTAGTACTGCTGGGACTTATATGCGCAAACTTTGGATTCTTTTTGCCGATTCTGTTGCCGCGCTGATGGTAGCACTTATTGTAATTGTAATTTCATATCGCCTTGGGAAAAGGTCCATTGCAGTACTGACTATGCACCGGGAGAGAAAGTATCTGAAGTTGAGAATATTCTGAAGTCGCTTAATCAGATTAAGACATACTCACAGTTTGAGAGTAAGAACATTTGGCGCTGATACATTTGTTAGTAACAGTAACACTTGATAATCAGCTTAATCTGGGAATTGCCCATGAAATATGTGATATTGTTGAAAGAGAGATTTCAAAAACAATCGCAAGGTGTAATGTGATTGTTCATGTGAACCCGGGATTTAATTAACAATTAAAAATTTATATTATGGATTTTGATGGATCTGTTTGAGAAAAAATAACAAGAGAAGGCATATGAAGCATAACCATTATGAGGGAAATCATTATCCTGATAACCCGTTATGAGTGGCTGCAAGTATTCCCAAAGAATGCCGGGAAAGGAAATTATGCGTTAATTATACTTTGACAGGATTTGAACAGCAGAAAGCTGAGGCTCTTTCTTATCCTTGCTGTAATAATTTTTATTGCTATTTCCTTAATAACAGTGCTTATACTGGTTATTCCTTTAGTTACAGGGATTATTGATTCGGTTTCTGAATCCGGTATCAAAAAGGAGTTCTGGAAGAGATTACAACTCTGATAACCGTAGTGGAACGGATTAGGAAATAAGTGACTTGTAATACAGGTGATGTTCTTTATATCAGGTAATCAGCATGCCATTTCGCCGGCATTTTTCTTGGCTGAAAGAAGATTATAGGCTCCTTTTGTAACTTCTCTTTCTGAGTTAATGTCAAAACCGTCAGGAAGTATTATGTGGGTGTAACCTGAAAAGGATACACCCTTTTAACTTCAACCATCCGGTATTCGGGTGAATGGTTTCCCTTCTTCCTCCTTTTCCTTTTCGAATACAAAAAATATAGTCCTTATCATCAAAGCTTACAACTGCAGCATCGGGAAGTGCAGTCACATTTAATTCAGATTCTTCAATCTGTGCGTTAACGTACATTCCTGGTAAAACATTTTTACATGGTGATATAACTGTCCGTATACCCTGAATGTTTTATCATCGCTCCAGATTTTCCTGTCTGCGATATAATCGCTTCATGAACCTCAGTCTCGTTGTTAATAAAGAATTTTACTTTCTGACCGGTTGATACTTTATCAGCATCCTTTTCGAATAGAGTCAGCTCAAGAAATAACTTGTCACTGTTTATTACTTCGAACAATACATCAGTGGAAGGAGACATATTTACCGATATTGACATTCACTGATTTTAGAAAACCATTTATCGGTGAAACCAGATTCACGGTGTTGCTGATATTGTCTTCAGTAAGTTGAGCCGGATTGATGCCAATTAGGAACAGCTTCTGTTCCAGTGATTTTACCATTGCTTTCAGGTTTTTATATTCAACCGTGACCTGCTGTACATTCTTTTCTGAATAGACATCATCCTTATAAAGATCTGTATGGCGTTTTAGTTCTGCTTCAGCATAACCCAGCTTGTTTCTTGCCTCAAGATAATTCTGCTGGATGTCAACAAATTCCTGGTTTTCTATTACCGCAAGGGTTTGTCCCTTTCTTACGGAGTTTCCCGGAAGCAGGTCTGCACTCTTGATGAATCCTCCCAAAGGCATACAAACAGTAGCATTGTTCTGAGGAGCAACAGTAATTATACCATTCACTTTCAAAGTGGTGCTGACCGATCTCATTTCAACAGGAGCCGTCTGAATATCAGCCAGCCTGATCTGATCATCACGCAACTCAACAATATTATCAGGAAGAACCTCCATTTCCCTTTGCTTCAGCAGATTGCTTACCGGCAATATTGCACGAGTACAATGCCACGGTAACAAATAGTACAATCAATGATATCCTTAAATTCTTCGTTGTCATGGTATTCATAATTTAAAATATTTTGCCTGTTATGTAATCAATAGAAATAATAGCCTGATTCAGACTGTTGATGGCATCAAGATAATTTTTGCTTAATTGCCAGCGCCCTGTTCAGGTCAGAACATAGTCAAGGTAATCAAGTGCCCCTGCTTTATAGCCTTTCGTTGCCTGGTCAATTATAATGTCAGCTTCAGTAACAGCCTGATTTTGGTAATAATCAACACTTGATGAGTATTTATTATACTCTTCGAGCAATGACTGGTAATTCCCGTTTATGGAACTGGTAAAGTATTCAGCATTTGTCCGTGCAATATTTTCGGATATTGCGGCCGCTTTTGCCCTTGCTGTATATGGCGCAAACCAGATCGGAATTGAGATTCCCGCCTGCAATCCTGAAAAGCGGTCACCATTTCCAAAATTCCGGGGAGTCCCATTCACATCCTGGGTCCCGATAATTGTCTGACTGTAATAGCCAATACTTAAATCGGGAAGCATCTGGCTCTTCTCAAGTTTTTTCTCAATCCGCGATACTTCGACCTGCTGCTTTATATAGCCCAGGTATGGATTCCCTTCAACAGAACTGCTGTCAGAATTAATAGTAGTATCAATACGGTTCAACTCATCAGTTGCGGTACCACAGGTGTTCTACTGTTCAGAAGAACCATAAGTTTGCGTCCGCAGATTGAAATATCGGAATTCACCTGGAACAGCTGATTCTTAACTTCCAGGCTTTGAGTCCTGGCAGTGATCATCTCCAGTCTGTTGGTTTCGCCGGATTTTGATCTTAATTCAGCAGCCCTTAAAAAACCGGCATAGAGGCTGTCCTGAAATAAAAGAAGCTTATATTTTGACGAGAGAAAAACATATTGCCAGTATACCTGTTTAACCCGGGTGGCTGTTTCAAGCCGTGAAGTGCTATACTGCAATTGACTGCTATTGATATTCGCATCAGCCAGCCTTGACCGGTACATGTGACAGAAGGAAAGGCAAACGACTGGGTAATCCCTATGCTGTTATCATTCGAATACGAATTGAATTGCCCGTACTGACCATCGATGCTTGTTTTTGGAAGATCGATGGAGGAGCCTTAAGTGCTTTCTGTGCATCGATTGACAGAGATGCAGATTTTACGGAAAGGTTACTGTCGAGCGCCATCTGTATTGCATCTTGCAGGTTGATACTCCTGGCTTGCTGTGCTCTTAAACTGCTCAGCATGGATGTCATACCAGTCAGGACTAAAACTGCAGCAAGTATTTTAACGCTTTTTTTCATGAATTTAAATCTGAAGCTTGTTCTGGAAAAGAAAATATAAAACACCGGCAGAATAAGCAGTGTTACAAGAGTTGAAGGATAAGCCCGCCTATCACAACAGTAGCAAGAGGTTTCTGGAACTTCAGCACCTGCTGAATTAGAAAGAGCCATTGGCAGAAACCCGAGTGATGCAACAGCTGCAGTCATTATAACCGGGCGCAGCCGGGTATTAAGACCTTTCAGGACTCTCTCCGTTATATCTGTGACCCCTTCTTTTCGAGCCGGTTAAATTCAGCTATCAGTACTATCCCATTTAGTACTGCTACTCCAAATAATGCTATGAAACCGACACCGGCTGATATTGAAAAGTTCATTCCCCTTATCCATAATGCCAGTACGCCTCCGATAGCTGACATCGGAACCGCAGTAAAAATAAGGAGAGACTGTTTGGCTGAATTAAATGCAAAGTAAAGCAAAACAAATATTAAAAGCAGTGCAACAGGAACTGCAATGGAAAGCCTTTTCTGAGCAGCTTCAAGATTCTTAAACTGACCACCATAAGAGACATAATAACCAGTGGGCAACTGAATATTCTGATCTATCCTGCCGGTTACATCATTGATTACGCTTTTTTACATCGCGATTCCGGACATTGAATCCAATTGTGATCCTCCGTTTTGTGTTTTCCCTCGATACCTGTGCAGGACCTGACTTTATTAAAATACTTCCCAATTGCTCAAACGGGATCTGATGTCCGTCAGGCAGGGCAACTGTTAGATTCTTTACATCATCAAGACTCTGCCTGTAGTCTTTGTCAAGGCGGACAACCAGTCCAACCCGTTTTTCTTCATCAAATACAACGCCTGCCTGACTCCCTGCAAATGCGGTCCTCAATATCTGGTTAACATCCGCCACTGAGAGACCGTACTGAGCCAGCCTGTCACGGTTATATTCAACCTGTATCTGTGCAAGACCTGTAACTTTTTCAACATTTATATCCTGCACTCCGGCAATAGTCTGAATTACCTTTTCAATTTCAGATGCCTTTTCAGAAAGAGTCCCCAGATCATCGCCAAATATCTTAACAGCAATATCCTGTTTTGAGCCGGTCATTAACTCATTAAACCTCATCTGGATAGGCTGCTGGAATTCAAACTTGACACCTGCAAGTGGGATCAGGCTTTCTTCCATCCTGCTGACAAGCTCTTCGCGTGTTTCTGCTGATACCCATTCATCCTTATCTTTAATGTAATAATGTAGTCTCCGGTTTCCATAGAGTAGGGTCGGTAGGAATCTCTCCCGCACCTATTTTACATACAGTATGTTTTATCTCCGGAAAGGTTCCCAGTAAGATCTTATTTGCCTTTATAACATTGTCAACCGTATTTGTTAACGAACCTCCCTGAAGAGTAATAACTCCGGCGGCAAGGTCACCCTCTTCAAGCTGCGGAATAAATTCACCGCCCAGCCTGAAAAAGAACCAGGCTGAATACGAAGTGCAATTGCTGAGGCTGAAACCAGAAGTTTTCTTTTCAGCGCAAAATCAATGGCAGGATTAAATATTTTCTGCATCCATTCCATCAGCCTTTCAGAAAAGCCCGGCTTATGATCTGTACTTTTACTGAGGAAGAGTGAAGATGCCATTGGCACCCATGTCAGGAAAGTATTGCTGCTCCTGTAAGGGCAAAAGTAACAACCTGTGCCATGGGGGCGGAACATCTTTCCTTCTATACCAACAAGGGCCATGATTGGCAGATAGACAATAAGAATTATAATCTGGCCAAAAGTGGCAGAACTCATCATCCTTTTTGCCGACTCGAGAACATTTTCATCCATCTGTTCCTGGTTAAGTCTTACAATATCAGGATGGTGTTTTTTGCTCCCTGATATCTGAAATACAACACTTTCAACTATAATTACTGCACCATCAACGATAAGTCCGAAAATCAATTGCTCCAAGACTCATCAGGTTTCCGGAGACCCCAAACAGATTCATCATCGAAACGGCAAACAGCATTGAAAGTGGAATAACCGATGCAACAATTAGTCCGGCTCTTACATTGCCTAAAAGCAGTACCAGGATAAAGATTACAATCAGGGCTCCTTCGAGAAGGTTTCTTGAAACAGTCCCTATTGCACGACCAACAAGGTCGGAACGGTTCAGGAAAGGTTCTATTTTCACCTGTAAGGGAAGTGATTTCTGAATTGACCTGATGCGTTCTTCAACATTATCAATTACCTGGTGTGCATTTGCCCCCTTAAGCATCATTACTACGCCTCCCACAGCTTCTGTAGTATCAACTACAAATGCACCGTACCTGGTAGCACTGCCAAATTGAACGGTGGCAATATCCCTTATAAGTACAGGTATTCCTGAATCAGTTGTTTTTACCACTATCTTTTCAATATCCTCAAGCGATTTTACAAGACCTATTCCCCTGATGAAATATGCTGTAGGATTTTTATCAATATAGGCACTGCCGGTGTTTTCATTATTTCTTTCAAGAGCATTAAAAATTTCTGTGAGTGTAAGATTCATGCCTCTCAACTGTTCGGGATTTACAGCTATCTCATATTGTTTTACAAATCCTCCATAGCTGTTAATATCGGCCACACTCCGGAGTCCCGAGCATCTCACGCCTTACAATCCAGTCCTGAAGAGTTCTTAGTTCCGTTGGGCTGAATTGTTTCTCAAATCCTTTATCAACCTTAAGCCGGTACTGGTATATTTCTCCGAGCCCTGTTGAAATAGGAGCGAGGGAGATCTGTGCAAGACCCGGGGGAATCGTTTCTTCAGCTTCCTTCAACCGCTCTGTCAATTGCTGTCGTGCCCAGTATATGTCAACATTGTCTTCGAAGACTACTGTCACAACCGATAAGCCAAGGCGGGATATTGATCTGAGTTCGATGATATCAGGGATATTTGCAACAGAGACTTCTATTGGAGCAGTAATAAAACTTTCCACCTCCTGAACTGCCAGCGATGGTGCAAGTGAGATAACCTGAACCTGGTTATTTGTAATATCCGGAATTGCGTCGACCGGCAGCTTCGCTAATGAATATGTTCCCCATCCTGTGAGCGCAATAACGAATAAACCAATTATGAATTTATTTTTTATTGAAAACGTAATTATCCTGTTTATCATATTAAAAGCTGATTAGCTGATTATGTAATGATTTTCATCAGAATACCAGACAAAACACAACAGAAGATATTGAATCTTCATATTGATATTACCTGATAAAATAGAGTTATGCGAGAGCCGGAGGTGCTCTTAAATAGAAAGAATCAGAAAATAAGCAGGTGGAAAGGGGATCACACAGGGAGTGTGTGATTTTAATTCCGTTATTAATCGCAGTGATAATGTGAACTTTTTCACAATTATAATCGCTGATTATGTTCTTATGCTTGTCAACAAGATTGATTCTGACGGCCTTTTCCGCTGCAAAGGTCGTTAAATGCATGGCAGTGAACAGGAATGCCATTATGGCTGTGATTGTTTTCTGCAGGACATTTATTATCCTGTTCAGGAAATGAATCCGCGCTATGATGGTCGTGGGGAATTATAAGATGAGCAACAAGGGCAATACAGGCAACCCATGAGAAAATGATTGAAGTATATTTGAATATTCTGCTCAACTTAAATCTTTATAATACTAATTAACCCTGCAAAAATAGTAAAAAGTAAATGCAATACAGCCACCATGCAGTTAAATGCACTATTTGACCAAAATATTCACCTGGCACCAGCTAGGCAAGAGTCACGGATGAAACTGGTACCGGCTCCACGAAAGCGTTCTGTTCTTGTATTGGAAAACAAAACAGTTAATTTTGATGTTATTGATAAACATGACTACAAAAACAGGTAACTTTTGAAGCTGAAATAATAAGCTAAAAGACGGGATGAAAAATTCAGACACACCAAATCAGCGTATCGCAAAAATGACCTTTGCCTCAGTATATCCATTATATCTGGCAAAAGTGGAAAAGAAGGGCAGAACAGAAAAAGAATTAAAACAGGTCATAGAGTGGTTAACAGGCTACGATAGCATAAAACTGCAGGTACTGATTAAAGAAAACGCCACTTTCGAAACATTCTTTCAACAGGCATCAATTAATTCCAATGCACATCTTATTACCGGGATAATCTGCGGGTATCGCGTTGAGGAAATTGAAGATCCCCTTACACAGAAGGTACGGTATCTCGATAAACTGGTAGATGAATTGGCTAAGGGCTGGAAGATGGAGAAGATTTTGCGTGGCTGAAATTCAATGGATATTAAAATTTATTGATTCCGACAATGACAGAGTATGATAAACTTCTGTACTATTTTAATAAGTGGTCAGATTTAAGTTCAGAAGCTGAATCCGTTATAAAATCTGCGTTCGAATCCGTGAAAATAAAGAAAAAAAAGGACCTCCTGGTTTCTGGACAGGTGTGTAATTACTTATATTTTATAAATAAAGGGTGCTTGCGTTCATTTTACATCGATTCCAGGGGTGTTGAGCATATCTACCAGATCAGAATGGATAATAACTGGATTAGCGATCTGGAAAGTTTTTTTTCACAAAATCCTTCAAAATGCAATATTGAAGCACTTGAAGATTCCACATTACTGAGAATTTCAAACGAAAGGATGGAACAACTTCTTATTGAAATCCCCAATCTTGAAAGATATTTTCGTATTCTGTTTCAGAAAGCCTATGTAAATGCTTTAAACGGCTGAATTAACAATGTGGAAACTGCATTTTTGACAGGTATAACGATATGCTGAAAGAACACCCTGAAGGTTTCAGCGGGTACCTCTTGTCTATATAGCCTCTTATCTGGGTATTACCCCTGAAAGCCTCAGCAGGATAAGAAAACAGAAATAAACTCACCAGCATTCAGCCAGTTTCCTTAACATAACCAATTCTTTTTCCTGACTTCTGACGATTAGTGTGGTAGAAGATTCCATTTTTTAACAAAAGAATCAAAATTGCTATTTAAAATTTCAAAATACATATTTTAAAGCAACAGTATTAATAAAGAGGAATAGCCCGTAGGGCTTTAGGTATTGTAGAGACAATCATACATCCGGCAATATACCTCGTAGAGGTTATAGACAATTATCCAGGAAATCAAATAGAAATTGTTGATCAAATTCTATCTCATTTTCAGTTAAAATGTCGATATATTCTTCTCGGAAAGTTATCTTTTTATGGTGTGATTCCTGATTTTCAATGTAATTGAAAAACATTTGTTATTTGTGAACGGTATTATATGTAAAACCTCCATAACCCTCCTGCCAGGAGAATCTGCAAGGGCAAAGTTTTTCATTATTTATAAATAGGGAAGAACTTCTCTTTATATCATGAACAGTATCTGAAACTGAAACTGATGGATTTAATCCTAATAGGATATGAACATGGTTTGATGTTCCATTGATGATCATGGATTTATGTTTCAGATTAGTAACTATTCCGCTCATGTATTCGAATACACGTTCACGGAAATTTTCCTTTAATAAAGTATCTCTATTTTTCACAGCAAAAACAAGCTGTACATACATTTGAGTAAATGTCCCAGGTTTCATGTCAATTCAGATTAATTAAAAATGCAGCTAGACAAATTTAAAAACTCAATGGATTTTTAAATGTAAAACCGCTACGCGGTAATTAATCTATGGTGGACTCATTTTCTACAAAACCATATCGCCTACAGCGAATGGAGAATTTAATAAAACAAAATACCAGATATCAATTTGTTACCCCTGAAAGCCTCAGCAGAATAAGAAAACAGAAATAAACTCACCGGCATTCCGTCTTTTTTCTTAACATAAATCAATTCAGTTTCTTACCATAGATCAAGTGTGACCCACCTGATAGCAGGTTATTTTTGCATCATAAATATTAATTTAAATTTTTGTGAAATGAAAACTATGAAACTATCAGTAATGCTGTTATTAGCAATTGGATTAACAGCATCTGCCCAGAAAAAGGAAATTAACCTTAATCATTCGGTTGTTAAATGGACAGGGAATAAAATTGGAGGTTCACACAATGGTGAAATAAAAATTAAGAATGGTTACTTTGAATTTAAAGGTGACAATATTACAAATGGTATGGTAGTGATTGACATGACTTCAATTACAGATACTGACCTTAAAGATGAGGGATACAATCAGAAACTGGTCGGACATTTAAAATCGGACGATTTTTTTGGAGTTGATAAATTTCCCGCTTCATCTTTTCAGGTAAGCAAAGCAGGTGATTTTATGAACGGTAAAGCAACAATGTCGGGTATATTAACAATAAAAGGAAAATCTGAAAATATATCGTTTGATGTAATTAAAAAAGACACCATGTATATTGCACAGATTAAAGTTGACCGTTCAAAATTTGATGTACGTTACGGCTCCAATTCATTCTTTGATAATCTGGGTGACAAAGCAATTGACGACATATTTATTCTTGACATTCAGATTGTTCTGTAATTTTAAAAAACAACCTTATAGATTTTATTAAAATAAAAAAATAAAGAAATGAAAATAGGAATAACAGGAGCAACAGGTCAGTTAGGAAAGCTGGTTGTTGAATATCTTAAAGAAGAAGTTGGTAAAGCCAGCCTGGTAGCATTAGTCCGTAACCCCGAAAAGGCTATAGAACTTGGAGTAGAAACAAGAACTTTCGACTATAATAAGCCGGAAGCCTTAACTGAACAATTAAAAGGGATTGACAGACTTTTGCTCATTTCGTCTAACGAGATCGGACAACGTGCAAGGCAACATAAAAATGTAATTGGAGCAGCAAAAAATGCAGGCATTAAATGGCTTGTTTATACGAGTATATTGCATGCAGATTCAACAACAATAAACCTTGCCGGTGAACACCTGGAAACTGAAAAATTATTGAAAGATTCAGGCATCGACTTCACAATTCTAAGAAACGGATGGTATACCGAAAATTATACTGGTTCGATTGATGGCGCATTGGCGGGTGGCGCATTTATTGGCAGCGCAGATACAGGAAAAATATCCTCTGCAGCAAGAGCAGATTATGCAGAAGCTGCTGCAATTGTATTATCGGACGAAAGCTACAAAGGAAAAGTATTTGAGCTTGCCGGCGATAATGCCTATACTTTAAGTGATCTGGCAGCTGAAATATCGAAACAAAAAAACAAGCGTATACCATACAAAAATTTACCGGAGGCGGAGTATGCAAAAATACTTGAGAGTTTTAATATCCCGAAAGGTTTTGCAGCTGCAATTGCAAGCTGGGATGTAAGTGTGTCAAAAGGAGACCTATTCGACAACTCCGGACAGCTATCAAAACTTATAGGCAGACCTGCCACTTCAATGGCAGAATCAGTGAAATCAGCACTAAAAAAAGACAGCGATTCTCAATAATCGGAATATACCAGGCATAACACTTTGGAAAACAAGTATATTTTGTTTTTCAAGCCACGAATGTGGCTTAATATGAATAACCCCCAGCGCCAAGCTGGGGGTTATTCATATTTGGCTCTTTCAGAGCCGTTGTCATTGTGGCAGGAGTGCAAAAAAATATTTTGAATAAATCCTCTGGATGGCTGGTCTTTATGGGATCGAAGAGGGAAGTAAAAGACTGCCAATCACGGAAGTATAAATGCGCCAACACAGGAAGTAAATATATGCCATATGCGGAAGTAAAATCGTGCCATATGCGGAAATCATAGTATATTTGCAGCACAAATATCATTTTCATCATGAACAAAAAGTCCTATATGCCCAGGTTGTGCGATGCTGATCTGCAATTGGCATTGCAATCTTCCGGTGCTGTCCTGATTGAAGGAGCAAAATGGTGTGGTAAGACCAGTACTGCAGGCAATGCTTCACGCAGTGTATTGTTTATGCAGGATCCCGACAAATCAGGATCGAACCTGGCCATCGCCGACACAAAACCATCTTTACTGCTCAAAGGCGAAACCCCACGATTGATAGATGAGTGGCAAATGGCTCCGGTGTTGTGGGATGCGGTCAGGTTTGAAGTTGACAAAAGAGCGGAAACAGGCCAGTTTATCTTAACTGGTTCAGCTGTTCCCTCCGATCATGTAACCGCTCATACCGGTACAGGCAGAATATCGCGTTTATTATTGCGGCCTATGAGCCTTTATGAGTCACTGGAATCAAATGGAACGGTTTCCTTACGTTCATTGTTCAATGGAGAAACGGATGTAGAGGCAATTTCAGATTTAAGCATCGAAAAAATTGCTTTCGCGTTGTGCAGGGGCGGTTGGCCTGCAAGTATTAAACAAAAAGAAACAACAGCTTTACGAATGGCCGTTGATTATGTGGAAGCAGTCATAAATTATGATGTGTCGCGGAAAAAAGGCATTTTGTCGATCCATCTATAGCTACGGCAGTTCTGCGAACAAATCCCGAAGGCATTCTAAAGGACTTTCAATACTTTGGTTTTCTGTTTGAAGCCTTGTGTACCCGCGACATTAGGGTGTATGCACAAACAAACGATGGCGATGTTTTTCATTACCGCGATAAAAGTGGCCTGGAGGCAGACTTGATTGTGCGTCTCCGCGACGGCCGTTGGGCTGCTATAGAAGTGAAGCTGGGTAAAAGACAGATAGATGAAGCCGCAGAAAATCTATTGGCACTTAAATCCCGGATAGACAGTGATAAAATGGGTAAACTGTCATTTCTGATGGTCTTAACAGGCGGACAGTATGCCTACCGGCGTAACGACGGCGTTTTAGTTGTGCCTGTCGCTTGCCTGAGGGACTAAGCGCCATGAAAAGAAAAATAATTATCTTGCTGATTATAAATTGTAATCAGCAGAGACTATGAGCGGAATAAAAACCAAACCCATTGATAGTGATATTGATACATTTCTTATGAGTGTTGAGCCCGGTAAAAAAAAGGGCTGATACTATTGAAATGAAAAAGCTTTTCGACAGTGTGGTAAAGGATAAGCCTGCCTTATGGAACAACAATATGATAGGATATGGCACCTTTCATTACAAATCAGAACGGAGTAAGCAGGAAGGAGACTGGCCCTTAACTGCTTTTTCACCAAGGAAACAATACATAGCCGTTTATATTATGTCAGGGGTAAATCATTATGCCGATCTGCTTGACAGACTCGGGAAGTATAAAATAAGCTCAGGATCATGTATTTATATTAATAAAATAGAGGATATTAATCCTGATATCCTGAAAGAAATTATTGCTGCTTCAGTTGCGGATATGAAGAAAAAGTATAATCTGCCTAGCTCTTGTTAAACAATATTTTGGTTTCGTCTTTCATTAAAACCCATAATGCATAAACACCATATATTGTTCCAAATGGCATAGCCAGACAGTCAAGTGCCGAAACAATTATCAACAGATATCTTGCCCAGGGTTTATATGCCAGAAGTCCGATACCACCAACTAACCCTATTGTCGACAATGTTCCGATAAACAACGGCACACATGCTGATAAGATACCGAGAACCATTCTGGCATTCTCATCATCACCAGCCTGGCTCCTTGCAAAACTCAGAGCAACGAAAACGACAAATGCACCAAGCAATCCCAACATTGAAAAACTGATCTGAATAGCTCCGACCAGGGTTACATGCTTTTTATTTTGACTCTTCCATAGCAATTTATTATTATTTCATTTCTAATTCTTCTATTCCTGATTAAAGACTCTCGATTTATTATTTTGATGCTTATTTGATTATTTATTTTATAAAACCAGGAATCAGTTATAAGAAAGAGAGTACATGATTCCGGCAGATTCAACAGTCAGATGCTGAATAGTAAAACAGAAGAATAAAATTACAACAATAAGTATTTGTATGTTTTTTAATTTGACAGGCAGGCTTTGATAAAAATTATGATTTTAATTGTCCGAAATTTCCGGCTCAACCAGCTTCATCAGCTTATCCAGGGACTCCTGCCATCCCAGATAACACATTTCGAGTGGAATAACAGATGGGATACCTTCCTGTACAACCTTCAGCTCAGTACCGCATAAAACTTTTTTGAGCCAGACAGAGGTAACAATTTCACCTTTAATTCAAATTAATAATTATTATATGAAATAATCTATGAGTAATTGGAATAATATTTGTACTGTCAACAGGTATCAGAACTGTTAAAGTGTTAACAATAGTTTCAAGTAATCAGTCATGGGAAAGAATTGGAAATGTGTCGTGATTTTATCAATATTGCTGCTGGTTATATCCTGCAGCAAGGATGGAAACTTCTATTCAGACGGACTTACTATGAGTGACTTTGAAAATCACCTTATTCAAAACATGACCTATGAATCAATTGTTCAGAAATTCGGACCACCGGCTGATATAGGAAGCGGCATCCATATTTATGTTTACAAACTAATTGACTCTACGGAGATATGGATCGGTTATACTGATAGAATACTCTATGCCAGGCAAATGGATTCGAATCAGCTATTATTAAAAACACTTTTGTAACATAATTGATTGTCTGTTAATTACATATGCAGCCTTATGGCACTATTTTACTATTCGAGCATACATAAGTTATAAGTTTAATAGTTTTGATAGTATTATATATAAATAAAAACTACTCAAATACTTGACTTATATAGTATTTGTCTCGTACATTTGAAAATGTGTTCGTGTTTAGATAAAATTATTTTAGTTTTGGCGGTTAGTTAGGTTAGGATTATCCATCCATCTCAATATAAAGCCAGATGGATGGATTTTTTTGATATATATTTTATATCTTAATCGATTTAAAATCATTAAATTAATTGCTCTGTTCTGATGGACTATACCGGGAAGACGTGTGATGATCTTATCAGGGAACTCATTTCCCTTCGAAAAGATTATGAGGAACTCAGGAAGGAGCAGTTCCTTTTCAGTTCCCTAATGGATAACATTAAAGATGCCGTATATTTTAAGGACCATGAGAGCAGGTTCCTGAGGATAAACCGCATGCATATTGACAAATTCGGAATACAGGATCCTTCGGAGGCAATAGGTAAGACTGATTTTGATTTTTTTACCGAAGAGCATGCAAGAACTTCCTTATTGGATGAAAAGAAAATCATGGCAACAGGAGAAAGTATTGTCAAAGAAGAAATTGAAACACAGCCCGGGAAACCATATACCCTTAAAGGAGGCTGGCATGGTGAACTTCTTAATTGCAGGAAAGACGGATCGGAATTTCCGGTTGAACTTTCAACTTCAATTGTAAAGGATGATAATGGGTCGCCTGTTGCATTGATTGGTGTGGCAAATGATATTACCGAAAGAAAAAGGATCGACCTGGAAAAAGAAGTGATAAACAATATAATCAGAGGTGTTACAACTACATCTGATCTTGAAGAGTTTATGAGACTGGTTCATGTCTCATTGTCAAAAATAGTTACGGCGGAAAATATTGTAATTGCTCTTTATGACTTTGAAAAGGCACAATTCACATTTCCTTATTTTATTGACAAATATGACGATATTCCTTTGCCTTCACTGATGTATAAGAGCTGTACGTCATATGTTTTCAGGAAAGGGAAATCACTTGTTTTTACACAGGAAGTGTTCGACAAGCTGATTAAGGAAAATGAAGTTGAAATGGTTGGATCGCCATCTCCATCATGGGTAGGTATACCATTGAAAACTCCTTCCAGAATTATTGGTGTTCTCGTACTTCAGGATTATGCCCGTGAAAATGTTTATACCGAAAAAGATGTTGAATTTCTGGAATCAGGTAGGGGGCAGATTGCAGTTGCTATCGAACGAAGGCAATCTGAGGAAGCCATAAAAGTAAAGAATGAAATGCTTCAGGTTTCAAATGCAGAAAAAGATAAGTTCTTTTCAATAATTGCACATGACCTAAGGGGGCCGCTCGGATCTTTTGTTCAGGCCACAAAAATGATGACCGATCGGTCTGCAATGATGTCAAAGGAGGATATTACCGAACTGACTGAAACTATGAGCAAGGAGGCAGCATCAATTTACAGTCTGCTGGAAAATCTCCTTGAATGGTCAAGGTTTACTAGAGGAATGATCGGTTTTAATCCTGTTAAATTAAATCTCAGGGAAAAAATTACATCGACAGCCGAATTGTTTGCTGAAACAGCCATAAGGAAGGGGATTCAGGTAAACATAAGTATCAACTCAGATTATATAATTGAAGCAGATGAAAATATGCTTGAAACAATTTTGAGAAATCTGCTTTCAAATGCGCTTAAATTCACACCTTCAGGAGGGATTGTTAAACTTTCGGCTGCGGAATCCGGAGATGGCATGATAAAAATTTCAGTGTGCGATAACGGGATAGGTATGAATGAGATACTTAAGCAAAAGCTTTTTAACCTTACCGAGAAGACAAACCGTCCAGGAACAGAAGGAGAGACAAGTTCAGGACTTGGATTACATCTGTGTAAAGAATTTGTTGAAAAGCATGGAGGTGAAATCAATGTTGTAAGTGAGGCGGGTAAAGGAAGCTGTTTTAGCTTTACAATGATAAAGGCAATTAAGTAATAAATGATTCATCCGCCTCTGGTAGTTTATAATTCAATATGTTTGGATTGTTACCTTTAGTTCGATTCATGGTACATGCAATTTTTTAATTCTTTATAATGCACAAATAATAACCTCAGAAAGGCTGTTCATACATGAATTATGGCACTTGATACAAAGGATATATGTTATTACCGGGTTTATGTAATTAATACAGTATTTTTATTAAAGATTTTTTAGATCACTCTACTAATTCAGGTTTTGACGAATCCATCCATCAGGTCAGAGAAGATTTTGATGGATGGTTTTTTTTTGATTCTTGTTGAGCTATTTCTTAACTTTATTCATAGTTAATGGCTGAAAGCAGGTTTAATAAACCCGTCAGGCGAAATGATATTTTTTTCGTATCTTTTCTTAGCTATATTTACAATAGCAACAGATTATTCCTATGGCAAAAAAAGCAAATCCCGGCGATAGCAAACCTAAATGTATTTATGTCCGGAGCGGCATGGATGTCGAATCCCTGAAACAGGCTATTACTGAACACCTGTTCTACCAGCAGGGACGAAACATTGTCAATACATCCCTTAACGATTTGTACATGGCTGTAGCGTATACAGTACGTGACAGAATCATGCAACGCGAACACAAGACAATGAATGCGGTATTTGAAGACAGAAATGTCCGCCTGGTTAGTTACCTCTCCGCTGAGTTTTTGTTGGGACCCCAGCTTGGGGTCAATCTTATTGACCTCGATATTTACAATGTCATGAAGCAGGCTGTTGAGGAGCTTGGATTTAACTTTGAAGAAGTAATTGCTCAGGAAGAGGAACCCGGACTTGGCAATGGCGGACTTGGACGTCTGGCTGCATGCTATATCGATTCACTTGCTTCTATGCAGATCCCTGCTGTCGGATATGGAATAAGATACGAGTTTGGCATATTTGATCAGGAGATCAGAGATGGCTGGCAGTTTGAAAAAACTGACAAATGGCTGCGCAAGGGAAATCCATGGGAGAGTGCCCGTCCTGAACTTCTTGTTAATGTAAACTTCGGAGGACACACTGAGTCTTACACTGACTCCGAAGGAAAAATTATTTCAGATGGAAACCTGCCTACATGGTAACAGGAATCCCATACGACTCTTCAATAATGGGTTATAATGTCTCCTCATGCAATTTCCTGCGTCTGTGGAAAGCTGAGGCCGAGGAGTCTTTCGATTTTACCTCATTCAACCAGGGTGATTATTATAAGGCTGTTGACTATAAAGTGAAGTCGGAGAATATCAGCAAGGTGCTGTATCCTAATGATGAAATGCTTATAGGTAAGAAACTCAGGCTTAAACAGCAGTATTTCTTTGTTTCATGCTCCCTTCAGGATATGATGAGGATACATCTGAGATATGACGGAAAACCACAGGAATTTCATAAAAGGTGGGTGATACAGCTTAATGATACTCATCCCTCTGTTTCAGTAGCTGAACTCATGCGCATACTGATTGATGAATACAAAATTGACTGGGACACTGCATGGAATACTACGTGTAAAACATTCAGCTATACAAATCATACCTTCTTCCTGAAGCATTGGAAAAATGGTCTGTTGGTCTCTTTGCTCACCTTATCCCGCAGGTGCTGGAGATCATTTATGAAATTAATCACCGGTTTCTGAACGAAGTAAAAGGAATTTCCTGGTGATGAAGGCAAACTTTCACGAATGTCTATCATTGATGAGGCAGGAGAAAATATGTCCGCATAGGCAAATCTTGCCTGTGCAGGCAGCAGTGCTATCAACGGCGTGGCGGCTCTTCATACGGAGCTTCTTAAACAGCAGGTATTGCATGACTGGGTGGAGATGTTCCCGCAACGTTTTCATAATGTTACAAACGGAGTTACGCCCCGCCGGTTTATTTTTTTTTTTTTGTATTAAGTAATCCGGGATTATCAAAACTGATTACGGAATCAATCGGAGACAAGTGGCCGGCCAGACTCGATGAACTTCGCAAGTTGGAGCCCTTTTTGCAGACGATGCCTCATTCAGGGAACAATTCAGGAAAGTTAAACTTGAGAATAAGGAAGGCCCTTGCAACTCTGATTAAAGAAAAGGGACAGGGATCACAGTTGACCCTTCTTCAATGTATGATATACAGGTAAAACGAATACATGAATACAAACGCCAGCATCTTAATGTGCTGAATATCATTACACGTTACCTGCATTAAGCAAAACCCAGGCATTGATATTGCTCCGCGAACATTCATTTTTTGAGGCAAGGCAGCTCCCGGATACCATGTGGCCAAACTTATGATCCTTGCTTATCAATTCAGTGGGCGATGTGGTAAACAATGATCCTGATGTGAACGGCAGGCTTAAGGTGGTTTTCTTCCTGATTTCAATGTAACCAATGCTCAGCATATTTACCCGGCAGCAGATCTTTCCGAACAGATATCGACAGCGGGCAAAGAATCCAGCGGCACCGGCAATATGAAGTTTTCTATGAACGAAGCCCTCACCATCGGCACACTCGACGGGGCAAATGTAGAGATCCGTAGAGAGGTGGGTGACGAAAACTTCTTCCTGTTTGGCCCTCACTGCTGCCCAGGTTGAAGAATCCAACGGAACCAATATGATCCCCATTTTATTTATGATCATAATGCTGAGCTGCACGTGTGATAAATATGATTAATGCAGGTCATTTCCCTCAAAAGGTGACTGTAACCTTTTTAAACCCATAACAGATAACCTTGCTCTGGCATGAGCCGTATGATGCTTATGGCTGATTATCCATTGTTTAATGCCTGCCAGAACCTGGTTGCCGAAACCTGGAAAAACACCTCCCTGAGTGGAACAGGATGGCAGTTCTGAATGTTCCAAGAATGGGTAAATTCTCATCCGACAGGTCCATTCAGGAATATTGCGAAAAGATTTGGAAAGTGAAACCTTTTCGGATGAAGTGAATATTTAATAGAGATTATTATTTTTCCTTGGAATTTCCTTAACCAGAAAAACGGATTCTCTTATGAAGACCAAAACAACCATTGTCCTCTCCTCAATGATGTTCCTCCAGTATTATATCTGGGGCTCATGGTATGTAACCATGGGTACATCTACATGTCGAAATACCTGGGTTCAACAGGTATACAGATAGAGCTGCATACAGCGCTCTCGCTATTGCTACAATGATCTCACCCCTTCTTCGTGGGAATGGTAGCCGACCGCTTCTTTGCAGCACAGAAGGTTATGGGTGTTCTTCATGTACTTGGCGGAATATTTTTTATGGCCAAGAATCACCTAAAAAGGGGCATTCTGGATAACATTATTCCCATTCACTTGCATATATGCCTACCATTGCACTTTCAAACGAACGTGGATTTAAGCAGATGACTGATATAGGCAAACAATTTCCACCAATAAGGGTATTTGGTACTGTAGGATGGGTAATATCAGGTTTCATGATCTCTCTTCTGGGTATTGAGCAGACACCTCTTACATTCTATATGGCTGCTATTGTTTCTGTTGCACTGGGCCTTTACAGTTTCTTCCTGCCTGATACTCCTCCACAGGAGACTTCAGCTTCTTCAGCAAAATCTGTAATGGTATCGATGCTCTGGTGCTTTTTAAAGACAAGCCATACCTGATTTTTTCATTGCTGCAATTTTCGTTTGCATACCACTTTCATTCTATTTCGGATTTGCAAACCTCTATCTGAATCAGTCGGGCATGCAGAACACTGCCGGCAAAATGGTGATGGGACAGATTTCCGAAGCTCTCTTCATACTGGCAATTCCATTCCTGTTCAACAGGATCGGCGTTAAAAAAATGCTGCTGATAGGGATGACCGCCTGGATCCTCAGGTACCTCTGTTTTGCCTATGGAAATATGGGACCGGGCATCTGGATGCTTTTATACGGGCATAATTCTTCATGGTGTATGCTACGACTTCTTCTTTGTTACAGGTTACATGTATACTGAAAAGAAAATCGAATGATAGGATCAAAAGTGCAGCCCAGGGGCTCTTCACATTTGTCACCTATGGACTTGGTATGTTCATAGGTACATGGTTCTCGGGATTTGTAACAACATACTATTCAACCGGACAGGAGTACCAGTGGAAGAGTATCTGGTTTGTTCCGGCATATATTGCAGTGGCAGTACTGATCCTGTTTATATTCTTCTTCAAGGAAAAGAAGGAGATAGGGGTTGTAAAGTAAGGCTAGTTCTGGATATTCACATCCCAGTTACCGGGGTCATTGATCCTGAATTCTATTGCCGCAGGTGAGAGAACAGTATACGCAGAACATTCCATGTAAGATAAGTGATTCTGATAGTTACAGGATAGGTCACGTTCTGTACTACATATGCAGCACCCAGACGGAACTCCTCACCACTGGAGCATATTAAAGAAAAATCCTGAACATCATTATTCGACAACCTCCGAGCATTAATTTTATCTTCACCTGGCTGGGGCTGTCTCCATTCCTTGTAAACGAAGTACGGGCAATGTACCTGGTCTGCAAAATCTCATATTGCTTTAGATCCTGTTTACCTGAATATTTATCAGCTTGCAATATCCTGTAATTATTGAATCGGCACTATATCATCCTTCCGGAACCCTCGCGCAATCCCCTGTTTCCAGTATCCTTCAAAAAAGTACCGTCGGCCCAGCGGTAGGTGCCTCTCCCATCGGGATATCCTTTCCTGAACTCCCTTCATACCTGTCAATACCCTCAGCAAGCCCCTTCCCGTGAGCAAGGTCTTTTCTGCATTCTCTCATAGTTCCGGATAATCTGCCAAACGGTAAAACTTTACATTCACTTACCTGTGCACTTAGTGTGTATCCCGAAATAAATATAATTGCAAAAAGTATTATTTTTTTTCATCACCTTAGGTTTACCAATGATTATTGTTGTACAGCAAAGATATCAAAATAACATATATTTACATTTAAAGCCAAAATAGTCTGAATAATGAAAAAAAGTTGCATAGTTACAGTATTGTTATTTTTCTTAGTTGGCACAATCTACTCACAACAGTATGCTAACCATTTGTCGGCTGAAAAACTGATTCTTGATAATGGAATTATTACTAGGATAGTAAATCTGGGCAATGCGAAGGAGGGATAGTCTCAACAAGCATGAAACCGAAAAGAGAGTAAGTCGGATTTTCTTGCTGACGGATCGATTGAATTCTCATTTATGGCTGACGATAAAGGTTAATTACAGGTTCGATAAATGGAATGTTGTTAGTATTGATACCTTCAGTGATAGTTACGGCGGCAATGGTGCCTCAAGAAACTTGATAATCCTTCAGGCACTCTGAGAATATCCAGTTAACTATCTTCTTTATCCGGAACTGCCCCTGATAAAAAGAATATAATAATTGAGAACAGAAGCAGTAAAGAAATGAGGATTGAGCTCCGGATATTGAAAGTATAAAATTTGCCGGTGATGATGGAACCCTACACCTGGATCATGCATGAATATGCAAGACAGAAGGCATTGGGCCCGTTTGTGGGAGAATGCTACGATCCTGTGGTTGTTGCACACCAGTTCAGGAATAAGAGAGGTTTGGTTCTCGGTAATGAAGCCCCGGGAGTTATGAAGAGGACATCTGCATTTCAGAAGCCACAGCAGTTTACAACCGGATTAACACATCCTGAACAGAATTATGGATTCAGGCGGTGGCTGAGTCAGAATGAACGGTGGGAGAGTCCATGGGTTTTCACAGCCATATATGAGAACAGTAATGATCCATATGAAGTCCTTAATACTACAGTAAGTGATTATGTCAGGCTGCATATGGGAATACGTCTTAACCAGATAGCTGAAAAACCTGTTTTTGTTTATAATACATGGCAGCCTTTTCTTCACAATATAAATGAAAAACTGATCTTCGAACTTGCTGATGCAGCAGCCGAATGTGGTGCTGAGGAGTTTATAATTGATGACGGTTGGCAGGACAGCTATGGTGACTGGGGAATTGATAAAGTAAAATTTCCGAACGGACTCAAACCTGTTTTCGATTATATAAAAAGCAAAGGTATGAAGCCCGGTTTATGGATTAGCCTTGGTGCTGCCGAATCGAAGAGCGTGGTATTCAAAGAACATCCTGAATGGCTGGTCAGGAAAGCTGATGGCAGTCCTATAAGCCTTCATGCCGACTTTGATAAAATGTATGGATGGGAAAGCTATTCGATGTGCATGACAACAGGGTGGTACGATCATATAAAAGGTGTAATACTAAACCTTGTGAAAGAGCATGGACTCGAGTATATAAAAGGTGATTTTGCAGTCGTTACCGGTGCTTATACCACTGATAAAACCAGGTCAGGATGCCATGCAACCAATCATGTCCACAAAGACAGGAATGAGTCGATGCTGGAAATGTATCAGCGGACCTGGCAGCTCTTTGATGATCTTCATAAAGAGGCCCCTGAACTGTTTATTGACTGTACTTTTGAAACGATGGGTGCACTTCAGCTTATTGATCTCGACATGTGCAAGCATGCAGAAGGAAACTGGCTGTCAAACTTCTACGAAAGAGTTCCTGACGGATCACTGAGAGTAAGGAACATGTCATGGTGGCGATCTCCTGTAATACCTGCAACCGCAATGGTTATTGGTAACCAGCAGTTTGATGATCCGCAGTTTGAGCTGTCACTTATGTCACTAAATGGTTCGCTTCCTATTGTTCTTGGCGATCCCAGGAAGCTGAGCTCCGGAGAAAAGGCAAGGATGAAGAGCTGGGCCGACTGGATGAGAAAAACCCAGGAGAAGCACGATTATATGGCATTCAGACAGGATCTGCAGGGGTATGGAGAGCCAGTCGAAGGTTCATGGGATGGGTTTCAGCGTATCAATACAGATACCGGTTCAGGTGGAATTGTGGGAATATTCAGGCAGGGATCGGTTGAACCGGAACGCAAAGTGACAGTTAAATACCTTATTCCTGATTCAGTTTATGAAGTTAGAAAAGCTCCTGAAGGAGATATTATAATCAGAACGACGGGTAAAGACCTGGCTGAAAAAAGGTTTCGCTGTTAAATTTGAAAAAGTTACGACGGTTCGGTTTACGAGATATTAAAAAAGTGATTATTTATGCATTCATTGAAACTTACTGCCGTAGAAGAGGTAGAAAAGGTTCTGTCTCTGCAAGCGCCTTCCCGATTTGTTTATGCACCAAATTACTGGCAGTGGTTTTCACATCATAAGAATCACGGGATACTTCCCAATGAAATAAAACATTGTGAAACACAACTCGATCTGATTAAATACCTGGGACTGGATGTCTTCAGCAGGAATATATATTGTAAGCAGGATGATTACTGGTTCGGCGGACTCTGTGAAGAATATTTCGATGGCGTTGAAGCTGTTGAATCACATAGCCTGGAAAATGGAGATAAGATCACGACGCGTGAGTATCATTGCAAGTCGGGGAAACTGTCTGAAGAACTGCGGTATGTATTTAAGGAATCAACAGTAGTTCAGAAGAAATTCCTGATAACTGACTATTCAGAGCAGGCAGATCTTCTGGAACAATTTGTTGCATCACGACACTGGAGATACAATCCTTTAAAATATGAAGCAATTAACCAAAAGCAGGCGAAACAGGGATTGTAATTGCCGGGGAATTTTTCAGTCCCTTAAGATGCTTCACCTTGTAATGAATCCGGTACAGACTGTATATTTTCTTCTTGAACAACCTGAATTTGCAAAACGGCTTTTGGATATGCATGAAAAGGCGCAGCTTGACCTTGTAAATCAGTGTGTAAGCAGGGGAGTGAAGGTGATAATGTCGATGGATAACCTTGATACCATGTTTCATCCGCCATCATTTGTTGAAGAATACTCAGCTTCTTTTTATCAGAAAGCCAGCAGCATTTGCCACGAAAATGGCGCTAAATTCTTTATTCATGCCTGTGGCAACCAGAGGGATAATCTGCAACTGATATCCTCGTATGGTGTTGATGGACTGGAAGGAGTAGCCTTTCCTCCTTTGGGAGATGTTGAGCTAGATGAGGCCATGAAACTTACATCAGACAAGTTTATAATAACAGGCGGAATAAGTGCCATGGAAACCCGTGATCTGAAAAGCACGGAAGCTGTTTTCAGCTATGTTGAAGAGCTGTTCAGGAAAATGGCTCCATATAAGAACAGGTTCATTTTTTCTGCAAGCTGTAACACCTCAATTGATACAACCTGGGATACAATCAGGCATTTCAGGGATGCCTGGCTCAAATTCCGCTATAAATATTAGTTTTATATACAGTTCTTAGTTTGTGACTATGAAAGATAAAGCCGGTACTGTCCGTTACTCGATTCTCCTGTTGTTATTTTTCGCAACGACGATCAACTATATTGACAGACAGGTAATTGGTATTCTTAAACCATATATAGCTAGCGATCTGGGCTGGAGTGAGTTCGACTACGGACTTATAGTAACAGCTTTTCAGGTAGCATATGCTACGGGATTACTGGTAACGGGAGTCATAATAGACAAGTTTGGAACAAGGATCGGCTATACTATTGCAATTGCGGTATGGAGTCTTGCAGGCATGCTTCATGCAGCTGCCCGTTCAGCTTTAAGTTTTGCTGCAGCCAGGTTTTTTCTCGGACTGGGTGAATCTGCTAATTTCCCTGCTGCAATTAAAACAGTAGCTGAATGGTTTCCCCGGAGAGAACGAGCCCATGCCACCGGATGGTTTAATTCAGGGTCTACCATAGGTGCTATAGCTGCTCCGCTGATTGTTACAGGAATAACAATTGCAATGGGGTGGCAGTGGGCGTTTATCATTACAGGATTACTTGGTATAATCTGGATCATCTGCTGGCTCCTTTTCTATTATTCTCCTGCAAATCATCCAGGGCTGACAGAAGCTGAGCGCGACTACATTCTTCAGGATACTGACGGAATAAATAGTAATGAAAATGTGAAATGGACTGATCTTTTCAGGTACAAACAAACTTATGCATTATGCGCCACCAGATTCATCTCTGATTGGGTGTGGTGGTTCTTTCTTTTCTGGACTCCCGATTTCCTTCATAAAATGCATGGTGTTGATATTAAGGAGGCTGTACTTCCGCTGATAATTATTTACGGAGTTGCCAGTTTTGGAGGAATTGGCGGAGGATGGATCTCCTCATTTCTCATCGGCAGAGGAAGAGCTGTTGATTACTCACGTAAACTTGCTATCCTTATCAGTGCAATTGTTGTATTGCCAATTATGTTCGTTCCACAGATCAAAAGCCTTTGGTTAACTGTTGCACTGATAGCTATTGGTTGTGCCGGGCACTGTGGCTGGGCAGCTAATATGTTCACTCTGATCTCAGATATTTATCCTAAAAAAGCTGTTGGTTCCATGACCGGTCTTGCTGGTTTTGCTGCAGCTACCGGAGGTGCCTTGTCTGCATCCTTCGTTGGGTATATCCTTGATGCAACAGGCAGTTACTTCCTTATCTTTGCCCTTGCCTCCTCTGTATATATTATGAACTGGCTGATAATTAAGCTTTTTATACCGGAAATCAGGTCAATTTCTGAACTTTAACAGGATGTCTGCTTCACGAAATCTCTAAATTGCGAATCACACAAGAGTGTTGAATATCACAATACAGATACGCCGGATTGCTTTGGATTGACAAAAATTCTGTTCTTTCTGACACCACTGTTTGCTTTTTCATTAACGGGCTCTGCACAAACCTCAGAGTATGAAACACCAGGGGTTAAGGATAAATTGCCTGTATTCTATAAGAGGCTTGCCGAAAGGCAGATTTACCCGTTGTCGTGGCTTCAGGGAGATAAGCTCCTCCTGCAGTCCCATTCAACCCGGTCATAATCTCTGAACAGGACAGGGGTAGTTATGTGGCACGTAAGGTTGTATTAAGTATTACCGGTGACAGCCGTGTACTTGCCCTTATGCTGGTACCCAAATCCAAAGGCCCTCATCCGGCAGTATTATTGCTTCATGATCACGGTGCAAAATTCGACATAGGTAAGGAGAAGGTCATTGAACCTTGGGATGAACCTGCCGAAAAAATTGCATCAGCCAGGAAGTGGGTCAGTGATTGTTATGGTGGAAGGTTTATTGGCGATGCGCTTGCGAAACGAGGTTATGTGTGTTTTGCAGTGGATATGCTGAACTGGTCCGATCGTGGCGGTGCAGGGTATGAAGGTCAGCAGGCTCTTGCATCCAATCTTTTTAACCTTGGTGCTTCATTTGCCGGACTGATAGCTCACGAAGACATTCGGGCTGCTGAGTTTCTGTCCGGGCAACCTGAAGTTGATCCTAAGCATATAGCAGCAATGGGGCTCTCTGGGGGGTTTTCGTACATGGCAGCTTGCTGCGCTTTCAGAGAATATCGCTGCAGGTGTATCTGTCTGCTGGATGTCGACCCATAGAGCTCTTATGGTACCCGGAAATAATCAGACAGGTGGAAATTCAGCCTACACTATGGTACACCCTGGATTATCTCATTATCTCGATTATCCTGACGTGGCAGGTATTGCCTGCCCAAAACCGATGATGTTCTGTTGCGGCAGCCGCGATGCTCTGTTCCCGGTTGAATCGGTTAAAGAGGCATTCGCAAAAATGCAGCGGATATGGGATTCACAAAATGCCGGAGATAAACTGGTTACAAAACTTTACGATTCACCACATGAATACAACCTCTCCATGCAGGAAGACGCATTTCTATGGCTTGACAAAGTTATGTCCAGATAGGTAATTTGATCTTAGGTTCATATCAGTTAACTTTGTCTGAAATACTTAAAGCTATGATAGTAACATGCGTCCACATAAAAGTGAAGAAAGATCTTGTAGATCGATTCATAAACGCTACAGTTGACAATCACAGGGAATCGGTGAAGGAGCCGGGTAATCTCAGATTCGATGTTGTTCAGATGGCTGATGATCCCTGCCAGTTCATGCTGTATGAGGCATATCAGTCAGAACAGGCTTCTGCGGAACATAAACTTACTCCACACTATTCCATATGGCGCGATACCGTTGCCGATTATATGGCGGAGCCGCGAAAAGGCATTAAATACAAAATAATAGAACCGGACGATCCTTCAAAATGGTAAACTCATTCCAGTTTGCAAGAATACCAGCAATTCATTTCGGAGGTGGTATTATTGCCAGGCTGCCTGCTTTTGCCAGTCAGTTTGGCAGGCGACTGATAATTGTTACAGGAAAAGGTTCATTCCTGAATTCACAACAGGCTGAACGGCTATTCACCGATCTGAAAAAGGATGGATTCGTATGGCAGCATTTTATAATTCCAGGAGAACCCTCCCCGGAAATGATCGATCAGTCTGTAAATGCAATTAATGATGAAAAGATCGATCTTGTGATCGGTATCGGGGGAGGAAGCGTTCTCGATGCAGGCAAGGCTGTTTCAGCAATGCTTTATAAAAGCGATTCTGTAAAAGAATATCTGGAGGTAACAGGAACAAAGACACATCCGGGAACTAAGGTTCCCTTCATAGCTGTACCTACTACCTCCGGTACAGGTAGCGAAGCAACCAAAATGCTGTAATATCACAAATTGGTCATGACGGTTTCAAACGATCTCTGAGACATGATAATTTTGTCCCGGAAATTGCACTTGTTGATCCGGAACTGACAACAGGATGTCCAAATGATATAACTGCTGCCAGCGGTATGGACTGTTTCACACAGCTTACAGAAGCGTACCTCTCAGATAAGTCAAATCTGTTTACTGATGCGCTGGCCCTTGCCGGACTTACAGAGATAAGGAAATCACTTGTCAGAGTCTGTTGCGACGGAAGCGATTCAGATGCCAGATCAGGAATGTCATTTGCTGCTCTAACATCGGGAATCTGCCTGGCAAATTCGGGACTCGGAGTGGTGCATGGATTTGCATCTTCCCTGGGAGCCAGATACGATATTCCTCATGGAGTTATCTGCGGAACCCTCATGCCTCCTGCAAATGAGGTTAATGTCAGGGTATTGCGGAAGAATGGAAATGCTGAAGCCCTTCGAAAATATGCAACTTTGGGCAGGTTGTTCCTTGACCGGAAGGAGGGTAGTGATGATTTTTTTATTGACGGATTTATTGACCGGCTTTACAGTATCAGTGAAGAAATAAAACTACCGGGATTGAAAACTGCAGGCGCTGATGAGATCGATTTTGAAATGATAGTAAAGAATACCGAATGCAAGAATAATCCTGTAAGACTTTCCTTTGAAGAGCTTCTTGAAATCCTTCAGAGAAGATACTTCTGAATAAACTTTGTGTTTCTCTGTGTCACTCTGTGTAACATTAAAGAACTTACACTGAGTTCCACAAAGGTTACACAGAGAAACACTGAGAAAAAAATATTAAATTTACTTTGAATAGAACTCTAATTTATTATAATCTCTGAATTATGAAACTAAAAAACCTCTCAATCATCACATTAACACTTTTGCTGTTAATTATTTCACAGTACTCACAGGCTCAGTTACCAAAAGAAACTGAAGCCCAGAAGATCCAGCGAATGAAATGGTGGACAGATGCCCGGTTTGGCATGTTTATTCACTGGGGATTATATGCCCTTCCAGCCCGTCATGAGTGGGTAAAGAATGCCGAGAGACTGAACAATGAGCAGTACCAGAAGTACTTCGATATGTTCAACCCCGATATGTACGATCCCAAAGTATGGGCAAAACAGGCAAAGGAAGCTGGTATGAAATATGTTGTACTTACAGCAAAGCATCACGAGGGATTCTGCCTCTTTGATTCAAAATTCACCGATTATAAAGCCACAAATACTCCTGTCGGGAAGGATCTTATTAAGGAGTATGTTGAGGCATTCAGGGCCGAGGGACTTAAGGTCGGATTCTATTACTCACTTATCGACTGGCATCATCCTGATTATACGATTGACAGAAACCACCCTCAGAGACAAAGTACTGATGCTGAGTATGAAGCCCTTAACAAGGGAAAGGATATGAGTAAGTATCGTGAGTACATGAAGAACCAGGTGCGCGAGCTTCTTACCAATTATGGTGAAATCAGCATTATCTGGTTCGACTTTTCATTTCCGGGAAAGAATGGTAAAGGAAGGGCTGACTGGGATTCAGAAGGACTCCTTAAGCTTGCACGTTCACTGCAGCCAGGCATTATCGTTGATGACCGTCTCGACCTGAAAGATGTTGAAGGAGGTTGGGATTTCGTATCACCTGAGCAGGTTAAGGTTACAAAGTGGCCGGAGTATAATGGTAAAAAGATTGCATGGGAGACATGCCAGACCTTCTCCGGGTCATGGGGTTATTACCGTGATGAGCATACCTGGAAAAGTAATGCCCAACTGCTCGAACTTCTTATCGAATCGGTAAGTAAAGGAGGCAATCTGTTGCTGAATGTTGGTCCGACAGCAAGGGGTAATTTTGATCAGAGGGCACAGGACAGACTTAAGTCGATGGGAGAGTGGATGAAGTACAACAGCAGATCAGTTTATGGTTGTACCGAAGCACCTGCTGATTTTAAGGCTCCTGCCAATACTCTGCTAACTTATAATCCTGTTACAAAAGACTTTATATTCACCTGCTGGCTTATCCGATGGGCAGAATCAATCTTGCCGGGATGTCTGATAAGGTAAAATATGTCCAGTTCCTGCATGATGCTTCGGAGGTAAAATTTAACACCGGAACAGGTGAAGAGGCCGGAAATCTTTCACTTCAGCTGCCTGTCCAGAAACCACCTGTTGAGATACCGGTAGTAGAGGTTTTTCTGAAATAACCATGCCCCCAAGGTTCCGCAACGCGGAGCACCCCCTGAAGGGGGTTAAATCCCCAGTACCTACAAGATCTTTTAGCACATATAGTGTTTTAACCCCCCTTCAGGGGGGCAGGGGGGTTATATCCTGACCGAATCATACACCACCACCTTTTCCCAGAGTTCCTGACAATCCGCAATGAATTTCAGGTGTTTGGGATGGGTCTGGTATATATCCTGATCCTCTTTGTTCTTATAGGTGGTCAGTACAGAATAGGTGTAAGAAGTGTCAATCACATCACGGTTTGTGGAAGCAGGAACTCCGATATGGTGATCAACAATAGTTTCAACAGTTACAAGTTCCCGTGCTGCTTTTTCGAACCTTGCCCTGGCTTCCTGGTTTGAAGGATCCTTCAGCCAGAAGAAGACATGGTGAATGAAAAGAGTGCCTAGTTTATCTTTTTCAGGTGTGCTGCATGATGTTACTGCTGCTATTCCTGCTGCTCCCATGGCTGATTTTTCAATGAATATCCTGCGGTCAATCTGCTTTTTCATCTTTTTATATTTCAATTACAAGTATTGTATCAATTTCATCCCTGATCTCTTTAGGGATTGAAACTACTATTCCGAATGCATCCTGCTTAAACTTAAGTTTAACAAGTGAAGAGAAAACAGTTATGCTTTTCACTTTCTTACCGAAATCAGGTATGAGAATGTTTTCGTCATCTGTATTTAGTAGGTGTACATATATCTTATTGCCCTTGTATGTTGTTACACCCCAGCTTTTCGGAGCTACAGGTCCGCCGCGAGTTCCATAAATTGTTTCGCCGTACTTTTCAATCCATTTGCCCATATCTTTCAATGTGGAAACAAATTCAGGTTGTATTTTACCATTTGGCATAGGACCAACATTAAGAAGGAAATTGGAATTGTATCCTGCAGCTTTAATAAGGTACTGGATCAGATCTTTTGAAGATTTGTACTTTTTGTCCTGGAGATTAAAGCCCCATGAGTTGTTCATAGTCTCGCAGGTCTCAAGCGGTAGTTCGCCCACTTGTGATTCTCCGGCAAATCCGGTTGTATTATGTCCCGGCAGGTCTTTTTCAAATGCCTGGAAATCTTCTCCCGGGATAACAGCCTGGTGGTGGTTATTGGAGATCAGAGTTGCAGGCTGGAGTGAATGAATGAGCTTGTATGTTTTCTCAAGACGCCAGTCGGCATCTTTCTTGTCCCAGAAACCATCAAACCAGATACCGCCAATCTCTCCGTAGTTTGTAAGAAGCTCAGCAAGCTGACCGTCCATGTAATCGAGGTATTTGTACCAGTTGCCTGCGGCAGGACGTCCGGATGTCTGTCCGGTTCTTCCCAGCGGAAAATAATTGTCCTGATACCAGTCGAGATGTGAATGATAGAAGAAGAGTTTAATGCCCTGCTTATGGCACTCGTCGGCAAGCATTTTGATAATATCTTTTTTGTAGGGTGTTCTGTCAACAATGTCCCAGTCGGTCAGTTTTGAGTCAAACATCGCAAAGCCATCGTGGTGCTTGCTGGTTATTGTTATATATTTCATTCCGGCAGCTTTTACAAGGGCAACCCTCTTTAGGATCAAAATCCACGGGATTAAAAAATGCCGGCAGCTTTTCATAGGTCTTTTTATCAATCGATTGCTGGTTCATCACCCATTCACCGTCACCAAGAACACTGTAAACGCCCCAGTGAATGAACATTCCGAATTTGGCATCCTGGAACCACTCCCTCGATTTCAGGTTTTCAGGAGTTGGAGTATAGGAGGTTTGTCCGTAAGCCTGTATAGCAATTAGCAGAAACAATGCGATTAGGATCTTTTTATTCATGGTCTAAAGTATTTATGGTAGAAATTATGATTTTTTTGGTAAAGGAATCAATTAACTGCAAGTACGCGGTATTCGCAAAGTACGCAAAGAATTTAAACAAGTATTTATCTTTGTGTCCTTTGCATAGACTTTGTGTCCTTAGCGGTTTTAAATTGGGTATTACTATTTTTCAGTCATTTTGGTGAAGATTGCGAGTTGATCTTTCATCGCTGCAACAATATCAGCAGGTTCAGTGCGGGCCTCGAGGAGTATCCATCCTTTATAATCAATTGCTTTGAAGAGATCAAACATCTGCTGATAGGGATAATTACCCTCATTCAGCTCTCTCACATGCACTGTATCCCCAAACCAGCCTTTGAGTGAGTTGAAATTTGCTTCAAGTCCCGGAGGCAGCAAATCCTGATCGTTGCAGTTCCAGCAAACTTTTACATCAGCTTCGGAAACCTGATCGAAGATGGCACGCATAACAGGTATCTCCTGAGTTTTGTTACCATGCACTTCCACACGTACAAGCTGACCATAATCCTTTGCAAACTTTCCCACCTCATTAAGTGAAGCTGCTATCTGTGCAATAGTCTTTTCCGTTGGTACATCGGCTGGGAGATCATTCGGTTTAACCTTGATACCGGTTGCCCCTATTTCAGCGCAGAGTTTAATGTATTCTTTTGTCTGATCAATATTTTCACGAAGTTTAGCCGGATCGGGACTATGGTATTCAAAATTGGCGCCATATCCTATGCAAGTAACATTACTGTCGGCAAATCTCTTTTTAACATCAGCACGTTGTGCCGAAGTAAGATTTGTCTCAACACCGTGAGCATGCTGGGTTCTCAGTTCAACACCTTTAAAGCCTGCAAGTTCACAATTGGTTATTATTGTGGGCAGATCCCAGTGCTGGGCCCAGAGATAGGTAACCAGTCCAAATTGCATACCTTTTTTCTGTTCAGCTGAACATGCGGTAAACTGACTTATCGCTGCAAGGCTCGCGCCTGCAGCCAGAGTGCTCTGAAGAAAATGACGCCGGGTTATTGGATTTTTCATATAAGTTTTGGTTTTACCCCTCTAAAATAGCTATAAATGTTAGAATTGGATATGTTATTTTGAATTTTCAATTTTACTCTTATTTGGGCATTTGTAAATAAATTGATTTTCAGTCTGATTGATATAGGTATAAACAGAAGCTGATATTCATCCTTTTATATATTCTGATATCGGGATATTTTTTACTTTTATAAAAAAACATGATATGAAAAAGTCAAACCTTAATTCGCGCCGGGAGTTTCTGCAGAAACTTCTTGCTGCTTCGGCAGTTGCAGGATTCTATCCATATATCAGCACCCTAAACGGAGCAGATAGTGTTCTGAAAAAAGGCAAAATGCCTCTCCGTCCATTGGGAAAGACAGGTCATATGGTAGGCATATACAGCCTTGGAGGCCAGGCTACACTGGAAACACCAGGCAAGGAAGAGTTTGCAGTTCCAATCATAAACCGGGCCATTGATCTGGGAATTAATTATATAGATACGGCTGCCGGCTATGGTCGTGCAACGCCCACCATAACAAAAGCTGATGCAAGAGGAACAAGTGAGCGTAATATCGGCCAGGTGATGAAGACCAGGCGCAAAGAGGTTTTTCTTGCTTCAAAAACTGATGACCGTACTTATGACGGTTCTATGAGGCTTATTGAAAAATCACTCAAAAACCTTCAGACCGACCACCTTGACCTATGGCAGATCCACAATGTAAAAAAAGCTGAAATAACAGAACTTGACAAGTGGTTCACAGCCGGCGGAGTTGTTAAAGCTATGGAGAAGATGAGAGATGAAAAGGTTATCAGATTCATAGGATTTACCGGTCATGAGGGACCTGATGTTCTTAAAGCAATGGCTGACAGGTATCCTTTTGATAATGTACTTGTTGCACTCAATGCTGCAGATAAGCATTACGATCCTTTTATTGAGAAATTTCTTCCAACCGCAGTATCCAAAGGAATGGGTATTGTAGGGATGAAAATACCTGCCCGCGACAGGATCTTTGCCCATGGCGGGATCATTACCATGAAAGAGGCTATGGAGTATGTTATGTCACTGCCTATAAGCACAATAATCGTCGGACTCGACGACATTCCCCAGCTTGAAGAGAATATCAGGATTGCAGAAAATTTCAAACAACTCTCTGCTGATCAGATGCTTGCAATTGAGGAGAAAACAAAACCTTATTATAAAGAAATAATGTTCTTTAAGCTGCTGTCTGAATGGCCTTTAGAGTGGTAGTTCTTCTTGGTCTGATATCTCTGCTCGGCTGCAGAACAAGAAGTTCTGAACCAGCAGGTCAGAATCTGACAGTGCCAGCGGTTGATGACAGTACTTTAATATTTAATGGTGTAACACTTGATGGCTGGGAAGTAACAAATTTTGGTCCGCAGGGACCTGTCTCAGTATCAGGTGGAGAGATAATTCTTGGGATGGGTGATGGTTGTACGGGAATAACATATACCCGTGACATCCCTGTAACAGATTATGAGATATCTCTTGAAGCCCGCAGGAAAGAGGGAAACGATTTCTTTTGCGGGCTGACTTTTCCTGTCGGGAAAGATTTTTGCACGTTTATTGCAGGAGGATGGGGAGGCACAACCGTAGGAATAAGCTGCATAGATGGAAAGGATGCAGCAGAGAATGAGACAACAACCATGCGGAACTTTGATAAGAACCGTTGGTATGCAATCAGGCTGAAGGTTTCAGGGAGCAGGATTGAGACGTGGATCGATGAGGAGAAGGTCGTTGACCTGGAAACAAACGGAAGGCGAATTTCAATACGTCCTGAAATCAATCTCTCAAAGCCCCTCGGAATTGCTTCATGGAATACAACAGCAGGGGTAAGGAAGATCAGGCTGGAAGAGAAGTGTGAGGAATGAGGTGAAGTGTGAGGTTTGGGTTGTGGAGGACTCAGCACCAGCAAACCAGGGTTTAAAACAAACACAGCAACAATACCAATATACTCTAACAAATAGTATGAAAAAATCATTGACAATAATTGGTGCAGGACTCCTCTTTTTCAGTTGCCTTCAGGGGCAGTATTTTAAAGCGATAACTGTTGAGACAGGTACTCATGTTAGTGAGAAGTTTACTTACGATGTAAGGTTTCTTTATCCTCAGTTTACAGAAGGAGAGGTAGTTATGAAAACAGGGGCTGTCAGTCAGTCGAAGCTCAATTTTGATCTGCTTCTCGGTGAAATAGAGTTCCTCAGTGATAAAGATACTCTGATGATAGCCCGCAAGAAGGATCTTAATATGGTGACAGTGGCAAGGGATACATTTATTTACCGGGGTGGCTATCTGAAGCTGATCCACAGTGGTACCGTTAAGGTCTTGTTAAGAGATAAATACAAGGTAACCGATATAGTGAAAAAAGGAGCAATGGGAGCTCCAAACCGCAGTTCCGCTATCGATTCATACACAGCAATCCCGACAGACAAAAATCTTCTGACACTTGTGCCCACAGAGGATATTGTTTTCAGAAGAACACTTGAGTTTTATATTCTCACTTCCGCCGGAGATATGATCGACTTCAGAAAGAAAAATATTATTGAGTTATTTCCTCAGAAAGAGAGTGAAATACAGAAATTCATTAAGTCCAATAAGATAAATTTCGAAGAACAGTCTGATATTTTGAAGCTTGCAGATTTCCTTGCAACCCTTTAGAGGCTGTAGAAGCTGTAAAAGTATAGAGGCTGTAGAGGCTGTAGAGGCTATAGAGGGAGTAGAGGCCTTTAAAGCCTTTAAAGCCTCTACTCCCTCTAAAGCCTTCTCTTAAGTGTTTTAATTTAATGTGATACACCGATGAAATATAATGTTACAATTTTACTGTTTGTTTTAATACTGGTTTCCTGCAAGACAAATGAATTGTATCTGAATGTCGTTGAGCCTGCTCCAGTAATGATTCCTTCTGATGTGAAAAATGTCGGTATAATAAACCGGTATTTGCCGACTGATGAGACCAAAACAATTGATGCGATTGACAAGACTCTTTCACTGGAAGGTAAAAACCTTGACAGGGATGGTTCAGCTGAAAGTGTCAGGGGACTTGTTGATGAATTGTCGGGTAATTCAAGGTTTGAATCAGTCGTGGTAATAGATGATATTAAATTCAAAACTTCAAGTCTGGAGAACTTTCCGGCACCTCTGAAATGGGAAATAGTTGATATGATTTGCAGCGAGAAGAATACCGATGCCCTTTTTGCCCTCGAAAGATATGATACTGACACTCATATAAATTATTCATCACAGAAAGCAGAAGTAAAGACTCCTCTTGGCAATATACCCGGGATTGAGCACAGGGTAGATATGCAGACAGTTGTCCAGACAGGATGGAGAATTTATTATCCTTCAGGAAAATCGATACTCGATGAATATGCTTATGATGAATCGATAATGTTTACTGGTAAGGGAATAAATCCTCTTCTGGCTGCATCAGGTCTTATTGGACGGAAGGATGCGGTTAATCAGGTTAGCAATAAGGCAGGACATGAATATGCAATGAGAATTTTGCCATACCAGATAAGAGTTACTCGCGAATATTATGTCAAGGGAACCGGTAATTTCAAGATTGCAAAGCGGAGAGCTCAATTGGGTAAATGGGATGAGGCAGGAGAGCTTTGGGAGAAAGAGACTAATAATTCAAAAGGAAAGATAGCCGGAAGAGCCTGTTACAATATGGCTATTATCAATGAGATAAATGGTGATTTCAATACTGCTATCGGTTGGGCCCAGAAAGCATATGAGGATTATAATAACAAGCTTGCCCTCAATTATGTCAGGATACTTGAGAACAGAAGGAATAAAAGTGATATTGTGAAGGCAAAATAGGAAGGCGACAGGCATCAGGCGTCAGGCGTCAGGCAAAAGGTTTTAGACCCGGAACCCGGAACCCAGAACCCATGACCTTCAGGTAGAGAACAAATAGTATGGCGTATAAGTCTCTTAAAAGTAAAAGTATTGATCCGTTTGAACCTCCCTGCAGAAAGACAATTTACCATTCGAAGGAAGCGGCTGAGGATATTGTAAAATATATCAATGAGAACAGGAGCGGGAAGGAGATAACAGTATATAAATGCACTGCCTGCGGATTCTGGCATCTGACGAGTAGAAAAATGAATTATTTCCCGCAGATAGCGCAGATATACGCAGACCAGTGAGTTTAAGGACATTTCTTCATTTAATATTACAGCTGATATTAAAAATGAAAATTCAATTTGTATGAGATTGTATTTTCTTTATAATAGAGTTTTTCGCCGGGATGAATATAAAATTTGTAGTACAGGTCAAAACTGAATTTCTTGTTTTTTGAAAAGATGGAGATTCCAGGGGCAGCATAAAACCCAAACAGAGCCTTATTTGTTTCAGTAATGTTATAGGTTTCATTAGCAGCAATATGCCTGAAGACATAAAATGGAGATGCCTCAAGGAATCCCTGAATTCTTTTTTCTGTGAAGAATGAATAACGGGTAAACAGGCCTATCCGATAATCTTCATATTTAAGATTAAAGCCATCGTATAAAGGATTTGAAAATGTGCCTGATAATTCTGCGCCTATCATAAATGGTTCGGATAGTTTGTGACCATACCTTATTCCATAAGCAATTTCAGTAAAAGATTCATTCTGATTCAGATATGGATTAAACTGGATTCCAATCTGGTTTCTTCCGAGAGTAAAATCAGAGCTCTTTTGTAGATCCTGTGAAGATGAAACTAAAGAAAGGAAGACAAGAGCAAGGGAGATAAAGAGAGACTTTGTTTTCATAGATGGTAGTTTGGTTTTCGACTTCAATTAATTGCATAACGAATTTACATGAGCATTTGTTACACCACTCACAATTAATTGTTAATCAATTCTTAAACAATTGTTAATTATTTAACAGCAGATTTTCCTGTTAACTTTTCATATTTTGGTCTGTTTCCTTTACTTATTTAGTAAGCACTGCAGTTTACCTTAACTATCAGCGGTTTCCCTTAAACAGACTAATCAACTATTACTTCCATCTTAACTGAAACAGGTTCATTGTTACTGCCCTGAGAACTTAGTTCTACTGTGTAGTTCCCGCTCTTATTATATGAATGTTTTATCTCATCCCTCATTGTCTGAACAGCTGTGCCATCTCCAAAATTAATTTTAACATCTGTCCCGGTATTAATCAGCCTGTTCCAGAACACTACATCCTGACCTGACTTTATATTCCTTACAGGTGAATCGTACGCCCATCCGTAAGCAATCTTCCTGTTTGAATTCTGATCATATACCCTTACCTGCAGAAAATCTTTGTCGCTTGCTCCACTGGCCGTTTTTACTTTAAGCTCTTCAGAATAATATCCTGGCGAAGTGTATTTTAGTTTTACAGTCGGCTGATTTACAATTTGCCCGTCATGCAGGGTCCATTGATACGACACAACCTTTTCTCCATCGCGGCAGACAGAGCGTGTTCCGTCCAGTTCAACCGTTTCCCCTGCTTTTGCAAACCTGTACCCTCCGGCTATTGCAAGTACTTTGTCATCATATTTTCTAAGATAGGCTTCAATAGCATAAGGAAAGAGAGAAAGCTGATACCCATTGTAGCCCAGTCCGGTATGAAGATGAGGATCGGAATGCTGGGATTTTCTGCCATCCCAGGTCATTCCTGTTCTGGCTATGTTCTGACCCTTTTTAACAGTATTTCCCTTTAAAATTTGCTGATCGATAAATTCAGTATTGCAGTGCGAGTAGTCGAATATCAAACCGTTTTTGGCCCGGATCATAATACTGTTTGAACCATTTTTTGAACCGGAAAGCGGAGATAGGATTATCTCCCCGTCAACCCAGGCGTTGACATCAAGTTTGTCAGGGATAGCTCCGTAATCTTCCCCTCTGTGGTAATAAAGGAGATTGAAAGGGACAAGGGCACCCCATGTATTGTTATAAGAGGCTGACCGCCAGCGATACTCAGATACAGGGAACTCAAGGTCGGCCGGAATACCCCATGGTTCACCCTCAAGTGTTATTGAAAACCTAACATCTTTTTCCATCTTATCAACAGGATCAAGTGTTGGTATCTTATCAATTTCTTTCACTGCCTCCGCATAAATTCTAAGACCATTTACAGCTACCGGCAACTGGTAGGGTTGCATCTTCAGGGTAAAAAATTCTCCTGAAACAACAATATCAATTTCAGCTTTATAGTAATCTGATTTTCCCAGTGAATCGTGAAACCAGCTGTTATACTCCCTGAATAGACGGAAATCTATTAGTTTGACGTTCTTTGTGATATGATTATTTCTATATGTCCTGTCAATTAGTATTGAATCTCCTTTGTTCAGTTCAAAAACAAGTGGGTAACCCGGAATATCCATAATAATTTCAGGCTTTTCAAAGGTCTTATTGTTTCCGGGAATTGAGAATGATGAATAAAGAACTGCAACTATCAAAAGCAATAAGCAGGGCACCATAATTTTGATGATCTTCCGGGTTGTAGTCTGCTTCTTCTGAACCAATTTATTTGAATTCTTTCCGGTTAAAATTTTCATTTGAAATGGTAGTTTATTTTATATGCCAGTATTGAGTGCCTTTCATTTGTAAACGACTGGGTGGAAACCTTATAATACAGGTCAAAACTGAATTTTCTGTTATGGCTGTAAATTGAGAATCCGGGAGCCATGGATAATCCAAAAGTGCTGCCCTTGCCTGTTATAGTATCTCTATTCTCCTGTAGTTAAAGTAATAAAATGGGGAGAGTTCAATAAAACCCTGAATCCTTTTTCTGGCTGGAGAAGAATATCTCCCTGTCACACCAACTCCGATGCCCGGACAATCATCATATGGTTGTCCCTTATCGTTAACCTGACTATTAAAAAAATAGCCTGATACTTCTGCAGCTACTGTTACCGGATCATTAATTTTATATCCGTATCTGATATCGGCTGTATACCCTCCTGTTTTATACTCCTTTGTGAAGAGCGGATTAAACTGAATTCCAGGAATGCTTTCCTGAACCAGGGCGGCTTTTTCCCCGGATCGGTTGAATCAGTCCTGAATTGGAATAAAGAATAGACGACAAATTCACTCTTTCCAAACTTAGCATGTTAGGTGAGGTGAGGAAATCTGGTTTGAACAGCTGAAGCGCTTTTCACTTTCTGAATTTATAATAAAGGGAATAATCATCAAAACATTCTTTTATTAATTTAGTAACGTTCATTTTACCTGACAAATAATATATAAGTATTCCAGGTATAAGGTGAGATGTCTGGATATATTTAATGATTAAGAACGATTGTAATGAAAAGGATCAGTTTATTTGTCAAAAAGTCTGTTAAGGTTTATATCATCTGTTTTTTTTTATCTTTTAATATCAAAAGCTGAATCACAGGCATCATCAGACAATCAGGATATAAGCATCGGGATAAACAAATGGGATCCGGTACATATCAAAGTTGATGAGAGGAACAGTACAGACAGGAATAGTACAATTAAGTTCCTGTCAAACAATTCAACTTATTATACTTTTAAATTGCTGGTAGATTTCCAGATATTAGAAAATCTTGTACCTCAGCCACCTAAAAGGGAAATAGAAATAACCCATGGTACAAATATTCTTTTTTCTTTGAATCCTCATATTCCTGATAAGGGTTTTAGTTACAGATATACGTACAAGTACAGATTAAACATCTGATAATCAGATCGACAGCAAATTCATACCAAATTACCTTGTCTCCCCGTAAAGCTATTGCGCAAACCATTGCAGGCAGGATAACCGAAGTTTATAGGAGGAAAAGGAGACAGTTTTATGAGGAGAGGTTTGGTTTTGCCCAAATAGACCGGTCTCCGATAAATGTTGAAGATTTCACATCACCCGGGAAAATAATCCTGCCTGGTCAGCCGGTAGGATTAATTTCAGACAGTACTTATATATCCGTTAATCTGCTTAAGGTATCTGAGAATTCCAATATTTTGATCAGACTGCCAGTTTCATATGCTGTCGGGGAATCTGAAACAGCGTATTTCAGCAATATTGATGGTAAAAAAGCAATACACATCAGAAGTGTGATTGAAAAAGAATTGAAAGCAAGGGATCTTAAGAAGAATTCAAAGAAATAGTCCGTCCCAATTATAACAGGCATTATTTATCCTTCAATTCAATTTGGATAAGCTGACATGTTAATTAACGTTATTGCTTATGTGATCATCTTTACAATCTTTTCTTAACTTAGTATTCTTTAAATGCTTTTTATCGTAATAATTTACTAATAACCTGACCTATGAAAACAATCACATTATTTTTTGCTTCTGTACTGGTGGCATTTATGATCACCTCCTGTAAACCTCAAACAGCTACACAACCAGCTGCTGTTAAAACCGATATCTCCGAATTTGTTGGTCAGTGGACCATCGATGTTGAAGGCGGTGGCGTAAGCTGGCTTGAAGTGACTCAACAAGACTCATACCTCGATGGCAAGCTGCTCTGGGTAGGAGGAAGCGTGCTTCCTGTTTCAGGTGTTTTCCTTGCAAAAGATCATGTACTTATGGTTCAGCGCGAAACCCGCACAGTTGTAAGAGAGAAGGACGCAAATAATGCTCCTCTTAAAACCAGTGCCTATACAATATGGCTGGAGGTTGTGAAAAGCGGCGATAAAATTGAAGGTATTTTCCTGAATCCCAAAAATACTGGTCTGGGAGTTGATACAGCCAAATTTACTGGTACAAAACTTCCTGCGCCTCCTGCTGCTCCCGATCTGTCAAAAGTGAAATACGGAGAACCAATAACTCTGTTTAGCGGTAAAGATCTTGCCGGTTGGATGTAGATTCATATGGCAAAGCGCTTGATCCTCATAACATGGGTGGCCTTTACAGCAGGGTTTGCCCCACTGTAAGCGCTGAAAAACCTGCTGGTCAGTGGCAGACAATGGAAATGACTCTCTGCGACAGGCATGTAACAGTTGTACTGAATGGTGTTAAGATAATTGACAATCAGCCTGCTTACGGACCAACCGGAGGTGCTATCATTTCTGATGTCTTCGCAAAAGGGCCTATCTACCTTCAGGGCGATCATGGTACTGTAAACTACAGGAATATCGTATTAACACCCATCATCAAATAGATAGACCTCTCCCCAAACCCCTCCCCCGTAGTGGGAGGGGCCTAAGAAACGACCTCCCCCTCTCTTTCCGGGAGAGGGGGGAATGAAAGTGAGGCGCATAAATAAAGCAATTTCAGATCATTAGACAGAGGATATCATAGATCTGTTCAAATTAAAGAAGGTAAATTGAATTTGAATTATAACAAAAATAGTTATGGAAGAAAAATCCAAATCGACCCGTCGCGAGTTTATAGGAAAGGCAGGTATTGTAACTGCCGGAGTGTCCCTGGGTGTAAGCTCTTTGAGTGCAGCAAGCTATAATCGTATTCTGGGTGCCAATGATAAAATAAGAATGGGGTTCATTGGTGTAGGAAACCGTGGTTCACAGCTTCTGAAACTTTTCATGGACCAGCCCGACCAGGAGGTTGCGGCACTCTGCGATATTTACGACCCCTACCTTCAGCGCGACAGAAGCAAGGTTGATGAGAGATATCTTTCGGTTATGCCCGGGCAGATCCCTAAGATGGGAGAAAATTTCCCTTTCAAGCCAACGCTTTATAAGGATTTCCGCAAGCTTCTGCAGGATAAGACAATTGATGCTGTTTGTGTAGCCACTCCCGATCACTGGCATGCTATTATGGTTATCGAGGCAGTGAAGGCAGGCAAAGATGTCTATTGTGAAAAGCCGCTTACCAATACACTTGTTGAGGGAAGGAAAATGGTGGAAGCTGCTGACAAAAGCGGGCGCGTTGTGGCCGTTGGTCTAAACAGAAGAGGCAATGTTGTCTTCCAGAAACTGGCAAAAGAACTGGCAGAAGGGAAAATCGGCAAGATATCGGTAGGTCGTGCTGCACGTATAAGCAACATGGCACCTTATGGGATAGGCAAACTTAAACCTGAACAGCCTCCAAAGGATTTCGACTGGGATATGTGGCTGGGTCCAAGAGAGTATCGTCCTTACCAGTATAATATTGCTCCTTATATGTTCAGGTGGTGGAGTCAGTATTCAAGCCAGATGGGCAACTGGGGAGTTCATTATATGGATGCTATCCGCTGGCTCATGGGTGAAAGAGCCCCTGTGGCAATAACAGCCCATGGTGGCAAGTATGTGCTCGATCATGATGCAGATATTCCTGATACAATGCAGGTTACATTTGAATTTGCTTCAAAAAAACTCATTTCATTCGGTATTTATGAGGCCACTGGCGGAGATATTTTCCCTTATGGTGAGCTTGAACTCAGGGGAACCAAAGGCAATGTATATGCCAATGAAAGAGGATACAAAATCATACCTTCTTCAGCAGGCCAGTTCCAGTCATGGAAGAAACAGGTTGAGGAGGAGGAATTTAAAAATCCAAGCCTTATACTTGATGACGGCAGCAGCGCTGACAGTACATCAGGTCTGATCAGGAACTTCCTCGATTGTATAAAATCACGCAATCAGCCTTACTGCAATCTTGAAGAAGGACACAGGTCCACTTCCTTTGCTCATCTTGCTAATATAGCAGTAGTAACAAAAGAACGTCTGTTGTGGAATGCTGATAAAGAGAAATTTACAAACAGTGAGAAGGCTAACAGCATGCTTCAGTACGAGTACAGAAGTCCATGGAAACTATAACAATTTAATATGCACAACAGGAGGGAATTCATTACCAGAGTATCAGCAGCAGGGGCAGCTCTTCTGATCGATCCGGTAAATATAGTTTCAACGGCTGCTCCCCTGGCCCCTAAAAAGATCAAAATCAGTAGTGTAAGCGCTAATTTTGAGAGGGAGCCACTCATAAGGCCCTTTGGTTTCAAGGGTGGCTATATGAGTGAGATATGGCAGTCAATAGCATATATGAAGAGTGAGTCAGACAACCATTCAATAGGCCTATGCTCCCAGAGTGTACTCTGGTCGGATGCCAGTGTTTTTGCCACTCACTCCGAAAGCGGAGGCAATGCACTCATGTATGCCATGACCGAAAGGGCTATGCAGATCATTAATGGTCAGACATTTACTTCACCGGTAGAGCTGCTCGATTCCCTCTATCCGGAGGTTCTGGAATATGGAAAAAAGATAACATCCAATCCCTCCCTGCGCAAGACATTTGCACTGAATGCCCTTGTAGCTGTCGATAATGCAGCATGGCTGCTTTATGCAAAAGAGAACAATATCAAAACATTTGATGAGCTGATTCCTGCTGCATATAAACCTGCACTTTCGCATAAACATAAGAAAGTTGCAGGCATACCACTGATGGCTTACTCCATACCTATTGAAGAGATCAAAGCTGCCACCGATCAGGGATATTTCTTTATGAAAATAAAGATCGGCCAGCCGGGTACACAACAGGAGATGCTTGAAAAGGACAAAGCAAGACTATCAGCTATACATCAGGCTATTGGTAATGTAAAGACCTCTTACACAAAAAACGGTAAGCTGCCATATTATTTCGATGCAAACGGCAGGTATGAATCAAAAGAGACACTTCTTAAGTTAATCGATCATGCAAAAAAGATTGGAGCTTTTGATCAGATTGCAATAATTGAGGAGCCATTTCCAGAAGAGCTTGAGGTTGATGTCAATGACATACCTTTAAGACTTGCTGCTGATGAAAGTGCCCATACTGTTGAGGATGCATTGAAACGCATTGAAATGGGTTATAAAGCTATAGCTCTGAAGGCTATCGCAAAGACCCTCAGTATGACAATGAAAATAGCACAGGCTGCATATGAAAAGAATATTCCGTGTTTCTGTGCCGACCTGACTGTAAGTCCTGTACTGGTCGAATGGAACAAGAATGTTGCTGCAAGGCTTGCTTCATTTCCGGGAATCGGCGATCTTGGACTTGTTGAGAGCAACGGACATCAGAATTACAGGAACTGGGAGACTATGAAGAGCTACCATCCGAGGGTGAATAGCAAATGGGTTGATGTTAACAGGGGAGTCTATGAACTCGACGATGAGTTTTATACTTCAGGAGGTGGTATCTTCGATCCTATGCCTCACTATGAGGATATGTTCAAATCTCATTAATTTTTAGTTACACAAAGTTACACAGAGAAGCACAGAGTTCCACAGAGAATTTAAAAAACTTTTAACTCTGTGACACTCTGTGCTCCTTTGTGGCCCTCTGTGTAAGTTCTTTCAATTTTTATCTCAATTCCGCACCATTTTATTTCTGCCCGATGCAATAAAGATTATCTGCAGTGCGGATAATAATAGTATTTCCGGTAATAGCCGGGGTGGCATATACCTCACCGTCGATCTTGTTCCTTGAGACAATATCAAGCTTTTTACCCTCCTTTATTACCATTGTTTCACCAGAAACTGAAGTAAAGTAGATATTCCCTCCTGCACAAACAGGAGATGAGTTATATTTTGCAGTCATCCTTCTTGTATATATCTGTGACCCTGTGGCCGCATCGAGGCAGAAGAACTGGTTTTTTGTATTAATAGTATAAATCAGTCCATCCTTTATCAGAGGAGTGAGCAGTTGAAGAACCGGTTCTTTGAATCTCCATTTTACATAGGGAGTTGATGTAATATCCCCTTTCCCTCCGGGATCGATAGCTATAATTTCAGAATATTGATTGTCGTCAGGAGGCGTAACGAATCCTGTGTAGAAGTAGACCATGCCATTTTCTGTAAATGGCATTGAGATTGTTGAATCTTCACCCTGTACAAATCTCCACACCTCTTTACCTGTAATTATATCATATGCGATGCACACTCCTGACCCGTTTGAAATCAGCAGATCCCTGCCTTTTACATTAATTACAACAGGGGTTATGTATGCTTTTTTTCCTATAGGTTTCAGTTTGTCATACAACTCTTTGGGTCTGTCAGTTTTCCATATGGTTTTACCTGTGGCTTTTTCCAGAGCGACAATATACTGAACGTCAGTTCCTTCGATATGAAGGATCACCATATTTTTGTATATGATGGGTGATGAGGCAGGTCCCTGTACATGTTCGCAATTAAGGTCAGTGCGTTTCCATGCTACTGATCCGTCTTTTGTTTTTACACATGCAGTCCCGGATGTTCCGAAATGAATATATACGAATCCCTGTTCAATGCATGGAGTAGGGGTGGCGTATGTGTTGAAATCATGCTTTTGGTACGTACTTGCTGATTCGAAGAGTTTCAGATTAAAGATCTCTTTTCCTGTTTTTTTATTCAGGCATAATCCGTACATCTGTTTCCCGTCGGTGGAGGCAGTTGTGAGCCATACCTGTTCTCCCCATACAACCGGGGATGACCATCCCTTTCCACTGACTGGAACTTTCCAGAGGACATTGGTTGAATCGTTCCATTTTGTGGGAACATTTTGTCCGTCACGGCAGATGCCGTCGAGGTTATTTCCCCTGAAGTGGCTCCAGTTTGAATTCTGTGCATTAAGGGAAATCACTGAAAACAGCAGGGCTGCTATTGTGATGGCTTGTAATTTTCTCATGTAATGGATTTTATCTGGTCTTTGAGATTATCTGCATCAAATACTTTTTTCCAGTCCTCCCTGATAAACTCTTTAAGTCCCCTCTGCAGTGCTTTGTTGGCAGCATCAGAAAAGACTGCGCCGGGCAGTTCATTGAACAGCACTGCCATTTGTATCCTCAGATGGCCAAGGAGGAAATCCCTTGCTGCATCTGCAGGTACCCCTTTTTTAATAACCTCTTCGAGTCCCTGTCTGATTACATATACACAAGTTGATGCAAGAGTCTCAACAAGTGCCGGTTCAAGGAGTCCCATTTGCTCCACTGTAATTTGGTGGCTCCTGTAAATGGGAGCATAGAATGTGCAGGCAAGTTTTTCTCCCCTCAGATAATCTTCCGCAGTACCGTGCATCAGGGCACATACGATAGATTGTTTGGCAGCTATGCCTCCGAAATGATCCTTCATCTTTGCCTCTTCAGCTTCCCAGTTGAAGATAGAGGGATGGCAGGGGTGTGTAATGAAACAGCCCACATCTTTCCTTGGGAGAAGTTTCCCTGCAAGTGCTGCAGCAGGATCGAGTGTTACGACAAGGGCACCGCTTTTCATTTGCGGGATGATTTCCGCCGAGACTTTTTCGAGTGCTACATCAGGTACTGCCAGGATGACCATATCAGATACCGGTATGCATTTGCCTGGTTCCGAAACTGATACTCCTTTTTCTTTAAGTTTTTCAATCCCCTGGGGACTTACTTCAAGGTAGTGCATCTCATAATCTGAGTTTTTCAGATTATGTGTGAGGCGGAGGCCCATTTTGCCCCCTGCGCCAACTAGTGTAACTTTCTGCATAATTCCACGTATAATATTATTTGAATTCGTCTATTTTGATCTTTTTACCTGTTTCCGCCGACTTGTAACATGCCCATATCAGCCTGACCGTTTCAAGGTTGTCTTTACCCGTGTTCTCCGCATCGCCCTTGCCCTCAATTGCTTCAAGTATGTTACGGTTAACATGTATCCCGCTTTCATGATTGACAATATAGTCGGGATCAGCCCAGGGATAGGAGGGGAATTTTACCGTTTCGGAGACTGTACCTCCTCTTGTGGTAGTTTTTATTTCGAATTCAGGACCAAGAAATACCGATCCTTTTTCACCTTCAACAAGGATGTGAAGTGTCGAAAATGAATCATGTTCAACGATGGATGCATATGACATTTCAGTGTAAACAGGCATACCGTTCTTCATATTCATGAGGATAACAGCCAGATCTTCACCTTTGATACCTTTGCTGATGGCTCTTGTTTCGCACCATAACTCAGAACATTCACCGAAAAGAAAACGGGCTACATCCAGTATGTGCGAACCCATGTCGGTCAGGATAAAATGATCGAGCTCCTTCAGAAACGGCTGATTGTCAAAAACAGGAAATCCTGAAAGAAAGGTTACCCTGGCTTTAAATGGCTTGCCTATCACCCCTGAATCAATAATCTGTTTGAACCTGCGCACAGGAGCCTGCCACCTGTAGTTTTCATGAATATATAGTTTCGCACCTGCCTTTTCGCATACATTAACCATCTCCTTAGCCGTTTCGAAATCAGGAGCCATAGGTTTCTGGCAGATTATATGCTTAACACCATGACTGACTGCCAGTTTCACGAAGCCGGCATGAGTGTCGACATCTGTAATTATATCGACAAAATCAGGTTTTTCATTTTGTAAAAGCTTCTCTGCATCATCATAGATTCGGGGAACTTTGAAGCAATCGGCAATATTCTGTGCTTTTGAGAGTGTCCGGTTATAGACGGCAACAAGTTCAGCACCTTCAAGTTCGCTCCATGCACCGATCTGGAATTTTGACCAGAATCCGCATCCCAGTACAGCAAATTTCAATTTCTTCATGTTTTGATTTTTTAAATCAGCGTTTATCTGCGAAATCTGCGGGTAGAACTTTTTTTATTTCCCGCAGATCACGCGGATTTTCGCTGATTATTTTAATGTTTTTTTCAGGTAGTCAATACTATCCTGAGCCCATTTGTTTTCTTTGATTATAGTACTTTCAATATTTTCTTCCGGAGGAGTCCATAGTTCAAGTATAGCGCTGTTGCACTGACCTTTTTCATTTAGCTTAGCCACTACCTCACCAATATTCAGTTTCCCTTTTCCGGCAGGAGCACCCTCAATGATTATTCCCATTTTATGAGAGACTCTGCGGATTGTAAAATCTTTCACGTGAAAGTTGATGGTGTAAGGGATGAGGATCTTTGCTACTTCTTCGAAGCCTTCTCCTGCGCCCATCGAGTTTACCGAATCGAGGCAAATACCTACCAGATCACTACCGACATTCTGTACTATCTTCTCAAATTCACGTGCCCTGAACCGGTCGTGATTCTCTATCGCAAGCTTTATATTTCTGGATTTGAATTCCGGCAAAAGGTCCGTGATTATAGCAGATATTTCAGCTATGTCTGGTTCAAAATTCTGTCCGTCAACTACCATCCTGAGAATAGGTGAATGTATTATTTCCGCTGTTTTCAGGCACTCTAGTAAATGCTCAGGCATCATTCCACGCCCTCCCATTTCAATTGAAATGTTTTTATGCTCAGCATATGAATACAAACTTCTCAATTGTTCCTCTGGCCATTTCTCAAGTGGTAAATTATCAGCAATCTGGACTATTCCGATACCTGCTTCGGAAGCTTTATCAATAATGCCCTCAGCTGTTAAAGGTTCAACAGGAATTGATCCGGGAACTCCTACAGCCCATGTGTAAGTATATGAACTTAATCCCAGTGGTTTCATATTATTTACCAGCCAGGTTAAATCCTTTTGAAGCGTCATCAAGGATTAAAATCCAGTCATTACCTCTCCCGTTAGAAGGTGGGGTGAATTTCCATATTTTCATAACCTCAATTGTCTCAATAAGGGTTGTTTCTCCGGTTCTGGGATCGAACCAGTAAGCATGAATGGCATCAACCCCTAATTTTCTCAAATCAATTTCTGCACTCCATCCTGTAGGGAAGTAAACCAGGGCATAACCCTCACCTCTGGTTGCAACAACATAGTCAGTTTCAGGAAAGTAGAATGGCTCAATTAGAGACTGGTCAGGTACCCTTGATGTAAAAGGACGTGATTCGATAAGCCTGCGGGCATGAATCAGATCTCCGGCACCCGGCAGGTCAAGGACATCATACCAGCTATTTCTGGCAAGACCTACAGCTTCTCTTTCAGGTGTTTTCATCTGCCAGATCGGGTGGCAGCCATAGGTATGTCCAAATGCACCACTGAACAGGTTCCAGTAAAGTGCCTGCCTGACATCAGCTTCATCGAACCATCCCATTACATTCGGATTCCAGTTAACAGGATGGTCCTCATACCTCGGTTCTCCATCGAGGCAGGGTTTAAGCGGACTGAGGTTATAATCCCTTACAATAAACCTTTTATAAGCGGCATATGATCTTTGTCCATGGCCGGTCTGTGACATGTTGAAATCGAGCCATGAGCTGGTTGTGAAACCATTCCGAGGGAGCTGTTTTCTCCCATTGGATGGAAGGTCATAAGATGGTTTTTATCAACTGATTTGATTCCTTCTGCAAGAGCTTCCCAAACAGGGAAATTGTCACCGCCCCCCTGTCTGTCACCGCCGTTTATCCAGATTATATTGGTGTAATCCTTGTATCTTGAACCAATCCATTTTCCATACTGGAAGGCATTTTCTTTGTTGAAGATCTTCGGACCTTTGCCCCATCGCTGAGGATCTACTTTGTCGCCCCATGTTGGAAGCAGACCTATATAAATGCCTTTTTCAGCAGCTCTTTTTATTACCCAGTCGACATGTTGCCAGTAGGCTTCATTGGGTTTCAGGGGGTCATTGTTAATTAAAGGCTTGTTGCCCTCCATGTTGGGAGTATTTAATCCATCCAGTTCTGCAAGAGCAACTGCTTGTATTACAGTGAATCCCTTTGCTCTTCGGTTTTCCAGATATTTTTCTGCATCGGCTTTGTTAAGTCTGTGGAAAAGCTCCCATCCTGTGTCACCAAGATAGAAGAAAGGTGTTCCATCTTCATGAACCAGAAATCTCTTGTTTTCTGAAACCTTAAGTTTCCCGTGAGATAAATCAACTGATGGACCCTGCCAGGTTGTTTGCTGGGAGGTTCCAAGAATGGAAAAAAGGAATAAGAAAATTGAAGTGCAGATAGTGTTTTTCATATGTTATGTTAT
>JADKBL010000044.1 GCA_016718875.1 Bacteroidota bacterium
CAATTAATTAAAATGGAAGATCATCCTCATTAGGAATATCGGTAGGCTCTACCTCACCCTCAATGGGCTCGCTCAGTTTGAGATTGGCTATGTACCATTTCTGGTCGTCGGTGTCTTTTTTTGGTGCCAGCTGTATTTTCATAGTATTGCCGAATTGATCCGGTTCCTCATTGATGTAGCATCTGATGCGTGCGTAGATGTGTCCGGCTTCGCTTTTGAAGAAAGAAGAGTGTTTTTTCTTTGCCTCCTCCAGTATTTTGGAGATGTTGACTGTTCCGTAGTAAGCGCTCATATTTATTTTATTTACAGGTGAATAATAATTTCAAATCAATTTGTACAGAGTCATGCCAAAGTGCTTGACCGGGTTGTATTGGTCTATTTTGAACATGTGGCTGTTTTTGCCTTTAGTATTAGCGTCGAGCTTCAGGTTGAGATGCTTATTGATCAGTTTGATCAGGCCGGTTGCACGTAACTGCAGAGATTCGTATTGAGTTTCTGTATTACCTTTTAAGGATGATTTTACTATAAATCCCTGTACTCCACCTTCTGATTTAGCTATGTAGTATTTTTGACTGTCTTCGTCAAAGACAAATGTCATTGAGTCTTCTGTTTTGATCCCAATAATTTTATTGAGGCCGGCTGAGAATGAAATAATCCCTGAGGATATGTTGACGCGGAGCGTCGGGTCATTTGAGGAGCGGAATTCCACATCCTCCGGAGTGATGATCTTGAGTTTCATGATTAAGAATTTTTAAAGGTTAATTGATAAAGTTCGCGGTTGCGATCCCTCCTCGGACGGAGCGGATCTATTGTGAAAAAATAAGAGGAATGGCTACTCTTTGTCTCAGGCAGCTGGAGCCTGTCGATGATCATAGTAGTCAATGCCCGGTTGCAGAACATGAGCTGATTGCTCTTGTCGGTCTTATTGACATACAGCTTGAATCCGGGCTGATCCTTGTCTGCCCTGGTGATGTAGAATTGGTTTTTGTCCTTATCATATATGAAGGACATTTCGTCACCGGATTTGTATCGAAAATTTTCTTTCAGCTCTGTGCCGAGTACTACATGGCCGAGCCGGTACAATCTGATATAATATCCGGATCTTCTTTCGTTCCGGTATTTTTTCTGTGGGCTGAGTGTGACCAGGTTTGAGGATTTTGTTGTCATCTTACGGATTTTTTGGATTATAAATAAAATTAATTTTCAGCGGGTTGATAGTTGAGCATCTCCTCCATTTCTATGGAGAAATAGTCTGCCAGCTTGCGCAGTTGCTCTACTGAGATATTGACCGGTTGTCCGAATTTTGCGGCCCTGATCAGGTTGAGTCTGGAGAGCGATATACCGAGCAGCTCCTTGATTTCCCTCAGGGCTTCTCTTTTTTGCTCCCTTGTCAGGGATGCCAGGAGCTCATTGATTTTGTATTTGTACATATTATTGAAATCTTTTAACTAAAAAATACCATTTGTTTTACTTGTTTTTTACAATCTATAATTGTAAATTACAATTTATAATTGCAAATATAATACATTAAATCAATTAAAAAAACATTTAATCAATTATTTTTTTATAAAATGGAAATTAAAGAGCAAATAGGTAAAAATCTTGAGTTTTTAAAAGTTTTAAAAAATGTAACTAATAATGAGCTGAAGGATGCAACGGGTTTAAAATCTATCGGTAATTATATGGCAGGATCCACTTTGCCTCCTGTTAATATTTTAGTAACCCTTGCGGAGTTCTTTGATGTTACTCTCGATGAGCTTGTTCGATATGATCTTAGGGAGGAGGCTTTTAAAAAAATTACTACAGTTGGTGAGTCCCAGTCACCTTATGGCTTTACGGTTAAGTTATCCCGCATGGAGCGGGCGGTCAAGGATCTGCAGGAGGAGGTATTTAAAGGCAAAAGCCCCGGGGATCCAAAAAAATAACCGTGCCAGCTGATCTGGCACAGTGGCACAGTAATGCTATAATAACTGAGATATAAATCAAACAGGTAATATATAATAATGTAAATGGCAAATAAATATAAAAAAGAGCGGGGAGTGGGGTGTCTCCCCCCTTCGGTACCACCCCAACCCCAACCACCACACTATCAGACATTTATGTCTGTCTGTGTTTACGGTTGGCACAGTTTTAGCCGGAATGCCGGCACATTGTTGATCATTATTTTGTCATGCAAAATACCTGTGGGCTATGCATGACAAAAAAAAAATGATAATAAAAAACTACCTGCCCGGTTCTCTCAAAAAAAACTTCCCGATTGCCCACGGCTCACGATGGTACATAGAATACTACACCACCGGCACCCGCTCCGGAGGTCATCAGCGTCATCGTAAAACTTTCAATCTCAACCGCATACACGACTATCAGGAGCGCATCGCTGAGGGTGACCGGATATTCAGCATCCTCGAATCCGTCAATACAAACTCCGGGCAAACCTGCTCCAAAAATCCAGTTTCAATATCAGAATGCATACAAAAAGCCATCCTGATCAAAAAAAGTAAAACGGACAGAGGTAAATCCGTCACCACATTCACCAGCATAGCCTCTCTTTTCCTCTCCTGGCTGCGCGCTCAGTACCTTGCTGATGTAGATCCTCACCTGGTCGACCGGAGGATGGCTATTGCATTTCTGGACCATGCCGTGATCGACCGCGGAGTGTCACCCACCACTCACAATAATTATATCAATATCCTCCGCAATATCTTCAATGTTATGATCGAGCGCGGATATATTGAAACAAATCCATTCTCCAGGATCCCCGAGCTGCGTCCGGATCAGAAACTCCGGAGGCCACTGAGCGATTATGAAAAAAAGATCATCATGGAGGAGATCCGCGCAGAGGGAGATATATTTCTTGAGATGGCTGTTGGCTTCATCTATTATACTCTCATCCGTCCTATTGAGCTCCGGAGGCTCCGCTTCCGCGATGTAGATCTGCAGCGGGGCATGGTCACTATGTCAGGAATACAAACAAAAAACCATAAAAACGCAAAATTGACTATGGATGCCAATTTCACCGGATTGCTGCACCGGCTTGGATTTCACCGTTATCCACCTGATTTTTTGATATTTGGCCGGGGAGGTATTCCCCATCAGTCTGTGCCGGTAGGAGAGCACACCCTCAACAACCGGCACCATAAGATCCTGCTTCAGCTTAAAAAAAAATACGCGCTCGATGTGAGCGGTATTTCTCTATACTCCTGGAAGGACACCGGAGCCACTGATCTGCTCGAGCGAGGGGTCACTATCAATGAACTCCGGCAACATATACGTCACGATGACCTGAAGGACACCCAGCGATACCTCCGGCAGTTCACAGGTGTTAATGAGCGGATCCGCGATATAGGATTACAAATTTAACCAGGTCACGGTATCCTGTTCGCATCAGGTATCACTCCCAACTTCTTCTTTTTGCCGAATATGTTCGACCACAGCACCTTGATCAGTGGCCATAGCCCGTCCACTATTTCCACCACCTGGATCAGTGTTTTCAATATTAATAATATCCTTGGCCCTGTAGGAGTCGTTATCTCCACCTGGGCGTGTGTGATCGAGTAGTCATAATTCACTATTCGTGCTATCTGACCCGTTTGTTCGATCATCACCTTTGTCCCCTTTTCCAAACTCTTCTTAATCATAATTATTTATTTAAAATTTTTCATTTTAACTGTTAAACTGTCAACCGACAACTGATTTTAAATTTTTCATTTTTCATTTTACATTTTTCATTTTAAATCTGCGCTCTCCGCAGCGTATCAGCCTTATCAGCCTGCTTAGCCTCAAATTCATCCAGCGCTACAAATGCCCTGAGCAGTGTCGGCCACCGGCTCATCACACCTATCAGGGTGTCCAGCTTCTGCAGTACCATCCCGTTGTCCTGTGGAGCTACGCTGCCTATCGGCACATTGACCATACCCACCGGTGTAGTATCCACATCCGTCACCACTCCACCTCCGGCATATCCTCTCATTGCGATCCGCTTCCATCCCTCTACTCGCTGCAGGGCCTCCCATCGATCCCACCTCCTCCTTCGTCAGTACATATTCCGACCGGTGCACTATACCCGCAGGCTCATATTTCCCTCCGTATCCGGTGTATCCACCTCCCGCAAACTGCGCTGAATTGATCTTTGCTATCTGCACTCCTGCCCTGGCTACTGCCAGACCGGTCTGTATTCCTCCCCATATTTGACCCCAAAATGGGATAATACCATTTACAGCATTTGTGTTTGCATTTTTCCAGATACCGGAGATCTCTGCAGCGGTATTGACCACTACCTGACCTTTTTGAAATGCCTTTATCGCTCCTGCATTTTTCTTCCTTGCAGCCGCATCTTTACTCAGCAGATCTATTCCTATCTGGAATGCATCATTCAGCGCTGAAACACCATCATTTATTAATGTTTGTATGCTTCTGCAATCATCCTCCTTATCAGTCCTTTGTTTTACTTCCTCAGCTTTTATTCTGGTCAACTCCAGCTCTTTAGCTTTGAACGCTGCTGTCTCACTCTCCCCTGCCAGCTTCATCATATCCAGCTCCTTCTGGATAGCTTCAGCTTTTATTTGCAGGGTCATCTCATTGTACTGATCCTCATTGATCATCTTCTGCAGGAATTGCTTCTCAGCCTCTCCCAGTTCTGCTGCCAGTGCATCCTGTATTATTTTCAGCTTCTCCTCTTGTACTTTTTTTGCGGCATCATCTTTTATTTTTTTGAGTTCAGCTTCTATTTTCTTATATTCCTCTCCCTCTTGTAGTCCAAATGCTTTTATCTGATCGAGTTGGGTCTGGAGTGCCTGCTCCTGGCTGATAGCTGCCTTTTGTGCTGCAATCACCCTCTCCTCATACGCTTTTTTCAGAGCTGCAGTCCCTATCAGGATAGCATCTATCATTCCTGGTGCTCCGCTTGGTGTATTATTAGCAGAAGCTGATTTTGTTTTTGTTCCGGTTCCTGTACCACCAGTTGGGGCTCCCCCTGAGTATTCTCCCGGTATCTGCAGTGCAGGAGCAGTCGGAGCAGAGGAAGCGGCTTTTTCTTTTTTCTTTGATTCACCTAATTTTTTCAGTTCGGCATTGTATGCATCAGTGTATGCCTGTCCTGCTGTTTTGCCCTGTTTCTCATAGGCTGCTTTTGCTGCTTCTAAACTTTTAATTTCTGCATCTAATCTTTTGCGGTTGTCCGGGTTTATTGTCAGAAATCTCTCCAGCTTCTTGGCCATGATCTGAGCACTAAGGATCAGCTTGTCAAAATATGATTTGATATTTTCTATTATCTGTTGTACCGATGCCCTGAATCCCGCAAATACTGCAGATGAATTCATAACAGCATCCCACAGAAATTTAAACCCTGCCACTATACCATCTATCAACTTCCTGACTATTGGAAATTGATATGCAGCCTTGATCAGCGCATACATAGTAGTGATCACCAGTTTTATATTTGTCCATACCAACCCCAGTACCCTGCCTGTGAATTGCAATATCCCTGCCACTATATTCACTGCTGTGCCATATTCCCCTGTTGCCTTTTTGCCAGTGAGGATCCTCTCAGTCAGTACCTCAAAAAATGATACTACCTGCCCCAGAAATGGAGCGATCTTCTGTAGTCCGTTTGTGATCAGCCCTCCGAATGATTCCTTGATCTCTCCCAGTCTCTTATTGAGTTGCTGATATGGTCCGAGCCCAGCTTCAGCTGCTGCTTTGGCACTACCTCCGAACTGAGTCTCGAGCTCCTTCAGTATTATAGTCTGTGCTCCGGCTGTATCACCAGCCTCTACCATACTGCGGATCATATCCTTCTGATCTTGTGTGAACTGTACTCCAGCTTTCGATAGTGAGGTGAGTCCCTTGATCGGGTCATTGAGTGCCTTACCTACCTGTACTGTAGCTGATTTAAGGTCGACCTTCATTCTCTCAGCGTAGTCCAGTATAGCTGGCATGGATCTGTCGTATATTTCCTCTCTCACCTGGGTGAATGTAAGCAGTACAGCCTGTGCCTGCTCTATCTGGTCATCACCAAACAGCGTGACCTTTGCCAACTCCTGTGCCTGGGCTGTGAGCTGTTCAAAACTCCTGCCGGCAGCATTGTTAGTGCTCTCGATACCAGCCTTGAGCTGAGCATCCATCTTAGCCTGTTCATCATAAAACTTCAAACTATCTTTCCCAAAATTAAATATTGCCGTGGCAGCCTGCTTGATGCCATATATTATACCGGCTACTGTGAATGCTGCACCTACCGATTCCAGCACATTCTGTGCCAGTCCTCCTTTTGTACGCATATCATCCATCGCATTACCCACAGCTTTGGTCTGGTTCCTCACCTCTGCCAGCCTGGCATTAACAGTCTGCAGCTCCTTAGTCTTATTGATGAATTCCTGAGTGTCGGGCACCAGTTTATTCAGCTCCCTGCCGAGTTGTGCGGCTTGTCCCTTCAGCTCACCCAGTGTCTTACCTCCTTTCTGTCCATTGATCTCTATATCAATCTGTACTTTATCCCTCTTAGTAGCCATACTATTTTAATTTTAAATTTTTAATTTCCTCTATATATTTTCGCTGCATTTCATCCATCAGCCTCCTTTCCAGCACATTGATCCCAGCCCACTTAGCCTTATTGTACCATTTTTTCTGCTTATGCCTGCGGTTTTTTGACTTCACTATTCCCCAGGCTATTGCATTCATCAGTTGTTTGTCGTCGGTTGGGAGTTTGCCATTTCTTTTCACAAATCCGGACTTGAATCTCCCTGTGCCCTTTGCCTCAATCCAGTCTCTAATATCCTGATAAGGAGGAGTTTTCGACATGTCGAGGGTTTTCATATCCTGGTATCTCATATAGTCCCTGAATGCGAACATCACATGAGCCACCTGACCCGCTGTTGCCCTGATAGTCTGTACACTGATATTGCTCTGGCCCTCACCGGTAGCCTTACCCACTTTCTTAGCACGCTCAAAATAATATTTCAACTCCTGCGCTGCCCACTCCGGCACCACCGAGTTGATTATATCCGTCATCTGATCATTCGATAATTTCATATTTCAAAGTTCACCTTTTTCTACTGACCATTAAAGGACAAAAAAAAACTCTGCACTCTGCATTGATTAATGCAGAGTGCAGAGTCTAATAAAAAAAACACTCCCGATCCCGATAGCTATCGGGACTCCCGGGAGTGCAAAAAAAAAAACGATTATTTCTTATTCAACCGTTGTGCTATGCACAACAGTTGTTGGGCTAAGCCCAACAACTGGATTATTTCTTATTCAACTATCAAGATAGTCTTTACAGTTGTAAGCACTCAACCATTCAGGGTTGTTGCTTTTCATTTCTGTCCAGGCTTTTATTTCCCTGTCGAGCACGGTATTTCTATTTTTGATCTCCTGTATCTCTTTATACACAGGATCCTCATTCAGTTTTTCCTCCAGTTGCTTTTCCAGTTGTCGCAGTTTGTATTCAATCTGGATTTTCTCATACATTTTTTTAGGCTTGCTGGTAAATCTGTCATAGAGTGCATCATAACATTCACGCTTATACTTTATCAATGCCTCTTTAGCTTCCTCTTTTACGTTATTTGGGTTAATTGTAAATAACCAACCAAAAACATATTTGTAAGGAATTACACTCATTTTATATGACTTTCCATCAGCTCCAGTTGTCATGCTCAGCATGACAACTGAACTTAAAATTTCATCATCTTTAATCTTGTCAATTTGATTTTGAAATGCTACTCCCAGCGCTTCGCAAATTGGTTTTATGGCAATGTAATTCTCGCCATTTTCGGAGAAAATTAATATCTCCTTTTCATTGATCGTGATCGAATTCTGATTTTTCATAGTAATTTATTTATATAGTGATTGAAATATTTTATCACAGTGGAAAATCTCCCCATGCCTCGGCATAGGCTCTCATCTCGGCAGTATTGTTCAGCTTCAGATTGGTGAAGTCGTCCATCAGCTCGCTGATCATATGGTAGTGTGCCACATGTCTGCGTTTGTCGTCGGTGGTCTCCTCTGTCTCGGGCAGGTATTCCAGCAGCATCCATAGCATATTGTCCTTGATATGCTGAGGGTCTACATCGCGGATGAATTTCTTGATCCTGGCATAAGCTATCCATGCTTTCTCACGCTCCAGTGCCTGGGTGGCTACATCGCGGATCTGATCCATTTTTTCTTGAATTTCTTTTGTGTTTGACATAACTTTAAAATTTAAAAAAAATTAAAAAGACAGGGTGTGTCAAACACATAGAGGAAGGTATTCCTTTAATGAATTTACCGGTTATTTGGCTTCGCCTTATTCACCATTCTGGTACAAATTAAAGTATTTAATTCTTTTTCATTTAAATTTTCATTTTAAAAATTTTCACCCCCAATTTTCAACCCCGTCTTACCCAAACACAACGCTCCCCGGTATCCCCATCCCGCTCATCCCGTTTGCACGGCTCTTCGATACATGCTTATCATACAGATAGTAGTCCAGCATATCGGTGAAGTGCGGAGCGTGCTCCTGTGGGTATTCCCTGTCCTTTTCCTTGGTCTTGTTCTTGGTGAAGTCCGGTTTCACCTGGGTGAGCTGGATCGATATTATCACATCCTTGCATTGCTCGCGGTTGATCCGGAGCCTGGGCAGTTGCTGGTTCTTCTCAGATAGCAGTTCATTCATGAAGTAGTGCCGCTGTATATGACCGGTCGTCCTGATGGCTTTGGCTTTGACCTCACATCCCCATCCGTTCTTCTGAAATCTGGACTGTATCTGCTGGTACAGTGTCGGGCTGTTGGGCTGCTGGTCATGGCCCCGGGGCTCACCCCATATCCTCACATATTTGAATACCTGCCTGGTGCGGTAGCTCTCGCAGAAGTCATCTATCAGGTCGTCGATCTTCCGCTCCCGCTTCACAAAGAAGCTGTCAAATGCCCGCTCCTCATTCTTCCGCTCCTGGAAGCAGATCATGCCGTTGAACCATCCGGAGAAGTCCATCGACACCTCGATGAGCTGATCCGGATTGTGGTCATTGATCCCCGTCAGGCTGATGCCTCTCTCCCCCTCATCATAAACATATTTTGGAGTGTACTGATGCCTGTCCTCATCGAACTGATGATAGAACTGATCCTCCACCTTGGTGATCCGCTGGTTCATCACCTCCACTGCGAATTCCAGCGGGCTCATACTCGAGCGCAGCCTCTCTATGTATTCGCGGCCCAGTACATGGATATTGTCCTCGGCAGTGCCCTCGCAGTAGAAATATTTGTCCGGCTGCTGCTTTGCCAGATCCTCATATCCGAGTATATAATTGCCCGATGTATTCCAGGGCATCGATGTATATAGTCCCACCTGGTGCAGCAGCGGGCTGTTGAATCTGTGCCGGTTGCCCCTGACCGATGGCAGTATCACGCGGTTGAATGCTTCCTGCTTCACCAGTGCTGCCTCATCGACGTCCCCACCGTCGTACGATCCACCCCTGGCCAGATCCGGACGGTCCATCGACAGGAATTCTATCGTATAGCCATTGAAGAAAGTTATTATGTTCTGATATTTCTTTGGAGGGCTGTATGGCTTTTCAAATCCCGCAGGAGGTCTCCTGCCTACCACATAGTGACCCGGATCATATGGGCTGACCCATTCCTTCAGTCCCAGTCCCTGCCACATCGACTCTATCGCGGGCAGAGTCTTGGTCAGTATCTGGGCGTAGGTCGTCGATGAGAAGAATGTCTTTGCCCGCGGCATCTCTGCCATCACCTGCCTGGTGCGCAGCCCGATCACAGTACTCTTCCCCGAGCCCCTGCCTGCCACCATCACCTTGATGCCCTGCCCGGCTCTCAAAAATCTTTGCTGTATCGGATTCACATATAATCTCAAAATATAAATAAGATCGCAACTGACAACCATTTTCATCTTCAATTTTGCTTCAATTGCTAAGCACTTCCGGATCACTACTCAATTCCAGCGCAGGTATTGTCAGGTCCGCAAATTTAAAATCATTCTCATCCATCTTATCCAGTCGCTGAGTTTTCATCCAGATATTGAGTGCAGCCGCTGCAGATCTGTAGTCCTCTATAGCCATTGACTGCTCGTATGCCTTCTTAGCCTTCTCTACCAGTATGGCTCTCTCATAGTCCTTGTTCACTTTCAGCAGTGGGCCGAGCAGCTCCTGTGCATCCTTCACTGCTGTCATGGCCACCTGCAGTGTCAGGTCATACTCCACCTCCATCAGAGCCTTTGCGCTCATCAGTATCGTATCGTAATTTTCCATTATTGTCCAGGCTTTTTTCAGCAGCTCGAAGTAGCGGTTCTCCTGGTTAGTGAGGAAGAAGTCATCAGGCTGCAGCATTTTCATGTACATGCGCTCAGCCTTGGTTTTTGCAGACTTAAAATCCTGCTCGCTATAGATTTTCAATTTTGATCTCGGCATAGGTCTTTTCCTTTAGCAGTTTCTCCAGTCTCTGTTTGATATGTTCCTTTTTAATTTTCAAACTTTTGGAAAGTTCTAAACTTTCGGGAAGTTTATCTTCTATTATCTGTTCCAGGTTCCTCCTCTCCCTGCTTATCGATGCCCTGAGCACCCCTATTCTCCTCTGCAGCTCATATTTATCGTTGGGCAGGTCAAATTCATCCTTCGCATCCTTGATCAGAGTCCCGGTCGCTTTGTAGTAATCTATCTCCTTCATCACAGAAGCTATTCTGCCCTGCACCTCGCGGATCCTGTCATTGTTAGCTCTCCTCTCTGCAGTAGTATTGAGTATATGGTATCTGTTCGACAGCTCAGCCCTCTCAGTCCCCAGCTTCCTCAGTTTGATATGCAGCATATCCCACTTCTTATCTATCCGGTTGTCCGTTATCGGTTGTCCGTTATCAGTACTGTCAACTGTCAACCGACAACTGTCAACTGTTAACTGATAACTGTTCACTGATAACTGATAACTCTCCACCACCTTCCGCATATACACCACATTCGCAGCCGTATACCCCCGTTCCAGTACCGGTATCCATTCCGACTCCGGATGCAGCTCCCTCATCAGATTAAGATATTTTATATACGCGCTCTCAGTCATTTTTCATTTTTCATTTTTCATTCTCCACTCATCACTGATCACTCTTCACAGATCACTGATCACTGTCGATTCCATCCCTGCCGGGTTCTCATCCAGCTTTGTGATCTCAATATCCTCAAATGTATACTGCACCTCCGGATCCCATCCGTTTGCCTTCTTCACCATGTTCAGGATCTTCAGTATCAGCATCCGCGCTATTGGAGTCTTGATGGCTATGAATCCCAGCAGCGAGTTCCGGATCTCACTCCCGGAGCTCATTTTCCCCTGGGTCTGTATCGATGCCAGCGATGGATGTATTCCCTGGGCTGATATGTTGGCATCATTCGATTTTTCGAAGAGCTTCAGCAGAGCCTCATCCTTCAGGTCGGGGCTGATCGGCAGTATCTGTATGCCCGGAAATTCCTTTGCCATTGTCTCCTGTATCTCGAAGTCGGTGTACACTGCCCTGCCCGCGTTTTCTTCACCGCTCAGGAACTGATTCATTTTATCTATGAATAGCTGCTTATTAGCGTTAGCCTCATTCATACATTTCTTCATTTCATCCTTTGTGTTCGCGTTGGTCCAGTTCACTTTATCCAGGAAGTATTCCTTAGGGATCCTCACATGGAAGCGGATGGCATACCCGTTCTTAATGTTTGCTTTATGAAATTTTGGTATCACGTTGCTCAGCTCGATCCATTCCTTACCACCCCAGTATGCCGGGTAGTAATAGTATCCATCATAGAACAGCGGATCACCCACATGCAGCATGAATTTCTTCTGAGCGATGCCCGGAGCGTATGCCGGTATCATTTTTGGTGCTGTATTCCGTACCTCCGGAGGTGTGCTGGTATCGGTCGGATCCCACTGTCCGTGCCAGAAATATGTGTCCACATCTCCCGCGCTGTTCTGCTCTGCAGCTCTTATGTTTTTGCAGTAGTGAGTTTTGATTATGGAGAACTTGTCCGTACCTCTCTCCCTGATGGCCTCTATGAATATGTTCCCGTGCTTCAGCAGTTCACCTGCAGCTATCAGTGCCTGTGTGTCCCAGTCCGTCTGATCCAGCCATGCCTGTACCTCCGGAGGTATAGCTATGTAGGTTTTTTTCTCTTTGCCATCCTCATAGCTCACAGTGTATGCCTTCAGTCCCTGGCCGAGTATGATCCCCCGCTTGGTCGAGAGCAGCTCCGGAACAATATTGTTATCCTTCAGGATATATTCCCGGTACTGAGGCAGATTATTCTCCTGTCCCCAGTATGCTATTTTCCTGTCCCCTGCAGTACCCGTCCATGTCTTTATCTCCGTGAATTCCTCTCTGTCCACTTCCATCTGTATGCTGATCGCATTGCCCATCCTGTCACCGTACACAGTGATATGATCCCCAATCTGCCCCACCGGCTTCAGTTTTCCATTATTGTTATTATTATTCCTCATCTCTATATTTTTAATTTTTCATTTTTCATTCTCAATTTTCAATTTTCAATTTTCAATTTTTTAAATTAATGCCTCACCAGGTAATTCCCATACCCCACTATATTGGGCACAAACAGTGTCTCCCTCTGCCTCTTCTCCGTATTCCACACCGGCATCAGTCCTGTATGCTTCATCAATGCCCGTCCTGATTTAAACTTCCGGAAAGTTTCGAACTTTCCCGAACTTTCCAAAAGTTTACTTCCATTACTCCCATACAGATAGTACCCCGTCTTCACCGTCCCCCTCTCTTTCCCGGTGCTTCTTACATACTGAATGAACTGTGGCTCCGTCGCCAGTTTAAATTCATGCAGCATCACATTTATACTCATTGCCGTTTTCATACCTGCAAAGATGCCACCTGTTAATTAACATTAAAAGGACAATTATTTTAAAGCCAAAATAAAAGCCTCTACAATTAATTATACGTATTTAGGCACACACCGCTATTTTATACGCAATTCTCAAAGCCTTCATTTACCGCACTTTTCCAAATATTTCAATCCTATAATCCTTTAATCCTATAAATCAAAGTTCAGACAAAAAAAAGGGGCACCATCTTCATAGCCCCCCTTCTATAACAAAAATTTTTACAATGAACTTCTCTTCCTTTTAACTTTTCACTGTCAACCGTCACTTCAACCGATTTTTCACTTTTCATTTTCAATTTTCAATTTTCCATTGTCAACCTCCTTCCACCATGCCCGCGCATATTCATTCGCATCCATAAATTCCTCGATCTCCTTATCCGTCATCCGGTCCGGATTCCATATCTTATTATGAGGCCGGCCTTCGTCCCCCTGCCAATATTTTTCCCAGCCATTATTTTCAATTTTTACCTTTTAAATTTTTCTCCAGCCACAATTCAACCGTCAACCATTTTCAATTTTCATTTTTAATTTTCACTTTTCAATTAAAAAAAGCCCCGCCCCTCACCCGGACAGGGCTTCCCTTAACCAAAACCCCTTTATCCAGCGACCATTATTATGACGGTATCGTGGCTGTGTAGAATAGTCCAGGCAGTGCACTTTCCCATTCTATTTCCAGCTCGTATCCATTTTTGTTGTTATCGTTGATCTCTGATGCCCTCAGTGTGGCACCACCCTCAGTCAGGTTGCCGATGATCCTGTAGTTGCCGTTCAGGTCACCGCTTATGCATATCACCTCGCACCCGTTAGTTGCTCCGGCCAGCACCGCTGTAGCAGCAGCTCTCAGGTTCGGGTGAAATCCCTTTATCAGTGTTTTGTAGATAGAGCCATCCTCATTGCCCTCAGGCTTTGACTCATAGCTCTTGTCATTCTTGCTGATCTCCACCTCCACAAATGTCTTTCCCGATTGCATCGTTATCGCAGTGCTCACTACGTGTGCCGACGCTGCAGGTATTGTTGCCACATCGCTCTTGAATGCCAGATACAGCTTCATCTGTATACCTCTCGCATTTATCGTGCCGCAGGTTTTTGCCAGATCCGTTAATGTTATTGCCATCTTATATTATATTTTATATTTTTTACTATTCACTTTTAACTCTTCACTTTTCACTCTTAACTTTTCACTTTACACTTACCGACCCCTGTTTCACCAGCTCAGCCAGTAATATTGTATCCTTTGCTATTTCCTCTATCGTCATGTCCGCATCCCCTATCCTCAGTTTTGGATATGGAAATACGTATGTCTTCTTATCCACCCGGAGTGTCAGTGCCGGCTTACCCGGCACCACCACTGCAGATGATTGCATTTTCGTTTTCTCCTCCTTCAGAGCCTCATTCACCTGTGCGAGTTCACTCACCTCAGCCTCCAGGCTATCACCCTTAGCTTTCAGGTTCTCCAGCTCCTCCTCGAGGGCCTCTATCTGTATATCCTTAATTTCCTTCTCCTTTTTCATTTTAGATTTTTTGACCTTTTGGAAAGTTCCAAACTTTCCAACCGTCCAACCGACAACTGTCAACCGACTACTGATTATTAATCCTCAGTATCTTATTGTCCACTATCCCAAACTGGAATCCGACTCTGAAGTCCATAGCACATTTGATGCTTCTCATGTCATCCTGGAATCTGAACATCTCATCCCCCGGGAGTTGATATCCATAGTGCAGGTTTTTCATCGGTGTGGCCATGATGAAATCAGTCGATCCGGGGATCTCTATGATCTTTGCATTACTGTCCAGATCAAACTGCATATAATCCTTTGTCAGGTTCATCGCTCCGTAGCTGGTTCTGTAGTTTTCCAGATACTTCACTTTCAGAGCATTTGACATGAATATCCCTATCATCTCACCCCTTCTGATATCAGCATCCAGTGCTTTGTACACTGACTCCACTCCCGCTACTGCGGTGCTCGATGACAGCGCTCCGGTTGCTACAGCAGTTATGTTCCCTGCAGTAGCCTCAGCTTTTGCTATGGTTCCGAATCCGTCCACAACCTCAGCCAGTGTATCATCATCAGCCGGTACAGCAGCCGCATCTCCCCACCATGCAGCATTCTCCTGCTCGCTGGCTATCTTTAGCAGTATCTGATTGAATATCTCCTGGAAGAAAGGCACCTTGTTAGGCTCTATCGCTCCCTGGTATATCTGTCCCAGATATGTTTCGAAAAAATCCTGTGGATAGATCTCCAGGTCAGCTTTCACCAGTTCGGTGCTCAGTGTCCTTGGTTTGAAGTCCACAGCGTCAGCCGTAGGATCAAATGTCTTTTTCCATCTCTTCACTATGTCCCCGATTATTATCTGGGTCAGTATCTTATCCCCTTTTGTCATCGCGTGGTGCGTGACGTACTTCGATGTCTCAAAGTTGCTGTACAGCAAGCTGAGAAACTGTGTATGATATGTCCTTATGAAGGACTGCAGTGCTTTTGCATTTACAAGATTCAGTGCGCTCATTTTCTACTTTTTTATATTTTTAATTATTCACTCTTTATTTTTCACTCTTCACTTTCAACTGTCAACTGACAACTGTCAACCGACAACCGATTTTTCATTTTTCATTTTTCACTTTTCATTTCCCTCCCGGGTACTTCATCTCAGCCTTCAGCTGGTCCTCTATCTTTTCCCACTCGTCCTTCACCCCAGGGTTTGCCGGTGGATTTTGCCCACCTGTCACACCCTCTGCAGGTGCTCCCTTCAGGTTCACTATCTCAGCTTGCAATGCCTCGATGCTGGCATTCAGCTCCGCGATCGTCGCTTGATCGTCGGAGTTTGTAACTCCGATGCCCTCAGTGCCACTATCAGCGGCAGCCGGCGCAATTTTTGTCTTGAGATCATTGATCTCGGTAGCCTGGTTATCGATGAGGGCTTGCATTGCCTCGATCTTCCCATTCAGTTCATCCAGATTCATATTTTCCTCTTTTTGATTGTTATTTAATATATTCCCTTCGTTGTCAACACCCGGGGCGAAGAACTCTCTGATCCTTCCCCACAATCCCACTTCTGGCACCTCGTTGTTGATATTATTTTTCTTCAGCAGATCCTCCGGAGGTTCCGGCAGTCCCAACCCCTCAAAGTCGTATGATGCAGCCATCTTTTTAGGCTCAAATTTCTCAGTGATCAGCCCTATGTCCAGCATCTCCGCAGCGTCTATCCATTTGCCTCTCCCGTTGTTTTCGTTCATCAGGTCCTCAAAGTATTTCGCATCCTTATTCCCCACTTTGGCATACATGTTAGCTATCCGCTCATTGATCTTTTCCATGTCCGAGATCGCTACCTTGAAGTCATTCGTATTGCCCCACATTCCCATGCTGCTCAGGTGTATCAGTCCCAGCGCGTTGTCGCTCATCCTGCGCTCATCCCCTGCCAGTGCTATTATGGTAGCTGCGCTTGCAGTCATCCCGTTGATCTTGGTGATCACTTTCGCAGGATGTTCAGCCAGCAGGTCGTGTATGCTCAGCCCGTGGTTCACATCCCCTCCGAGCGAGTTTATGTTCACATGGATCACCTCCGCGCTGATGTTAGCTATATCCTTCAGCTCCTTTCTCAGCCGTTCCTTAGTGTTCTGGTCCTTACTGTCCTTCCACCAGTTCTCACCGATATAGCCATCTATATCGATAGTAGCCTCCTTCCCGGCCTTATTCTCTATTATTGTGATTCCCTGTTTCATATTACAAATATATTATTGTCAGATTTGCCATCTTAGGACATATTTCTTCACTGATCACTGATCACTGATTACAATTTTTTGATTGTCAAATGCGGATTTGCCTTCACCACCACGTATTTACTGTTATTTGTCGTGTTTTTGATTTTTACTCCGATTTTATACGAAGCATTACTGACATATACTATATCTGTTAGAGTTATGGGTCTGGTAGAACCAAAGTGTGTCATTTGCAAATTTTGACTATTGGATACAGCAGATCCATTCACTGTGATATACCATTCTATTTCCTGTGGATCCTGTGTACCGTACTGTGTCATTCCCTGCAGTTGCACCTCATAATATCCTATTGCTGGCACAGTCACTTCATACGAGCCAACCGAATATGATGCTGTCGGATCAAAACTTTCAGTGTCAAACTTAATTGACCTCACCACACTTGATACTTGAAGTGTATCAGATGCTCTATACCTCGCAAATGGAAACGGTAAAGTAGTTGAAGTATGGCTATGGCTGTCGTCTGCGACTGTGACTACTCCCATATTGGTTATGGTCGCATCACCACTTAGCAATCTCTCACTTGCAGCATTCACAGAGTTACCGATCCATATCTTTCCATCCGTCAGTGCCGGAAGTGCACCAGCCACCCAGGTATAAGCACCAGAGCCATTATTGTACAATAATCCTGTGCCGTTTGCAATATTACCCACAACTCCGGCACTCGTTGCAGTCGCAAGCCTCGTACCTGTTCCCGCAAGGCTGCTCACCGTTATTGCACCGCTGCCGCTGATTATAAATCTTTTTGTTCCATCAGTGGAAATAGAATAATTATTATTTCCGTATATATAATGTAAAATGCTACCGGGATTAGTCCCTAAAATTCCAGCTTCGTCTCCATAAATATAGATAGGACTTGATGATTTCAAAAGCTGAAATATTGGTATCGCAGAATTAATTCTCATACTTCTTATTGACGTTACCCATGTATTGTCATCGCTTAGCGCACTATCATAGATATCCCCAGCGGTATTAAAACGTGTAATTGCACCATCTGTTGGGGAAATAGCACCAACAGCCCTTTTCCATGCCGAAAAAGTTCCATTTGTTAAATATCTGTAGTAGAATCCATTATTATCAGATACGCCAAATTGACTACCATAATTACTTACGTATGCAGAACCTACATACATACCACTAAGAAAATAACTTGACGGAGTACCGCTATTGGTAAAAAACCCCTTAAATCTATAATCTGGCTTCGTAAGGTCTACTGATTGGTATATGTCTGTTTTGTTTGCTGCATCAAAATTAGTCCAATCTGTCGAAGTCAAAAACCCTTTCGCACTTCCGGATGCAGCCTGAGCATTTGTATAGTCGATTGATACATTACCAGATGTTGCATTGAAATCAGCAGCCGTAAAACTCGCTGCTCCTTTTGTACTTCCATCTGCCGCTGCATTTGCTATGCTGATGGTTATGTCAGCATCTGCTCCAGGCAAAATATTATCAGTACCTCCGGATAAAGGAGAAGTTGTCACAAGGTCTTTTTGCACTAATCCTGTTACCTGTGTTAAGTCAAATTGAGTTGCCATCCCTTTCGTACTTATGGTGTCAACGTTAATATTTAGAGCCGCTTTCAATGTATATCCTCCATCAGCTGTCAATGCTATTGGTTTTGTAGATGAGTTCCATGAAAGTGTTGGGCTATATGTAGTGATAGCATGTGTATGCGTAGTTCCTGTTGCACTGTTTCCGGTTGCATCTGTCAGTGTCGAAGGTGTACCCATAGTAACTGTACCTGTTCCGGTGATGGTTGTAAAATTCATACCGTTACCACTCGCTATACTTGTTACCGTACCTCCTGAATTAGTGTCGGTATCTATATCTGTGAATGTACCTGTTACAGTGCCACCATCTTGCTGAGTTAATGTCAGCGTTTTTGTTGAAGTACCACTAAAAGCTAAAGATGCTATTTTGTCATTATATCCTGCTGTCCAATTAGTTTGCTCTGTTGTAGTAGGTATTACATAACCTGCTGTCAAACTTAAAGCTGCTGCACCTCCTATTACCTGTCTTGTTGCATCAAATTGCAAACCTGTTATACTTTCGGTAAGGTTTCCGGTTGTTAATGCAGCTTGCTTGTTATTAAAGGTATTCCAATCTGTATTAGATAAATATCCGCTTGTAGATGTATTTGCTTGTGCTATACTCAAAGTAACATCAGAATCTGCACCAGGCAATATATTGTCAGTACCACCGCTTAAAGGAGAAGTAGTTACAAGGTCTCTCTGTACTAATCCTGTTACCTGTGTCAAATCGTATTGAGTAGCCATTCCTTTTGTACTTATGGTATCAACGTTAATATTTAGAGCCGCTTTCAATGTATATCCTCCATCAGCTGTTAATGCTATTGGTTTAGTTGATGAATTCCATGAAAGTGTTGGACTATATGTAGTTATAGCGTGAGTGTGAGTTGTTCCTGTTGCTTGATTTCCAGTCGCATCTGTTAATGTACTTGGTGTTCCCATTGTCACTGTGCCTGTTCCGGTAATGGTTGTGAAACTCATTCCATTGCCTGATGCTACACTCGTAACTGTTCCACTTCCTGTTCCTGCTCCTATAGTTGTTCTTACATCCGCTGCTGTTGCATCGTCAAGTATTGTCAATGCAAAATCAGTTATTGACTTTGCAGCAATATTACCTGTCGAACTTCTTGCTGGAAAAGTATTTGCAGTTATTGCTAAATCAGTAGGATTTTCACTACCAGCTGTAGCATTTGCTTTCATCGTATTTGCTGCCATATTAGCCATTTTAGCATTAGTAACAGCGTCGGCAGCTATTGTTGTTGTTATTGTAGTTGTACCAGTTCCTGTTACATCACTTGAAAGAGATATACTTTGATTACTTGTCAAATAACTACTGTTATCATAACTCACATCACCAGCTGTTACCTTAACAAAACCGGTTCCACTGGAAGTTGTGATCGAAGTTGCACCACTACCTATAGGTAATACATTTGAAGATGCCACACCTGATATTGCAGTTTGCCAACTCGGGGAAATTCCGTTTGTCTGAAGGTATTTTCCGCTGTTGCCTGTTTGAGTAGGTAGTTCTATTTCATTTGTAATCGAGCCATCTACCTCTGCTTTTAGTACATTAAAATGCACCCGGCTATTACTACCTGATGCAGTTATACCAATAGTAGTAGAAGTTGAATCCGCTGCAAGTGTTTGTGCATCACTATCCGATGTCGCTACTGTCTGCCAGGTATTATCCCCTCTCAGAAATTTAGTTGAAATTCCGGATCCCCCATTGACCATTCCTGCATCAGTCGAACTTGTAGAAAATAATGGAAGTGTTGGGTCTGTAACTGTTGCGCTCAAATCCAATTTTCTTGTAGATGGGGTATATGTCAATGTCTGTATTTCATTCGCACTCCATAAATCGCTCGATATTTGAGCCCATCCATAAACTGGGTCGCCATTACAATAAAATAAACCACTGTGAGAACCTAAACCAACATATTGATTATACCATATATCATATTTTCTTGCGTTTGGAATTAAAAGATAATCTGTATAATCATCATAAGAATATATTCTTCCAGGCTTATAGTTACCTTTACCATCTCGCAAAGTAAGTGTATTAAGTAATGAATCATATTGCAGCGAATCAGTTAAAACAATTTGCGTTAAATCATATTGAGTAGACAAACCTTTTGTACTGGTAGTATCAAGACTTAAAGTAACATCAGAATCCGTACCCGGCAAAATATTGTCAGCACCACCAGACAAAGGTGCATTAGTAACTAAGTCTTTTAAAAGTGTTATTGATATTGTAGGTGTATTTCCACCACTGCTAACTATTGGACTTGTTCCGCTTACTGATGTTACTGTACCACCACTGTTTGTATCTGTCGAACTTATAGTAATGGTATTGGCATCAGTCCTTGTTACAGTTGTCGCTCCACTTCCTGCTATCTTTATATCATCATTACTGGAATCACTACCGGTTAATCTTATATTTGCTCCACCAGTTACTGTTTCTGCACTATGTCCATAAGTAGTATTAACATCACTTGTTACAACAGTCTGCCATGTATTGTCACCTCTTAAAAATTTAGCAGATATTCCAGTACCACCATTTACTAATCCTGCATCTGATCCACTTGTTGAAAACAAAGGCAATGTAACATCAGTTGCGCTCAAAGAAATATCCAATAACCTTGTTGAAGGTGTGTAGGTTAAATTCTGGATTTCATTAGTAATTGATCCATCAACTTCACTTTTCAACACATTAAAATGTACTCTTGAATTATTTATGCTTGACGTGATCCCTATTGTCGTTGACGTTGAATCTGCTGAAAGAGTTTGAACTTCATTTGACGTAGATCCATCAACTTCACTTGTCAAAAAACCAGTAACTTGATGCGTATGACTTGTTGAGGTAGTAGCATTTGTTGTACTTGCTGTCAATGTCGAAGGTGTTCCCATTGTCACTGTACCAGTTCCGGTTATGGTTGCAAAATTCATCCCATTTCCACTTGAAATATTTGTTACTGTACCACCACTGTTTGTATCTAAATCTTTGAATTTAATAGTTCCCCCGGAACTTAGAGTAATAGTAAAAACTCTGTTTGTGCTATCAGTTAAAGACAAACTTTGCAATTCATTTGAAGTGCTTCCATCTGCTTCGTTTGGCAGTGTAACTGGTGTTGCATCGCTTGACAATGAAATTTGGTATCCAGATAAAGTTGCACCAGAACCACTCAAATCTTGTATCTCATTTGATGTTGAACCATCTACCTCACTTGTTAAATATCCGTTATTACTTACGTAAGCATCTATTAATGCTTCCGAAGCTAACTCTCTCCAGTATGTTTCATAATAGTAGAATTTATTTAGCACAGCTACATAAATAAGCATACCTTCATACTTAAAAGTAGATATTGTTGTCGTATCTCCTAAATTTGTAAGGACGCACCGGCTGTCTATATGCCCGGCTATGTTAGGTAAAAAGTTGGTGTTCACAGCTATCTGTCCAACACCAACAAACCCAACCATGATAAAAAGTATATTTAATATTAGTTTTTTCATATTTACGGGAATGTTATTGTATAATTAAAATTATCAGCGGTCGTCAGATTATTCAGCTTCCAGCAATCATAATTTTGTGTCCAGTTGTTAGCTAATCCGGTGCTGGTTACGGTTACAGAATATCGTGTAAATGAACTTGTCACATTAAATAAGTTGTGATCCTTTATTGTCAGTGTATTACTCCAATTCTCCGGAAATAAAACATACATATATTCATTAGTCCCGGTGAATTCAATATAATTTTGTCCTGATTCCGTAGTACCCGCAGGTATTCTTATAAAATCTGTATATATAGGTGTTTTCACACTCGTACCGTTGTCCGGAGTTGAAATATAAGGCACACTCCCTGATGTATAGCTCGTTGGACTCATGAAGAAGAATATTGGGTAAACATTAGTAATTGATCTTGAACTTGTTTTAGTTCCGCTATCCGGGCTTCCATTCTCACATATTGATCCCGTTTCACTCCAGTCTTGCGATGCTGTTATAGTAGTCGTACCTGCGCTGGTCGGTGCATGAGTATATGAATAACTGAATGAAGTATTAGCTCCAAAATTATTCCCATTTACAGTTCCATTACTCAATGTGAATGAGCAAGGATTTGATGTAGAACCGCTCAAAGTATAACTTGTAGATGTCCCCACCTGCACAGGTGATGCTAAACCATTAAGTGTTAGTGTAGGCTGAGTATAACTTGCAGTGTACCACCAGTTGATCCATTCTCTGAATGTAGTTGCCTGAAGGTTATTCCCTGCAGCAGGTACTCTCGATATTACCCGGTTGCCATTGTAAAGCGAATCCCATAGAGTCAGGTCCAGCTGTGAAATATCAAAATTTGTTGGCACTAGCGAAGTATCTACTTTTGCAGTATAAGTATTTGCCGGACTTTCTGTTACATCCATTCCCCACCCCTCAATAACTATAGTGCTGTCCGGTGGATTACTTCCGCTTGAGAAATAAAAACAGGTAGTATCTGACTTCACTACATAGCATATTGAATCCGTCTTGGCAAATACGCTATCCACCTCACCGGCTACATCCCTCAGATATCTATATGTCTGATATCCCTGCGCATCAGTGTATATCGTCATCAGGCTGTCAGGTGCCTTCTTGATCTGCTTCAGGCTTATTGCCTGCCCCATCAGCCACTCCGGCACCAACAGCCCCACCACCAATATGACTAAAAGACTTGCAAGGTTTCTAAAACCTGGTAAGTCTAAACAACAACCTATTTTAAATTTTTCATTTTTCATTTTTCATTTTTCATTCTTCATTTTCAACCGTCAACCGACAACTGACAACCGATTTTAAATTTTTCATTTAAAAAAAAGAGCCCCGCTCCATTCCCTGGGCAGAGCTCTCTCTTCCTAACCTTCAAATGATCCATTATTTGTTTTTCCGCAGTATTGCGTATCCCTTTGTGGTCATCACCATTGTACCGCTACCAGTAGAAGTGATCTTATACCATAGATACTTTGCCGGATTGTCCACAAAAAAAGCACTGTTATAAGCCACATTCGTATTAGTCAGAGTGTCCAGAGTTATATAATTCACTCCGTCAAGCGATGCCTGGAATAGCGTATTGCCCGCTACCGTCCCCGACACCTTCTTATTCACCACCTGAAATGTCACCATATCCACCGTCCTGGTATCCACCTTCTGCAATACATATTTCGTCGCGGTGTTCGTCACCGTATCCCCGCTGTATGTCATATACGTCGCACTCGACTGAGCCATCCCGCATACTGCCACCATCACAGCCATCATCATCATTAGCATAATCTTTTTCATCATTCACTATTTTTATTTGTTAACAAATTCATACACAAATCTACACCACATTAATCTCCCTATTTAAGACATTTTCCACCGTCCAACCGTCAACCGACAACCGACAACCGTCCAACCGATTTAAACTTTTCACTTTTAACTTTTAACTTTTAACTCAAAAATCCGGCACCCAGTACAATTCCACCCTATCCGTAGCCTCCAGCGCTCTCGAGAACTTTATCTTCTGTCCGTCCAGAGCCACTTGTCCCTCATCCGGAGGAGGAGTTGTAGCCAGGTACATCTGCTGATTACCATTCAGGAATAGGAATAATCTCTTTGCCTGCTCAGCAGTAGGCAGCGCTCCGTTCGTCACAGTGATCTCATCGCTCGTCACTCCCGTCCAGCTCTGATAGTATTGAGGCATCATCGGGAATGCCATTGCCCTGCCTGTCACGTCTATGAAATACTTAATCCCATTCGGGGCCACCACAAATTTATTCAGATACTCGGTGTTCCCTGTCTGCTCCGGTATTGTCAGTATTATCTCCGGTTCCACCAGCACCCAGGTATTTTGCAGCATGATCCCTGGTACTGCTCCCTCCCACGGAGTCCCCGGATCCGGCAGATCTATCAGCACTCCCTCATATGCCAGTGATCCGATCACCTTCTCCGTCGTGAATTTCATATCATACCCGTTCCCGTCCGTTCTTTTTCTTCCCGGGCCGTACTCATAGCTCATCGATGCCTTGTACAGCATCCCTGTTGCCCCTGCCCAGTCCTCATATGTCACCACTATCCTTTTGTTGATGATCTTCTCTATCAGCAGATCCACCGATGTCCTCCTTCCCGGCAGGAAAAATGAGATCTCCTGAGCTATCTTTTTATTCTGCTCCGAGCTCTCGCTCTTTTCCTTATATGTAGCCGTATTTTTTCTGAAGTACACCCTGAATACCTTCTGAGCATCTATCACAGCATGGCTCCCCCCGGCAGCCACATTATCCACTGTAGTGATCTGTATTTTCTTTATACCCGATGCCACCGAGCATATATCCTCTATTTCATGCAAATTAATCCCCATCTTACTCTATATTTTAAATTTTAATTTGACCTTTTGGAAAGTTTAGAACTTTCCAAAAGTTTAATCCCCAATTTTTCATTTTTCATTTTTCACTTTTCATTTTCAACCGACAACCGACAACCGTTTTACATTTTTCATTTTTCATTCTTCACTATAATATTCTCCCCGATCATCCGGTCATACTGAATAATATTCCTTATATTATAAATCGACCTTTGTATCTGCCTTCTCGACTTCCCAAACATCGCAGCCAGCTCCCTGGTGCCATACATCTGATGCCTGTGGTAGTAGTATATAGTCACATGCAGCAGCAGTTTTTCCATGAATTCAGTCTTATCCCCTATGAAGTAATTAAGGTTATAAAATACCAGTTTTGATAGCTCATGATGTATTATTTCCTCCGGCAGGGGTATTTCTCCCTCGCGTCGTTTTTTGCGCCAAACTTTGGTATAATCGGCGACGTAATTCCCCGAAAATAATTGCAATTTTCTTTGAGAATGCCATCTTTGCCATTTTCTGAGCGCAGTTTCGAAATTCAGGTCATCATCGCTGATGTCGTAGATCTGGTACCATTGCATCAGGGCAGTCATTGCTACTCCCCCGGCCATTGCCTGCGACTCTGCCCAGATCAGCATCTGCACTATGTGGTGCCGGTGTATATTTATCCCTGCCTGGTACAGGTACGGCAGTGACTTACGGAATAGCTTCACCGACACATCTACCCTGATTGTATCATTCAGATATTGTGCAGCCCTGCCCGAATTTGCAGGCCGGTCATTTTTGATATATCCGAAATATGTGAATAGCGGATCATCAGTCCTGATCACTACAGGATCTCTCTTATCAAATTTTTGTATGATTTTCTTCGAAAATGTGCTGATTGGAAGTTCGACTATCATATTATGTCAATATTAATGTCGACAATTCAGCCTCTACCTCTACCTTATTGTCTGGTGATGCAGTGAAGTTAACCTTCATCTCGTTGCAAAAATACAACATATTTCCGATTCTGACCTTCTTTTCCCACCGGAAATTCACTATATCCGACAGATTTAGCAGCAGTCTTCGCTTCACTATCTTCCTGTTTGTGAGAAAAAAGAGCCAGTTTTTCCATAGTTTCTCATATATTCCTTTCTCCCCGTCCCATGTCAGCGACCATTCCGCGCCCGCTATCTGTTCCTCAAATGTATCGTAGTTATTATTCGTTGCCAGCGGATAGTCGTAGCTCGGCATCATCCTGCTGGGCATCAGTCCCCTGTACATCATCACCCTCAGCCCCGGATTCTCTCCCTGTGTCAGCCCGTCCACATATCCCGGCCATGTAGCCTCCTGGAATTGATCAAACAGCCCCGCTCCCAACAGCTCTATCCATTTACTCTGCAGGGCCGTCATCTCACTCTGGAATTCATCATTCCCGTTCACCTCCACTCTTACCTTTCTCAGCTCTCTCACATACTCCGTTATTATCAGGAATGGTGTCGACATCAGTTTGTAGTAGTATGCCCCCCTCGATTTCACCCAGTATATTTTCGAATCACTCGGCGTAGTCTCTATATCCTCATAGCTGTCCACCTCCACGTATGTACTCACATCCCTGTAGCTGTCCTGCATGTCACCCACCCTGCTTGGAGTGTAGTTATCCGACTCCAGGCTGTAGTCCTCCATAGCCTTATCCGTCCAGTCATCCGTTTCAGCCCTGTCCATTATGTCATTTATCTTCCTGATGGTCCATGTCCGTGTTGTGAAGTCTATCTCATTCACCAGGCAAAATCTCTTTGTGTACCATTTCAGCAGATGAGTAGCCAGCACATCAGGCACATGATGCTTCAGGTTTACCGTAGTCCCCCAGGTTGACCCCTTCACCAGGCTCTTATTATTGTACAGGTATATCTGCTTCAGCTCATCAGTTATCTGAAATTGATTATCCACCACAAATCCCAGCCTGGTTATTATCTTCCCTATCAGGTAGTCCAGCCTGATGAACGGAGTCACACCCTTTATACTCGTTTCCCCCTCCGCAAATGTCTGAGCCAGGTAGTCCCACGGATTTTGAAAATATTTGAACAGATAGTCATCAGTCACCACAGTCCCCTCTATGAATCCCGGATTATATACAGGGAAGAATGCATGATTATAGCTCATCGGAGTGGTAGCAGTAGCCAGGGCATGAGCCACTATGTCCTCTACTGTATCAAAATCGTAGCTGTCCAGATCCAGTCCCTCAAGTTGAATATCTCTGAGTAGTTTATATGGATTGATCACTATTTTCACCGTTATTGTGTCCGATGATACATTTGTCACTGTCAGCTCACCCTCATTCAGGAAAAATCCGTTCACATACAGCTCGCAGCTCATGTCCACCATCAGCCTGTTATGGTTGTCCAGCTCATCCGGATAGTCCAGTATCGTTTTATTTCTCTGGGTCAGCGGCAGCTTTATGTCAGAGCTGAACGCAGCAGTGATCTTATCCATTTCCCCACCTATGAACAGTGGTGAGCTCTGCGTATAGCTGAACCCACTCCCCTGGTCAGTATCCAGCCACTGATTATATACCCTGATTCCTACCATTTTAAATTTTATTTACACCTTTTGGAAAGTTCCAAACTTTCCAAAAGTTTATTCTCAATTTTTCATTTTTCATTTTTCATTTTTCATTCCCCTACGCAATCCACTTCTTATAAAAATAGCTCATCCCTTCCTCATCAAATCCCATCTCCACTCTCACCTCCAGAGCATATAGCGTCTCATCCGACTTCCTCACATCCTTCAGGGTGTTATCCTTCATCAGCACCCTGACAAATCCAAGCACTATGTCCAGTATCCACAGGTGACCCACCATCATTTGCCTCAGGTGAAATATATATGCCTCACTGTCCATCCATCCCGTCCTCAGTACCAGCTCCTCCCGTGCCTTTGCCCCGAATGTAGCTTTGGACCCCCGGGCATAGTTATTCTTATCCCATTTTATGTATGCTGTAGATCTCTCAGCCGTTATATCTGTTCCATTTTTCCCCTGCATCAGCACCGATTCCACTCCACCTACTCCGTTATCCATTATCAGGTACTGCTCCCACTCCGTTTCACCTACCACCTGGTACGATACCGCAGCAAAATGGCTCAGCGATGACTGATTCTTCAGCTTCACAGTATATGCTGTCACTGTCTTCCCCACATCAGCATTATCATCTATTTCCAGTTGAGTATAGCCACTTACTGCCCATCCGGCACCGCTGTCAGCCAGGAATGTATATGCAGTATAAGTATCAGTCGATCCGTCGCTGTATTCCAGCGTCACATTCACGTCTACAGTGTTACCTTCATTTGTCAATACAAAGTAGATCCAGTCCGGCTGCGATTTGCTCACCCTTTTCGATATCGCAGTGCCCATATGGTCCACATATGAGTGCAGGTCAAATCCTCCCGTAGGAGGTAGTGTCTGTATTATAGTCCTGGATGATCCGTATATTATCTTCACCTCATCCGATGCCAGCTGGCTCTCGTATGCACTCGGTATCCCGTACATGTCAGCCACCAGTACTACTACTCTCATCAGCGTATCCCCCGCAGGCCCGCTTTGCAGATACGGATCCGGCAGTGTAGGGTGCAGGTCTATCACCCCCGATATGTCTATTTCAGCCTCACCCGTCAATCTGCTATACGGCACATTCTTCTTAGCTATCAGTACCGCATTCTGTATGTCATCATCCACCATCCGCTTCACCTCCACATAGCAGTACAGCTGATCCTCATCCGGCTCATAGTTCCCCGGTGTTCCTGTCATCTTCCCCGACTTCACCACCCACAGTATCGGATCCAGAGAGAAATTATATGTCGTCGGAGTATGTGTAAATTCCAGTGCCATCTATATTAATTTTAAATTTTAATTTGACCTTTTGGAAAGTTCGAAACTTTCCAAAAGTTTATTTTAAATTTTTCATTTTTCATTTTTCATTTTTCATTTAAAGCGGATTATACCTGAACGGATAACTCCTCACCTCACTCTCTCCCGCTCTCATCACTGCCGATGCATATATCTTTCTCTCATCCGACTCGTTCCATATCTGCAGCTCTATGTACAGCACGCTGAATTCATCAGCCACCATCAGTATCTCATCCCCCGTCTCCTCATACTCTCCCGCGTCGATCTTATATACCCACCTCCATGAGAAGTCATTATCATCCGGCACGCTCAGGTTCTCAGCCGCTATTACATACACTTGGTTTCCGTCTCCGTCCTGTGCCAGGCTTCGTGTAGCTTTGAATCTCGCTATAGCACCGGTCGGGTAATCCCCTGCCCACTCATCGGCATTGTAGCATAGAGTAGTATATGCCGATATCCGGAGTGTCACTCTCCATCCCTGGTCATTGTCATTCCCTATCGTATTCACCGGATCCATTGTCACATCATCCAGGCTCATGTCTATCAGCTCCTCATGTATATCCTTCTTCAGTCTGCTGAGGATCTGCATTGCTATCCTGAATGTACTCTCATGATTATACAGCACCCTCTCCTTTTGTTCCGGAGGGCTATTCTGCAGCACCACAAATGAGAAATCATATATCAGGTTCGTAGAGTCCTCTGAGTTAGGCCTCACCTCCATATCCTCCAGCCATAGCAGCGGATATTCCATTCTCACCCTCTCTGCCCCCAGTATGTCATCATAGTCACCATAGTAGAATTGCCTGATAGCATTATTCTCCTCCGCTATCAGTTCAAAATAAGCTCTAATTTCCCCCGGACTATTCATCTTATTATTTTATATTTTATATTTTAAATTTTTCATTTTCAACTGTCAACCGACAACCGACAACCGATTTTAAATTTTTCATTTTTCATTTTTCATTTTTCATTTCTTCCACCGCTCTTTTCTCCGCAAGATAATACTCCTTTTCCTGTATCAAAAAGACAATAATATCATAAAATCTCGTCTCATACACCCTCTCCACCGTACCGAATACCCCTGTCTTTGCTATGTCCAGATACCTGCCCCACCATCCGAAGTTCACCCCCGTCCCTCCGGATCCGTCTGAAGTGAACAGCCATGAGCTGTAGTTATCATATATCCGCTGCTTTATCCCGCTGAAGTATGCCAGGATCACCACTCTCTCATAGTCTTTCAGCTTCCTGAATACCCCTGCCCGTTTCTCCACCTCATCCCTGTCCGTCAGCGCTTTCTTATGTCTCACATCTGTCAGCAGCACGCTGATCAATTTATCCAGGTGATCGTCGCAGTTTGCGATCGTCGGAGTTTGTAACTCCGATGCCTGCGCTGCCTCCACATATTTCCTGTAGTAATCATCCGCAGCAGCATACTGCCATGCAGTCCCGTCGTCGAATTCAGCTTTGGGCATCCTGTATGTTCTTCCCCCCACTTTCAGCACCGGGAATACCGGATCCACCAGGCCTCTCATGTCCATCCATGCCAGCAGATCCACCAGCTCATTCACCTGCTCATTATCTAGTATATTAAATTCCAGTGTTTTATTTTGAGCAGATGTTTCAGTATCATTATTTTCGCTGGCACCGGCTGATATGTCAGCAGTGTTTTCACCACAAAAGCAAGAGAACCGGAGCGTACCTCGCTCCAGTTCTCCGGCAATTGTCTACTCTTGGAATGTCCCCCAATCCTGATACTGTTCATCATTCTTACTTTACTTTTGGAAAGTTCCGAACTTTCCAAAAGTTTATAGTAGTTGTTTCATCTTCACCACATACTTGTAGTTATAATGCAGCATATGCACAGTCAGCTTTATGATCTCTTCCAGGTTATCATATTTCACAGGCAGATCCAGCTCATTGATGTATTCTATCAGTTCACTCAGTTCCTCATCTGTCAGGTCCTTATACTCCTCCTTCAGGAAGGGGAATGCCTCATACAGTTTCGGGAATTGAAAAGCCAGCGGTGTTATGGTAGCTACTATCTCAGCGAACGATGCCTTCCCATCGTTGTTCTTGTCTATGGTCAGTCCTGCATTCAATGACTTGAATACGAACTCCAGCAATGTCTTCAAATTTAAAATTCCGTACGGCATAATCTTTGTTTTTGTTAATGAAAAAATATTTAATTCTTAATAATTATACTCAAAATTAATCCACCCAAACCCCACTTAAAAGGACATATTTTCACTGATCACTGATCACTTCTCACCCTATCAGCCATACATGCCCCGAAGCATACCATCGCAGTCACCATCACAGCCACCTGCCAGTCCCACCAGTATCTGCAGTCTATATCCCCTGCCAGCCACGATACAAAGAGATAGATCAGGCAAAAATACATGGACATCACTATAATAAATTTAATCACCTTTTTCATCATCATCTTCATTTAATCCTCCTGATCATCAAAAACATAAATGATAAAGAGGTACACCCCAATAAATAAAAAAAGCTCCCCTACCACGATTTTTCATTTTTCATTTTTAGTTTTTCATTTTTCATTCAGGTACCCCATATATCTTGATCCTCATTTTCTCCAGTCCCTCCGTCACCTTATGCAATTTCTCCAGGGTCTTCCTGCTCGCTGCCACATCAGGTATCCCGTCACCGTCCAGGTTAGTATGATATTCACCCACAGCTATGCACCCCATCAGGTCGTAGGCAAAGTTTGCAGTATGTATCTTTATCTCACTCCTGCCCAGCACATTCTTCAGCTCCCACAGCTTCTGCAGAAATCTGCTCGAGTATTCAAACTTCATATCGTATTTTCCTGAGGGTATGCAGCTCACCCGCTTAGCATTATTCTTCCACCCCGGCTCCAGTGTTTTGCACTGAAATAATATCTTTGCCCCATCCATCACAAACAGGTTCCCCAGTGTAGCACTCTCAAAAAATTCAGATCGAATAATAAATATCTCCATCCCTATTTTTTAAAAAATGAAAAAATAGATTTGATCCTTTCCACCAGCCAGTGAAAACACAACTGCTCCTTAGTGAGGATACAAAGATTCTTTTCAAGATTACCAAACAGATACAGCGCTATTGTCATCTTCACCGCACCCACCAGTATGCCTGAGTCCAGCGCATGATCTATATTGATGATCGACTTAGCCGACACCGTCGCTATTGCAGTCACTGCCAGCTTGAATACAAACTTATGAAACATCTGTTTCCAGCTGAAGTCCTTAGCATCCATGTGTACCTTTATCCCGATCACCATATCACCCACCAGCAATATTGTCAGAGTCATCACAAAGTCCCTCCCAAAAAAATAAGGCTCTATCCACTCCCACACATGGATTAGATGCATCACAATAGTCGCTATCACAGCCTTAATTCCCTGGCCCGAAAATAGAATCACCTGCGCTTTCACATATCTCTCATTAATTCCCCCCATCTCTTATATTTTATATTTTAAATTTTTCATTCCAACTGACAACCGTCAACCGTCAACCGATTATTCATTTTCAATTTTCAATTTTCATTTTCAATTAATCATTATCCCCCCGATCTCATCCGCGCTCACTATCACTCCCACTCCCGGATCTTCCACATATCCATTCTCCTCAAATATTGGAAATTGTTCCACATTAGTATACAGGTATCCCTTCAGCTGTCTCAGATATTCCCTGCCATCCCGCTCCAGTTGTGCCCTGAGCGTATCGATTGCACTATCCAGCGCAGCCTGTTTTATATTCATCCCATCCGTACTGGATACAAATACTATAGCATTGCTCTCCATTGCCACCCTCAGGTGAGGGATTGCCCTGTGCAATGTGAAATTAGCCAGTGCCTTGCGGATCAGCTCGATGGCTGCCAGCTCATATGTATTCCCGGAGCTTATTTTCCCAACCAGATCATCATATTGCTCCCGGCATATATGGCCCACTATATCCAGGTCAAGTGCCTGGTCAAAAAATGGCATCAGAGCCTTGAAGAATCTCCAGCTGTCCACCTTAGTATATCTTTTCAGCTCCGCAGTAGTCCTGAATAGAGGATGCCCCACCTCAGCGCACTCATCGCTGTCCTTCCATTTTGAAAAATCACTCTCATTGATATTTTTCTCCAGGAGCGCGAGCAACCGGTCTATCATTTTATCGGCCTGCAGCATGGTTTCCCACCTTGCGTTCTTATATCTCCACATCTGGGCAGGCTGGCTGGTGCCGTCCGATCCGCTGTTTTCCTGCGCCCCCATGTCCGATATCACCACATTGATGTGAGGCATAGCCATCCACACCGTATAATATGCCACCACATCCCTGGCTATCTCGGCCACTTCTATCATCGGCCCTTCAAAATCCCCATCCACCAGCACTATATCATTATAAAAATCAGTGCCAACATATGGCAGCAGATATTCCCTGGTAGCCTGCCTGATATAAGGCTCCAGGCTGTACCAGTTCATATTTTGATTTATACTTGGAAAATATTTCTTGAAATCACTATCACCGATTTTTGATTCCTTTGTCGCATTACTCACAGAAAAAAGTAGATCCATTACCTTATAATTATAAATGATCAATTATCAATCACAATTCAAAGGTATATCTCCTCTCTGTCTCACTTTAGGACATTTTTATCAGGGCCACCCATTTAAAAAAAAACAACCCCCCCCTTCTCAAAACAGTATTTTTTTTCTCCCAATCGCCCAACATCTCTATAATAGTCTGATTCTCTATTAGTTGCATTGATACAAATGTTGGGCAAATCCATTTTTTTATCAGATCAGTTTCTCCCATTCTCCCAATATCTCACATTTTCTCAATATTTTCCCAACACAAAATATTATATATCAATCACTTACAAACAGTTTGGGCGATTGGGAGATTTTTTTTCTAATTTTATACAGGCCTGTTTTTTTTCAAAAGAATAAAAAAAATAATATATATATATAGCTTGTTTTATTTTTTTTCATCAATATATAGCCATCTAATTCCCAAATAATTAATTAATCAATTATATTAAATCACATGCAATTCGCTGACGACAATTCGAGCGCCGGGGGTAAGCTTTTTGTTAACTAACAGAAGCTCAGAAAAAGGTGTTATATGATGGGCAAAAAAAAAGGCAGCACGGCTGCCCTCTTTTTAAAAGGTGTGGATCTTTGTGATGCTAATTATAGCGCTGGTCTTGAAGATGCAGACCACATCAGCTATGCACTGAGGGAAGCCAGGCGCAGGTCGATCAAGGCAATTGAGAAATTTAATAGATGGGTATGGCATCTTGCTATACTCTTTGATATAGTCGCGGATGACACTGTTGTATGTATCTCTGCGTTCAAAATTAATATTAACCTGAGGTGGCATTGCCTCTATCTCATAGAGTGATCCATTGTAGTATTTGGCATATGCCTCTGCAAGAGTACGATCTGGTGTAGCAAAGAATGCTGTAACTCCATAGCGACTTGGGTATACTGATCTGATCTTTAGGTCTGGATTAGGGGATCCGTGATATAGCTTCATAACTAGGATTTTGATTTGTGATAAATATAAACATCATCGGAACTGCCACAGTATGGGCAGATGGTATCTACCTTGATCTTACCCTCAGGGAGATCGGTGGTCACCTGGTCAGGATCAG
>JADKBL010000045.1 GCA_016718875.1 Bacteroidota bacterium
TTTACTCAATCCGTTTGTATAAGAAACGTTGGCGCTAAGGGAGAGGTATTTGGTAACCTTCTGATCTATATTCAACCTTGCATTCTTCCTGTTATAGGTATTGTTTTTTAACCATACCTTCCTGATCGGTATAACCTACAGAGAGGAAGTATGAAGTATTCTTGTAGCCCCCTGAAACAGTTATAGCATGATTCTGCTGGAAACCGGTCTGATATATAAGATCTGACCATTTTGTATTTATTGTGTTTCCGTTGGCATCTACCGGAGCAAAAAAATCAAATGCAAGACCTGAAGCCGGGTTATTGGCACGGGCCAGGTTTTTATGTTCAACATACTGGTCAGCATTCATCATGTCAAAAAGATTGTATGGCTGTGTCCATCCTACATATCCGTCATAAGTAACACCTTGTTTTGGTCCAGTTGTACCGCGTTTTGTTGTTATAAGAATAACACCACTTGCGGCACGTGAACCATAAATTGCAGTAGCAGATGCATCCTTAAGAATCTCCATTGATTCGATGTCTGAAGGGTTAATATCAGACAATCCGTTAAGGAAAGAGTTTGTTCCTGATAGGTTACCTGTAAATATAGGAACACCATCAACAACAATAAGCGGACTGGAACTGGAAGAAATAGAGTTAAAACCGCGTACCCTGATAACAGGAGGGTTATTTAATACTCCGTTTGGCATCGTTACGCTAACACCGGCTGCTTTTCCCTGAAGCCCCTGGTCAATACTCTGAATAGGCATCAGAGAAATATCCTTAGCGTTAACAGAAGAAATAGCTCCTGCAATTTCACGCTTCTGTTGTGTACCGTATGCAACAACCACAACCTCATCAACCTTAAAAAGGTCTGTTTCGAGAGCAACATCAATCACATTCTTTCCGGCTAAAGGAGCTTCAAAAGTTCTGAAGCCAATAAAACTGAAAACCAGTGACTGTGAACCCTGAGGAGCTGCAAGGATGTACTTTCCGTCACCACCTGTCAGAGCTCCAATAGTGGTTCCTTTAACTATTACAGAAACACCAGGAACCGGGAGTCCGTCTTCGGAACTGGTCACAGTTCCGGAAATTTGCACTGTCTGGCCTATCGCAAGCGTACCTGCAAATAAGAACAGTGAAAAAAGCATAAGGATTCTTTTCATACAATTCTTTAGGTTTAATGGTAAATAATCGCGTCGCTAAAATAAATATTTATTTGATATGACAAAAATCATAATTAATTTTTTTTAACGTTCCTTTAACCATTAAATGCCTTTTTGAAGCTTTTTACTCAAAATATTAAGTATCTCCGCTTCAAAACTTATTGTTTCAGCCTCGATTTGCTGTCCCTTAATAATTATACGATTTGAAAAATCCTTATCATTTAATCCCACTATATTAATTTTAACATTCAGGAACGCTCCCATAATAGAGGATCGTATCGCCAAAGCCCCAACTGCTGCATCAGTAACAGATGATGGATTACCATGTTCAACCATTTCCTTCAGCAGTCCGAATGCAGAAAACGCTGTTTCCATCACCTGAAACGGGACCATTATAGCATTCTTTGTTGCATCCTGGACTGCCTGATCCCTCGCTGCCTTTTCTGTTTCTGTTTTCTTCGGAAGTTTGTATGCTTCAAGTATTGAATTAAATGCAGAAGTGTCCTCGTCAACAAGCTGAAGAAGACGTTTCTGAATTTCAATTCCTTTCCGCCCATTCAGAAAATTTCCTCCCACTTATCATCCCAACCTCTTTTATGACTTGAGAGGTTCGCAACCATGGTCCCTAATGATGCTCCAAGTGCACCCATATATGCCGATACTGACCCTCCTCCCGGAGCCGGTGATTCAGATGCAGTCTCATTTGCAAATTGACAGAGAGTCATTTGCAATGAGCCTCTCTTCCCTGATTTTTCGCCAGCTCTCATTACATATTCTATTATTTTTTCTTCGGGTTCGAAAGGATGAATATCGTTCAGCCCTAATGATCTTACAGCAATTTTAATAAGTTCTTCATCCGGTACTCCTGAAGACCTCTTTTGTTTATTAAGAAAATATCTGCCTGCATCTAATAGCGACTTCAATGGAATTAGTCCCACAAGCTCTGATCCGGTAACTCTTACTCCTCGTTCTTCAGCCTTCCTGCAAACCTCATCAAATGCAATATGGACAGGTGCAACTGAGATATTTGTAAGATTCATTGATATTTGCGCAATTCCGTACTCCTCAATAAACCAGCCAATAGCTTTCACACATTTAAGAGAACCGGGTATCATGATTGTCTCACCGTTCTCGTCCTTAAGTATCTTTCCGGTTATTTGATCTCCCTCTCTCCCCGGTCGCCCCTTCTCCCTCACATCATAGGCAATGGCATTAGCCCTTCTTACCGAGGTAGTATTAAGATTTACATTGAAAGCTACAAGGAAATCTCTTGCTCCAACAGCAGTTGCACCTGAGCGCTTGTTAAACAATGCCGGACCGAAATCAGGCTTCCAATCCGGGTCAGAGAGTTTCTTTGGGAGACCTTCATATTCCCCGGCCCTGCAGTTTGCAAGGTTTCTGCGCTCATTACAAAAAGCAGCATTTTCATAACAGTAAACAGGTATATCAAGCTCACTGCCAATTCTTTCTGCAAGTTTACGGGCATATTTTACAGTCTCCTCCATTGTAATACCTGAAACCGGCACAAGCGGACAAACATCAGTGGCCCCCATGCGTGGATGTGCACCATGGTGACTCGACATGTCAATTAGTTCTGAAGCTTTCTTAACCGCAAGAAAGGCTGCCTCAACAACAGAATCCGGATCTGCCGACGAAAGTCACAACGGTCCTGTTTGTATCTTTTCCCGGATCTACATCAAGCAATTTCACCCCTTCAACAGATTCAATAACATCTGTAATTTGCTTAATGACAGCCATATCTCTTCCTTCACTGAAGTTAGGGACACATTCAATAATTCTCTTTTCCATAAAAATCTATTTACTTTTTCTCTGTGGTTCTCTGTGACTCCTCTGTGGAACTCTGTGTAAGTTCTTCTTAGTTTCACTGAGAGACACTGAGAAGCACAAAGAACCACAGAGGATATTTAAGAAAAATCTTAACTATATAATTTTACCTCTTAATATAACAGTATCAATCAGGTTACTTCCAAATGCATATGGGAAAAATTCAAACGATGGTATTTGCTTAGTAATGAAAATATTGGCCACCTTTCCCCTGGCAATTGATCCATGTGTCTCTGATATACCCATGGCATAGGCTGTATTTATAGTGACTGCATTGATTACTTCTTCCGGGAGCATTTTAAGTCTGATACATCCCAGCGACATTATAAGCTTCATATTTCCTGAAGGGGAAGAGCCGGGATTGTAATCCGATGCAAGTGCAACCGGCAATCCTGCATCAATCATCCGGCGCGCAGGAGGATCGGGTAAACCAAGAAAGAGTGCAGATCCGGGTAACAATGTAGGCATTGTATCTGAACCGGACAGAACCTCAATCTCTTCATCACCTGATCGTTCAAGATGATCAACAGAAAGAGCATTATATTTCACACCTGTATGGACTCCTCCTGAAAAGCCAAGCTCATTTGCATGAATCTTGGGAATAAGTCCGTATTTTAATCCGGCCATCAGGATCCTTTCTGTATCCTCAACCGTGAAAAACCCGGTGTCGCAAAACACATCAATGTAATCAGCCAGATCTTCTGAAGCAACAACCGGTATCATTTCGTTAATGACTTTATCAACATAATCTTCCCTTCTATCTCTGAATTCATCAGGGACAGCATGAGCTCCCAGAAATGTAGCTTTAACTTCAACCGGTGATGATTCTTTTATCCTTCTGATAACCCTTAACATTTTCAGCTCATCGTCAGTATTAAGTCCATAACCGCTTTTAATCTCAACAGCCCCGGTACCAAGCTGTATAATCTCATTTATCCTTTCTAAAGACTGATCATATAGCTCATTTTCAGATGTATTATGCAGTTTTTTCGCTGAATTGAGTATACCTCCGCCCCTTTTTGCTATTTCTTCATATGATAATCCTCTTATCTTATCAGCAAATTCACCTTCTCTGCTGCCGGCATATACAATATGTGTATGAGAATCGCAAAAAGACGGAAACACATACTTGCCTGAAGCATCTATTTTTAAAGTATTTCCATCTCCAAACCTCTCTTTTCAAAGAGAGGCTCCTCCATATGACCAAAGTCAATTATCAAACCTTTTTCAATAAACAACCAGGCATTATCTGTCTTATTTACTGAAGACATTTCTTTTCCGCACAGCTTCAGCCGGATAGAATCTTCAGTTTGCATCAATGATTTAATATTCGTAATCAGTATCCTTTCTGTCATATTATCAATTGCACCATTAGTTTAGAACCATTAACCATTAAGCATTAACCATTAAGCATTAACCATTAAGCATTATTAATAAGCAACTAAGGTAGCAAATATCGAAAAAAGAGTTTGTAATTTCCTTTTTTCTTTATCTTTAGCATCCTGAACTAAAACCTTTTTTTATGAAAAAAATCCTCTCGGTAATTATTGGAATCATCCTTACAGTTGTCGTTTCCGGTCAGGAAAAGGAAAGCAAAACAAAGACAGGTTGGAGATTTGATGGTGCTCTGCCTGCAACAACATATGATTCAAACCTTGGATTTCAATATGGGGCTTTGGTAGAATTCAGGAACTATGGAAATCCCAGTGTATATCCTGAATTTCTTGATCATACTTATACAGAGATATCACATTTCACAAAAGGCAGTGGCATATTCAGGATGATGTACGAATCCTACCATCTGATTCCGGGGATTCACAGTACTACAGACTTAAGCTACCTTCCCGATGCAGCTACTGATTTTTATGGCTTTAATGGATACGAATCAGTTTATAACAGTGACTGGATGAAATATGATAAGGAAACAGGACCAGCTGATCCTTACATTTCTGCCATGTTTTACAGGTTAAAAAGAAACCAGTTCAGGTTTAAAAATGATTTCCAGGGAAAACTTGCCGGTGAACATATAAAGTGGAGTGCAGGATTCGCATTAAATAATTTTCAGGTAGGATCAATTAATATTGATAAACTAAATAAAGGTCGTGAATACAAACTGCCGCAGGTGTCTGAAGATCCCGGTTTATATGAGTTGTACCGTGATTCTCTTGGACTTATCTCTGAAAACGAAGCTGACGGAGGATGGGTAAACACTCTAAAAGCAGGTATAGAATGGGACAGCCGTGATAGCCGTGCAAATCCAATGAAGGGATTATGGACTGAAATGGGAATTGAAGTGGCACCCGGATTTATAGGAAATGACTGGACTTTTTCCAGGTTTTACATAACCCACCGCCAGTATTTCACTCTTATCCCGAATAATCTCTCCTTTGTATACCGTTTGGGATTTCAGACAACATTAGGTGATGGGAAAGTACCGTTTTTCTATCAGTCACAGGTTATTACATCAATGCTTACAGGTGCAACCAACGAAGGACTTGGTGGATCTGCAACACTAAGAGGTGTTCTCAGAAACAGGGTTTTAGGAAATGGAATTACATACGGCAACTTTGAGTTGCGGTGGAAACCGGTTCATTTCAGATTATTCAATAAAGACAGCTATCTGGGAGTGAATTTCTTTTACGATATGGGGATTGTTACCAAAAATATTGCAATGCCTGATAATCTCAGAACTACCTTCGATACAAAAATGAAGAATTACACTTATTCTGATTTCTTTAATCCGGGAGCCGAAAAACTTCACCAGTCCGCCGGTATAAGTATTATGCCTGTATGGGGACAGAACTTCGTTATAGCAATTGATATCGGTAAATCGTTCAACAAGCAGGATGGGAACATCGGCTTCTCAGTTGGATTGAATTATCTATTCTAGAATAATAAAATCAAAAACCGAGCTATTTCTGCGAAAATCTGCGGGATCAGCGGGAAATTATTTTGCCCGCAGATTGCGCAGATTATCGCCGATTAAAATCCTTTCAGAAAGTAAGCAAGAGTGGTACCGAAATAGTTACCAAGCATGTAACCTATTACACCGCCGGCAATACCTGTAACAATAACATCCTTGTTTTTCAGTGCATTAGCTACGAGCGGAACAAATGGTGGCGAGAAGATAAATGCAGTTGCAGTAATAAGAAAATTATCCGCATCTATGCGGAATATCCTGGCAAGAAGAATATGCAGGAACAGTGACCCAAAATAGCACCACGAAATAAAGAGAACCAAATCCATCATCCCCTTTCCAAACATAGTTTTGAGGTCAGACTGCGAAGCAACCGTCAGGGAAAAAACAAGGATCAGATACATTCCCATCTGGAATGTTTTTTCAATTGTGTGTACTGATCTGATAAGGGATGCTGCAATAGATAATGTTGTAATTGATAAAACGACCACTGCCATTTCATATTGCTTATATTCGGCTGGTACCAACAGGCTTAGGCTGGCACCTGCTCCTGATATTAGAACTGAAATTCCAAGTGCTTTCAGCAAAGGAAGTAACATCTTTTTCTGAAGCATACCTGAAAAGTCATTCATGTTTTCAGTCTCATTTACAACCTTATCAACATCTGCATCATTACCATTAACCTGCTTATATTTAGGCAGAAAGGCCCTAAAAATACCCGGAGCAATTGTCACAAAAAAGAGTACCAGTACTGCTCCCACTATCATATCATAGGTATTCAGAACAACAAATCTGTCAGCATCAACATTCAGTATCAGCTTTAAGGCTGCGAAGTTCGGTGTACCGCCTGTATAAATTCCTTCAAACATGCCAGCCAGTTTCCATGTGTCTGGAAAAGTATCCTTCCAGATAAAGAAGCCTGCGGTTACCATCACAATTCCGGAAACTAGTGCCAGCGCAACAGAGATAAATCCTTTCTTCGCATATTTAAGCCATCTCTTCAGATCGAGTGAAAAAATAATAAGAGGAAATGCCAGGAGAATTGCAAGAGTGACGATATTATTCTGAATGCCAGCAATTTTGTTTACAATTCTGTCATTTTGTGTGGCTTTTCCTTCAGCAATAAGCTTTTCGAGCACCTCAGTTTTAAGTACTGATTCGCCCATAAGGGCATATCTGAAACCATCGCTGCCCCTTGGAAGGAATCCGGCGGTCCCGATAAAAAGACCGAACCCGTATGCGAGAACTATCATTCCCAGTTTCTCGAAAAAACTCCATTTCTGACAAAGCCAAACAATAAGTAGAGGGAAAAGGAGGTAAAAAAGAATTAGAAGGATCATCTTTATCATACTCCGGTATTTAGATTTCATCAAATATAAAAAAAGCGGCTTCCTGAAAGGTAAGCCGCCTGAAAAATAGGCTTTTATACTTAGTAAATATCGCTTTTCTTCTCATCGCAATCACACTCCTCAAAACTTTTCTGATACTGTTCAATTGCCCTGAGGCTCATACCCATACTTGAGAATCCCCCATCGTGAAATAGGTTCTGCATGGTTACTTTTCTTGTAAGATCGGAGAAGAGGGTAATACAATAGTCAGCACAATCTTCGGCTGTCGCATTGCCCAGTGGGGACATTCTTTCCGAGAAATCCACAAGCGATGCAAATCCATGAATCCCGCTTCCGGCAGTCGTAACAGTTGGCGACTGTGAAACAGTATTTATCCTCACTTTGCGATCGCGGCCATAAATATACCCGAAACTCCTTGCTATTGATTCGAGTAGGGCCTTTGCATCACCCATGTCATTGTAACCTGATAATGTCCTCTGCGCAGCAACGTAAGAAAGAGCAACAACTGATCCCCATTCCTTAATGGCATCCAGCTTGTATGAAGTCTGAAGAACCCTGTGAAAACTGAGAGCTGAGATATCAAAAGTTTTCAGCATATTCTCATAACTTGTCTGTTCGTAAGGTATGTCTTTCCTTACGTTAGGAGACATCCCTATTGAATGGAGAATAAAATCGAACTTTCCACCGAAAATCTTCATGCTTTCAGAAAGAAGGTTTTCGATATCCTCCATCTTTGTCGCATCAGCTGCAATAACCTTGCTCCCGGTTATCTTAGCCAGCTCATTGATAGTTCCAAGTCTCATGGCTACAGGTGAATTTGTAAGTACAATTTCAGCCCCTTCCTCATGAGCTTTCAGGGCAACCTGCCATGCAATGGACATTTCATTCAGGGCACCAAAAATGATACCTTTTTTACCTTTTAATAATCCTTCTTTCATTTTTGTTTTATTGAATGTTAATTAATTGCAGCTTTTAGAAGTTCACGGGCATTTTTCATTGCTGTCTCCGTTACCTCACTGCCGCTAAGCAATCTGGCCAATTCCAGAACACGCTCATCTGCTGATAACAACCGAACCCTGGTAATTGTTGAATCTTTTGTATCATCTTTATAAACATGATAGTGCTTTGTTCCCCGGGAAGCCACCTGCGGAAGGTGCGTAATATTAACTACCTGCATATATCTCCCCATCCCTGAGAGTATCTGTCCTACCTTATCGGCAACCTCACCTGATACGCCTGAATCAATCTCATCAAAGATAATGGTAGGTAGATTATTATTCTGTGAAAGTAATGATTTGAGACTAAGCATAACTCGTGAAAGTTCTCCGCCTGATGCTATTTTTGCAAGGTTCTCAGGAGCAATCTGCTTATTGGCCGAAAAAAGAAATTCTGCCGTGTCAATACCTGTTGGCCGGAATTCTGTTCCTTTTATAAAATCTATCCTGAACCTTGCATTGGGCATTCCAAGCTGCTTCAGCAAATCTGTGATTCTTATTTCCACATCCAGCAGGATTTTTTGTCTTTTGGATGAAATCTCTTCTGAAAGACTTGCCAGTTCCTTCTCCTCTACTGTAAGCAAGGCTTCAAGCTCCTCCAGCCTCTCATCACTTGACACAAGAGTTTTCAAATGTTCCTTAAGCTCTTCTTCCTTGACAATCAATTCATTAAGTGTTGCCACTCTGTGCTTCTGGCAAAGAGAATATAAAAGGTCGAGTCTTTCATTTATCTGTGTGAGTCGCTTTGGGTCTGCCTCTACTGATGAAGCCAGCTTCTCAATCTCAAATGCAAGATCATCAAGTTCTATAACTGATGATTCAGTGCGTGAATAAATGCTTTCAGCTTCAGGGAAAAAACTCTTTATTTTCGAAATATTGAGTTTAACTTCTCTCAGTAACGAAAGAATGGATGTTTCATCAGAAGAAAGAAGAACAGAAGAACTGTTCAGGGCAGACTTTATCTCCTCGGCATGATCAAACATTTCCTGTTCAGCTTCAAGTTCTTCCTGTTCGCCCTGTTTAAATTTTGCCTCCCCGATCTGATTAATCTGATGCTGGAAATATTCCATATCAGCCCTGATCTTTTCATAACTCTCTTTTAGCTGGGTATATTCTTTCTTAAGCTTCCTGAAGTTCAGATATGAGCCTCTGTAGTTCTGTATCAATTTAGATGTACCTGCAAATGAATCAATTACACTTAACTGAAAAGAATTATCATGAAGCATAAGTGTCTGATGCTGGGAATGAATATCAATTAGCCGGTCACCTATCTCCTTCAGGATACCTAAAGTAACCGGAGTATCATTTATGAATGCCCTCGATTTTCCGGCGGGATTTATTTCCCTTCGTATTGTTGTAACTGACTCATAGTCAAGCTCATTTGATTTAAAAAAATCTTTGAGGTCATAATTCTCAATTCTGAATGTCCCTTCAACAATGCACTTTTCATCCTTGTCAAGCAGAACTGAAGTATCAGCCCGGGATCCGAGGATAAGAGAGAGTGCTCCGAGAAGGATTGATTTTCCGGCTCCTGTTTCGCCGGTAATAATTGTCAGCCCGTTCTCAAGGTCAATATCAAGTTCCCTTATAAGAGCATAGTTCTGAACAAATAGTTTAGCGAGCATTACTTATTTATTGTGAAGAAGCAGTATTTATCTTTTCATATTTTGCCTTGTTTGCCGGGTCAATTTCATTAAGGATCACCAATACCCTGCTTTTTTCCTCAGGATAAGCACCTGAATATATATTTATGAGCTCATCAGATTTGGAATCTATTACAATCTGAAGAAGATACATGTATGGATCCGGCCTTTTCCTGAAAACCTCCTGCAGAAGCTTGAGGCTCTCAGACATATTCAGTCTGGCTTCAGCTACCTTCGATTCCATGAGATCGAGTCCTCTCACATAGTACTCATAATTAAACAATCTGACATTCTCATATTCTTTATTAAGAACATTCTTTACCAGCCAGTACCTGTTCCTGTTCCTTGAACCGTCAAAGGGTTTCCAGCCAGCTTCCGGGGCGTTCTGAGCATTTGTGACTATTTTTTCAGCTATCTGAAAGTACTCGGTACCACCTAGAGGGGAGAAGGTATCATAATCAAAACCCAGGATCATATAAGTATAATATGCAAGTACGGAGATCAGATTAAACCTGTGTGTTGTGGGATCGAATTCAAGAGTCTGAAATTCTACATACCTGAACTGGAAATTGTTATCAACAAAGTTCAGCATTGTTGAATTATATGTAGTATTGAATACCGGACGCCGCAGCTGTATCTGGATTGTTCCCTTGAATTCATCTCCTGAAAGCTGATCGGTTAGATTTATCAGGATATTGCAATCGATTCTTTCCGAATAACTGAACACATTGTTGGTCCAGATGGTATTATTCATGAAATCATAAATATCCCTCTGCATGTTTTCGAAAACCTCCCTGTTTGATCCCTGGATCATCTGGGCCGAAATCTGTACATTACAGTTAAGCTCCTGTGAATTTATCCTTAAGGGAAGCAAAACCACGAGAACTAGCAGACAATATTTCAGAGAGTGTAATAACTTCATCCCGTAAAATTACTGAATCATTGAAATTACTTTATTAAGAATATCCTTTGCAGCTTCTTCTTTTGATTTCAACTCAAATTTATCAATAATATTGTTACGGTCGATTAAAGTGATCTTGTTTGTATCATGTCCAAAACCGGCTCCCTCTTCTTTCAATGAATTCAGAACAACCACATCCAGGTTCTTTGAATGAAGCTTCTTCCGGGCGTTTTCAATTTCGTTATCGGTCTCGAGGGCAAACCCCACAAGCAACTGTCCCTTCTTTTTCATCTTACCAAGAGCAGCTGCAATATCGGTGGTAGGTTTCAGAATAAGGTTCAGGTCCGTTTTGTCTTTTTTTATTTTGTTATTTTTTACTTCAGCGGGAGTAAAATCGGCCACTGCTGCCGAAAGGATTGCTATATCACACTTATGGAATTTAGATATACATTCTTCTGCCATAGAAGCTGCATTTGTAACATTTGTTACAATTATATTCGCTCCTGCAGGACTAATATTTACCGGTCCAAGTACAAGCTCTACTATAGCTCCCAGATCACTTGCAGCCTGAGCTATGGCAATACCCATCTTTCCGGATGAATAATTGCTGATATATCTTACGGGGTCAATTTGCTCACGGGTTGGTCCTGCATTAATCAGGATATGTTTTCCCTTCAGCGGTTTATAGCTTTTTTTTTTTGTAAAGAAGCCGTTAATCTCCTTTACAATTTCCTCAGGTTCTGCCATCCTGCCTTTTCCGGTAAGACCGCTTGCAAGCTCACCACTTGAAGGTTCAAGTATTGTGTTACCAAATGCCCTGAGAGTCTCAATATTTATTGTGGTTGACGGATGTGCAAGCATATCCATGTCCATTGATGGAGCTACAAAAACAGGGCATCGTGCTGAAAGATAGGCTGTAAGCAGAAGATTGTTGGTTATTCCTCCTGCCATCTTTGCAATACTATTTGCTGTTGCAGGCGCAATAAGGTACAAATCTGCCCAGAGACCAAGATCAACATGGCTGTTCCAGTCTCCGTTTTCAACATTATAGAATGCGGTGAGTACCGGATTCTTAGAAAGGGTTGAAAGAGTAAGAGGGGTAATGAACTCCTTTGCGTGTTCTGTCATTACGACTTTTACTTCTGCTCCTTCCTTAACAAGCAACCGGATGATAGTAGCAGTTTTATAAGCTGCTATACCTCCGGTCACGCCGATAAGAATATGTTTGCCCTTAAGCATAAAGGCCTGATTTATTTCTGTTTCGAGGGATTCTCAGGATTTCTGTAGAATATTTTATTTTCTTCGAGTTCCTGTAAGGCAATCAGTGTTGGCTTAGGCAGTCTCTCATAGAATTTAGATATTTCAATCTGCTCACGGTTTTCAAAAACCTCTTCAAGATTATCGCTGTATGAAGCAAATTCTTCAAGCTTCTTGTTAAGCTCCTGCTTCATTTCAACAGAAATCTGATTTGATCTTCTTGCAACAACTATCACAGTCTCATAAATATTTCCTGTGTCCCGTGTCATCAGATCGAGGTTGCGTGTAACTGTAGTTACTGGTGCTGCTGATTTTCTGTAATCCATATAATAATTAATTGTTTGTTTGAGTATCTGGTATAGCCTCCTTCAGGTATTTGTCTGTTTTCTGAAAAATAGACTTTACATCCCTGGCATAGCGGCTTTCAGGATATTCCTCCATGAATGAATAATAATCGTCGAGAGTATCCTGGTAACGTGTCTTTTGTTTGTCTGCCATACTAAGTTCAGCATACTGAAAGAGAGAATTAAGCTTGAGGAACATCATCTCCTCACGATATTTTGAATTTGCAAATAACTTGAGACTGTTATTAATAGCAACAACCGAAGCCTTGAACTCACCCATATCATAATAGAGTCTTGCACTTTTGTAATTCTTCTCTACAAGCCTCTCCTCCATTTCCACTATCAGTTTTTTGCATTCCTCAACTTTAGGGCTGTAAGGGAATTTGTTAACAAAAATATTAAAGCCCTCAATAGCACTCCTGGTATTCTCCTGATCAAGCTCCGGCTTGGGGGCTGTCAGGTAGTCACAATATGCTGCCAGATAATGTGCCTCCTCAGCGTGCTTTCCAAAAGGGAACTGATCTATGAATGATTTATACTGACTTCCTGCCATAATATAATCTTTCATGCCGTAATAGCTCTGAGCATTAATCCAGTTAAGCTCCTCTCCTTCTTCTGTAGCCCTGTACCGTGGAAGTATCTGACGAAGCAATTCCGTTGACTTAACATACTTTCCATCGTTATAATACTCAAGAGCTTTCGTTTTCTTAAGCTCATAGTCAGTACTCTTCAAAAGCTTCTCATACTCGCCGCATGAGCTGACAAGTATCAGAATAACAGGGATGATATATAATCTTAGCCTCATAAAAATGTTGCGCAAAAGTACTCAAATTTTTTTAAACCTTACATATAAACGCAATAATTATGTGTTTATTACCCCCTGAACAGAATGGGCAAATTAGGTATAAATAGGTATAACGGAACTACATGTTATCTTTACTTTTGTAAAAAATTTTTAAAAACACCTTTTATCATGGATATTTTCAACAAAATAAAATCAAACAAAGGAGCACTCGGTCAATATTCAGGGATGGCTGACGGTTATTTCATGTTTCCAAAACTTGAAGGTGAGATTTCTCCCAGAATGAAATTCAGGGGCAAAGAGGTACTTACATGGAGCCTTAACAACTACCTGGGGCTGGCAAACCTGCCTGAGGTAAGAAAAGCAGATGCAGAAGCAACTGAAAAGTACGGACTGGCATATCCGATGGGAGCAAGAATGATGTCGGGACAAACTACAATGCACGAGAAATTCGAGCAGATGGCGGCTGAATTTGTAAGCAAGGAATCAGCATATCTTCTTAACTACGGATACCAGGGTATGGTTTCTATTATAGATGCATTGGTTGACAGACATGATGTAATTGTTTATGACTCCGAATCACATGCATGTATAATGGATGGACTCAGGCTACATATGGGAAAAAGGTTTGTATTCCCGCATAATGATATTGAAAATTGTGAAAAACAGCTCCAGAGAGCCACAAAGCTTACAGAACAGACAGGAGGAGGAATTCTTGTTATCACCGAAGGTGTATTCGGAATGGCCGGAGACCTGGGAAAGCTTGATAAAATAGCTGACCTCAAGAAAAAATACAATTTCCGTTTCCTTGTTGATGATGCACATGGCTTTGGAACCATGGGAAAAACAGGAGCAGGTACCGGTGAGCATTTCGGAGTACAGGACCAGATAGATATTTATTTTGCGACTTTCGCAAAATCAATGGCAGGGATAGGCGGTTTCGTAGCCAGCACTAAGGAAGTGGTTTCATACCTTCGATTCAACCTCAGGTCACAGATATATGCCAAATCATTACCAATGGCAATGACTATCGGCGCGATTAAAAGACTCGAAATCATCAAAGCACATCCTGAATACAGGGAGAAACTGTGGACAATAGTAAATGCCCTTCAGAAAGGTTTGAAAGAAGCCGGATTAGATCTTGGCAAGACTGAATCACCAGTTACTCCGGTATTTATGAAATGTCCTCTTACACAGGTAACCCAGATGATTTATGACCTCAGAGAAAACCACGGAGTATTTTGTTCAGCTGTCATATATCCCGTTGTACCAAAGGATGTTGTGATGTTAAGACTGATACCTACAGCCTCTCATTCTCTTGATGATGTAGCCTATACAATAAAAACATTTAAAGAAATCAAGAAAAAGATAGACAATAATGAATATCCGGATAAAATGGCGGATTTCTCCAAATAATTATAGCTAAACCTTTAAAAAGCTGCATCTGAAAGTGCAGCTTTTTTTTTATGCCGGTCGAACATTTCTTCCTGAACATGGTTTACTATTCATTACAGCATCCTGAACTATGGCTGTTTAATCCTGAAATAAAGTTTCATAACAGTTTATGGCAAACGACAACAAAAATCAGCAGCACAATATTTTGAAAGGGTACAATATGCTGCTGTATTTTGCAGGCACGATGATAATGTACGAACCTGCAGAAGAATGCATAGTCGATTTCTGGAAAGAAGGGATACTAAAAAAGCTCCCTGTATCGAGCCTAAATCCCAATTTTATGAAAGCAGAATCGCAGCTGAGAGAATCTTGTACTGACAAGTCATCTAATACAGAAGCAATGACTGAAGACTACTTCAGGCTTTTCAAAAGGGAAATCATGCCATTGGCTCCGTTTTACGAATCATTTTACACAGACAAGGCCTCACTAACAGGAAAATCAGATTCATTGCAGGTTACCGGCTTTTATGACTCATACGGCTGGAGACCCAAATTCAGAAATGAGAAGAAGGATGATCATCTTGGGATTGAGTTGCTATTCCTGTCAATACTTGTAGAAAAGTATATGGTTTTAGATGATGAAGCGTGCCGTGGTGAAATGAGAAATGAAATAAGGAGGTTCATCAAACAGCATATTCTGTCGTGGATACCCGAATGGAACAGAAAGGTACAGGAAAATTCTGCTACAATAAGTTATAAAGGAATTGCTTCATTAATAATTGCCTGTGTCTAAGATATTCATTCGATCCTCAAGAACAGGAATGAGCTTACCAGTCAGCCCGATTACCTCAGAAATTAGGGTTAAAGAAACTGATAATTGCTCCGATATAATACTCCCTCCATCCTTCTGCTATATCATCAAATTCTTCGTCGGGTATATTGGTATGTTCAACAGTGACACTTGAATTATCCTTATCAGGGAAAACAGAGATAGTAACTATAGATTTTTCAGTCTGATCGCCAAAATACCACTCCTGAACCAGCTTTTTGTTCTGGATAAATTCAATATTCTTTCCGGTAATATCACCTTCCCATAATGAAAATTCGCTGCCAGGCTCAGTGCTCATCTCTGCGGGATACCCCGACCATAATTCAATCGTATACGGATTAGTAATAGCCGAATAGACATCAGATGGTTCGGCATTGATACGAAAAGTCTTTTTAAATGTCTTCATGTGTCTATCTTTTTCTACTAAAGTCCGATTATGGGGGTTCTTTGCTGCGCTCAGGAATAACAATTACTTAACGAGTGTTTGTTTTCATCTCATCAATCAAACAGCTATTTTAACTCCGACAGATATCTTTCAGCGTCAATTGCTGCCATACAACCCGATCCTGCAGCGGTAACTGCCTGACGATAATGAGGATCCTGAACATCACCTGCTGCAAAAACACCAGGCACATTTGTCTTTGAAGTACCCGGAATTGTTTTTATATAACCTACTTCATCTGTCTCAAGATAATTCTTAAAGATATCTGAATTCGGAGTATGTCCTATTGCAAGGAAGAAACCATCAATTTTAATATTTACCAATTCGGATTCAGGGGTTCCTTTCTTTTTAACAAGAGTTGCACCTTCCACTCCGTTTTCACCAAACAGATCAAGTGTCTGATGCTCCCATAATACTTCTATGTTACTGGTATTCATAACCTTCTCCTGCATAGCTTTGGATGCTCTTAAAACATCTCTTCTGACAATTAAGTATACTTTATTGCATAATCCTGCCAGATAAGTTGCCTCTTCAGCAGCTGTATCTCCGCCCCCAACAACTGCAACATCTTTGCCTCTGTAAAAGAAACCATCGCATGTTGCACAGGCAGATACTCCCTGCCCTGCATATTTTGTTTCTGCTTCCAGTCCCAGATATCTTGCAGTAGCTCCCGTAGCAATTATGACTGCATCAGCAACAACTACTTTATTTTCATCAATTGTTACTTTGTGCTTTTTTCCTGAGAAATCGGCAGCAGTTGCAATTCCAAATCTTATCTCAGCTCCAAAACGTTCTGCCTGTTTTTTAAGATCTTCCATCATTTCCGGTCCGGTAATACCATCGGGGTATCCCGGGAAATTATCAACTTCTGTTGTGGTTGTTAGCTGCCCTCCCATTTGCATTCCTGTGTAGAGCACAGGCTTAAGGTTGGCCCTGGAAGCATAAATTGCAGCAGTATAACCTGCAGGCCCTGATCCTATTATTAGGCATTTTACATTTTCAATAGTCTCAATTTGCTTATTCTCAGATTCTTTCTGAATATCTAGTGGCTTAAAAATGTCCATTTTATAATTTGTTAAATTCAATGCAAATATAATCAACTTTGATTTCCTGAATGTGATAAAAGTTACAGAAGATATTATCCTTCCGGTCAAAGGCTTGATGTACTGGCAAAAAAAAGAGTCCATTTAAAACGGACTCTTTTTTTGTCGGGGTGATCTGACTCGAACAGACGACCCCTTGCACCCCATGCAAGTGCGCTAGCCAACTGCGCCACACCCCGCTTTTGACCGCCGTAGCCTTGGCAAAGGCGGTATAAATCTTATGCAAAAATAATCAACAATTCTGATAATGCAAATTACCATCAGAAACACGATCTGTCATCAAAGTAACCTATTGGAAACTAGACAGATCTTCTTTATTCCAATTCCTGTATTAATTAAATTTATGTATAATAACTCAGATTACAAAACTTACAGTCGTCTTACAAATCCTTACAAAAGAAATCAATTGTGCTTAAGAAGGTCCAGTAATACTTTAATCTTATCATAGGAAATAACACATTTGAAATCTATACCGTTTGAGTGGAGTATGCACTCAGTTTTTGGAGTTTATTTTTTTTAGAAATCTGAGATTGATTATGAAGGTTCTGCCAGTCCTGAAAAAAAATACAGGATCAAGCTGTTCTTCAACTTTGCCGAGCGACATTGTTACAGTTTCTTTCCTGCCATCACTGAGTTGAAAACTGGAGTAATTACCTGCGGCTTCAACATATACAAGTTCAGTCGGATCAATTATTAAAATACCTGACACATTTCTGTATATAAGCTTATTTAGTACTTCTTTAAGTATTTCAGGCTTCTGAACTGATCCTGTCTGCTGCAAAGTAATACATCGTTTCATTGTTATTGCCAGACGTTCCGGATCAATTGGCTTCAACAGATAATCGAATGCAGCATATTCGAAGGCCCTGACGGCAAATTCATCAAATGCAGTTGTGAAAACAATAACAGGAGCAATGTCCTTTACCTCTGAAAGTTCATCAACTATTTCAAATCCGCTTTTACCCGGCATCCTGATATCCAGGAATACAATATCAGGTTTAAGTTTGCTAATCAGATCTACTGCCTTATCAGGGTTAGTAGTAAATCCTGTTACCCTTGCACTGCCGTTCGAAGTAATAAGGTCACTTAACAGATCAAGAGACTTTTGTTCATCCTCAATGATCACTGCCGTTAATTTTGCATTGCCCATCACTAAATCACTTTTATCAGACTCTCACAAATACAAATATGCAATTAATAAACTACAGAATAAAATAAAGGTCAAATCAAAGGCAAAAAGTTTTCAGATAATTCAATTATGTTTTTCACTAAAAATATTTCACTTCATCGTCCCTGATTACTGTAAGCTCATCAATTCTGAAGCTATATCGGTCGGGTATTATAATAACTACTTCAGTACCAGATGTATGTCCCTCATTCCCCAGGTCCCTAATTTCAAGGGTAGCCTGAAGATTATTACTTTCTCCTGTAATCTCAAATATCCGGCTTATAGTCCTTATTCCATAACCGGTCCCGCTCGTACTTATCTCTTTTGAAGCACTCCTCCCGATTCCGTTGTCTCTTACAATGATTTTATGAAAATCTCCTGAATGGGTTATAGCTATTTCAAGTGATCCACCTTCTTTTAAATTCTCCAAACCATGCTTCAATGCGTTCTCTACAAATGTCTGTATTGTCATTTTAGGAATTTCCAGAGACATATTCACTTCATTTTCTACCTGTATTGTATAACTGAACCTATCCCCAAATCTCAACTTCTGTAATTCACAGTAGTTCCTTACAAATTCCAGCTCCTCCGAAATAGGTTTCAGAAGCGATGTGCTGTCCCTGAGCGATGTCCTTAATAATGAGGATAATCTTGTAAGATACAGGTATGCAGCTTTCCTGTCATTTTTCATAATAAGAGAACCTACAGAAGAAATAGCATTAAAAGTAAAGTGAGGGTCAAATTCCTTAAGAAATGAATTCATCTGCAAACGGAGAAGTTCTGATCTCAGTTTTTGCTTTTCCTCATTGAAAATCTGTGTTTTTCTTATAAGCAATCTGGTAACTACAACTGTAACTACAATAACAAGTGTCAGAATGGAAATGATAAACAGATTAGTTTCCCAGAATGCCTTGGCTATCGAAAAATTTAGTATCAGAGGCTCCTGTGTTTCAAAACCGTCAGCATTAATACTCCTTAAAAGGAACGAGTATTTGCCGGGCTGCAGATTTCTGAAAATGACTTCCCTCCGTTCAAAGGGCAAAGACCATTTATTGTCAGTTCCCTTCAACAGGTACTGATATCTGACCTTTTCAGGATTTGTTGTTGAAATACCTGTAAATGTAATTCGTATTTTAATCTGATCTCTTCTTAGTTTTATATCGGCGGGTATCCCATAATAGAAATCACCCTTTCGGACAGGATCCCACGTTTGGGAATCTGTTTCAAAATATAATCCTGTAAAATGAACTGATGGCGGATTCATATTTTTTTTCACCATCGAGGGATCAAATCTGACCAGGTTTTCCGATGTTAGTATCCATACTTTGCCATCTTCCCCATTCATTATTCCATTATCGAGTGATTCGGCACCAGGGTAACCATCTGTTTTATCATAGATCCGGTAATAGTCACTGGCTCCATTATAAAATTTATCTATGTCAATAAGGCATATATCGGTTATCCTGCCAACAATAAGATGAGAGCCGTCCGGAATACTGATAACATTAGCGGGTTTATTTATAGATAAAGGAAGTCCATGACTGAAATTTTTATTATCCCTTCCCCTGAAAAACAATCCCTCCTCTGAAGTTACCCATATTCCTCCGTACTTGTCTTTCTCCAGCTTGTAGGTAAAAAAATCAGGCAGAACCTGATCAGCAACCTTCACGGACTTATTATCAAAATACCTGACCAGTCCTTTATGTCCCGACATCCAGTAAAATCCCGAATCATCCTTAACAATACCCTCAACAACCCCGAGATTATCAGGTACATATTGATCATTT
>JADKBL010000046.1 GCA_016718875.1 Bacteroidota bacterium
TAATTGTAGTCGCAGATGATTCCGCTATTTTGAGAGACAGAATCTGCAAATTAATAAAAGGGTTGAATGAAAGTATAATGATCTGTGAAGCAGAAAACGGGCTGCAGGCTATGGAACTGATTAGTGCCCAAAAGCCTGACCTTGTTATTCTTGATATCAGGATGCCGGAAATGAATGGAATCAAAGTTTTGCAGAAAATAAGGGAAATGAAAATAAAAATCAAAGTATGTATGCTCAGTAACTTTCCATTTCCACAGTACAAGAAAAAATGCTTTGACCTTGGGGCCGACTTTTTCTTTGATAAGAATATGGAATTTGAAAGGATACTGGACATTCTACCAGGATAAAAAGAGGTGCGCGAAAACTAATATAGATATAAGTAATACTTCATCATCAGTTTCTAATTGACTATTAAATAGAATATTATGGCTGACAGTTACCTCAAGAAAGAGCTCTACGAGTTAATCAAAACAGATGAAAGTATTTTCGATTTCATCCAGGAAGGTTCTCTGGATGGAATGTGGTACTGGGACCTGGAAAACCCCGAAAATGAATGGATGAATGCCAAATTCTGGACTGTATTAGGCTATAATCCCGGTGAAATGCCTCATAAATCAAGTGCCTGGCAGAGTATTATTAATCAGGATGATCTGAAAACAGCAACAGATAATTTTATCAGACATTGCAAGGATCCAGACTATCCCTACGATCAGGTTGTAAGGTATACCCATAAAAATGGTTCAATATTATGGGTACGTTGCCGGGGTATTGCCATTCGCGATAAAAATGGCAAACCGGTACGAATGCTCGGGGCACATCATGCCATAACCGAACTGAAAAACTCAGAATATATCCTTCAGAAGAACCTGCAATTTCAGAAAATCATTACAGAGATTTCAACAGACTTTTTTTAAAGCATCATCAGAGAGTTTTGATACTGAAATTAATAAATTGCTATCACGAATTGGGAATCATTTTCAGGTTGAACGGGCTTACCTGTTTCTGTTTTCCGATGATCTGAATACAATGACCAATACTCATGAGTGGTGTAATGAAGGTGTATTGTCCCAGATACAAAAATACAGAACCAGTCAACAGATTCCTTACCCTGGTGGAAATCGCAGATCCTGTCTAATGATTTTGTTTATGTCCCTGACATTGAAACACTACCTCAGGAAGCTATTGCAGAGAAAAAGGAATTCAGGAGTCAGAATATCAAATCACTAATCTGCATGCGTATAAAAAGTGCAGATAAGGTGTGGGGTTTTTTTGGATTCGATTCCATTAAGAAACTAAATAAATGGGAAGATAACCAAATAAATAATCTTACTGTTTCAGCCAATCTTATTGGTAATCTTCTTCTGAGACTGCATAATACTGAAATTCTTTTTTGAAGCGAAAAAGTTAGGTTGAAGAAAGCGAATTAAAATTCCAACATGCGGAAGAAGCCCTCATACAGTCAAATGATGTGGTGGAAAATATCCAGATCGGTCTGTATATCTATCATCTGGAGGATATTGACGATGACCGCACCCTCCGCATGAAATATGCCAATCCGGCAACTGAGTCGATGACCGGTGTGAAAGCTGTCGATATCATTGGCAAGACGCTGGATGAAAACTTCCCCTACTTGAGGGACATGAATTTCCCGCAGCGTTATGCAGAAGTGGTCAGAAGCGGTAAGGAGAAGACCTTTGAGGATATTTTCTATGGCGATAACCGTGTGGTGCAGGCATGTTTCTCTGTAAAGCTTTCCTGCCCAATAACCATCTTGGTATTGCATTTTGAAAACATTACTGAAAAGTTGCATCACAGGCTATCGAACAGAGCAATGCCCGCCTCAAAAGAGGCTAGGAAGTCGGAGGGTGGGCAGCTGGGAATATGACATTAACACCGGGGCACTCACCTGGTCGGAACAGACCTATCGAATTTACGGTGAGGAGAAGGATTCGTTCAATGTAACCTTCGATAATGTGGTTGCACACTATCGATGGAGATCGTGAAGAAGCGCTAGGGAGTGTTCAACCAAAGCTGTTACTGAACGAAGTAGCTCCGCATTGAACAGCACCACCATTATACCGAACAGGAGAAACACGATATGTGCAGGAGATTGGCAAGGTGATCTTATCCGAAGAAGAATTCCTCCCGTATGGTCGGAACTGTGGTGGATATCACAGAGCGAAATAAAGCGGAAATTTAAACTTAGAGGCTAAGCTCGAGCTGGAAAACGTGCACAGCTTGAATCATCCAATAAAGAACCGGAAGCGTTCGGCTACTCGGTATCACATGATCTCAGGGCACCGCTGCGTCACATCAACGGGTATGTTGATATGCTCAGCCAGCGCTACCGCGATGAGCTTCCCGATAAAGTCCGTCATTACCTGGATACGATTTCAGCAGCATCCCGTAAATTGGGCAATCTAATTGATAACCTTTTGCAGTATTCCAGAACAGGGCGGCAGGATGTAAGGAAAACAGAGGTGGATATGAATTCACCGGTTAAAGAGGGTGATTGAAGAGTTGAAGACAGATTTTAATGGAAGAAAGATCAATTTGGATATACACTAAGTTGCCAAAAGTTTATGCCGATCACCTTAATCAGGCTGGTTTGGGCCAACCTGCTGGGCAATGCCATAAAATACACGCCAAGAGAAACAGCAGAAAATCTGGTGGGTTACAGTGAAGAGGATAAAGATTTTGTGTTTTGTGTAAGCGATAATGGCGATGGCTTTGATATGAAGTATGTTCATAAGCTGTTTGGTGTTTTTCAGAGGCTTCACTCTGAGACGGAATTCGAAGGAACCGGAATCGGGCTTGCCAATGTGCAGCGTATTGTTCATAGCATTGGGGCGCGTCTGAATGAATCTGAACCGGGAAAAGGGAGCAAAATTCTATTTCACAATCCAAAATACATGGAGGGAAAAATATGAATATATTAAAATCAATACTTCTTGTAGAGGATAATCCGCAGGATAGTGAACTGACAATTGAGGGATTATCAGTCTGGGTTATAACAAACGAAATACCTCCTTTATAGTATTTATATATGGAAGATACTAATCTTAAAATCCTGATACTTGAAGACACTTTACCTGATCTGGAATTGACAGTAGAGCACTTAACCGATGCAGGTTATAATCTTGAAGTTACGCATGCTGAAACTGAGACTGCTTTCAGGTTGGCACTTCAGGATAAGGATTTTGATATCATTATCTCCGACTTTAATCTTCCGGACTTTGATGCATTTGCTGCTTTGGAAATCAGTAAAGAATTATGCCCCGATGTTCCATTTATCTGTTTATCAGGAGCAATTGGTGAAGAAACTGCTGTAAAACTGATAAAGAATGGAGCTGCAGATTATGTACAGAAAGACCGTGTTACTTCGACTACCTCTAACCATTCAGCATTCCTGGAAGCTGCAAAGGAAAAAGAAGCCCATCGCAAAGCAGAAAATGAACTTAAGGAAAGTGAGGCGCTTCTTTCCGCTGCGCAGGAGATCGCTCAAATCGGCAGCTGGAAACTTGACCTGACCACAAACAAGTTGAAATGGTCGGATGAGGTTTACCGCATTTTTGGCTGTCAACCTCAGGAGTTCACTGCTACCTACGAAGCCTTTCTCGGATTCGTCCACCCTGACGACAGAATAAAGGTGGATGAAGCATACTCAGGTTCCGTGAGAGACGGTATCAATACATATGACATAGAACACCGGATAGTCAGGAAGTACACAAATGAAGTCCGTTATGTACACGAACGCTGTGTTTATTTACATAATGATACAGGTAAAATCGTACAATCCATAGGCATGGTACAGGACATCACCGAACGTAAAGGGCCGAAGAAAACCAACATATTGCCTACCAAATACAAATCATTGTTCGAAAATTTTCCCTTGGGAATAACAATCACCGACAATAATGGCAATATAGTGGAATCTAATCTGGTTGCAGGGCAATTACTTGGTTTGTCGGAAGAAGATCTGTTGAAAAGGAAAAATTGGAGGTGCCGAATGGAAATTAATACGAACCGATGGTACTATTATGCCTGCTGAAGAATATGCCAGCGTAAGGGCAATGACTGAAAACAGGAAAATTGAAAATGTTGAAATGGGTATCTTAAAATCCGGTTCTGAAGTTACCTGGATCAATGTAACGGCTGCACCCATACCCCTCAAAGATTACGGGGTAATTATTACTTATGGAGATATAACAGAAAGAAAGAAGCCGAAGGACTTCTTAAATTAGCCAAAGAAAAGCTGAATTAAACAATGCCATCAATTTATCCCGGTTATATCTGATACAGTATTCCTATAATCACAGTTTAGATGAATTACTCGAAGAAACCTTAAATGTTGCAGAGAAACATACAAAGAGCAATATAGGGTTTATCCACTTTGTAGCTGCCGATCAGCAAAATCTTATCCTGCAGAACTGGAGTACCCAGACAAAAACCAGATTTTGCAAAGCCAGTGGCAGAGGGGAACATTATGCCATTGACAAAGCAGGTGTATGGGTTGATTGCATACACCAGCGAAAACCGGTAATACATAACGATTACAACGCTTTGACTCACAAAAAGGGTTTGCCCGAAGGCCATGCTCATGTTGAACGCGAAATGGTAGTTCCGGTTTTTACAGGCAATGTTATCAAAGCCATTTTGGGTGTGGGTAACAAAGAAACCGACTATACCAGCGAAGATACAGAAGTGTTATCCCTTATAGCCAACCTGACGTGGGAGATTGTCGAACGAAAAACAGCATATAATGAACTTAGTATAGCAAAAGCAAAGGCCGAACAAAACTTCATAAAAATGACAGAAGTCCAGGCCCTTGCCAAAACAGGCAGCTGGGAATTAGATGTAGTAAACAATAAACTTACATGGTCAGATGAGGTTTACCGACTTTTCGGCTGTCAACCACAAGAGTTAAAAGCCAGCTATGAGGGTTTTCTCGGATTTAGCCATCCTGAAGACAGGAAAAAGGTGGATGAAGCTTACTCCGGTTCTCTGCGCGATGGTGTCAATACTTATGAGATTGAACACCGGATAATCCGGCCGAACACAGGAGAGGTCCGCCATGTACATGAACGTTGTGTTCATTTTTTGAGTAACACGGGTAAAGTCATACAATCCATCGGCATGGTGCAGGACATCACCGATCGTATTATAGCAGAAGAGCAAATCCTGCAAAGTGAGAAAAAATACAAAACCTTGTTTTTTGATTCACCTGAAGCATTCCTGATTATTGAGAATGGAGTTTATATTGAATGTAACACGGCTTCAGAAAAACTTATAGGTAGCTCAAGATCAGATATTATTGGCAAAACACCACATGAACTATCTCCGGAATATCAACTAAATGGACGGAGGTCAGATGAATATGCAAAAGCGCTGATCGAAGAGACTTTTGCGGGGCAAAGATCTGCCTTCGAATGGATGCATACCAGAAAAGATGGAACAGAGTTTCTCGCACAAATAAACCTTACAGTTATTGAATATGACCGGGGGCCTGCACTCCTGGTTAACTGGCAGGATATAACCGAATTAAGGAGAGCTGAAGATCAGCTAAGGAAACTTTGGAGTGCAGTTGACCAGAGTCCTGTCAGCATTATGATAACAGACCTGGATGGAAAGATCGAATATTTTAATCCGGCAGCATGCTGGATGACAGGATATTCGCATAATGAAATGATCGGTAAAAATCCAAGGATATTTCAGTCGGGAGAGACAAACAGGTCAATATATAAGGGTTTATGGAAAACCATTACATCGGGCAAAGTGTGGCACGGAGAATTTCGTAACAGGAGAAAGTCAGGCGAACTATACCTCGAATCATGCACAATATCACCGGTAAAGGATTCTTCGGGAGCAATCAGTCATTTCATCGGTATTAAGGAGGATATCACTGAAAGGAAAAGGATGCAGGAAGAAATTGTGATCAATGAACTGCGTCACAGACTGGTGGCAAGCAAAAGCCGATCGGTTATCTGGGAGGTTGATCTGAACGGATTATATACCTATGTCAGCGAGGTATCCTCTGATGTTTATGGTTATAAACCTGAAGAACTGATTCAAAAGCGGTACTTCTATGATCTGCATCCTGAGGAAATGAGAGACAGATTTAAAGAAACAGGTCTGGAATCAATAAAAAGGGGAAAGGAGATAAATGACTTTGATAATCCAATTGAAACTAAAGAGGGCCGGATAATCTGGGTCTCCACAAACGGAACACCAATTATTGACGAGGATGGCAGGCTTGTTGGATTCAGAGATTCTGATATTGATATAACAAATAAAAAGAAGATCGAGGCTGAAATACTTGACATGAATGCCAATCTCGAAAAGAAGATCAGTGAGAGAACAGATGAACTTCAGACTGCAATATGTGAGATCAGCGACCTATATGAAAATGCTCCATGCGGTTATCATTCGGTAGATTCCTCGGGTAATATAGTACGCATTAATTCCACCGAATTGTCATGGCTTGGCTATACAAAAGAAGAAATTGTCGGAAAGAAACATATCACAGATATTTTAAGTTCGGAAAGTAAGGAGATATTTATGAATGTCTTTCCGGTTTTCAAAAAGAATGGAACAATTAATGACATCGAATTAGAACTTATCAGAAAGATGGAACAGAACTTATTGTCTCATTGAATGCAACTGCTTTGTATGATCCTGATGGAAATTACCTGATGAGCCGATCAACTCTTTTCGATATTAAAGCCCGAAAACAGGCTGAGATTGCTTTGGTAAAAGCAAGACAGGAGGCTGAATCAGCCAATAAGGCAAAAAGTGAATTCCTTGCCAATATGAGTCATGAAATACGAACCCCCATGAATGCAGTGCTCGGATATTCTGAATTATTGGGTTCAACAGTTCTCAATGACTCTCAGTCTGCCTATGTAAACTCAATAAAATCAAGTGGAAAGAGTCTGCTTACACTTATTAATGACATACTTGACCTTTCAAAAATAGAAGCAGGTAAACTTGAACTTGAATATGAATATGTTGACACTTTTAACTTCTTTTCGGAATTTGAAAGTATATTCTCCCATAAAGTAACAGATAAAGGTTTAAAATTTATTCTTGAAATTGCTTCAGGTACCCCACCGGGAATATATATAGACGAGATCCGTGTCAGGCAGATAATCTTCAACCTTCTTGGAAACGCAATAAAGTTTACAACGGAAGGAGAAATAAGACTTAAAGTGTTTATTGATAATCCTCAGCATGTTGTTTTTAACCAGAATAAGTCCGAAGATTATATAGACCTGGTTATTGAAGTATCAGATACAGGAATAGGGATTTCCAAAGAATTGCAGGAATCAGTTTTTGAACCCTTTACACAGGAAAGAGGTTCAAAACACTATGGTGGTACCGGTCTTGGTTTAACAATAACCAGAAGACTCCTGACATTAATGAACGGGACTATTACAGTAGTATCAGAGATCGGTAAAGGCACTACGTTCACTGTCAGAATACCTGAGATAACATACTTACTGGATTATGTCTCTCCCATTACTGAAATAAACATAAACCCGTCTGACATTGTCTTTGGCGAAGCCACGATACTTATTGTTGATGATGTTGAACATAACAGAAGGTATCTGAAGGACGCTCTGAAGAACACACAGTTAAAAATACTTGAAGCTAAGAATGGGTCTGTCGCTCTGCGAATGGCAGAAGAAGTAAAGCCTGATCTGATAATTGCGGATATCAGGATGCCCGTAATGGATGGATTCCAGCTTCTTGATAAAATAAAATCAGATACAAAATTAAAGCATATTCCGGTTCTTGCCTATTCTGCATCTGTTTTAAAAGCACAGAAAGAACGAATTCACAGCAGTGATTTTGCTGGTCTACTTATAAAGCCGGTAAATGTAACAGAATTATTTATGGCACTGATGAATATCCTGCCTTATAATACATTCATAAAAGAGGAATCGGTTGATTCTTCATTGGAAACAGAAATAGAAGGTAAAATTGTTGATTTTCCTGAACTGATAAAGTCACTGGAAACAACTTGTCTGGAACGATGGAAGACTTTTGCAATAACCCAACCGCTTAATGAGATAAGAGCCTTTGCAAGCGAATTACTTCAATTGGGGCTGAAGCATAATTGCGTTACAATCATAACTTATGCGAAAGACCTGACCAATTCTGCTGACTGTTTTGATGTGGATACTCTACTTAAGCTTATACAAAAGTTTAAAGCAATAATAGAAAACCTCAAGAATTCCGTTAAATCAGACAATGGTGAATAAAAGCGATTTCAATGATCCTGTTTCAGCATATATTCTTATTGTGGATGATAATCCTCAGAACCTCCAGGTACTGGGAAAACTATTAATAGAAAACAAATACAGGATTGAATTTGCAATTAATGGTGAAGGTGCTCTGGAATGGATAAGTAAGATACCTTTCGACCTTATATTACTTGATATAAACATGCCGGGAATGAATGGATTTGAAGTATGTATCAAAATCAGATCAAATCCCTCATTCAGGAATATTCCTGTTATATTCATTTCTGCTGAAACCGACAGAGAAAGTATTCTGAAAGGTTTTGAACTCGGAGCCCAGGACTATGTTGTCAAACCTTTCGATGCCAGGGAATTACTTTCAAGAATACAAACTCATCTGACATTGAAAGACAGCCTTGAAAAACTGGAAAGCCAAAATCTGATCCTGGATGCGAAAGTGGCTGAGAGAACTTTACAATTGAGAGAGGCAAATGAACAACTTAATCACCTCAATCTCAAATTACTTGACCTCGATAAGGCAAAAACTGAATTTTTGCGTCTTGTGAGTCATGAGATCAGGACTCCACTTAATGGGATAATAGGACCTGTTGAATTACTAAAAGAATCTGAAGCATCCCGAGAGATTGGAGAGCTGATTGATATCCTCGACTCATCAGTAAAACGACTTGAAAAATTCTCACTGAATGCACTGCTGATTACCCGATTAAACACAAAACAAACTGATATTAAGATAGATCCTGTTTCGCTTGAGGGAGTTTTATCAGAATTAATTGAAGAAAAAGCTGAAGTGATCCATAAACATGGTCTTTCAATTAAATATATTAATGAATCGAAAAAAGGATCCATTTTGGGAGAGACGGAATTGGTTAAAATATGCATAGGGAATATACTCGATAATACTTTGCTGTTCGTACCCGAAAACGGTATTGTTGAAATTCTGATTTACGATGAAGACAATTATGTTGTCTGTAACTTTGTGGATAATGGTCCGGGATTTAATACTGAGGAACAGAGTAAACTCTTTGAGATTCTCTCAATGGGTAATATTAAAAAAGACGCCAGTCTTGGAACAGGATTGCCTATTTGTAAATTAATCATGAATGCACATTCCGGGGAAATTCAGGTGGGCAACAATCCCGAAAGTGGAGCATTCGTGAAATTACTCTTTAAACATGAATGAAAGAAAAGCTGACTGATGTAGTTTCCAATGTACTCAACACATCGTTAAAAACCTATTTCAACGAAAAATTAAAGAATAAAATTGGAAGTACCGGGAGAGCTGGAGAAAAAATTCAAATTTGCAAAGCAAAAATCAAAACTTGCCGGAATCATCCGTGGATCATTCTTCGTAATTAAAGGGGAGTATTAAGCCATTTGAATTACTTCAGGATTTGGATTTAACAAATCACAAAATCAGCCTTGCTGACATAACAAATTAATTATGTAGTTTTGTTATTAATGACAGGGCGGGCTATTCATTTCCAATCACTGATACTTTAAACCTTATGGCAAAGAAACAGGCCGAAATTGCAACCAGGGTTGCAGATTCATTACCAATTGCTGAAAATACGGAGTCAAAAACACTTCTTACCCGTCGTGAAATGATCGGAATAACCGGTATAGCCGGTTTGGCAGCCCTGACAGGCATTGCAGCCGGTGCTGTTCCCCAAACTGAGCAAAAAAGGCCTCGTATTGCCTGTCTGGTCACCTATTGGGCTGCTCCCGGATCACATGCTGACTGGATCATAACCAAGCTATTGGACGGTTATTGGTGGCAGGGCGCTCACACTCCTTCGCGGGTGGATGTTGTCTCGGTTTACATCCATCAGATTCAGGAAAGCGAACTGGGACAGAAAATCTGCAAATCGAAGGACATTCCAATATTTAAGACAGCAGGTGAAGCTGTTACTCTTGGGGGGAAGGAACTGGCGGTGGATGGTGTTGTCATTGTAGGCGAACACGGAAATTATCCAACCGATCTCAAGGGGCACTGGCTACTGCCGCGATGGTGGATCTACCAACAGGTTATCCGCGTTTTCGAACAAAGCAAGCGCTCAGTGCCTGTATTTAACGATAAGCACCTCTCCTACAATTGGGATGACGCCAAATGGATGTTTGACAAATCACGTGAGCTGGGTTTTCCATTGACAGGGGGTTCCTCCATACCGTACTACTTCCGCAAACCCGAGATAGAGATCGCTATCGATACCCCTATTAAGAACTCAATCGTAGTAGGCGGTGCTTCAGATGAGGGAGGCATTTTCCACTGTATTGATGTGCTCCAGGCTTTTGTTGATCGCCGTAAGGGTGGTGAGACAGGTGTTAAGTCGGTACAGTCGATCCGCGGACCTGAAACATGGAAGTGGGTGGAACGCAATCCCTGGGCTGGCAGACTGCTTGATGCTGTAAAGAAAAGTTTTGATCTGAAGCCGGAATCCTTTCAGGAGAACGACCGGACAAACATCTGTATCGTGGAGTATCGCGACAGGACAAAAGCAGCTGTAATTTCGGGCCGTGGTGTAGGCTGGACCTATGCCGGCGAAATTGAAGGACAGAAAGAGCCGACAATCATCTCTATGCTTGGATGGCCTGGCCCCTATTCACAGTACCACGCCTCAAACGCACAACCACACTGGATTACCGAGATGATGGTGACCAAGAAGGAACCATACAATGCGGAGCGACTGCTTCTGTCAACCGGGATAACGAACCACTACATGGAATCAAACTGGGAGAATGGTATTTACTCTCCTGTAGGCCGCCGTATAGATACCCCATATATGAACATGTCTTACCGCTCGACACATGAACCGATGTTTGAAAAAGGGGAACGTCCTCCTAATGTCCCATACATACGTGGTTTTGATAAATAGATATAATATAATGAAACGCAGAGACCTTATTAAGAGCTTATCACTTCTTCCGATAGCCGGAAGTTTACTTCCGATACAATCACTTTTTTTCCGCTCCTGCTTCCGGAAACAGTCTTCCTCTGACTCCTCAGAATAAAACGATGCCGGATCTGCATCGCGAATCATTTGTGATGGACGGACATATACATGTAATGACCCGCGAGCTGTTGATGAAAACAGATATAGGCCAGCGTTATCCCGATGGAACCTTCGATCTGCCAAGGGCAAAAGAAGGTGGAGTTGATGCGATGTTCTTTACAGTATATACACCTGAACACTATTATCCCGGAAGGTTCGAGACAAAGAACACATTCCGGGTGGTAAACCTTGCACTGGACCAGATCAGGATGAATAATCAAATGATAGAGCTGGCACTTACCGCTTCTGACATAGAACGTATCAATAAGAAGGGCAAAATGGCGGCTTTTCTGGATCTGGAAGGCGGTTTTGACCTCAATGGTGATATAAACCTGCTTCGCGCTCTTTACCGTTTAGGAGTCAGATCGTTGCAGCTCCCGGCACATAATACCACCACTGGTTTTATTGATGCCTGCAGCGATATCAGTTATTGGGGTGGCATCAACGATCTCGGAAAAAAGATCATTGCCGAAATGAACAGTCTCGGAATGGTCATAAACATAGCCCATGCATCCAATGAAGCCATCATACAAACTGCAGAAGCGAGTAAACATCCGGTAATTTACAGTCACGGAGGGTTTTACAACATTGTAAATCATCCGCGTTGTATTACCGACGAAGCTGCAAAAGCTGTAGCATCAAAAGGTGGTGTAATCGGCATTCAGTTCGGAAGCCTCTTTAACAATCCAAAATACTATGCCTGGAACAAACAATCAGCGCCTGCAATAACATCAGTACCTAAAGTGACCGAACCGAGTTTCCTATTACCGCAATCTGCCGCGCAGACAATAGAAGACGTTGATAAGCAACTAGCTCTGGAGGTTCCGTTAAACTTCAGAGGAACCCTTCCTGATGAGTATTGGATGCATATAGACCAGCTGGCTAAAGTGATTGACTATGGTGTGACATTAGTTGGTGAGGATTACATAGCCCTGGGTTCTGATTTTGATGGCGGTCCTGAACTGCCACACGAAATCAGAGACATCAGTGATTATCCGCAGATGACAATTGCAATGCTAAAGCTGGGTTACAGCGATCAGCGAATCAAAAAGATACTTGGTCTGAACTGGCTGCGTGTTATCAGGGAGGTAACCGGGGGGTAAATAGAACAAGATCGTAACCACCAGAAACGAATCCTTTCATTAATTGTGATGTATAAGTATCCTGGATTCGGATTTGACAGAAAGTACATAACATTAATCCTGCGTGTCAGCAATAACGTCATTTAATCTGGAAATTACCTTTTCCATCATTCTTCAGTATTATAGTGTGAAAAACTATATTCAGGGCACATTCAAACACCCTCAGTCCTGTCTTTTACACCTTCATCCTCTTTTCTTTTAACACCATAAAAGCCAATAATACTTTTGTTTCACAGATTATGATTATTAAAAATTTAAAAATGAAACAAATGAAAACAAAAGTATTATTGGTTATGGCCCTTTCGGTTATTCTTTCGGCATCAGCTCCTGCACAGGAGAAAGAAAAAAAAATTGCATTTGAATTAGGCGGCGGACCATCGATTCCAACAAATGAATTTGCAGAAGGGATAAGATTGGGGTTCGGCTTTGAATGCACTTTCAATTACAGCTTCATGCCCCATACCGGAATCTATGGCGGCTGGGGAGCAAACTGGTTAAGCACCGAAACGGTTAACTCAGAGACCAGCTTGGATTATGAAGAAACCGGCTACGTTCTTGGTCTTGACTTCAGACACCCTATCGGAAGTTCAAATATATCATATTATGCCAGAGCCGGAGCTTTATACAATCACATTGAAACTGAAAATTCAGATGGAATTATTATTTCCGACACCAAACATGGATTGGGTTATCAGCTGGCAGGTGGTTTAGCTATTAATTTAGGCAGAAACTGGAACCTTGTTCCCGGAATTAAATTTAACTCCTTAACAAGAGACTCTGAAATTAACGGCGTAATAAAACAGCTTAATTACCAGTATATATCAGCGAAAATAGGGATTTCAAAAAAGTTCTGAATCTGAAATGAGAAAGTGATTTGTTCTGAAAATAACAGATTACTTTCTCATTAACTTTTATTCAATACAACCAATTTAAAAGGAAGTCCGATGAAAAGATATATCCCGTCATTTTATATTGTTCTGATCATTCTTATGATTTCCTGTGAAAAGGAGTCATATGTCAGTTTGGGATTTAATTCCCGAATTAATAACGGTTCAGGCGGAGTATTGACTGCTGCTATTTCCAATACTGAACAGAAAATTATTCTGAAGGGGACTATAGTATTAACTGAAGGAGAACTGGATATCATCCTGACTGATTCTAATGGAGTTATTGTCTTCTCCGGAACAATAATTGCTCCTGACGAATTGCAAATTAACGAAGAATTTTCAGCAAGCCCGGGAAACTGGAAATTAGAGTATGTAAGCAATAAAGGAGTTGGAAAAATAAATTTGCATATATTTAAATAGTACTATTCAGATCCTTAAACTTTAATTATTCAATGCAAGATTTTAACAAACATTAAACAAAAGAACACTTAGCCTTTTGTTTGTGTTAATTTGATAAACGGGTTACAATATTTAAAAGCATGTGTTTTAATAATATTCATAATTATTTTCCTTTCAAAAGGCTTCTTTCTCTTCTGCTTGGATTAGCAATTCTGATACAGCTTGTTGTTTTAACATACCATCACCTGAGCGGATATTATATTCTCAGCGGCTATCTTGACTTTTTTCTCCGATTGCTCTTAGGATCACTTCTTAGTCTGATAAGCGGGTTTATGTTAGCGTATCCTGACCTTTATGTAATACGTTATCTGAATAGCCTGACACCCTGGGGTGAAAAGATATTTATGAGGATTTCTTTACAGCTAAGTTTTGCTGTATTCTTTTCAATTGTCATCTCAACTACTTTCACTGTATTAGTGAATTGGCTAAACCCGTATACCGAGGATTTCACCGGGGTGCTGATTTACAATGCAATGATCTATGCGGTGATCAACATCCTGTTGATGTCAATTCTTGAAGGATGGATATACTATTCTGAGAGCCGTCAGTCCAGACAAATTGCCGAGAATCTCAGGGAAGAACTATCTCAGATAAGGTTTGAAGTTCTTAAGAGTCAGATCAATCCACATTTTATGTTCAATAGTCTCAATGTATTATCGGGATTAATTAATGTGGATGCTGCAAAAGCACAGTTATTTATTGATGAGTTTTCCCAGATCTACCGGTATGTTCTTGAAACCATTGAACAGCCTGTGGTTACACTTAACAGGGAACTTGAATTTATGCGCTCCTATCTCTTTCTTCAGCAAATCAGGTATGGTGAATCACTGACATATTCAGTAAATATAATTTCAGGGCATCTTCATTTATTGGTACCGCCGCTTTCGTTGCAGGTGTTACTCGAAAATGCGATGAAGCACAATATTGTAAATGATGATAAACCACTTAAAATTGAGATCTGCAGTGAAGGAGACTACCTGATTATTAAAAACCCTGTACAACCAAGAATTTCAGTTACTTCAACCGGTCTGGGGCTGAAAAACCTGATAAAAAGATACGCTCTGATAAGCAAACTGGAACCGGAATTTAAGATTGAAAATAGTTTTTACATAGCCAGAATACCATTAATAAAAGTTGAGCAGAATGAACGTACTGATAATTGAAGATGAAGTATTTGCAGCCGACAAGTTGGAAAGGATGCTGAAGGAAATTGATCCTTCAATAAATATTTTGGCAAAATCAGGTTCTGTTAAGGAATCAGCAAAATGGCTGTCGGGGAATACTGCAGATCTCATCTTTCTTGATATTCAGCTTTCGGATGGTATCAGTTTCAGTATTTTTGACCAGGTATCAATTAATACTCCGGTTATCTTTACAACTGCTTTTGACCAGTATGCGATAAAAAGCTTTCCAGGTAAACAGTATCTCCTACTTACCGAAACCCATCCGTAAAAATGATCTTACGAGAGCCTTAAAAAATATCAGACATTAAAATCAGCTTTCAGCATAGATTTCGATATGCTTTTAGCTAATATTCAGGGTAGGGATCCGGAATATAAGAAACGATTCCTGATCCAGACTGGAGAAAAAATCAGAAAAATGGAAGTGCCGGAGATCGCCTACTTCTATGTTCTCGATAAAGGGGTTTACATGCGTACTTTTCAGGGCAATAGTTATGCAATAGAATACACATTAGACAAACTCGAAACCATACTCAATCCTTCGATCTTCTTCAGGATAAACAGAAAATATCTTGTGAATATGGATTCAATAGTGAACATGGTGGCATATTCCCGTGGTCGTATTAAGCTTGAACTGAAACCAAAAGCTGATGATGAACTTGATACTGTGGTCAGTATTGATCGATCAGCTTACTTCAGAAAATGGCTGAATAGCTAGATAACAGAATAATCTAAAAGTGATGAAAAACAGATTATGGTCAATTGGACATAGCCTTAAAAAGATTTCTATTTATAAAACGAACCAATGCTGAGGTCCTGAGACTGGACCCGGCACTGAAAATTGAAAATCCAAGCCGGATTTATTTCTCGAATAAAAACTGATCAGGTCAAAAAAATGGAAAAAAAAACATTAAAACCTTTAGCTTATACATTCTTTGCAGGTGGAGTCTGGGACACTATTGCAGCTATTCTCTATTTTTTTGTAATAGGAACCGGGCGCAGGATAGATAATCCCGTAGTTGATCCATTTTTTGCTGTTCTCCTTGGTTCATTTTTTTTGTGTTTTGCCTACCTGCAATTCTTATCAGCTTTTAACATCAGGAGGTATTCGTTTAATGTGGGATGTCTGATTATCGGAAGGTTATTTTATGTTATTCAGTTATATGCATATATGGTTTTTGTAGCTGATTTTCCATCAACATTCTGGTTCACCGGAATAATAGATGGTCTTTTTACATTTTTGTATGTAGTTTTTGCTATCCGTGGTGGTTTAAGGCTTAATGAATTGTTTCTTCCCGGAAAAGCCTGAAGGGAAATTATGAAAATAATATCAAGGATGTGCTAACCGGCATTTTGACAATTATTCCGAAAACACTATGAAACAATTTTCAAATTTACCGATCATTAGTAAAGGAGGTCGATTTATGGTGATAATTTTATCTGTTGTATTGCTTTGCATACTGACTCTCTGTGGAACATTTGTTCTATTAAGTCCGGGGAAACCACAACCATTTCCTGATGAAAACGGAAAACCTCTTGCAGGAAGCATTTCAGAAAAGATATTTATTAATATCGGAGGTGTGAAACAGGGAATGTTTATAAGGGGCAAGGATACAACAAATCCGGTGCTGCTTTACCTGCATGGCGGTATGCCTGATTATTTTCTTACAAGGAAATATCCAACCGGTCTTGAGGACATATTTACTGTGGTTTGGTGGGAACAGCGGGGATCAGGTCTATCGTACAGTTCAGAAATTCCAAAAGAGTCTGTGACGCCGGAGCAGATAATATCGGACACAGAGGAATTGACGAATTACCTCCGCAACCGTTTTGGAAAGGAAAAGATTTACCTCATGGGACATTCTGGGGGTACTTTTATAGGCATTCAGGTTGCAGCAAAAGCACCGGAGTTGTACTTTGCATACATTGGTGTGGCCCAGATGTCGGATCAGCTTAAATCCGAAATCCTGGCTTATGAGTATATGCTTGAAAAATTCAGGGAGCAGGGTAACAAAAAAATGGTAAGAAAACTTGAAGCTGCACCGGTAAATATTTCCGCAGGCACCACTGATGCCTATCTTGCATTACGTGACCCGGCAATGCATTCCCTGAATTGGCACCACACACGAAATGCATTCAGTTATCTCAGGAATATTTCTCCCTTCACTTGCCTGCCGTGACTACACTCTATTGGAAAAGATCAACATGTGGCGAGGCAAATCAAGCTCCGGCGTAAGTATAATCTGGACCAAAATACTGAAGACAAATCTTACAAACCGGGTTCCGGAATTAAAGCTTCCTGTCTATTTCTTTGAAGGCATATACGATTACACCTGCTCCTACCCGGAAGCAAAATCATATTTTGAGAAATTAAAGGCTCCGATAAAAGGATTCTACACATTTGAGAAGTCAGCTCATAGTCCTCTTTTTGAAGAGCCTGAAAAAATGAAACAAATTATAGTGAAGGACGTTTTGAAAGGATTAAATAACCATTCAGATAAGTAATAGTCAATTTATATAAATGGAATTTACATAATTAGGTATTTAGTTACCAATATCAGCACTCCCCCATTGTTTTCAAAGACATAAATAAAATAAGCAACATTTAAAATTATTAAATTCGTCTCTGTTTCTAACTTTTCAAAATTGATTAAACCAGATGACAGATGATCTTCTCCTTAAAAAATGCAAAAATTATCTTAAAATTCTCTGTTCGGATATTACTGAACGATGTGTTGGCAGTGAAGGCAACAGACAGGCTACCTTCTTCCTGGAAAAAGAGCTTTCATTTTATGGCTGGGAAACAGAAATGGCCGAATTCGATGCAATTGACTGGGAAGAAAAAGGAGCTATACTCAAATCAGGTGAAAGAAATTTCAGAGTACTTGCTGGTCCTTATTCAACCGGTTTCTGCGGTGAGGAGAATTAATTTCCATCAACTGCAGAAGAACTATCAAAGAGAATGCAAAGACAAGATTATTTTCCTTTTTGGAGAAATTGCTAGGAAACAATTAATGCCAAGAACTTCGTCTTTATAATCCTGAAGAGCATCAAAATTATTTCACTCCTTTTTGTGAACAGCAAGCAAAGGCTATTATAAGTGCCACCGGCAGAAACGCAGCATTAGCGGGGAGTGAGTTTATCCTTCCCGCTGATAGAAGACGGAGATTGCGACATACCTCTGTCTACATGACTGAAGAAGAGGGATTAAAACTCATACCGGAAATGGGGAAAACTGTTTTTCTGAATCTAAATCAAGGAGAATCCCGGGAAAGGGTTATAATGTAACCGGCAAGAAGGGTAATTAAAACTCCGCAAAGATTGTAGTCACAGCCCATATTGATGCAAAAAAAGGTACCCCGGGTGCAATAGATAACGCAACTGGAGTTATTGTTCTGCTCCTTTTATCAGAACTTCAAAGATTATAATGGAGACAAACTTCATTGAAATTGTAAAGTATTTAACGGTGAAGATTATTATGCTGTTCCCGGACAAATGATTTACATATCTGCCAACAAAAACAATTTCAGCGAAATATTACTGAACATTAATATTGACGGAGCCGGATATAAGGAAGGAAAATCTGCTTTCTCTCTTTTTGATTTACCGGATTACCTGCTTCAGCATGCCAGAAGAGTAATCAGTCAATACAGCGGAATAACAGAAGGTATTCAGTGGCCCCAGGGTGACCATAGTATCTTTTTGCAATATGGTGTCCCGGCAATCGCCGTCTCATCAAAATGGTTTATTGATAATATTTCGGACCAGAATATTACACACACTCCAAAAGACAATACCGAAATTGTCGATTGTAAAAAGATCGTTGAAATTTCCATGGCATTAAATACCCTTATCAGATCAATTTAATTCTGAAAAACCAGGAATTGAAATACTATTGGAAAATGATCTAACAGTATGTGTTGCGTGCGCATATATTATATGGTGATATTTTTGGAGTACTCTGATGATGAAAAAGAATCATGAACAGGGAAACAAACATTTTTGTTATTTACATAAGATAGTGATATCTTACTTTCTTGCAAAATAAAACTATGGCTAACCCAGAACCCGAAAGAGTTGCCACAGAGACAGTGGAAGAACTGATCAAAGTTTTGAAATCACGTTTTGAGAAAAACATGAATCGCCATAAGGGTATTGAATGGGCTAAACTACAGGTAAAGCTGGAAGCCAATACTAAAAAACTCTGGTCACTCCACGAAATGGAAAATAGTGGCGGGGAACCGATGTTGTAGGTATTGACGATCATTCAGGTGAATACATCTTTTATGATTGCTCAGCAGAAAGTCCAATAGGCCGAAGGAGCTTATGCTATGACCACGATGCGCTGGAATCCAGGAAAGAGAATAAACCGAAAAATAATGCAGCTGACATGGCTGCAGCAATGGGGATTGAAATATTAACAGAAGAAGAATACCGTGGGCTGCAGAAACTTGGCAGTTTCGATATCAAGACATCTAGCTGGGTAAAAACACCAGCTGAGATAAGAAAGCTTGGCGGCTCTATCTTCTGTGATCGCCGCTACAATCATGTATTCGTTTATCACAATGGTGCTGAATCGTACTATGCTGCCAGAGGGTTTCGTGGCTCGCTAAGGGTGTGAATCTATACTCTGAATTATAGTTACTTCCCTGAACATATTTTCTCCGATTATAGTCCCCATATGCTTTTATGAATATTTGGTTCATTTAGATCGAATCTGATTAAAATATTTTGAACATTTAGTTAAACTGATTAAATTGTTTCAGACAATTTTTTAGTTAATATCGGAACTGTTTATTTTTATTAATCTTCAAAACTGCTTTAAATTAAATATTACACTATGAAGAGATGTTTGATTATGCTTATTCTGATTCTTTTTGTGAAGACAGGTACGTATGGAACTCTGCCAAAAAATGACAATATTTTTAAAAGACTAGAGAAGGATACTCCGAGCGAGAAAGCTATATTGATTTTTAATGTAAGAGTAACAAACAGTCAGAATTCTATTACCGGATGTGATATATTATTCAACAGAAATTCAACAGTTTACAGTTGTCCAAAGATATGGGCTACCAGTCAGAGAGACAAAGAAACCAAACAATACAGCGGGGAAGAAACATATTATTACACAGTTGATCCGGGTGAACTGGATATTAATCTGATTGAAGTAAATCTGGTGAATGGATCTTATTCATCCTCCCTTAGCTTTCCCTTAAACGGAAAATTCATTGCAGAGACAGGAACCATCAATTATCTGGGTGAAATCAACATTGACCTTGCTAAATCAACATGTTTTGTTTTTCAGGATGAAAAAAGTGCCTCTCCTGCCGGTTAGATAATTCAAACGAACTTTCCTGTAATATTTAGTACTGCAAATGGGATAATTATTACTACAAAAGTTCCTCAAAGTCAACACCATGCGAATCAGGACTGCCAGTTTTCGGTGAAAATTTTTCTGCAATAGATGAAACCTGGCATTTTACAAATGACCAGTTGCATAGCACAACGATTTCGGAAGGTAAGATGATAATTAATAATCAGAGTACTGATTCATGTATTGTTACTAAAAATATCAGGTTCCCGGTTAGTTTTGACGCAGAAGCAGAGTGTACCTGGATAAGCGGTGAAACCAATAAAGGTTTTGGGATGATAATCGGCAATGACCCCATCACCTGCCTTAAATTTACAATAACAGCAAATGGTTATTTTTCTGTTTTCAGATGGCTTGGAAAAAATGGTTTGAAATGGTTTTCTCCAATTGTGTATGGCTGGACAAAAACAGATCTGATAGATACCAGCCCTAATGCTAAAAATGTAATTAGTATACAAAAAACCGACTGGTATATGCACAATGTTGGAATGATTGCTTTTTATATTAACGGCACCCTGGTTGCCCGGAATATTTTCTACATTTCTCCTCCAGCCGGAGGCAGCGGAACACAATTTTCCAAAGATGGGGTAATCGGATTATTTTCATATGGAAACTTAAACTCCATCATATTGATGAATATAAAAATGTCTGGGCTATTGAAATAAAGGATATTAACTATAGATTTGAATTTATGTATGGCCATAAGCAATAAATGAAAATTAACAATTGGACAATGAAAAGTAAGATTCTGAATTTTCTTTTAATTCTCTCATCGCTTTTCGGATACCTCGAATGGAGCGGAAGCAACCACATATTTCTATTTCAGGGAGAAATTGAGA
>JADKBL010000047.1 GCA_016718875.1 Bacteroidota bacterium
AGGACAGTCTAACAGGATTTATGGAGGTATTGGACTCGGGCTTGCTATCTCACGTCGTCTGGTTGAAAAAATGAACGGTAAAATAAGTGTAAAAAGCCGTGAAGGATACGGGACAACTTTTTTGGTATTAATTCCAGGTGTGCCTTTATTAAAAAATGAGACAAGGCGTTCCGATCAGATATTATATACTGAAACTATCGTATTTGAACCTGGAAATATTTTTGTTATAGACGATGTAAAAATTAATATTGAAGCAATTGAGATTCTGATTGCCGGTGAGGGATTAGAAGTGAAATCTGCTTCAAATGGAGAAGAGGCCCTGGAAAAACTTAAGGATTATAAACCTGATTTGATACTCCTTGATTTAAAAATGCCAGGGATGGATGGATATGAAGTTGCCAGAAGAATAAAATCAGACAAAGTCCTGTCCAAGATACCTGTCATAGCTTTTACAGCTTCGGTCTTTAGTGTCGACACTGTTGTTAAATCAGAAAACTTTGACGGTCAGCTTTTAAAACCAGTCAGAAAATCAGATCTTATAAATGTTCTTGCCAGGTTTCTTAAGCACAGGGTGATCAGAGATAATCGCAATGAAGAATCTCATGATCCATTAGTTGACGAGAACATATCAGAGGAAACCCTGCAAAATATACCTGAGATTATTGATTTGCTGGAGAAAAAAATGGTTCCAAAATGGACCGTCATTAATGGACAGCTTATTTTATTCCGGATTGAGGAATTTGCAAAAGAACTTGAAGAGATTTCTTCAAAATATGATTTGGGTATTTTGAAATCTTATTCACTGAAACTTCTTAAGGAACTTGAACTTGTTGATCTGATATCAATAAAAGAAACACTTAATGTTTTTCCTGATCTGATAATATCAATTGCAAATCTGTCAGCAAAGAAGTAGTATAATCAATTATTTGAAAAACTGAGAATGACTGATTCTGTAAAATATATATTAATAGTTGATGATAACCTCCATAATCTTGAGGTTACGGCAAAGATACTGAAGGATGAAGGTTACCGTATAAGCCTGGCACAGGATGGCCATTCAGCACTAAGTCAGCTTGAAGAGATGGTACCTGATCTTATTCTTCTTGATATCATGATGCCAGTAATAGATGGACTTGAGCTTTTGCAGAATAATTAAGAGAGATGATCGAATGGCTGATGTTCCTGTAATATTTCTTACTGCAAAAAGTCAGACTGAAGATCTGGAAGCCGGATTTGCAGCAGGAGGAGTCGATTATGTGACCAAGCCTTTCAGGCGTGAAGAGCTTCTTTTAAGGATAAAGAACCACCTGGAACTTGCTGCTTCACGTAAGTGGATCATTGAAATGAATAAATCGAGAGATAAACTTTATTCAATTATTGCCCATGACATAAGATCTCCTTTGGCAAGCATAAGTATGGCTGTAAAATCCATTGCAGATGGCTATTTGAAACCTGATACTGCTGAATACAATGAGATCATAGATTATCTGAGTCAGACAACAGATCTTACCTTTTCGATGCTTAATAATCTGTTGTCATACACTCATAATAATGGTTCTTCATCAGAACTTTACCCTGCAAGGATGAATCTTTGTAGCGTCGTCTTAGATTGTGTTAACCTTTAAAAAGGAATGCTGAGACCAAAAAATTGAATTTATCATTGATGCACCGGTGGAGGTTATTGCTTATTTTGATGAACTTTCAATGCATGCGGTCTTCAGAAACATTATTATTAATGCAATTAAATTTACGCCTGAAAACGGAAAAGTAAAGATTACAATCAATTCAGATGAAGAATTTGCCCTGGTAGTTGTAAGTGATACTGGTATAGGGATACCGGAGGATGTAATTAAAAAAGTATTTGTCAGAAATGAGCATTTTATCTCACGTGGAACCAACAATGAGAAAGGATCAGGTCTGGGCTCATTTATTATAAGAGATTTTGTAAGGAAAAATAATGGCAGGATAGAGGTGAAAAGTAAACCAAAAGAAGGAACTATTATCAGGGTCAGTCTACCTTTGAATTTTCTGAAATAACAATACTCTTCAGTTGTTAATAAACTCATTAACAGCAATTGATTGAAATCCTTCCTGGCAGAAAAGGGAATAAATTTAAAATATGAAGATATGAACCGAAAGTTGACTGGAGCAGATAAAACAGTCGGTACTACCAGTAAACTAAAATGCTAATTGCCGAAGATGATTTTGTTTCATCCAGGATGCTGGCGAAGAGAGTTGAGATTTTTGCCAGAGAGATATTATTTGCAGAAAATGGTGCCATAGCTATCGAATTGTTAACAAAAAATCCCGACATTGATCTTATCTTCATGGATATCGGAATGCCTGTAATGGATGGATTTGAAGCGATTCAGAATATACGAGAATTTAATATTTTCAGAATATAAATTAAAACATAGTAAAATGGAATTTATAGGTCTGTTCTCCAGCGAAGGGTATCAATTAAAAAATACTGCTAAATCACTTGTGAAATATCCTCACCTTCTGGTTGATGGAAAGCATGAGTATTTTTGTTTTGATAATGATTCAGTTGTTCTTTTGGAAATATTCACCAATGGCCAGATGGGACGCAGGAAATGATAATAATGCTTCAAAACTCTTCACCCTTGTAAAGAGTAATAACATACATGAAGCCACAACACTCGATGGTGTTTTTATAGCTATTGTTAAGATGCAATCGGAGATCTTTATCATCCGTGATTTTATGGGTGTTGGTTCACAGGTTTATTACAATCGCGAGTGTTTCTCCAATTCAATGCGATTAATGAAAGAAAGCGGGGCTATTACATTCGAGCCGAATGTACCCTCAATTGCAGTCTTTTTACAGAAGGGTTATATTCCTGCACCCCAAACTGTACTCAAAGGAATTAACAAATTAAGTCCGGGTGAGTACCTACGTTATGATTTAAAGACTAACGAATTTGAGGTTAAAAGTTCTGTATCGTTCGACGAATTTTCAAATCAGGCTGCCTCATCCAAATTGAGCTTTGATGAAGCAGTGAATGAATACAAAGCTCTGCATCATAAAGCAATCAAGAATCGAATCAACGGCTTTAATTCGGTGGGAGTTTTACTCAGTGGAGGATATGATTCAGGGGGCAACCTATCAGCACTTCGTGAAATATACTCAGGAGAAATAGAGTCCTATTCTATCGGGTTTGAAAATAGTACATGGTCTGAACTGCCTTTGGCTGAAATAATGGCGAAGAAATTTAAAGCCAGATTTAATCCTTATTTTTAAAAAAGGCTGACATCAATGATCTCCCGAAAATTATCCGGTATATGGGCGATCCCTTCTTTGAAAACGGAATGCTTCTCAATAATAAGGTTTGTAACGAGATGAGTATTTCTCCACCACAGGTTATATTGGGTGGAGATGGTAATGATCAGCTATTTGGCACCTCAGGTCGTGAATTGGCACTGTCCTATTTTTTTAACAAATTAAAATTGAAGTCATTCCAAAAATGCTTTAAATATATTGCCAATAGATTTCCATCCTTGTTTCGGTTGAGTTTTCACAATGAGAATATTCTTCAGGCTATGGATTCGAGATTTTTTGGTTTTTCGGATTATGAGCTTAAGAAACTAATCCATTCCCGCCATTCAGATATCTCCGTTCAAAAAATCAATTCAGTTAAAAGCATAGCAGACCAGGGTTTTGACAAAATGTATTATTCCAGGAACTATAATGCTGATATTTTGAATTCAGCAGCCCAGGTTATCTTATTTAAGGCATCGCAGATAGCTGGCATGAAGAAGGTGAATGTTGTCTTTCCATACCTCGATGTTGATATTTTTAAATTCTTACAAACTCTTCCAAGGGAGTATAAATTTAAAGGCAGCATAAAAGAAATTGCAATGGGAAAAGGAAAGAGTAAATATCTTTTTAAAGAATACATGAAAACACTCTTCCTCCTGAGATAACACAGCGGAAGAAGCAGGAGGGTTTGCTCCAATGGGTCTGTTTTTCGATGATGCAGATTTTCGTAGTAAGATTTTCAGGTTTATTACAAATACTTTTTCGGAAGTAGGGCTGCTGGACATGAATGAAATAAATCGGTTCATGGGTCTGGTTGAAAGATCAACACTTGATGCAAAAGACTGGTTCTGGCATAAACAAACTGTTTATGCTCAGTTATCCACCTCCTTGTGCTGGCTGTCTGGTGGCAGCAGTTTATGATGGATAACTACAAGGATTCTCTATTTGAGTATTTAACTGACTAAATTGTTGACCTGAAATACTCAATAGTTTTAACAAGCCCTTCATCAAGCTGAATTTTTGGTGACCAGTCAAGTTCCTTTTTAGCCAGACTAATATCGGGTTGCCTTTGCATAGGGTCATCAGAAGGAAGAGGCATCCTCACAATCTTTGATTTGGAACCGGTGAGCTTTATAACTTTTTCTGCAAGTTCAAGTATGGTGAACTCATTTGGATTGCCAATATTAACAGGTCCTGTAAACTCTTCACGTGAGGCCATCATTCTTATCATTCCTTCAACAAGGTCATCAACATACTGGAAACTCCGTGTTTGCTTACCATCACCATAGATTGTGATGTCTTTATTATGAAGAGCCTGGACTATAAAATTGGAAACAACCCTTCCATCATTTGGATGCATTCTTGGTCCATAAGTATTGAATATCCTTATAATCTTGATCCTTACTTTATTCTGTTTGTGATAGTTGACAAAAAGAGTTTCTGCTGACCTTTTCCCTTCATCATAGCAGGCTCTCTCACCGATAGGGTTGACATGCCCCCAGTAAGTTTCAACCTGGGGATGAACCTTGGGATCACCATAAACCTCACTGGTAGATGCCTGAAGTATCTTTGCCCTGATGCGTTTTGCAAGTCCGAGCATGTTAATGGCACCCATCACGGAGGTTTTTATAGTCTTGATTGCATTATACTGATAGTGAACAGGTGAAGCAGGACAGGCAAGGTTGTAAATTTCATCAACTTCGATAAAAAATGGCATTGTAACATCGTGCCTGATAAGTTCAAAGTATGGATTGTCAAGTAAATGGACAATGTTCTGTTTCTGTCCGGTGAAATAGTTGTCAAGACAAGCCACCTCATTTCCCTCTTTCAAAAGACGGTCGCAAAGATGAGATCCTACAAAACCTGCTCCTCCGGTTACTAATACCTTTTTCCTGATCATTTGGATAAATGTTATTTACTGAAAATATATATAATGTTAGGCTTTATAATTGAATGTAGAGCGCGGAGCAGTTGATGAAAAATCTTATGCTCATTTCAATATTCAACGCTCCACATTCTTTGCTCTAAGATCTTCGCTATTTTGAAGTGTCTACGCCGATGCAGTAATAATTAAATCCATTACGTTTCATCTCACTTCTGTCGTATATATTGCGTCCATCGAAAACAACAGGATTGACCATGAGTTTCTTCATTACTGCATATTTAGGGAACTTGAATTCAGGCCATTCCGTAATAAGCGCCATGCAATCGGCATCAATAAGTGCCTCGTACTGATCTTCAAAATATGAAATAGAATCACCGAAGTGGTGTTTAGCTTCTTTCATTGCTACCGGATCATATGCTTTGACATGTGCACCTGCCTCAAGAAGATTATTGATTATCACAAGGGCTGGAGCTTCCCTGCATATCATCTGTTTGTGGTTTGAATGATAACCCCAAACAGCTATTGTTTTTCCTTTCAGATTTCCGTTGAAATGTTTAATCATTTTATTGAAGAGAACCATTTTCTGATCCTTGTTCACTGCTTCAACTGCTTTAAGTACTCTCAGTTCATATTTGTATTCACCAGCAGTTTTGACAAGAGCCTGAACATCTTTAGGGAAGCATGAACCACCATAGCCGATGCCCGGATAGATAAATTTTGTTCCTATACGTGAATCAGATCCGATTCCCTTTCGTACCATATTGATATCTGCTCCAACAATTTCGCACAGGTTGGCAATATCATTCATGAAGCTGATCTTGGTGGCAAGCATGGAGTTAGCTGCATATTTTGTCATTTCAGCTGAAGTAATATCCATGAAAATAACCGGATGGCCATTAAGAGTGAATGGTTTATATAGACTCTTTCATCAGTTCTTCTGCCCGGAGGCTGTTAAGCCCTATAACAATACGGTCAGGTTTAAGAAAGTCATCAATAGCTGCGCCTTCTTTCAGGAATTCAGGATTAGAGGCAACATCAAATTCAATTGAAACTTTTCTTTTGTTCAGCTCATCCTGAACGGCATCCCGTACCTTTGTTGCAGTACCTACAGGAACTGTGCTCTTTGTTACAATAAGCAGGTAGTCATTCATGTTCCTGCCACAGTCACGGGCAACAGATAGAACATACTTCAGATCGGCGCTTCCGTCTTCATCGGGCGGTGTACCTACCGCTATGAAAAGAACCTCAGCATCAGCAATCGCTTCAGTAATACTTGTTGTAAAGCTTAGCCGGCCTTTTTTCATGTTGCGGTGTACCATGTCGTCAAGACCCGGCTCAAAAATAGGAATGATCCCATTCTTAAGGTTGTCAATTTTTTTCTTTATTAACGTCGACACAAACGACATCAATTCCGACTTCGGCAAAACAGGTTCCGTAACAAGACCAACATACCCGCTTCCGACAATTGCTATTTTCATCTGTTTTAGTTTTTGTTTGTACTGCAAATCTCAGAAAGAAATCTAATATAAGAATAAATTAGAATCTTACAAAAACTTACAATAAAAGAAATATTGCATGAAAACGTTTTATTATTTCTGCTGATAAAAAATACATAAGACTTATATGGAAAGAATTTTTGGAGTATAAATTTCTTACCTTTATAAATGAAAGCATTGTTCTGGTTAAATTACTCCGGGGCAATAATCTGCACAAGGAACTTTTTTTTTAATGTCTGTTTTAAATTTGATCATGAACAAGAAGGAAGACAGATCTTATCTGAATGATTTCATGGAGATGACAAGCCGGTTAGCCAGGATGGGCAGCTGGAAATTGGAAATTCATAACAGAAAGCTCACATTATCAGACATTACCTGTCAGGTTATCAATGCACCTGTTAACTTTATTCCGGAAATTGAAAGTCTTACTTCGCTTATAACAGTTGACGATAAAAGTAAATTCATTAATGCTTTGCATGAGTCAGAATTAAGATGCGTGCCATTCGATCTGGTAATGCATATGAATTCACTGACAGGAAATCGCCTTGTTGTCAGAATTATCGGAGTTCCTGTAATGACTGATGGCAAGTGTTCAGAGATATCCGGATTTATCCAGGATATAACTGAAAAAACGAAAGCAGAGGAGGAGGTGACCAGGCGGGAAAATATGCTCCGTGCCATTGCTTCTGCCTCGGAAGAGTTATTGTCAAATCCAAACTATATGGAGGCTGTGGCAAAAAGCCTTCCTGTTCTGGGTAAAGCAGTTAATGTTGATAGGGTCTATTTCTTTAAAATAGCAATTGATCGTGATAAAAAGATCACAGCTTCTCAGATATTCGAATGGAACTCAGGTTTTTATGGTCCACAAATTGATAATCCTGAACTTCAGAATCTTTATCTTGATCAGATGGAAGGATTTCTTGATGACATCTATGGAAAGAGATCCTTCAGTTCAATTACCTCAAATCTACTCTCCGGATCACCTTTGCGACTTTTACTGGAATCTCAGGATATTAGATCCGAGCTTGTTATTCCTGTATTTCTTGACGACTCACTCTGGGGATATGTAGGTTATGATGAATGTAAATATGATCGCATCTGGACTGATGGTGAGATTTCCATCCTGAAGAGTTTCTGCAGTAGTATTTCAATTGCTATTGAGCGTTCAGACTACCATCAAATGCTTGAAAAACTATCTAAGGTTGCCAGAAGCAACAGGCTTGGTGTGCATTTCACTGACCCTGATATGAAAATAATCTATGCGAATGAGTCTTTGCTTAATCTTACAGGATATAGTTTAGATGAGGTTCTGGGTAAAATGCCTTATGAATTATTTCAAGGCCCGCTTACACAGTTGGAAAGTGCGGAATTACTGAATACCAGTTATAAGAAGGAGGGAGCTATTGATGTTGATATAATTCTTTACCGTAAAGATAAAACCTGGTTCTGGGCTAATGTGAAAAAGCAGTTTCTTGATAGCAGCCTGGAAAGAAGTGATTTCTTTTCTATAATTGAAGATATCAGCGAAAAGAAATTTGCTGTTGAAAATCTGAGGGCTTCGCAAATGAGGCTTTCATCTCTTATAATGAATCTTAAGGAAGGAATCCTTCTTGAGGATGAGAGCAGGAAGATAGTCTTTATTAACAGGCATTTTTGTAACATGTTCAAAATAAATGCTGACCCTGCAGACCTTGAAGGTTCGGATTGTGCACTTGCAATGAAAAATGCCAGTCAGTCGTTTTTGAGACCGGAATATTTTATAGACAGGACAAATCAGATTATTTCCGGTAATAAACTGGTATTGGAAGAGGAACTTGAACTTGTGAATCAGCATGTCCTTGAACGTGATTATATACCTATTATAATAGATAACAAAACCAAAGGACATCTATGGAAATATAAAGATGTCACTGCTAACAGGAATCAGGTAATGGTTTTGAAACAGCAGGAAGAAAAATACAGGAACATAATTGCTAATATAAAAATGGGTTTGGTTGAGACTGATATTAATGATGTTATTATGTCGGTAAACCAGCAATTATGCGATATGACAGGATATTCAGAAGCGGAACTAATTGGTAAGGAATATGTTGATCTGCTCGTTGAAAAAGATTTCAGAGAGCAGGTAAGGGAGAAGCGCAAATTGAGAAGAGAAGGAGTGTCTGATATTTACCAGACACAGATCAGACTGAAAAATGGTAACAAAGGATGGTGGCTAACCAGTGGAGGTCCAAATTTTAACGACAGTGGCGTAATAATTGGCACAGTAGGAATATCTATTGATCTTACAGATCAGAAAACACTTGAACTGGAACTCGGAATTGCCTTGAAGAAGGCTGAGGAATCATCAAAGGCAAAGGAGGCATTTCTTGCTAATATGAGCCATGAGATGCGTACTCCTCTGAACGTAATTATAGGTATGATCAGGGAAATTTCACGTGAATCCCTATCCCCGAAACAGAACCAGTACATCAGGAATGCTGTTATGGCCAGCAATCATCTCCTGTCGATAGTAAGTAATGTTCTTGATATTGCCAAGATTGAATCAGGGCTCATGAAACTTGATCTTCATCCTTTCAGCCTTATAGATGTAATAAATGATACACTGACTGTTCTTACTCCCATGGCCAGGGAGAAACTGCTTGTTATCAGAACAGATATTTCAGGAATGCTTTCGCCTGCTTATATCGGAGATTCAATAAGATTGAGGCAGATACTTATAAATATAATCAACAATGCGATCAAGTTTACTGATAAAGGCTTTATCTCTATCGGATGCAATGTGGTGGGAGTAAAAGACAATATTCATTCATTAAGTTTGACTATTTCAGATACAGGCATTGGGATGAACGAATCATACCTGAGAAATATTTTTCAGAAATTCTCACAGAGTGATCCTTCATCTGCTCGCAAATACGGAGGTACAGGATTAGGAATGGCCATTACAAGAGAACTTATCCAGATGATGAATGGCGCAATTTATATAAAAAGCAAGATAGGAGAAGGAACAGAAGTAAAAATAGAAATAGAACTCCATACAGCCAACATCAAAGAGCTGGAAGAAACACCTGTTCCTGAAAACTTTGATAGTCTGAAAAACAAGAGGATACTTCTTGTTGAAGACAATGACATGAACCGCCTGGTAGCAAGAAATTCACTCAGTCTGTATGGTATTAATATAACTGAGTCAGAAAATGGTCTGTCCGCCATTGAAATACTAAAAAAAATGTCATTTGACCTGATTCTGATGGATCTTCAAATGCCTTTTATGGGAGGCATTGAAGCAACCGGTATCATCCGTGGGGAATTAGGATTGTCCACTCCAATAATTGCCCTTACCGCCAATTCAATCAAAGAGGAACTGGACAGGTGTATTAAGGCTGGTATGGATGATTACTTAATCAAGCCATTTGAGGAAAATGTTTTATTATCAAAAATATACAGGAACATAAAACACGGAAATCCAATTTCAGAAACTGGAAAAACAATTGTAATGAGTGATAAAATCTTCAGCCTCGATTTAATTATGGAGTTGAGTCGGGGTAATATGGACTTTGTACGAAAGATGGTCAGTGTATTTTGTGAACAGACTCCCGAAACAGTTGAAAACATAAACTCTACTTTTAAGATAAATGATCTTGCAACCGTTAGAATGGTTTCACACAGAATAAAACCAAATCTCACTAATTTCGGTATAGTATCTGCTTCTGAAGATATTAAGGTAATCGAATCACTTTCTGCAAATGGAACTTCAACACATGATCTTGAGGATAAAATAAAGAGTCTTGAAACTATTGTAAATAATGCTGTGAGACAGTTAAAGAATGAGAAAATCTGATTTAAATTATTCAAGAATGTTTACTTTTCACAATCAGATAGCGAAATGTCAATCTGCCTTTCAGAAAATTGTAAGGTTTTGTAATGTAAATGTAAGATAAAGTAATGTATAATATACTCAACAGGAGCTGGTCACAAACTAAATTTGCATTGTAGTATTTATTAAAGCCATCGTGTAAGGGTACTCCCCCCGGATTTAACTAAGTATTACATGGTTTAAATATAATTTTAATATTTAGTGAGTATGAAGAACAAGATTCTTGTAATTGATGACGAACTCAGTATTCGCCTTCTTCTCGAAAATTTTCTTTCCCGGGATTATGATGTAATCTGCAAAGGAGATGGCAGTGAGGCTCTTGAGTGGCTTGAGGGAAATCAGCCACACTTAATTATCTGTGATATCCAAATGCCAATTATGGATGGATATGTATTTCTTGAAAGTGTAAGGCAGAGAGGATATACCAGACATACTCCAGTAGTAATGCTTTCTGCAACAGATGCCAGTAAAGAAAGAATAAAATGTTACAAGCTTGGCGCGCAGGATTATCTTACAAAACCATTTAATCCTGAAGAGCTTGAAGAGATTGTAAAAAAGAACTTGTTTCCGATTCATTATGCTGTGAAATGGTAAAAATGAATAAACAGAAAATGAAAGATTTAAGAAAAATTCTGTATATCGGTAGTTCGTCTGAAAACATCAGCCGTATAAAAGGAAAAGCAGGTATCTCCATTACTGTTGCAGAGAGCAATCTTCAGGCAGTAAATTTTCTGAAATCCGGAGGAAATACTGATGCTATTATTTGTGAAGCAGTTATACCCGGAGGTGATGGTTTTTTGATACATGAATGGCTGAGAGAGCGTAGTGTATTCAATGGCATTCCTTTTATTCTGGTTTCTTCTGAATTCAGGGAAGAGCAGCTAAAAGATGCATTTGCAAGGCGCATCGATGATTATTTTGTTGAGCCTCTTCCTCAAACCGAAGACCTTATAAACAGGATAAGTTTCCTGTCAAATTTCAGGATGAAGACAGAAAACACATCAACAGATACTGTTAAGCAACCTGTTTACAGAATGCCTAAGTCTAAACGTCTTTTCGACATTGCTGTCGCATCAGGTGCATTACTGTTTCTTTCTCCAGTGATGCTTGTCATAATGCTTGCAATCAGACTTGAATCAAAAGGCCGTGTTTACTATATTTCAAAAAGGTGGGCAGGAAAACATTTGATTCTACAAGCTAAGATCAATGCGTCAGGGATCTGATGCCGAATGAAAAGCTCGCCATGGAGAAAAATCAGTATAATACCAAGCTCAAACAAGCTGAAATTGATTTCTCAATTCCTTGTCCTATGTGTAGTTCATTACCGGCAGAGAAAAACATGTTCTCCGATGCTTCATATAGACAACCATAATATTTGTGATTACTGGTATACCACTCAGAAAAAGGAGGTTGCAAAAACTAAATCAGCTTTTGTCAAAATAGTAGATGATCCGCGTATTACCAGGGTAGGCAAAATAATCAGGAATACAAGTATTGATGAACTACCCCAGTTACTGAATGTTCTGAAAGGCGATATGTCGATTGTTGGTAACAGGCCTTTGCCAGTTTATGAGGCTGAACTTCTTACAATTGATGCCATGTCAAAAAGATTTCTTGCTCCTGCCGGTATTACCGGTTTATGGCAGGTAGAGTTAAGAGGACATGGTGGAAACATGTCAGAGGATGAAAGGAAACGCCTTGACAATGAGTATGCTGATCATTTCACCGGAAACACTTACTCTTTCTGGTATGATATGAGGCTTATACTCAGAACTTTTCCGGCATTATTTCAAAAAGATACCGTATAATTATTATTATCTGAAAATGATTAATTCCAATAAATTGCGACCGACAGTATTCTCCTTGCTTATACTCTTCATTGGTTTGTCAGATGCAATTGGCCAGAGCTCTGAGACTATGGATATGCAGTCATATGATTTTGAAATTGTACTTCCTCCTCTTAGCGTCCTGATTGATTCAGCGATTCATTACAACCCTATGGTTAAATTCCGTGAGCATGAGATAAATGCAAAAGTGTCAAATATGCAGTCACAGAAATATTACTGGATCAGGAATCTTGGAGTTCAGGCTGATATGCGTTATGGGACATATGACATATTCACCTCAAATGTAACTGATGGACAGAATCCGTATATGTATGCCACCAGGAGTAACCAATTGAACTATGGTGTGGGAGCATTTATAAAATTCCCATTTTATGATTTTGTCAATAGGAAAAACCAGATAAAGCAGGCCGCAGCTGAGCTCAGTCAGGCAACAAGTAGGCAGATGCCCAGCGTAGTGAGCTAGGGCAATCGATTATAACTCAGTATAATGATGTCCTCCTAAAACAGCGTATTCTTAAAATCAAATCGAGGAACATGGGTAATGCCAGGATTAATATGGATATGGTGGAAGCTGAATTTAAAAACGGACAGATACCTGTCAGTGAATATGCGCGTATCTCAGAAATGACATCATCCTCAGAAGCAGATTTTGAGACTGCAAGGAGCGAATTGACGACATCGGTAATGATCCTTGAAGAAATGGTGGGTTTTAAAATCAATGTAAGCAACAACAGGGCGAAATGATTAAATTGATAGATGTTATAAGGTTAGTGCGTAAGCACATAATATTGCTGATAGTTATTCCTGTTCTGCTTGCAGCTTTGGTTGCAATCATGACCAGGAAGCCAACATATATATATACTTCTCAGACAACCCTCTATACCGGACTTGCAACCGGTCTGTCTGTTGAAATGGATAAAACTTTTCAACTTTGCAGCTACAAATGCAGCATTTGATAACCTTATCAATATAATTAAATCGCGTGAGACACAGCAGGAAGTCGCAATCAGATTTTAGCAAACATCTGATGTTGGATAATTTTGATGTAAGATACATCTCATCAACGTCATTTTCCGAACTAAAGAAGATCACACCTAATTATATTTACAAACTTGTTGCAGAACAATCTTCAGCCGATATAACACCTTCCGATTCTGCTTATTACGAGCTGACAGTTAAAACCCTCACAAACCTTATGCACAGTAGTGATACTAACTTTGTTTACAAGCTGCTTAACTACACACATCCACATTATTCACTCAGTGCAATTTCGTCAATTAAAGTCCAGAGGATGTTCAGCAGTGACCTGCTGAAAATGGATTACCAGTCTGATGATCCCGGAATATGTCAACAGACTCTTGCGATAATGAATGAAGTCTGCATAAAGAACTTCAGGATTATGAAGGAAAACAGGTCGGATGCAATTGTAAAATACTTTGAAACCGAACTCTCCAGGGCCGCATTAAAACTAGATAAGGCTGAAGATAAGCGTCTTGCTTTTAATAAGGAGAACAACATAATTAACTATTATGAACAAAGTAAAGCAGTTACATGGTCAAGGAAGACCTGGATGTTGAGTATAAAAGTAAAAAAGTTGAAATTGCCGGTCTGGATGCTTCTATAAAACGACTTGAAGAGAAACTTACTGCTCAGCAGCAGATTCAGCTCAAAAGTGCTGAGGTGCTTGAAAAGAAGACCAGACTTGGGGATATCAGTTATCAGATTGCATCCGAATCTCAAGAGTGTCGGCTGATGAAACAGATATTCAGAAACTGGCCGAGTTAAAACTTATGGCTGAAAACCTTAAAGAGGAGATAAAGAAAGAAGTAAATCAACTTTTTGTTTACGGAAACACTCTGGAAGGGTTGCCAATCAAAGAGATACTTTCGGAATGGCTAAATAAAACGATTGAGTCAGAAGATGCAAAGGCAAGTCTTCAGGTAATGTCAGAAAACTATAAGGATTTCCTGAAGCAATATGGGATCTATGCTCCGGCCGGAGCCAATCTTAAGCGGATTGAAAGGGAGATCTCAGTATCAGAGAGTGAATATCTTGAAATACTTCACGGGCTAAACCTCGCAAATCTGAAGTTGCAGGATAATGAGTTTTCATCCAATATAAAGGCTGTTGATCCTCCATATTTTCCTCTGAATCCGATACCAACAAAACGAAAGTTGCTGGTACTCGCAGCTGCCATGGTCGGTTTGGTAATAGTGATATCAGGGATATTTGTTATGGAGTATTTTGACGATACGCTTAAAAATCCAGTAAAAGCAGCAGGTATTTTAAAGATCCCATTCCTGGGTGTCATACCAAAAATTTTCCTGAATGTGGGAACTGTCAATCTTCCTTTTATGCTGAACCGGCTTCTGGAGGTGATAATTCAGAATGCTGATCTTCACCTTAAGAACAGCAATATGAGTAATAGTACCAAAACTTTTCTTATTTTCAGTACTATGACCAGGGAGGGCAAAAGTGTTATCGCCGGTAACCTTGCAAGGAAACTTATACGTCAGGGGAAGAAAATTCTTGTACTAAATTATTCGCATGAAACTCTTAAGAAATTTGAGGTTGAACAGATGGACAGTGCTGACGCTAAATTGCCGGTATCTGTTGCCGGTAATAACCTGAAAATTGAAGCGCTATCCTATAATGAGTAAGATACTTGGTTATCCCGATCCACGGATAAATTACGACAGCCCATTCCTCAGTGATCCTGAATCCTATCTTGCAAGGATCAGTACTTCATCTATAATGTTGATGATAAGTTTAATTATGTAAAAGACTATTCTGAGATTCTCAGTCAAAATAATATAAAGATTTCTTATGTTCCCGATTTTGTTCTGATTGAATTACCTCCAATACTTTATTATCCATTTCCTGCCGACCTGGTTGCAGGAGCTGATATCCCATTGCTGGTTAGCAGGTCAAACAGAAACTGGTCGGTGGCTGATCAATCGGTTCTTGATACTTTAGCCAGGGTAGCCAGGAATAAGATCCATTTTATACTTAATGGGGTTGAACTAGTTGCAGTTGAGTCTGTTATGGGTGAATTGCCAAAAGAGAGGAGTTTGTTCAGACGAAAGATGAAAGACTTTTTCAGATTTCAGTTCTTTACTGAAAACCAAATATAATCCTTCAGCAGTTGAAAAGAACGATTAAGAAAATCGTAAGTGAGGATAACTTTCTTTCCCTGGCGGGGAATATGTCTATTGCATTCTTCGGATTTGCAGGATTCGCATTGCTTGCCAGGAGTTTCCCTGTTGACCAGTTCGGGAATATGTGCTGTTCATCTCTTCAGGGACATTTATTGAGATGTTCAGATTTGGGATCACCAACACTGCGGTAGTGCGATATCTCTCAGGAACAGAAGGTCATGACAGGATGAAGTTTATAGGATCCAACGGGCTTATAGGATTGGCTGCAACTGTATTAATTGCCGTAACTCTTATGGTTTGCAGGTACTTTTTGAGGAGCCTATCAGAAATGCCGGTTATGAGTTATTCTTTACATGGTATCCGTTGCTTGCATTCCTTACACTGCCTTTCAATACTGCGCTTGTTATTATGCAGGCTGACCAGAAGTTTGGTAAAATATTGCTTGTCAGATTAATAAACAGTGCCGGTTTCTTTTTTATACTTGCATTCCATTATTTCATTGTAAGGATGACACTTATGCAACTCATACTGGCCATGCTTGCCCTGAATGCAGTTACCTCACTGGTATGTATGGTTATGCGCTGGGATGGTCTGAGGCATATCCCAAAGGCAACACGTGAAACAACACGTACCCTTCTTGATTTTGGTAAATACA
>JADKBL010000048.1 GCA_016718875.1 Bacteroidota bacterium
AAAGCCCAATCCCATCCACCATTATCCGGCATAGCTTGGGAAATTAAATCTCCCGACTGATAGTAAAGGCTTGCGTGCTCGATTTCTTTTTCTTCACCTTCATGCTCAATAGTGATGTAAGCCGCCATCGCATCGCTGCCAGTGTACGCATCTTCTCCGCTGACTTTTACGTCAACCTTGAAATCCTTGGCCTTGTCAGCACCTACGATTTTTTCAATCTCTTCCTCAACAAAAGACTTTACAGACTCAGTCGCGTCTTTCTCGTACTCATCAGCCGCTTTTCCGTCCGTAAATACTTTGAAAGTTCGAGCCAGATCCTTCGCTACCTCAGGCTTTAGCTTTGCAACTCCATCTTCATCATCAGACGGCTCTTTAACTAACTCGATCTGATCCTCAAGCTTCATTTTCTTAATCGCCTCAAGCTGATCTTGAGACAACTCAAATTCCTTGGAATAGTCCTTACTCTCAACCATAGACTTTTTTGATTCGGCAGACATTTCTGCGCCCCTTTCATTTACTTTTTCGACGTTAATCGCCTCGTCGTTTTCATTTGTGTCAAAGAATACAAAATCATGAATTAAAGGCTTTGCTTTTATCGGGTCATTGTCCTTCATCAGAAACCATTTGTTTAAAAGACCAGCAGGACCAGCCAGCGCACGAACTCCCCATGCACCATGCTTTTTTGATACCTTGCCTAAAAATCTACCATCCAAAGAAACCTCCGCAAGAACTCGACTCACAATCAACGACTCATAAAGGAAAGGCCCTAGCACTCGCTCTAAGCTCAAGCGCAGCCTTCTTCGTCCGCCAGTTTTGATTCTTTTCTTTAATCTTTTAATAAGCTTCTTTCTGCGCTTGTACGCAGACGTTCGCTTTCTTCTCTTTAAGGCTCGTTTGACTCTAAATTTACGACGACGATAACTACGGCGTGCAGCCGCACGTTTTGAGGAAGACATACGTTTAGTGCGCACCACACGGGGCGCCTCGGAGATAACCTGCATTGTCAACCTTTCAAGTCCGAAAAAATGAGTCGCTACGAAAATATAGTAACGCCCGGCCACTACATTCTCAACAACTTAGAACGTCCACTTGATTGGACACAACACAAGTCAATACATACAAATTACGCAAAAACTCTATTTCGATGATTTCAAATTATGCCTAAGATCTGTCAAAAGGCCCTCAATTCGATCCCATTTTTTTGCGAAATCTTTGTCTCTCTTACGCAAATCATCTATTTTTTCGGTCAATGATTTTATATTAGCTTTTTTGCCGCCAAATAAATACTCATCGCTTGAAATCTTAGACCGCCTACGGCCCATCCATCCCTTAGACTCTCCCGCCGTAAGAGCAACTGGAGGACCTCCGCGATCTGGCGCAGAAGGCGAACCTCTTGATGCTAACGCCCTTTCGATAGAGCCGTCAGCAGCACTCATACCCCTGGCTACCGTCGCAGCAGTAAGCCCTCCAGCATGAGCCTCTTCTTCCCGACGACGCATTTCTTCCATTTCATAAATCTGGTCGTCAGAAAATCCTAAAATATTCTTCATAACCCATTCGCGAGGAGCATAAGCCTCAAACTTATCTGCAAGCTCAAGCTCAGCGTTTCTAATTTCCATTTGAGCTAATTCAAAAATCGCAGATGGAATGGTCATTTTCACATCAAACTCTGCAAAGTCTGGTCTAATTCCCTTGGCTGCCAAATGAACACGGCCAGCCTTTTTTAAACCATTTCTTATCTCACGCTGAATACGCATAATAGTTCGAGCAAATCTTGAGTCCTCAGCAGACAAATTTGTCTTAGCCGTCGACTCCTCGTAACTCAAAAATGCCCTTGGAATTTTCAACCCAGCAAAAAGCTTGTCTTCAAAAAACTTAATATCTTCAATGTAGTCATAAACAGGACCAGCCAAGGACTCAATTCTTGTCGACTCTCGACCATCCCTAACAGGCAAATAAAAGTTATCTAAAACACTATGCACATCAAATCTCTGGTCCATTTTGCCAGTCGCAGGATTCACATACTTCTGCTTACTCATCGCCTGCTTCACGTTATTAAGATATCCGTTCACTTCATTTGGATTAATGTTTGAAACATCAACATATACGGCATAACGAGAAGGACTCCTCGTCAAACGATGCAAAACAACGCTGTCCTCAAGCATCTCAAGACGCTTGTAAAGCCATCTAACACCATCTGCAATTCCAAACCCATACTGAGAGCCCGGCTTCTTGCCAGTAAGTCTCATGTGAACAACTTCCCAATCCTCATAAACAAGCGTATCTGGACTAGATTGAGTAAAAGTATATCCAGCATTCACGCCGTCTTGAGTTCTCTGAGAAAGCTTCTCTGAAAAGTCTCTTGTGTTAATTCTAAACAAACCAGTCGGGTCGTAGATAAATCCAGTATATGGAGAATGATCCGGAGCCCCCGGAACGTCGATGCGGCGACAAACTGGAGGCGGAATCAAATTCATCGCAACCAAGCCTTCGCCATCCTTTACAACTAACTCGTTAAACTGATTGCCATACTTGCAAAGAACGCGGGTCATTTCCCAAATGCGCTCCTCAATCATTATGCGCTTCTGAAATACCGTATTAAGCTCTTTACGAACGTCCTCGTCCTCGCACTCAATCCACACCGTTTGGCCAGTTAATGTGTCGTATTGCGTAGCGTCGTCGGCATAGATATCAAATCCAGAACCAATGATCGGACTGTTGTCGTCCATGTTTTCATAATCAACGTATCGAGAAATCAAATCCTGCTCGATTCTCAGATATTCATTGATCCCTGCGGATATTCCAGTGTTTAAAAAATCAATACCGTAATTGCCGTATGAGGCAACCGAGCCAATCGCCACAGATGGAATAGTGGGAAGAACGTACTGACTATTGTCGGAAACATTATCCTTGATAAACTCTAAAGCCCTAGACGCAAACGTAGACATCAAAACCTCATCCCATGACAAAAGGTAAATCAAATTTTTTACGACCTGGAACCGCTGAATTATCTTTACCGCTTTGGACCGATTTATCAACCGGAATGGCGCTACCTAAAACCCAATTCTCATCGTCAACATAATCACTTCGCTTAGGCTCGTAAGAAGATTGAATAGCCATAGAAAGACTTGATTGAGATAACGCAAATACCGCTCCACACACCGCATCACAAAGATCTTTTGAGCCGGGTGTGGGGTGGTCGACTTTGCCAGTCTTACTACTTCGCTCAAGCTCTCTTAATTCCTTAAGCAATAAATGATGGCGATAATATGAAACCCGATCCTCATACAAAGCAGACTTAAAATAGTCATACGGCCCCACCTTATCAACCGACACCGTATCAGTTTCAAAACCCTGAGTCTTCAAAGCCTGAAGAGTGCCTAAAGATTGAAAAGTATCCGCCGTCACCTTCTTAATAAAAAACCCATGCTCAGCAAGCTCGTATATCAATCGCCTAACTTCATGCTGATATATCTCACCAGTCGGTGGAGCCTGAATGCCCAAAACAAAATCTACTACAAAATGAGGTACGGTCTCAGACCTACCGCCTCGCAAGACTTCCTTGCCGCCCCCAACATGCACCATTGAAAGGCCCGTCAAATCCTTGTTCTTTGACATATCGAGATGAATAAACCTTGGCGCAGAAGGATTTATTTTTGGACTCCATGAACCATCATAATTCTTAGTGCAAATCTCTTCCCACTTCCACTTAGCGGGTACATCCTGCTGCCAAATATAATACTCAAAGGGATGATTTCTATTTGGATCTATCGACTCAATAATCTTATCTCTTCTTGAAATAAACGGAGTGACTGAAACGGTAGCTATTCCAGAAATATCCCTAAGAGCCCTATCAATATCAGTTTCAAATGATGATTTATATTCAACCGGGACCTTCACGACCAACATGCTCTCAGGATCAGGCTCGTTATCACCCAAAATACGACTCATCGCATTTTCGGTCCCCACAGCAACTCTAAAAACATCTCCAGAAAATCTCTCCTGAGGCACCACTTCATAAGTAGCATTCTCAACAACATAAAATCTCTTGTTGTCGATGTTCTCTTTCATCACGCGCTCAGTAAGAGAATTCACACTCTTCTTTGAAGAAACCAAAACCATCATGCCAGGAAGCTTCCCTCTTCCTCTGAATCGCGACTCCATCCTGGTCTTAAAACTCTTGTAAATCTCGTAGGCGTAATCCTTAACCCCTTCATTTCCATCAACAGTCTTAAAGAAGTTAACTTCGTCCATCATGACGCAAATGACGTTCGCGCCAATACCGCCCGTCTCAGTCGAAATACCAGGCAGCAGAACTATATTCTTCGGAAAATAAATACCGCCCTCTTTCTTTGAAATTGGACGAAATTTTGTCGAAAAATATGGGGAGTCATCTATGATTCGTGAAATCTTAGAATCAATAATCCCCTGAGCAACAAACTGATTAACTGCAACGACTGCAAAACCGATGTTGTCGTTCGGCGCTATTCCGAAAGTCTTATGAGGGTTACTCAGCATTGAGATTTCATAAAGAACACGCAAGAAAGTCACGACAGCAACAGTCGATTTACCAGCCCCAAGCGAGCCCCCGAACATAGCCGTGTCGTAATCGCCGCTAAATAAATCAATTACGTCTTGCTTAAGCTTAGGAAATAAAGAGTCAGCTAATTCGCCTAGATAATATTTGCTTGAAACAAATTCTTCTATACTCGCCAAAGGAGCGTCGTAACTTAACTTCGAAATCTCATCCGCCAAAGGAGACGAACCCGTCGCTTCTAAATCTCTTAAAACATCGTCAAGCAATATTCGCTCTTCAGGAGTGAGCGCATCTAAGTCATTTTTTAATAACTCTAACTCCTCAACCTCTGTCCTGACCGATTTATTCTTTCCGTTCTGATAAAGCAAAGCCATGAAAAACGTCCAATCAATTGGACGGCCACTCTCATAGCCGCCCCATCAAACTATCTTACGGATACACTCTGCCAGCCTTGATTTCCATCTCGGCAATTTTCTTTTCTGGCGCCCCTAGACCTGAGATTAGAACATACATCGTCACTGGCTGGGATGGAGAAATAATAACTCCTCGATGAAGCTTGGTCTTTGGACCTGGATCAAGCATTCTTGAAAGCGCACCAAAAGCACTCTCCAGCGCATCTTGCGGAACGCCCTGCATGTTATCCTCAGAAGCCACAAGAACACCCGCCGCAGATGTTGCCTTTGAAATATCTAAGCCATCAACCAAAAGACCCTGCTTCACATTAGCTCGCACAGCCTCAGCAATTGCAGTCGGAGTTGAAACCTGAATTAATTTTGATCTACCAAAGCCCAAAATTCCAGACTTCAAAACAGACTTGTAGTCCTCCGGATCAAACGTCACAACAACGTGGTCATTGTTCTGGGCAGCAAGCTCATTGAATACGTTGAAAAGCGCAGCAATGTTTTTATTAGCCTTACCCCAAGCATCCAGCACAGAAGCCCCGCCAAACATGTCGACAACCTTTTGATTATCAACAAGCACAAGCGGACTAATCTCACCAGCGTCAGCAAGAGCACACAACTCTTTCAAAGCATCTACAGCGTTACCGAAAACTGCTGGCGACTCTGCCCTCGAAGGAAGCGTTGCAATCACACCAACTGTTTTTTTGAAATCCTTGTTAATCGATTTCATGTACTCTTGAGCGATCTTGATAGAAGGAAATACGGATCCAGTTCCAGTTCCTCCGCCCAATGACACGGTGAGCATCACATGATCTGTATTCTGCCCAAAGGTCTTTGTCATGAACGCTAAAATCTCGTCCGACTCTGCCTCTGCGCACTTTCGACCTACATCTGGATTCTTGCCTGCACCGCCAGGACTTTTCATTACATAACGATTCGGGCAACTAAGTCTTTGCATATCCTTGTCAGTCGTATTCACAACACCTACGCGACGATAACCAAGCTTCCAAAACGCATCAGCTATATTTCCGCCGCCTTGACCAAGACCAACAACACTCATTCGAACGGCGACCTTGCGCTCGTCCTCTACTGAAGTCGATTGAACCGCAACTTCTTCATCAATATCAATTTCAACCATTAAAACCCCCTAGTTCGTTTCCTAGCAGTTGAACGCATTTCTTTACATTTGCCAACCCATCCATGCGCATGATACTTCGACTTTACGCCGCGTAATGCGCTCTCGCTGCTCCAGACTTCAAATTTAAAACTGGGGGTTTATTTGAATCAAATGTCTCTTAATCAATCCGACAAAAACAGCAGGCCCCCTTTTAAACCATTTCCCTATCAAGCTACTGCAATTGAAAATGCCTTAACGACTTTTAAATCTGGCAAATCAAGAAAACAAATAGTCGTGCTCGCTATCGGACTTGGCAAAACTCCCCTGGCCGCGGCTATTGCAAAAGACTTCTTTGATCAAAACAAAAAAGTTCTCTTCCTCGCTCATCGAGAAGAATTGCTCACTCAAGCCGAAGAAGAATTCAAATGGGTCAATCCGAACATTTCTGTTGGATACGAAATCGCAGAACGATCCGCATCTCTAAATGACCAACTCGTGCTCGCGTCTGTCCAATCAATTGGACGCTCTGGATCTGCAAGAATTTTGAAATATCCGAAAACACACTTCGACGCAGTAATAACTGATGAATGCCATCACGCGTCAAGTTCTACGTATATGAATATACTGGATTATTTTGTAGAGAACTCATCGTGCCTTTCTTTAGGCATCACAGCAACTCCAAACCGACACGACGAAGAAAGCCTTGAAGACATCTATGATCACGTCGCCTTCAAGATGGACATCGTAGACGGAACAAGGTCAGGGGAAATAACACCCATCATTCCTCACAGAATTTCTTCCAAAACAGACCTGCGAAGCGTCAGAACAACAGCAGGCGATTTCAACCTTGGGGATCTTTCAAAGGCCGTAAACAATACCGAACGAAACACTCTCATCGTCGAGACTTATCTCAAACGCTTTAGGGATAAAAAAGGGCTCATCTTCGCAACCGACCTCGACCACGTAGACAGACTCACAAATGAGCTACGATCGCATGGAGTAAGAGCACACAGCATAACAGGAGAAACTCCTAAAGAAGAGCGTAGGGCGGCTGTAGCTGCTTTTAAGAACAAGGAAGTCGATATTTTAGTGAACTTCGCTACGCTCACCGAAGGATTCAACGCACCACATTGTGACTTCATGATAATGGCAAGGCCCACGCAAAGCGAGCTCTTGTTAACTCAGTGTGTGGGTCGGGTCACAAGAAAATACCCCGGAAAAGAAACCTGCCACGTCGTTGAAATCATCGATCTTCATTCAGCCAAAACCGCGACAGTTTCAAAAATCTTTGGATTCAAACAAACCTTCAACCCAGAAGAGCACAGCGTTCTTGAGTGCATGAAACTTGCCGACAAACTTGAGCGAGAAAAAGAATACTTCAACCCATGGAACTGCGACTCATGGTCTGACATGATTCTTAGACATGAACGAGCAACACCTCAGAACCCAAGAGGAAATGAATTATTCAAGCCCATCAGCAGCGGAGGCGCACCAAAAGAAAAGAAGGAAGACCTATACTCAACCTTCATTGATCCGGAAGCATATTACGACTCAAGATATCGTTACTTCAAAACTAAATTTGGCTCTGTGAAACTCACCCAGCGATGCATGGTTCGAAAAAAACGCTACCAAATATCAGCCTATCGAAATGCCCTTGGTGGATTTGATGCTGAAATGAAAGCAAAACACATAGAGTCCGCAATTCAGGATCCTGCTGAATTGGTGGTTAAATTCCGCGGCGCCAACATGCCAGATGCAATTAAAAAAATGGAACACTACGTGCTCGAGAATTTTCCTGACTGGGACGTGCTTTTAAACGTCAACTCCTCCTGGAGGCAAAGAGCTGCGCTTGAGTCATGCTCTGAAAAACAATATCAACTGATTAAAAAATTTAAACTCAGCCCTCTCCCCCAAACGGAAATATCAAAGAGTGCTGCGTCTGATTTAATTTCAGCATATTTTAATCGCAAATAATCAGCTTCCTCGTGCGCAATGAATAGTAAATGACGACTGCTCTAACTTAAAAGCAGAAGCCTCTATGATATTACACATAATTTCTTTTTGGTCGGTCAACACAGGACCAAGCTGAACCTCTGCATCCTTTGAATGAATTGAAATGCTGTCAGGCACACTCCAAAACACCGCCTTGTCGATAGCAAATACTGATAAAAATAGCGGTATCCCATCCTGGTAGTCCTGAAAAACGGTCGGTACATCTTTCTTTGCGCACATCACAACCTTCGCACCAGTCAAATTTTCTGCCCTCGTTCCAGGACAAGGAAGCACAACCAGTGGCCGATCAGACGAGCGGCACTCTGAAATCACAAGCTTCGTTAAATCTATTGGCAAAGAACCCATCCCATAATCAAGAAGAACCACCACATCAGACTCTCTAATCACAGAAAGCACACCGTGATAAAACTCATCCGCAACACTCTCTGAAATGTCGGTAGTAGTCCCATCCCAAAACTGAATTCCGCCGTCAAGATTGTCTATCTTCCGATAAACCAACGCTCGCCTTGAATCGTCATGGGTGAAAATATAATCAATACCCTTTGCCTGAAGGCCTGATCTGATCTTTTCATCAGTATCGCCAGATTTACCAAGAACGCTCGTAACACATACCTGATGCCCCCTGGCCTTAAGAATCTCTGCAATCGTTCCAGACAAATGAAGAAAGGTTTCTTGGCTATTCACCTTAAAACAATCATCACTCAGCTCAGACACGCTGACCTTCTCGCCCCAAGCAATATCTCCAAGAATACAAATCTTTGCCTTCGACACGCTTCCCCCCATGGATGCATTATCAGGCTAAAGAGTTGTACGTTGTTTTTTACTTCGCAAGATTTTTAGAACTCGGCTGCCCTAACATAATGCTCGGCGCTAATTTGCTTGGCCGACTCTCTGTCGTCTTTACCGATAAAATCAAAATCCTTTAGATGAATGGCGCGTTTAATGATAGACACCATCGACTCTACACTCCTAGTCGAAGTATCGAAATAAAGATCAAATCGGCCATCCCTTGAATACTCGTCTAGCCCTATTTCAGAAGCATGCTTTGCATCACTCCACGCGCTAGCGCGAGCTCTCCTAACATCTACCGGACACTCAAGCCTCACCATCAGTGCGCCAGATAGACCCAAGAACTCATTCTCAAAGCGAACGTCATCAACAATCACTAGTGGCTCATCCTGCAAGCAGGTTGCGCTTCTTATTTCACGGACTTTCTTGTTTAAAGCTTTAACCCAAAAATCAGGCTGTCGATTCCTTACAAACTCAGTTCCAAGCCAGGTAAGAAAATCTCGACTCTTCTGTTCACGCGGAAGCCCATAGCCTTCTAAAATAGACCAAACCGCCTCATGACACTCATACAGTGGGCCAGCAAATCTAACCTGAAACGAAGGGACAATCTCTGCTGCCAAAGCATTTGATAAAGTGGTCTTCCCAGACCCCATCTTTCCGCTTATTCCGACAACAATCATACTGCCCCCTCATGTCGTCCAATTGATTGGACAGCTATTCTTCATGACCGCCCAACAAAACAGGCTCTTGCTCCGGACTCATCGGAATCTCAACACCCATGTTCGCAAACTGCCTTACAAGCTGGTCGCGAGTGTATGGAGGAACAACTTCGTTCTCCTCGTATTCAGACTTTTCTCTATGTCGTTGCGACTTAAACCACGCCCTTCTAAGAGCATAATATCTTTCCAAAAACGCCTCGCCAGGAACCTTACCGTAAGCCATATCTAAACCTCCGACTGAAATGTATGATTCATTTCTTCTCGATACTGATAGGAATGAAATTCCATTTCGCTCATCTTATGCCAACTTGTAATGCATATATCTTCAAGGCCAGCATCATCCGCTATCTCCTGAGCAACATGCTTTACTGGGAAAAAATCATGCATTGTGCTGGTAACCCCAGATTTGAAGCCCGTAGCTCCCTTGGCGTCTCTGTACCAAAAAACAAAATACCAACGAACCATAACAACCTCTAACTTTTTCTTTACAAAGTGTATTCATGGTTCAAAAATTGGGTCAATCAATTACTTTTGAAACTCGTCTCGAGCCACTACAGGCGAGTCCTTTGCGGGCTCCTTTTCCTTTATCTTTGGAATAAGCGGCTTATCAATTCCAGGATCATAATACAGTGTGATCCCGTCTGTGAGATTGTAAGTGATCTGACTTGCAGTTTTCAGCGCGTCTGCCTCTCGAGTCTCAAGCCTGTCAGCAATCATTCTCAAAAGACGAGGAGTAACTCTTATATGGTGCGACACTTCTACTGAACCGTCCGTTGCCCGCTCCACCTAACCCCCTAAGCACTACTCCTGATCCTTTATTATCAGCATAGAAATCAAGAAGTTGAAACTTGTGAAAAACAGAACGGGTATGAAATGATAAAAATGGTAGTCATGTAAGTTATGGATAACAAACCCGAAAATCCAAACGAACTGGAATATAGTCCAGAAAAAGAATAGGTTTTTAAACTGCAAAAACCTTCCTCCCCCACGCACAGCGCCAGTTGACTGCCAAGGCACAAGCGTCCCCATCAACTTGTCTTTTAGTGCAAACAAATGCGCGTAAAAAGATGCCTGCCTTGCCATTACTCCATACCAGCCAAATGGAGCCTTACACCACATCGCTAGCCCAAATATTCCAAATATAAACGACGGAACTGAGAAAATATAATTGTACCAAAAAATCATTTCTGGGTGCAGCCACACCAAAAGCATCGCAGGAATCGGAGTTAAAAATAACGAAATCCCAGTAACTATGTAGTAAGACATGCCCGTCAAATAACAAACTCTCTGCATGAAAGTGAGATCGGTTTTCCAAAACTCTTTATTGAAACACAAAGTTATACTGCCCATAGCCCAACGATATTGCTGGAGGAAAAAGGCGTCTAACCTTGAAGGACAAACTCCCTTTGCCAATATAATTGGAATATAGCGAACTCTCCATCCGTTCTGCATCACCTGAAACCCAGTGTGAACGTCCTCTGAATATCCAATCGCGGCTGTACCGCCAAACGGCTCTAGAGCAGAACGCCTATAAAGAGCACACGTCCCAACACATATTGCTGCGTCAAAAGAGTCTCTGCTTACCTGGATCATTCTGTAAAACAATTCTTGAACGTATCCAGCGCCCTTCTCTACCCATGATTGATCTTTTTTAATTTCAAAATACTGGGGAGATTGCACAATGGCCACGTCCTTGTACTCAAGCATATATGGCATCATCTCGCGCAACATGTCTGGCCTTGGACAAAAGTCAGCATCCAAAATCAGTATGAAATCACCACTCGTCTGCTTGAAAGCGTTTCTTAAATTCCCAGCCTTCTTGAGATGCGGTCTATCTGGCCTGACCACGTAGTGAACGCCCAAATCATGAGCCATCTGCTTCACTTCACTCGAAAAACCATCATCAAGAACGTAAATCTGAAGCTTGCCTGGCCAATCAAGCCTAACAATATGATTGAGTGCGTTTCTGATTATAGATACGTCTTCACCACAGACTGGGTAGTACACATCAACCGAAGGAAACTCATTCTTCCAACTCCTCACCAAACTTTGATGAAGAGAAAAACTAAAGTCCTTCCCCAATATCCCTACAAAATAAGAAATACCTAAGTAGAAAAAAACAACTACCCCAAAAAGGGAATAAAATAAAAAGTAGTGCTGAGCGAACGAGAATAAAAATATCCCACTAACTAATAACAAAAAACACAAAATTCCAGGCAGATACATAAAGTATCGCCTGGAGTTCAGATACAGGTATTTCTCACCATCCGTAGGATGGCTTGGCAAAAGAATCATACAACATTACCAAACCTGCATAGTCGCTTTGACAAACAAACGATAATTAATTTGTTCGTCAGAGGTAACCTTAATCAGTTGGAACCCAGGGCTGATAACCCAAGGATGCTTAATATAATAATCAAGTTGGTTTCTGCTTGTAATCCACAGCACCCGACCATCTGAAGACTTTGGAACACAAGTTTCGCAGTCTACGATATCGCCAGCACCAAGCCACAAATTAGCAAATGTTTTATTTGTAATTTTCTCGTAAATAGAAAGACCCACAACTGGATAAGCAATCTTTCCCGCCGAATCGTATGTTGGCTGAAACGAAATCTTGCCGCTCGCGTGAGCCGATAAACCCATCAACAAAACAAAACACACTACAAAAATATTTTTCACTCACTCCCCCTTTTTAACTTTTCGATCTGCCTCGTAAGCCACTCTATCTCATCAACAGCAGCCTCTATAGCCTTTCTTTGCAAGTGCCTATCCGTCAAATCATACATTTGTCGTAACGCTGCGTAGTCTGACGATGTAATGCGAAGAAGACTGTGTGTTGCCTTTGATAAGAAAAATCGCCCCGAAACTACTTCCTTTTTTGAAAACACAGCAAAAAACGAATACTTGTCCGGCCCTATATCAAATCCGCCATCAATCATCTGAAGCTCTGGAATCAACATAGATACATGCTCGCAAAAAGCTTCGTACTGAAACCTATGAACCGCATTAGCATTTAACGTGTAATCATAGAGCCTGTCGTCAGGCAGATAAATAACTAATCTTCCACCGGATTTTAATAATCTTACCCAGCTCTGGAGGGCAGACTCCCAGTCCTGAATATTCGGAAGTAAATGACTGCTAAAAACCGCATCGCAAATACCAATTAACTCAGGGCACTCCTCAGCTACCTTTACATAATCCTTTACAGTGAGGCCAACCATCGGGCCTATTTCGTCTGCGATACCAACCGAAGCATCAGAAACCTTCGCGTGATGGCAGCCAATGTCCACGCAAACCTCTCCAAGATAGTCGGCTATCCTTGGAGCAATTTTTTCGGTTTCTGAATTATACATCTAATCCTCGTCTGAAATTTCACCATATACCGCAGCTTGCGCGACATCCATAACTAGCAAATGAGCCTGCGCTAAAAACGCCGGATCCGCTGTCGTAGAGGCGATAGTGACATTTTGATGATCTTTGTGAAGACCTACAATCAAAACATTTTCCATTAAATCACCAGACTCTTCAGCTATGTTTTGCAGCAAAGCCTTTGGATCATTCACCTTTCGAAACGGCATCTTTTTTACGTTGTCCATCCTTGAGCGCCCCCCATCCCCTGCGGAAGAATTCAAACTCAAGCGACCTCTTGCCCCTTGGTTCGGCTTCTGTTTTTCTCCACATCTTGATGTTCTTAAACTCAAGCCCTTTATCCAAACAAAAAGTGACATAACCAACAGACTCCTCAACATTGTTTTTGGCAGCGAGATATCCCCCAAACATGAAGTCAAAAAGGCCGGATAAGCACCACTCCTCACCCCGCCTCTCAAAGACTTGAACTAGCCTTATGTCCAGGCCCAGCTCAACGCACGAAGATGCAAACACGTCGTAAAGAACGTATAGCTCCTCAGTCTCAGTGCATTCAAAAAACTCAGATGACTTCATTGAGTTTTTTTATTCAAAATAACCCTAGAAATAAGATTTGACGGAATATACTCGTGCCCAAACCTTGCAAACCCATTCTTCTTCCACGACAGCATGAGCTCTCTCAACTTCTGCTCAGGCGGAATGTTTTTTCTAAAAACACCAAAGTAGCTGATTGACTCACCGCTTACCTCGATATCTCTCGACTCTCCTCCGCCCTGCCGATTCACGTAAACCGTAGCCAAAATCCTATCTCTCGTCTCAACGCTTTTCCTAAACATCCTAAACCTCATGAGAAGGAAATGGATCGATAAACCCAAGCTCCTTCATGTTTCCAACCCCACCTTTAGCCCTCTGCCGCTCATAGAATCCATCGCCCTCGCGATTGATCGCTGAACCAGAAGACGTATTGCCCTCGTATGTGATCCTAACACCATTTGCTAGCACGCTGACAATCGCTCCAATGTGACCTGACTGCGTATTCCCGTGGCGCCAAATTATCAAAGCACCCTTCTTAGGCTCCTGCAAACGAGCTTCCTTAGGCGTCTTCTGATGGATTGTCAGACAATGCTCCGATGCAATAACCGGGGAGATAACCCCAGTCCTGGTTTCAGCATAAGCAATCCCCGTCTGCATCGCAGAAGCGCACCATGGCTCTCCAACAATGTTTCCGTAAGTGTCTTGAATCCACTCAACAAGCTTGCCCTTGTTCGGACCGCCCTCTTCCCTGATTCCAACCATCACTTTACAAGCCGCTAAAAATAAACGCTTTGGATTTTTAATCAGATCGTCATCTTCTACAAAGCCCGTAGGGAATATCTTGGTGTCTAGAAACTCGATCATTTCAGACCTAAGCCTTCTGTCCTTACCCGTTGGGAAAAGCGCCAAGCTGAACACGCTCAATTTCTCTGGCAAAGGAACTGGCACCTCGTCTGCTGGATCCTCCTTCGGGGGCTCAATCTGCGCAGGAGGAGATGCCTCAATCGGCAACGGAGAAGAAGACTCCTTCTTTGCGAAAAGTTTTGAAAAAAACTCACCAATAGATTTTAGAAATTTATTTAACACACATCCCCCTCTAAATTTTGTCCAATCAATTGGACGACTTGAATGATTTTATTGCTGATAATATATCGTCGCAAACAGTCTCAAGACCTGCCAGATCATCTGAATGAACTTCTTTTAAGTCCATAGAAGTCACATAATAACGCGCCGTCTTCAGATTACGAATAATTGTGTAAAGAGTAACGCCGCGAGGATCGCGAGCCTTTTCTTTTTCTACGACTTTCTTAACGACCTCTGGAGATGTCTTCGCATTTACTTGACGACAGATCTTATTTAAAACCGAAAACTCTAAATCTTCAAACTTCTCATCTGGCACCTTTAAAACAATATTTTTGTGAATTGAAACATACCGATGAAGCGTTTTGTAATGGATGCCAACGTCTTTAGCGAATTTCTTTAACGTATTAACTCCCTCAAAGTCAGACCAGTGACCACCACCACCCTTAACAATCTCACATGCCTCAGACGCAATCCTGCCTATTTCTAAGCGATCCTTCGCCATGCTCTTCACCAAAGAACGAGCGCGAGCCACGTAGCTGTTCCACACAGATATCGAGTCTTCTTCCTCAGGCTTTAATGCAATTTCTTTTTGCTTAATTTTTTCTATAACAGCAAGCCCCTCCTGCTTGTACTTCTCACGCGACAAGGGCTTGGTTTTTCGATACGTTATTGATTCCACTCGATTCGAATTGTTTGGGTTTTCGCAATACTTAGAACAAAAAACCTGCTCGCTAGACTCCCAAACCCTAAAGGACTTCCCACAACGAGGACATCCTCTTGAGCACATCTTGATATCAGTAGAAACTATCTGCTCACTCTTCGGCTCCCCCACGAAAACCTCCCAGGAATAAACTAGAATCGAAGCACGATTCGATCAAACGTCCTCTGGAGATCTTCCATCTCCTTTCGGTCGGCTGCATCCTCAGCATTCCAATCTATGCCCAAGTCTTTATACTCCTCTTGGCCACGAAGGTCATTAGAACTAGGAACTTTTATACCAGATATCCTAACAATCAAAACGCCTAAATGGTGATGACTAATTGCGTACTCGTCCCCAACATTAGTCCCCGGCTTGATTCGAACCTTCTTAACACCAAACAAAGTCTGAACTTCAATCGCTCCACCCTTTAGCGCCGTCATTACATCAATCGCTTCATTCACGACCATGCCCCGCGGGTGTGGCTTATACCTTTGATGCTCAGACACTAAATAAACGAATTTAATGCTTTTTGTGATCTTACCAATCGTGACACTTTCATTGATAACAATGGGTCGACCAGCCCATCCTTTAACGTGATGGCGAAACGTAAACAACTGCGTCTGCGCCTGAGCCTCTGGCATTGAATCAGACGCCTTAAAAGCCTTACTTACCTCATTGTTTACGATCACTCCGAAAACAGCCTGCTCAAGGGTAATGTAAACCTCAATAGCAACTGGTCTATTTACCTCCTCTTCCTTGTGCCGATAGCTAGGATCCGTAAGCATCTTATAGGCATGATGAATTCTTCGAAACTCAGCCTCGCTGCCCCCGCGGTCAGGATGGCTCGCTAACGCTTTTTCCCGATATGCTTTTTTAATCTTAGATAAATCCTCAACACCAGATAACCCCAAATCGCTCCAGAAATCAGACATTTCAAACCTTACTGCTGATGACAGCCGTAATCACCAACTGGACTCTCAAAACCTATCCTCGTAATACCTGACTCCTGAGTTATCAACACAACTTCTTCGAACATAGCTTTTTCAATCGTGAATTTTTCATCGGATGAAGGATGCACCATGCTAACTATCTGGACGACTCCAGACTTATCCGGTTCACCATAATTGGCCATCCACCCTCTTGAAATTAACCAATCCGAACGATCCTCGTCGTTACCAAAATAATCGAAAATTAAATCTCGCATTGCTGTAACAAAGTCTTTATTTTGCATGAGGCGAACTCTTAACGCTCATCCCTAGGGCTGCGTTAATTATTC
>JADKBL010000049.1 GCA_016718875.1 Bacteroidota bacterium
TAAGCATCTAAATGTTGAAGAACTGGATACTGAGGTTAAGAGATATTTGAAGTCTTTGAAGCCCGAAGACCCAGAGAATACTAGCGAGGCTCTTGAAAAGGGTGAGGCCATTGACGGTGAGGTTGAATCTACGAAGCCTCAAGATGTTCATTTTAATTTTGTCGATTTCCAGGATTACATGGCTGTGATCAATGCGCTTGATGTGATGAAGCGTATGGAGCCAACGCTATCCAACAGCCAGTCTATCGCAAATATTTGCCGCGACTTCCTCGGTACTAACCTGCCTGGAGAGGATCGAATCCAGTCAATTGTTGAGTATCTTATTAAGTATGAGGCGCAGTTTGGATTGCGACTTGTCGTGATTAAACCCGACACGGACGAAATCCTTCACGGTTACGACTACTTGGCCGAGATAGCTCAAAAGAATAGGGAGTAGGACATGTCGACGGGGCCTGCGGATAAGGTTCTTGATCCATTCAAGGATATTGTTTGGGATGTGGTGATTTCGCGCATCCTAGGCGAATTGATTTCTAAATATCTTGGAGTGTTGGGAGCGGGGTTTCTTGGCAGCATTGTGAAGCGAATTTTTATTGGTTTTGCTGATAAGATTTATGAGGCAATAAGAGAGGTGATCAATATGCGGGTTATCGTTTTGAAGAACGAGGCTGCGCAGAAAGAATTTGATCGGGCAAGTGTCGCGCTAAAGCAAATTGCGAACTCTCATGGGATAGATTCTGCGGAATTTAAAAAGGCGAGGGAAGATGAAATCAAGGTTCTTCAAAAACTTGTTCAGTTTGATGTTGCTAGGAATTCTGGCCGGGTGTAGCGGGCTTTCGAATATCAAGGTTCCTGACACAGAGGTTTGCGCGGTCAGTGGAAAGATATCTGCTGGAGGCAACTGTGTTCGGACGCTTTCTCCGGAAACAAGGCAGCTTGGCTTTGATGAGTTCTTGGATTTCTTGGAAGCCTCTGAAGAGATACTAAATCCTGATGGGTCTGTTTTAAGGCCAGCAAAGGGTGCAGCTTTGTGCCAGTCGTCGGATGATTTTAACAAGATTAAGACGACTCTGGAGCAGGCTTGTTATCTGCTAAAAAAGCGATGTACGTTTGAAATGCAGCAGGTGATTCGGTCGATGTCTGACACAATGAGCTACCACGAGGCACAGTCTAAAAAGCCTTCTAAGAAGAAAAAATAGGGTGCAAATATGCAGCGCGAATCATCGTTGAGTTTAATCGACATCACCGTAGAGAACATTCACCCGCAGCAGAACAATCCAAACGTCATGCAGGAGCCTGAGTTCGAGCGACTCAAGCAGGAGATCCTAGATGTTGGAGTGATTTCTCCTATCATCGTTATTCCTAAACTTGATCAAGATGGCCACTACACTATTGTTAACGGTGAGCATCGCTGGAAGGCTTGTCGGGAGATTGGTCAGACCTTTATTCCTTGTGTGGTTCTGTATGACAATAGATTCCAAGATCAGGAGTTTTTAGAGCTTTTAAACATCAGGCTTAACAACCTTCACGGCTCGCTTGATCATTTAAAGCTACTTCCTATCTACCAAAAGAACGTGGAGAAGTACGGCGCTGAAGAAGTGCAGTCGATGATGGGTCTTGCGAACAAGACGATTTGGAAAAAGACAAGGCGAGTGCTGGACGGTTATCTTGCAAAGGCTGGAGTGGCCGAATCAGAGCGTGCTCAGATTTTAGATAACGTAGATGCTGGCCAAGCTGAGTCAGTGTCAAAGAAGATCACCAGGGCTCTTAAGGCAAAGAACCCTCTTGGCGATTTACATTCTGTATTGTTTATGCACTCTGGCAAAGAGAGTTTGGCGATTTCTATTCCGCAAGATGTGTTTCGTTTGCTCAAGACTTTACATGTTTCTTGTCAATCTGACGATCAGGCGATTGGGGACGTGTTAAGGCCTCACATTTTGGCGGCTGTGAAGTCAGTGGCTCCTGATGCGAGTTAACGTCCCTCGGGAGCTGTGCGTCCTTGCTAGCTCCCGAGAGACAGGTGGTCAATCGAGGCGAGCCGTCCTTGGCCGTAGGTCTAATTTTAGCTGTGGCTTGCTGATCTTCAAACATAAATCTTCGCTTTACGTCCTTTTCTAATAGACAATGGTTTCGTGCCAGCAAGAAAGTACCTCAAAAATGTTTTTGGGGACGTGTTGATTTCTTCCGACCAGAGATTGTCGGTTTATTCTCTTGTGGAAAAACTAAAATCAAAAACTCGGAATTTTAATCGGATTGATTTGAGCAACCAAGTTTTGCCAGGGATTTCTTTAAGAGAGTTGCTTTTGGTTGGGGCGCAATTTTACCACTCCCAGTTTCAGATCGCTAATTTTTCTTTTTCTAATTTATCGGATTGCCAGGCAATGGAGACCGATTTTGAAAAGGCTAAGATTGCTTCATCAATATTAAATGGCGGTAACTTTTCGAAATGTAACTTTGATGGCGTTTTGTTTTCTGGCTCTGATCTGAGGGGAGCTAATTTTTCAGGTTCTTCTTTTAGAAACGCAGTTCTTGAGAATATCATTGTCGATGAGGATACGGATTTTTCAGATTGTGATCTTACTGGTGCGTTGGTTGGTGTTGAGGTTGGGGAGGCTAATTTTGATTTTGCAAAAATAGATGCAGCTACAAAATCGAACATTTTGAAGCTTAATTGATACTGGACGGTCGGGTGAAGAAGAAGAAGAAGACATCTCGAGTCAGTCTTATAGGTGGAACTGTAACATACAGGGATTCAAATTCTATTGAAGTTGTGTCTTCGGAAAAGTTAATTTATAGAATAGACTTCGGCAATTTCAAGCATGCGGCAGCGTTATATCCGGGGGATCTAGTTTGGCTGCTCCAATTAAAAGCGGAGCACTTGATTGAAGACATAATCCCATACGAGAATAACGAGAGTTTGTCAGAAGGCTTTAGTGGGTTTGAGGTGGAAGTTTGAGCGAGCAAATGCTGATTGATGCAATCAACGAACTTCGAAGGCTGGCTAAGTCAGACGAGTCTTTTGAGTCTGATTTAAAAAGGCTCGTGCAGATCTATAATGATGCTGTTAGGTCCTCTGTTGTAAACGAGTTTCGTTCTGCTTTTAAGACTCAAGGTCTTCCTTCCGAGATTAACGACATAGCTCAAATGGTTTGTTCAAGGCTTGAGCCTGATGCTATTTCCATCCACGGTACGGCTCAGTGCCGAATTCTTGAGGAAATGTCAGCCTGTGAGCACGAGCAATGGATGGCGTGGTCGAAGTCTTTGGCGGAAGAGGTTAGTAAAGATCGGTTGGAGCGATGGAAAAAACTCTGGATTTCCTATCAGCTTTTGCCGGAGGACCAGAAAGACCTTGATCGCGTTTGGGCGAGAAAAGCATGGGCAGGTGCTTACAAGTATATCGGTCAGCTTGTGAGAGAGACTGAGTCAAGATTTTGGATTATGGTGAATGAGGCGATAGTGTTGATGGAAGACTCTCGGTTTACGCAGCAAGACAAAGAGGATTTTGCTGACAGTATTTTTCAGTACGTGTTTATGGCTCGGCGATTGGGCGGCGACTCTCAGGACGAAAACTAGACCTGTATTTCATTTTTAAGATTAAAAGTTTGCGCAAAAAATATGACACACTGATTCGGTGGAGAGAGTTTTGATTTTCATAGCTGGGGTAGGATTTGGCCTTGCTGTGGCATTTTCAAGGCAGATTCCGTCCAATCAATTGGACGCGAGGCTTTCGTGTCAGGAGTGTTCTCCGTGTCCGACGCTTCCGAGTTATTCTGGCGAGGCGGCTCAAATGGTAAGCTCATCGCTATCGGCCATTCAAAAGGCGTATGAATCAGAGCTCTATTGCCAAAAAAGTCTTGTTGAGTGCGATGCTGCTTTGTCGCGGTGTCGATCAGAGTGGTAGGATTTTTTTGTGATTGAGCGGTTAAAAGCAACCAAATTTGATATTGAGGAGCGATTTTCGCGCACCTTCTTGCTAAGAGAGGGCGAGTTTCTTAGGTACATTGTGAAGCACATCCCAGACCCAACATTCGAATCAAGGGGCTTTGTGATTGAAGATCCAATTACGAATTGGGTTTTTCTAAGGAGTCGAGATTTAACGAAGTCAGACGGGCTTTGGTATGAAATTATTGAGCCAAAAGGGGACTTGATAGAGTCAAGTGTGGGTCCATTTCTTTGGGAGAGGGTGCTAGGGTTTTACAAATCGAGCGGCTCAATCAGGTTTATTTCAGATATCAAGCATTCTGGTATTGAAAGATACACAGGGCTTCTAACAAAGCGCGGTCCACATTTCGCAAAGATTTACGGAGACCAGTCGGTTTGTTCAATGGGCTGGGAGATTTTAGGGAAACTTTCGCAGTACGCGAGAAGTTATCAGAGTCTTCCGTCTGGATTTGTCCACGGGGATCTTTACTATAGAAACATATTGGTGGATGGGTCTAAGTGTTGTTACCTGATTGACTTCGACGATGCGCACTATTCTTATTTGTTATTTAATTTAGCCGAGTTTTTTTACATCAGTTACGGGCGAGATTGTGCGCTAACTAAGAGTTTTTCGGAGTGTATTCCGAGTTACGCATTTGAGTCGTTAAAGAGTTTGTCTAAAGTTGAGCGCGAGAATTTCCCATTTCTTGTGGGTTTGATTGCTTTCAGGTGGGAGATTGAGACGGTGGTCTTTGAGCGTGAGGATGAGGCAGAGAGGGTTTTGCTTTTAAAAGAGCGGTATGAGAATCTTTTGGGATTTATTGAGCGATTAGACAGGTGGGTGGTGAGTTGAATGAAAAGGCTGGAGCTGTTTTTTACTTTTTTTGGAGGGAAGTGGAGGGTTGCGAGGCACTATCCAAAGCCTTTCTACAAAACTATTATTGAGCCATTTGCTGGATCGGCAGGGTTTGCCTTGCATTATCCCGGCCATAAAGTTTTTCTGTTCGATTTGGACCCGATCGTTTGTGGCGTGTGGAGTTATCTAATCAACTCTCCAGAGCATGAAATTTTAAATTTGCCGTTGGCGGTTGAGGATGTTCGCGAACTTAAATTGCCTCAAGAAGCAAAATGGTTAATTGGATTCTGGCTCAATAAAGGCATGACTGCGCCATGCAATATTCCTTCAAAGTGGATGAGGAACCATGCTCAAGATGCCTCTCGCCTTAATACATATTGGGGGGAGGGGGTTCGATCGAGAATCGCTCGTCAACTCAAGCATATT
>JADKBL010000050.1 GCA_016718875.1 Bacteroidota bacterium
AAGAATGCTAAAGAACTATAATTACATTACAAATGTAAACTAGTTTATAATGTAAACCAAATAATTATTTAACAATTTCAAGTTATTATTTACTTTATTTCGCAAGTAGCTGATTACTAGACCAGGATAAGTGGTTATCTTACTGAAGAGGTCTTAATGCAAAAATATAATTGATTAAAAATGGGACTGATACAGATTGAAGGCATGGAGTTTTATTCCTTCCATGGTCATTATAAAGAGGAGAGGATAGTCGGGAATAAGTTTCTTGTTGACCTGACAATTGAAACCGATATGCAGAAACCGGCAGAGAGTGATAACCTTAAGGATGCGGTCAATTATCAGCTTGCATACCAGATAGTGAAGCTGGCAATGGAAAAAAAGTCACACCTTCTTGAACATATTGCCGGGAGAATACTTGATGCACTCTATTCGGAAATGCAGGGAATAAAAAAAGCCACAGTAAAAGTCTCAAAGCTGAATCCGCCAATGGGAGGGAAGATTACTTCCGTAAGTGTTGTACTGAGCAGATGATCAGAGAAACAGCAACAGGGAAGTCGCCAGGGTTGCAAAAATTACAAAAAATCTGTACACTTTCTCCGGCAGAAGTTTTACTATATAGATTCCCAGAAAGATACCCAGGGCAATAACCGGAACAGCTATCAGATCGAGTTTGAGAGTTTCCAGTGTAATGTTCTTCCATACCAGTGCCTGCAGGGGAAGTTTTCCGACATTAAGGATAAGAAACAGCCAGGCACTTGTGCCAATAAATTCCTTTTTCGGGAGGTGCATCGACAGGAAATATAGTGTAAAAACAGGACCGGCTGCGTTGCCAATCATTGTCGAAAATCCTCCAACGAGTCCCATTACAAAAGCAAAAAAATGATTTTCAGGTATTTCCGTACCCTTTTTCTGCCGGAGATCATTTGCCAGCATAACGATGAGCATTATCCATACTATTGTAAGAAGGATCATCCTGAATTGATTGTCATTCATAAGCTTACCTATGATAAGCGCAATCAGTATCCCTGCAACGGCCCAGGGAATGACCCTGATTATATGTTTCCAGACAGCATGGCTTCTGTAATATGCAACTGCCATTATATCTGCTGTGATAAGCATTGGAAGTATCACTCCTGTTGATTCCCTGGCTCCGAAAATAAGTGCCATCATGGGTACCATTGCAAGACCAAGCCCGCTCAGGCCGGCCTTTGACATTCCGATTGTAAGGGCAGACAGCAGGAAGAGAAGAAAAAAACCGGTATTAAGATCGGGATGAATGGAGGCAAGAAATGAATTCATTATTAGCAGACCTGATAAATATACAGTTGTAAATATATCAAAATGATTTATTAAACCACGGAGCTACACGGAGTTGCGTGGTGGGATACACGGAGTAAAATATTGGGAATTAATATGCATGAATTTGTTAATCAGTTTTTTGGTTGATGGCAGACCGGTATATTTCTAATATTTCTTCTGTGATTTTAACCGGATTATAATCACCGATTACGAGTTCTTTTAATTTAAGTGTTTCTTTTTCACAGGTTTCCCTATTTCTGAAAAAATCAGCCAAAATATTCATCAGTCCTGCTTTATCCGGAGGAGCACTTCCGGTTGAAACGAAATTCTTAAGTTTATAATCAGCATAGTTTTCCAGTGAGATGACCGATCCCATTCTTTGCTGATTCATTGAAAGTACAGGAACACCACTTGCCAGACCTTCTATTGCAACCCTTCCCACACCTATGATAAGTTCAGATTCCTGAAGTTTTTCTTTGACATTAAGTATAAAACCACATATAATGCAAACCTCCCTGTTAAGTTTCAGGTTTAATAATTCTGCTTCTTTTTTTATCTGGTCAAGGTAATTCCCTTCTCCGATTATCCTGAAGGTCATCTCAGGGAATTTAATTGCAAGATCATATAGTATCTCTCTTATGATCATCAGGATAAGGGCAGAATGTTTCCTGTCTATTCTGCTAACATAGCTGATTGAATAAGGTATTTTGCCGGGTTGTTCTCCTGTCAGTGATACCCAGTTTGGAATAATAACGGATTTACTTTTTATCTCATCGTATTTTGCAGAGACTTCAAGCACATGCCTGCTTACAAAAATAATCCTGGCAGGATATTTTCTTGAAAATGATGTTCTTAGATCAAAACGTGTTCTGCCGTGTACTGTTGCTATAACAGGTATTCCTGTTATCTTTCCGGCAAGAGAGCTTATAAGTATGGGTAACCTCTGGTGTGCATGAAGGATTTGTATTTTATGTTTTATAACATATATTATCAGATATATGTATTGGAAAGGAAGGAGAGCACTTCTCATCCGCATGGGAACAAAATGTACATTTTTTCTCAACTGACTTACCTGTCTTCCTTTTGCACCAATAACATGCACATCTTCCCCTGCATCAGAGAGAGAGTTTGCCATTTCGCGGACATGGTTTTCAGCACCACCAAAATCGAAATTCTTGATAATGAGTAGGATTCTCAATAGTTCATACCATCTATAGTGAATGGTAATGTTAATGAATAAAAATCAGAACCATCCTAAAGCCGGGCTTCCGATCATGAGTAAGAACATGAAAAGATGTATTTTTGAATCTGGTGATAAGTTTCTTTTAATTATTTCTGTTATGATAACCAGATATTTTATTTCTATTGTGATTTTCATTTTTGCATTTTTTTCAGGCTTTGCTCAGGATAATGTAAAAAAAACGAAACAGGAACAAAAACTTGAGCAGCAATTGCTTACTGAAGACTTAATGAATTTTAAAATATTTGATTTTGTGGGAGTGACAGCTTTTTCTGAGAGAGGCAAACCGGTATCAATTACATCAGGGCCAAATACTGTCAGCTTCAGCCCGGAAATGATTAAGAGCAATCTTCCCTTCTTCGGTACTGCCAAAACCGCTTCAGCAGGTTATGGCCGACAGACCGGTTATATGTTCGAGGGAAAGCCTGAAGAATATGTGATGGAGAACACCAAAAAGGGGTATAAGCTCAAGGCAGTTGTTAAGACAGGTAATGATTCATTTACCCTGAATCTTTCTGCTGGTCCGGATGGAGGTGCAAGTCTGAATATTTTCAGTATTAATCGAAGTTCAATGAGGTATAGCGGTGAAATAAAGAAAACTGAACCGAAATAAATTCTTCCACATGATGATTGTATTGCATGGAATAATCCAGACTGAAACTCAATAGTCAGGGTTTCATCAGCTTTTTATTCTTTCACAGTTTTAACAGCTTCAAAAGGAAAAACCTCCTCATAATACTATTGCCAAAGTGATCCATCTTCATCATCATTCCATAATTCAGCAGTCTTGAACTGCCAGCAGAGAGAGAATGAGAGTACCTGTGATTCCTGGTACCTTGACAGGTCGCTAAGGTCGAATGATGATCCTTCGGAAGAATTCCTGCCGGATGAATAATTCCTGTTAAGAAAGTCAGTCAGGTAGTATTTAAATTTCAGATTAACTCCTCCTGGTAATTGGACCCCTGCAAATACTGAAGGCATAAAGGTTGGTGTCTGATTTGAAAACCACCGGGAATTTTTTGTCTTTGATCCGGATCTGTCAAAGGTATTGCTCCAGTATTTTTCCTTCAGAAGGAAAGCCATTTCATATTCACCTCCGCCATACAGGAAGAAGTGTTTATTAAATGCACCAATTTTAAATGCAAGAGGAACTCCAAGTAAATATTGCCTGCGGATTATCTTATAATCGTTATATGGTACAGAAGCCCCATTTACAAGAGAAACTGTCTGAGGCAGAGCTTCATCAGTAATCATGCCAACATTCCTGATTGCAAGACCGGAGAACATACCGACATTGTTATTAAAATCAAAATGAATATACTCTCCTGCATGAAAGAATACTGTAAACCGGACATTATTGGCTACCAATTTAGCGTTGGGATATTGATTTATGAATGACCCTGTAAAGGATGAATGGCTCTGGCTGAATATCATTTCACCACTTGTAACCGGATATACTGTCTGGGCAGAGGCAGTAAAAGTTAACAAAGACAGGATCACTAATATTGGTACGTGAAGTTTTGATTTCATATAAACATTTTTTCAGGTGCAAAAATATAAATTTGTGCAAAAAGCACCAAACTAGACAGGCAAGAGTAGTTATTTATCAGGACGATTCAGATGAATCAGAACAAATAAGGAAGCCTGAATCACAGGTTGTTTATCTGATAATCTAGATGTACTTTTGCCAAATATTTTTTTTTCTGGGGATAATTATTAATCAATATTTCATGAACAATATACGTATACCAATATTTATTCTTCTGATCACAGTTATCGTATCTATGGGCTCATGTAAAAAGAAAGAGTTACCCGCACTGACAACAACAGCCGTTACAAATATTACAATTACAGCTGCTACCGGTGGCGGAACTATAACAGATGAAGGATCGAGTACGGTTATTTCACTTGGTGTATGCTGGAGCACTGATCCTGAGCCTACTATCCAGGATTTCAAGACATCTGAGATAGCAGGAGTGACTCAGTTTACGAGCAGTCTGAAAGGACTAGTGGGCGGGACAAAGTATTATGTCAGAGCCTATGCAGTAAATGATGAGGGGATAGGATATGGGAATGAGGTAACCTTTACGACTTTGTAGTCGGTAATTGGTCTGATAACAAAAAATCCCCGGCACTTTTTGCTCAGGGATTTTTTGAGGTCGGTGGCGGATTCGAACCGCCGTAAACGGTTTTGCAGACCGCTACCTAGCCACTCGGTTAACCGACCAAATATATTTGGAGTGCAAAGATAGAAATTATTTTTAATAGGATTTACTCCATAGCGAATTCTTCCTCCCTGAAATTCTTAACCCATCCCCCATCCCCTTCCCTTAAAAAATAAGGGAAGGGGTGACTAACCATTTAGAATTCAGGAATATGCTTTGATCTTTCTATTATAGTACTTTTTACTTTATCAAGGACTTTGTTTAATTCTTCAAGTTCATAATTTTTAATTCTTATTGTCCAAGAGTCCTTTCCAAAGCAGTTTTAATATCCCTTCTCACATATTCAACAGTTATCATGAACAGGTCCATCTAATTCAACAACTAATCTTAATTCTGCACAATAGAAATCTGCAATGTAAAATTCAACCCGGTCTTTGACAATTTTATAAAACACAGGATGTTGTCTGAGAAATTTAAACCCCATCATCTTCCTTCCCCGAAGTTCTTGCCAAAGGATTAATTCGGACGAGGTCTGATTTTTGCGTAATTCTCTGGCTAACAAAGTAATACCACGATATCTCTTATATTGAGCACGAGCCATAACGAAATATTCCATTTTAAAAATAGTAAAATGAATTTAATAAATGAAAATGCTTTAGATGGAATTTCCTTCGTAGGCACCCTTCCCTTATTGCTTAAGGGAAGGGCCGGGGATGGGTTAAGAAATCCGAATCCGCCACCGACCTCAAAAAAACGAAGGCTGTCATTAATAATTGTGACAGCCTTTCTTGTTAAATCTAATTACTATTCCTTAAATACCTCCGTATCAATAGTCACCTTGGCAAGCTCATTATATTTTTTGCTTCCTCAGGCAAACCGATTGTCTTTAAAATGATTTCAAGGTCCTGGCAGTCCTGTTTGAAGAGGAAAGGATCCTGCTTTATGAATTTATAATAAAGCGTTTTGGCTTCATCATAATATCCTGCTTTGGCAGCCTTAAAAATATGAGCTATCTCAACAAAATCGTACTTCATAACAAATGTCCTGTCAGGTTTGCTGTTTACAAACTCAGGATAGTTTACGACTGTGTAGGGAACTCTGGCCTTCTCGACCAGCACTGGTACTGATGACTCTCCCTTCTCGTCTATATGGGTCAGGAAAAGGTCAGTATAAGGACCGTATAGCTTGGAAACAAACACTATCCATTTGCTGTTCGGTGACCATGCATGCCAGGAGTTCATCGATTTGAAATTAGCCTTTAGCATCCTCGATTTCCCCCCCTCAAGCGGTATAATATGAAGACGGCTGTCAGGCTGAAGAAGCATGAAACTCTCTGCCTGACAATAAATAAGCCATTTTCCGTCGGGGGATACTGCCGGGAAGTAGTTGCTCATCCCGTTTCCTGAAGCTCCTTTAATAGGTTTGGCCTCGCCTCCCTTTCCATCGTTGAACGGAATGGAACACAGTTCATATTTAATCTTCATCTCCCTGCGTACGTACTTGTTTACCAGAGCAGTATCCTTTACATCTATCTCATGCATCTTACCCTCCCTGGGCAGAGCTTCAGCCCTGCAGAAAATAATATTCTTTCCATCAGGTGTCCATATAGCATTCGATTGCACATATTCTTCAAGGTTGGCTCCGGGCAGCTCTTTTAATTCTTTAGTATTCAGGTCATATATGGCCAGATGCCCATTGACAGGGAAGAAGAGCTGTGAATACTTAAGTTCCTCCATTGTACCTCCGATGGGGAAGTTCTTAATAACTACGCGGTCCTTCACTGTTGTTACAAGATATCTGCCATCAGGGGACAGCTTGGAGAAAAGTCCAAATGTTCTCCTTTTCTCAAGCTTTGACCATGAGTTATATTTTTCAATATTAAACAGAACCGTATCCTCCACTTTTGTAATGAAATAACCACCCTTGTCCCTTAGGCCTGCATCGAGGTCGAGTCCCAGAGTATTTCCATCCTGAGATAATGAATGGCAGTTGCCGCAAACAGGGAAGCCACGCATAGCAACATGTGGCTTATGCTTACTGCCAAAATCGATCAGGACAAAGTTCATGGAATCAAGATTTCTTTCGGCAAAGAGAAACGGGATAGGCATCTGTCTGAAAAGAACTGGTGCTCCCACAGAGTCTTTGCTCACGCTAAATGATACTTTTGAAGGCCTCTCCTCAGTTCCGGACCTTTTCACTGTGAAAAAGATCTTTCCTCCTTCAGAGGAAGCTTTTATACTATCCCAGGCTGATTCTCCGGGAGTCCAGTTCGGATTATTTACCGTGACAGTATATGACAATTTATTGTTTTCAGTGTAAAGATTCACATCATAGCTGATGTTTTTATCAGGCTTCTGGCTCCACCAGTCAAATGAAGGAGATGGAAACTCAGGCGGGAAAAGAGCGTCGGGATAAGGATATCCTATATTTAAAACTTTGTCGGGTTCCAGCTTTTTTCCGCATGAGGGGATTAATAACAGAAATACTGACAATATCAGTATAGTATTGATAATGTTCGATTTATTCATCAATAATGTGTTAGAAGATATCCTTTAAAACGGGTTAAAGTTAAATATTTTTTGACAGGAACCGTAGTTGCAGATTTATAATTTGAGGATTTTGCAGGTGCTTAAATTCCATGGAGTCGTAATGACAAAAAAGTATAAACCGGACGGAACAATGTTCCCGTTTTCATCATGGAGATCCCATACAAGCGTCTGTTCTCCCGGTTGCTGATTTAAATTACCATAGCCTCTGATTTTTTCCCCGGTAAGTGATAGAATTGAAACATTAATATCACATTCTTCAGTTAAGGTATATGCAACAGATACCTCATTTGTTGCCGGATTCGGCCAGGCTTTTGCCTGAAGTGATCCGGGAAAATTTCTGTCATTAACACCCAGGGTCCCGATTTCCATACCTAGCAGTGTCCTTATCGGTAATGGAAATATTGTCGAACCAGATATTCTGCATAAAAGTACCTGTACGTTCAATCGAGATCTGAAACCTGTCAACTGCCGACCAGTCAAATTTGCCTGCAGGGTTATACCATGCATTGTTAAACCACGATCCACTCTCCTTCATCTCACTGAATGGAATATGTACATTATGCCATTTCTGTCCCATGGCACCATTGTTTTATCGACCATTTTAGACATGCGCAGGGCTTATCTTCAGGTAAGCCTGATACATTATCCACAAACCTGACTTCAAAGCTTATTTCCAGGATGGTTGCCTCTCACCATAAAATCAATTGCATAATCATTGCTTTCAAGAAGTGAAAGGTCCCTGTCAGGTTTAAAATCGAAAGTCAGGGCATTATACTGTCTGAAGCTGTCCCATGAGAGGCAGTAAATTCCATTATTTGGAAGGTCAGAGGAGTAAAAGTCAATTATCCCGGCTCCGCCGCTGGCATCAGATATCAGCTGACCGGTGTAATCAGAATATATCATAAAGCCCTGTGGGTCGGGAGTTATTGAAAATGGGGTCTGTGGCGGGGCATTTAGTCAGAGCCCCTGAGCAAGGGGATATTCAGATCATGGTTAAATAATTCATAAGTATCCTTATTGAACAAGCCGAATCCTTCCTGGTAATTCCAGATTGTCGAGGATGTCATTCTGCTCAAGTATTTTCTTACGATTTCATACCAGTAAGTCCTGTCAGCTGCAGGACTGTTTATATTATACACACCGAATTCACCGCAGAAGAGATTTACTTTCCGTGAGTCCCTGAAGCTTATAGCATTGTCAATTAGCTGCCTGACAGAAGATACAGATCCTTCACTACTATAGCTGAGAGTCTTGTTTCAATCCAGGTTCCTTAAGAGATTGAGGACAAACAGGCATCCTTAAAGCATCATAGGGAAGGTCACATTTGCAAGCGGGACCAGTGACGGGTTACTCCATGAGGCACCCTGGTGGGTGAAAATAAAAGGGTCATAGAAATGAAAAGTATATAGAAGGTTCTGATCGTAATAAATAGGCAGATTTTTCAATTCGGTATATGAATTATACCCCGATCATCCAACAACAATAGTATACTTCTTATCTTTTTCCTTATCGCATTTATTACCCTGCCCTGGATTGCCCCCAGTCTGTAGTTGAAATTCCGTGAGGTTCATTCAGTATCTCATATAGAACAGGTGAGACCGGTTTTTAAAATAATCAGCAGTCTGCACCCACACCTTAGTCAGAACTTCCTCAATTTCCGGTGTTGTGCTGACATCAGGATCAAAAGTGTGATTATCAATCATTATATAAAGTTCAAGCTTCTCACACCACGTAACTGCAGAGTCAAGAAAAGCCAGGTAAACCTTATCAATGACATAATAAGGTTCTCCCGATGTCATGCTGTGCATATTTACAGGAAGTCTTATGACATCACACCCCAGGCTTTTGATATTCTCAAAATCCTTAAAGGTATATTTTGTGAATTGTATCTGTCTGGGATTACCAGTCTGAAACCATGACGTAAGATTTACCCCGCGGCTGAAAGGAGCCTGTCCTGAAACAGAAAACACAATAGATGCAAGTAAAATCGCTGACAGAAGTTTTCTCATCTGTTCAAAAAAGTATCACTGTCACTAAACTGACAATGCCAAAATTACTAAAATCCGGGTAAATTATTCCCTTCCGCCCTCTGCCTTCAGCCTTCAGCCTTATTTGTACGTTCTGGTCATTGAAGTCGGAATAACTATAACAAAATCAGCCATTTTCATGCTTTCTTCACTCATTTTGCCGGTTTCATCCTGCAAAACGGTTGTGATAGTTACTGACTTTGTGGAAGGACTATACCTGTTCAGATACCAGAGTATTCCCTGGTAACGGTCGGAATGATAGCTTCCGTTATAATGAATGACCATCTGTCCCTGCTGGCGGTATTTTACTATTGAATTTGCCATAGTGGCATCTTTAATTGCCTGAGCCTTTGGAAAATTTTCCGGATTTGGTCCCTTTGGACCCATATTCATGTTGAGCATATCCTTGTAGCAGGCAAGCTCAGGATCATAATCAATTGGCAGGGGTGCAATATTTTTTCTGCCATCATCAGAGATTTTCTGAAGAGCTTCAAATCCTCCGGAGGAGACAATTGATGCATATCTCCTTGGGATGTTTGAAGCTACAAACTGCAGATTGTTCTTTTTTGCAAAAGTGAGGAGTGGCTTATAGTCAGTGCCATAATTTTTCCATAAACGGGCTTCAGTTTCAAATGAAGACTCTTTGATCAGATCGCTGAAATATTCATCAATTATTATCTGGTTGTCTCTCTCAAACATTTCAGCTGCAAGTATAAGATTGCTTCCTTTTTCGGCATGGAGATCTTTTGTCAGTTCCAGCTCAAGCCAGTGCGCAATAGGGTTGTCATGAAGCTCGCCGAAGAATACCACATCAGCCCTGAGAGCCTGTTTTAGCATATCCTGGTAGTCGGCTTTTTTGCCTTCACCGGTGAATACCCTGTATGCAGGTTTATCCTGGGCGTTTGTAACAAATGTTACAAATATCAGAAGCACAATTGAAAAAGATCTCATAATTGAGGATTATAGGTTTTGTTAAATTTTATTGTTCAAAGAAAAGAACAATAATCAGTAGTGCAATGTTCAATTGCATTTATTGTATGGACATGCCATGACCCTACTTTATCCCGAACCTGTAACTGAATTTAACAAGAAACACATTATGTGGTTTTTCAACTTTACTGTCGAACAGATCCCCAAGATCATCCATCACATTCAGATCTCCGTTTGAGATATAGCTGCTTCTGGTCTGGCTCCATACAAGGTACACTGATGAACCCGGGTTGTATTCCCATCTCACAACGAAGTTTGAGAGAAACTCTTTTACATTGAAATCACTGTTGTCAAAGGAATAATCAGTTGACCCGTCTGAGTTCTCATCCACATAATATACCTCATCAGAATAGCTTATCTGGTTAGATTTATAGGATGCAAACCTGTCGTGGTATTCACCTGCCATCGGATCAGTGATGAATTTGTGGTTGTAGTATTTGCCCGTTGCAATAAATGGCTGACCCCAGTATTGAAGTGTAAGATTGGGACTCAGGTTAAGATTGATACGGAATGAAGTATTTACTGTTTTCTGATCGATAGATGCAAAGATATACCTGTCATCTCCATTATATTCCTTTAAGTCAACGTATTGAAGTTCTGAGTAAGATTTGCTTATTCAGGACTCAGTGTTATTGCAAGGTAATTTGTAGGTTTGAAAGTAAGTTCAATCTCGGGTAAAAAGTTGGTTGAGCTGTTTTCAAATCCTATATTAAAATACCTGATACATCGAGAACCACCTTTTGCGCTCATCTGTTTTCAAATCGGTATGAGTTCTGAAGCTGCCCGGTGTTTTTCATTGACGGGCCACCACGTAAAGTCCTGTTTCAAGTCCTGCAGACTGGAAATCCTCCTCCCAAATATGCATTCCAGTAATTCTTAAAACCCATGTTCCCGTTATATTCAAGACCCATACCCAGATTCTCACCACCGAAGTTGTGCACAGTATAAACATCACCATTTATATTATACCTTCTGTAAATTCCCTTTGGTTCCCATTGATTATACCCTGCCCATACAAGATTAAGAAGTTGATCAGCTTCACGTATAAATCCGAGATCGTTAGTTTCAAATCGGTGTTTTCCATATAGATGCAAAGCATGAAGTTCCAGTGTCCGTCGAGTTTCATAACCTCCATTCTCCCTCCTGATCCTCCGAGCTGTGTTCGGCTTGAATCCAGAACTGTATGGTTGTTGTCAGGGCGCTGGTAATATCTCGCTGATGATGTTTGAGTTCGCAGTATGGCATCTTCAGATCCCTGTACAAGGCTGAATGGAATTTACATTGTTCATCCAGCTTTTCTTTTTGATATTGTGTGAAATCCAATCCTCCAGTATAGGCTGCCTTGTGCATAAACTGACTCAGATTCTCATCCAGATTGCGGTT
>JADKBL010000051.1 GCA_016718875.1 Bacteroidota bacterium
TTCCCAAATACCAATGAATTCCAGCGTATTCCTGTTTCTTAGCCAGTTTGCGATAATGCTTTCATCGCCAAAGCTTTTGATCATATCTGTTAGTGAAATATAATCAGACTGATGAAGTTCAGTAATTCTTATTTCAGTCCCTTTTACTTTTATTGTTTTATTCATTTTATGTCCTCCAATTAATTCTTTCAATTGGTTATTAATGCTTTCCTTTCCTATAGTTATAGCATACAAATGTTTCATTATCGCTGTCATCAGAACGAGTAAGACTGCATAAAATGTCATCCTCCCAATCCAGACTATCAAATTTTACACATGTAAGGCACAATGATGGCATCTTAATGAGTTCTTTGTTTATTTCATACCCGTTATCATTGAAAATCCCGTTTATATCCATTGGATTCATCTCATCAATGTGCCTTCGTCCGTATTTGTCCCTCTTTTCAAGTGCTGAATCAATTTCATATTCTCCTGCAGGGTGTTCTTTTCCCGTTATACAACTATAACAGCCAAACGGAGATGAAGCAGAACCAACTATCCATATATCTTTCCCGCAATTACACTTGATTCCATTAGTGTAATCATCGAGCGCAGCTTCTAATCTGACTCTTAGAATATTTTCACTTTCATTTGGATTCTTCTTCAAATGAACTTTTACATACTCATCAATAGAAATAGGGATCCACATAAATAAAGTATTTAGTAAAACTTCAGCACATTTTTATAGGTTATCACAATTTTTGATAACCTGACTCATTAACAAACAAACTGATAAATAACGCAGCGAGCGTTGTAGTCAAATATACGGAATTTATTTAAAGATGGAAAGGTGACAGGTCGAAGACCCTGACAACCGAAGGTTCGTCTGGCGATGGGAAGAAGGGGAAGAAGTCTTGCGGTCCTGCAGTCTTGCAGTCTTGCTTTGTCAGCCGAAGCCTAAGCGAAGGCTGGCGGTCAGGAAGAAAGGAGTAGAGGCGTTAGAGGCTGTAGAAGCGGCAAAGGCAATAGAGGCTTAAAAAGCAGAACGGAATTATATGACCGTTTCTTTAAGGTCACATTTTGTGATCTTAAACGATAGGATTCAACACTGGTTTTATAGGGTTCAAACTTGAGGACGCAATTTGCGACCTCAAAATCCTAACATCTTCATTTGTAAGTATAAGCATAAAATCTTCAGGAAATCTGTCAGGATTTCAATGGACTCTCGACATACAGTGTCCTCCGAAGCTATCCTGAGCTTGCCGAAGGGTAGCGAAGGTGGACTAAGCAGGACGATCGCTCCCGCTATTGCGGAACAAATTTTTTACAGCGATGTCCATGTTATGGTTAATTACTATTTTTTTATCCTTGAATCAACTATCTTTTCACCCGGATCTCTGCGACAATCCCAGATCATAGAAATATAGATTTTGTCGTCAAGGATTTCATAAATTATCTGATAATCACCTGTTATCAGGGCTCGAACTGTTTCAATACCTGTTTGAGTACCTATGTATGGTTGTTTAGCTATAAGCTTGGTACTCTTATGAATTTTTGAATAGAGTTTCCTGCTATAGATTGAAGATTTGTTCCTGATTACATAGAAGTCCAGAATATCAAGAAGATCCAATCTGGCTTCAAGCGACCATTCTATTTTGAATTTAACCATTGAAGAACTTCCTTATTAAGTGCTTCATTTGATATTGTCTGCCCCTTTTTTACCTGCTCCCTGCTTGCTGCAATTCTTTTCTTTTGAAAATCTGAAAGTTGGTAGACTTTTTCATCAGCCTTTGATTCTACAATAGTCTTGATGGCTTTAAGAAATGAGATATCATCAATATTTGATAGCTTCTCAATTATAATATGTCTAAGTTCAACAGTGCTCATTTCTGAACGTTTTTACAAAATTAGTAATTTGTCACAGAATTATCACATAAAGTCATGGATTTGTCAGGATGGAAGCGGTATTGTGCAATCAGTGACCGGCGCAGGGCGCAGGGCAGAGAATTCCGGAAGCCCGGAACGAAGTCTATTTTACAGGTGATATAATCAATACCATCTCATCTTTCGATCTTAAATAAATATCATTCACTACCATTTTGCCTTTTACAATATTTGTATTTTTCACTTTATTATAAATGAAAATATCAGGGATATAAGTATTTACAGTAAAATTCATTTCGGTATTTGTCAGATCAGAAAGGGTGATATCTGTTTTTGCATCACAATTACTGTTATGTAAAACGTATACGAAATACTTTTCGCCACATTTAACAGCATATGATTCAACGATATTTCCTTTAACAGCAACTGTATCGAATACTCCGTTTCCGGCAGCTAGCATCTGGTCGCTTATATCGCGAACTCCGTTAAAATACTGAGTTACTCCTCTGTCATCGAAATATTCCCACCACCATGACATTGGTAATACCGGAGTTGGTGTAAACATGCCATACCACAATCCGCGTTTGAAATCATATACTTTTTCAACGGCAATAGCGTCAAAATTAAGGTTCCAATCCCATTCGTAGCCAAATTCACCAATTGCATATGGCTTGCCATGTTTGTATGCGTTTGTAATTATTTCAGGACGTATTGAACCTGTGCGTTTGTAAATATGCTTCTGATTTAAATCGATGGAGGGCAAATCATTCATCCCTTCAATATCACGATGTGAAATACTTGTAGTTACAAGGTGTCCGTAAGGATCTATGGCTTTAAGGTAGTCGCTCATCTCACGGTGCCAGTCTGTAACAACCTTATGCGACATAGGTACAGCAGGTTTATTCTGACTTGTGCCAAACATTGCATTATCAACCTCGTTAAAAAATTCCCAGAATGCAATGTGTGTTGAATACCCCCACCGGGCAACGAAATAGCGTAATTTATTTTTATATTTTATGCGTGATTCCTCAAGAGTAAAGAACTCGGTTGGTGTTTTTGCCGGTCCTCCGTTTGCAGCGTTAAATGCATGTCCTCCCCAACCACTTCCCTCAATTAACATGCCGTGAACATCCATGGCCAACATTATGTAAATCCCGTTTTTCTCAGCAATCTCAACAGTTTCATCTAGTTGGTTAATCTTAATTTCAGATTTGGGTGGCGTGGTTTCGTTTGGTCGGCGCCTGGGAACGTACCATTCTCCCGGCAAACTCCCCTGATCCATCCATATGCGAATGAAATTTGCACCATTTGCCGAAATCTTCGGAAGCAGATAACTATAGGTGTATTTTGTATTATCAGATCTGGGATTCCAGCATATGTTCTCACCAATACCGCGAAAAGGATTTCCCGAATCGAATTTTAAGGTCCAGTAATTATTATTTCTTAAAAACCCCATGTTCTGGGAATCTTTACAGACAAAGCTCTTTTCCTTCGAGTTTTCAATATCACTTCCCTTTTTGGTTAATCTGAAATGATATGAATAATTGCCTGTTTCAACAGGAGCAAATCTGGCTTTCCAGAAAGACACTGCATCTGAGTCTTTATCAAAGTAGCATGGTAAAACAAGTTCTTTTCCCGAAGGGGATTTAATAATCATATCAAGCTGAACGATTCTGGAATCGTAAGGGTTCCCGAATGTTGAATTTATGTTAATATCAAATTCTGTTTTCCGTACCGGAGTATATCCTTTGTTACTATTTTATCTTCAATTACTGCTTTACAATCCGGAAAAAGCATCACCCCGAAAATGAAGGTAATAATCTTTAATACTGTAAATCTCTGCTTCATAATATTATTCTTATTGTTTAATGATCTCCCTCTGTTCAGTCCTCTGCAAAATTGCATTTCAACCCGAATTTAGTGAAATTTCGGGAAAGGGGGAAGGATTGGGAGAAAATAACAAAGATGGTCTTCTGGTCTTCTGGTCTTGCGGTCAGGAGCAAGGCTTAAGAGGCGATAGAGGCTATAAAGGCTGTAGAAGGGAACATCTTTGCGCCTTTGCGCCTGTCGCCTGAAGCCTATGGCCTTTTTTTAAAATAGTTTCAATACTTTTAAAATATATTTCCCTATGCTTCGTCTATGAAGTAAAGAACGTTACTTATGACCTCCACTGATTCGGAAAATATTGCAAGAGCTTATAAAAAAGAGCGGGGAAAACTGCTTGGCTATATAAGCAACAGGATCCATGACCGGATGGAGGCGGAGGATATACTGCAGGATGTCTTCTATCAGCTTACTGTGGGTTTCAACGATCTCCGGAGGATCGAGAATATCACAGCCTGGCTGTACAGGGTAACGGAAAACCGGATAATCGACCGCTTCAGAAAAAAGAAACCTGTTAAGGCTGATTACAGTGAAAATATCTCTGAGGATGAACTCGGGCCCCTAACCCTCGAAGAGATACTTCCCTCTGAAGCCCTTAATCCGGAAGATGAAGAATTGAATGAAATGATCTGGAAGATCATAAGTAAAACACTCGATGAAATACCTGAGGAACAGAAAAACGTATTTGTCGAAAATGAGATGGAGGATAAAAGCTTCAGGGAGATCTCTGAAGAAACGGGTATCGGCATCAATACTCTTATCTCACGAAAACGATACGCTGTTCTGGCTCTCAGGGAAAATCTAAAGGGAATTTATAAACAATTAAATGATAAATAATATGAAAGCATTGAATGTCTTGAAATACGTAGGATTCGGAATACTCGGAATCGGTTTTGTTATTGCACTTGTCTTTGGTGTACAGGCTCTGTGGAACTGGCTAATACCTGAATTGTTCAACGGACCTGTCCTTACCTTCTGGCAGACAGTTGGTTTATTCCTGCTGTCGAAGATCCTTCTTACAGGTGTGGCTCCGGGTTCGCATAAGTACAACCATAAAAAAGACTGGAAGAGCAGCTTCAGGGAAAAATACCATCAGCAGGGAGGTTGTGGCAGTATGTCGGAAGAAAAAGCCTGACTAAATTGACAGGCTACCGGCGACCAGCATCAGGCTTAAGTAAAGCAGGTTGCTGGTTGCTTTATTTTTATGCTTACATCTGGCATCCGGGTGTTATACCACCAAACTAAAATAACGGATTTTTCTCCCCTTCAGGGGAGATGTCGCGAAGCGACAGAGGGGCAGCCGGGTCCTCTACACAAAATCATACTACCCCTTCAGGGGAGATGTCGCGAAGCGACAGAGGGGCAGCCGGGTGCTCTACACAAAATCATACTACCCCTTCAGGGGAGATGTCGCGCAGCGACAGAGGGGCAATTACAACCGAATGACAATTAAATGTTACCTGGTCTTATCACCCTTGCTATCCGATTTAAATGGTGACAGGTGTATATATGGCTTTCCCGATACAACATTTATTGTATTAAATATTGAAAATGCAGCATTCCCAAGGAAAACCATAATTAATGGAATCGGCTGATCGGCCTTCCAGTAAATCCACGATCCGACAAGAATACCCACCCAGACTTTCAATTGAAAACTGAGAACATCACGGTACTGTTCAGACATCCCTTTTATCGTATCCTTTTTATAATTCCATATTAATACTGTAGGGAAGATAAGAGGTATAATACCACTAATACTTAAAAGTCCTAACCAGTTGTTTGCATTAACCTTCTGAATTTCCTGATCTTCATCAGGTTCATTCTCTGTAAACAGATTATAGTCAACTTCAAGGGCTTTGGCAATCATCTGAAGGGTATAAGCCCTGGGATCTACCTCTCCATTCTCGATCCGTTGAATTGTCCTGGCAGTAACTTCTGTCTTTTCAGCCAGCTCTTCCTGAGTCATTCCCTTTTTAGTCCTTAACTCTTTTATCAGTCTTCCTGTTTCCATTTTCATTTTTTAATCAAATTTCATATTGATTAAGGTAACTTTCCAACTACAAAAACACGACATTTACACGACATTTGCAATTATTTCACTCTCAAACAGCACTGAATTGCAGTCATTTGGCTTCATTGCAACTCTTGGTAATCTATCCTCCGGGTGTTATTCCATCACATTTAAATAACGGATTCTTCATGACACACTGCTCACAACGCAGGGCACAGGGGCAAAACCCTGAAAATAATTGTATTAATATGATTATAATTCAATTATTATTATATTTGCATGAAATATCATTCATTAATCCTAATATTATTGCTTAATGACTGAAATATCATACATAAATATACAGGCTGCAAGTGATACTGCCCTTATCAGGACTCTGGGAGCCTTTGTAAAGCATCACCGGGTACTGCAGAATAAATCTCAGGCACAACTTGCTAAGGAAGCCGGGATAGTACGTTCAACATTGAGTCTGTTCGAGAATGGAGAGAATACCAGCATACTGGTCTTTATCCAGTTACTCCGGGCATTAAAACTACTCAATATGCTTCAGCAGTTTGAAATAGTACATGAACTTAGCCCCTTACAACTGGCAAAACTTGAACAATCAAAAAAAACAAGAGCAGGCAGAATAAAAAGTGAAGACAGAAAGCCTGAACCTAAATCTGACTGGTAACAATGGATACAGCATATATAAATCTGGGATAACCGTGTTGGTGCAGTAGCCTGGAACTCCGAAAGAGGAACAGGCTCCTTTCAGTTTGAACCCTCCTTTATAACAAGTAACCTCGATATCGCGCCTCTGAAAATTCCATTAAGAGAGGTCCGGAATCAGCCTAAAAACTTCCCGGAACTAAGGAATAGTCTTGCATTCAAAGGGCTTCCCGGCTTATTGGCAGATTCTCTTCCTGACAGATATGGAAATGCACTTATTGTACAGGCTTGCCCTGGAAACGGACGCCCTTCTGATAGTCTGAATCCTGTTGAATTGCTGTGCTTCATTGGTAAACGGGGTATGGGAGCTCTCGAATTTGAGCCTGCCATTCCAAAAGGACCAGCTAAATCCACAATTGTCGAAATTGGAAGTCTGGTACAGATTGCAAATGAAATACTTTCGGGGCGGAAGGATTTTTCAATAAATCTTTCAAAAAACGAAGAACAGGCACTTCTCGACATATTAAAGATTGGCACATCTGCTGGAGGTGCAAGAGCAAAAGCAGTTATTGCTTTTAATCCTGCAACAAAAGAGGTCAGAAGCGGACAGGTTACCGCTCCAAAAGGCTTCACTCACTGGTTAATAAAATTCGATGGAGTAACTGACTCTCAGTTTGGTGCTGCACACGGATATGGTCGTGTTGAAATGGCCTACAACCTCATGGCAAAGGCCTCGGAAATTGAAATGACCGAGTGCCGGTTGTTTGAAGAAAACGGGAGAGCTCATTTCATGACACGAAGATTTGACCGTGAACCGGGTAAGGGAAAAATTCATATGCAGAGTTTTTGTGCTATGCAGCATTATGATTTCACCGATATAGCCTCTTTCAGTTACGAACTGCTTTTTGAGACTATGCGTATGCTTGGACTACCATATCCTGAGGCAGAACAATTGTTCAGACGGATGGTATTTAATGTAATTGCAAGGAATTGCGATGACCATACAAAAAACTTCGCATTCCTGATGGATAAAACAGGTAACTGGAGGCTTTCTCCTGCATTCGATGTTTGCCATTCATTCAGACCGGGGAGCACCTGGGTAAGCCAGCAGTCCCTTAGCGTAAATGGAAAAAGAAAAGATATCACCCGTGATGACTTATTGTCGGTTGCCAGAAACATGAATATCAAAAAAGCCGGAAATATCATAGCTCAGATAAATGAGACAGTAAAAAACTGGCAATCCTATGCGGAAGAAACCAAAGTAAAGGCAGATCTGAGAGATGCTATAAACAAAACTCTGATTAATCTCAACAGCTGATCAATACCTGTCTTAATAAACAGGAAAAAGTATAATTGTCCATACTTAACCAGAGTGGATATATATCCGGAATATTAATTATTCCACAAATACCGACAATGCATTATTCGACTTTGAATCCAGTGGATCGCCTGTAACAGGAAGATCATACCTTCCGGTGTTTATCCAGAAACATGGTATATGCGGACGACGGCTGTCTTTTTCATTAATATAGTAACCGGTGCTAAAAACATCTCCGTCCTTAACAAATACGGAGTTTGCACGATATGTGCCGCTTAAAACGGTTTTCCCGGTTCCTTTCCAGTAACATGGTTTATCGCCATCATCAC
>JADKBL010000052.1 GCA_016718875.1 Bacteroidota bacterium
CACCAGGCCGTCCTTGCAATTTCGACTCTTCGAAATCCCGACTATGTGCGCAAGCACCATAGACTCGCTTCTTGTTAGGTATTTGTTTTTAGCCAAATACAAGACCGACTTCGGCAGCCTTATATCAAAATTTGACATACGAATTCCTCCTAGAAAATCCACAGTTTCATTTGAAAAAACAGCGTCGTTGTGAGAGCCTTCGGACAGTTGATTTCTCAATCCAGGGCCTTTCGGCCCGAGAGATCAATCACTCGCTAATCGGTCTGGGTGACTACGATTGGCGAGCAGAAGAGAAATCTTCTGTCGGAAGGCCAGCTTTGACCTGGCCTTTCTTTTTTTAAAGCTTGCAAAAGAATCCACGTGTTTCAAACGATTTTACTGATCACAGAGCGTTAGCAATAAGACGCAGCTTCGCATTAGTCTCTGTGCGCGAAAGGCTGAAAGCCTTTAGAATCAAGGCTTTCAGAGGATGTCATTTTTTAGGAAAAAATTTTTGAACGCTTTGCCGTAGACGCTAATCGCTATTCTGATTTCGACTTTCTTTTTGACCCACACACGGGGCAAAAGCCCATTTCCCACTCCACAACCGACGCTGCGTATTTCGAAATTTGACTACTTTCCTTAAGCATATCAACCACTGGGCCAGACGCTCTGATAGATATTTTTCTTCTACCAGGAGGCTTTGCTGGCCACTTTAATTTGCAAACAGGGCAACAGCCGTTGTGCTTGGCAAGCATGTCTAAAAATTCTTCTTTCTCAGGATTAAGCGATTCTAAAAGATGGGCACTCACAACTTTGCTTTTCATAAATCACTTCGCTTTTTTCACTTTTTGTTTTGAATCCTTATTTTTCTGCTTCAAAAACCAATTGTAGTCCTTCCCCCAGTACATCTTTTCCAAGTGAGTTTTCCTGCCAGCAACAACCGATTCTGTAAAACCAGATTTCTTTAAAACTTTTCGAGATTTTAAATTGTTCATATCCCATTCCTCTTCCATGACAGCCTCTCCGTTTTGGAAGAAGGTCCACTTGCCATCATGAAAACTCCATTGGAACGCACCCTTTGCGATCAATTTTTTAGACTTTACGTCCCACACATAAACAGGACCCATTCCCACAGCCCCGCCAAGAAGCACTGAAGCCGTATCCGAAAGCCTAGGCATGAACATAGCGCCCAACTCGCTCTTGTTGCTTCGTGCGTAAACATCTTCCGCGTCAATCGTTTTAGCGTAAGGTCGCATATCCACAACCTCGCAGTCTTCTTCATCGCCATCTGCTCGTTTGTTTTTCGCAGGCTTGCAGATTTCTTTTTCAAAGTTATCCCCAAGGCTAGGGTCCTTAGCTACAGCCGCTTCCTCTGCCTCTAATTGATTGCGAATATTTATTTGCTGAAGAAGGTCTCTAAATCCGTAAATACAGTATGCAGTTAAAACCTCGCCTGAGTGTGGGAATGGCGCGACCGTATCAAGATGAATCTCAAACCCGTTACAAACCTTCGGGAAGGCTATAGACTCATCCACATCTCCCGGCTCAACTGGGCCAGCATCATTGTCTTTTATAACATCCTTTAGAAACCCAGAGCCTTCCATTGTATATGCTTTTTTCAACAACTCAGGGTCAGTTAAAATTGCACCTGCGTAAGCATTAGACCCAGAGATCACCAACAACATCATCAATATTTTCATAAAACGTCCCTCCATAAATTTAATCAATTACTCGTTTGAACTAGAAACAGTTCGCTCCATAACTCGCGTAGCTTCTTCTTTTGACACTTCTTCGTACTCAATCAACTTTGGATGCCGCTTGTCTTCTTCGAAATATTTAGGATATTTCGCAACCAGAGTGTCCACCGTGTCCATCCAGTCTGAAGTATCTGAATAATCTAGATCAAACTGCTCAGACTCAACTCCAGCCACGATCTCACCAGTGTTAGAGTCAATCATGTTAATTGCCTGGTAGCACTTCTGATAGGCTCCACCACTCCATCTATGAAACGCCCTTGAGCATTGAATATGGCCAACCAAAACCGCTCCAACACCATAAAGCTTTCCGTAGTGAGCAAACTTTTGCTTGTTATCAAAACGATCCGGCATCTGCTTATGGATCATATCCTGCTCAGCCTTGATCGCCTCAAAACCCCTGGCACGATCGATCACAACAAACCGATTTGATCGAATGACAGCCGAGTTAAGCCGAACGTATTCGTCTGAAGGCAGGTTTTCATGAAACACCATGACTCGCATGTTTTTATCGCTGAACTTAGTTCGCTCAATCTTTTTTGTAGTCGAACAAGCACTTAAAACCAAAACACCTAGCAACAAAAGAACTGTTCTCATAAGTCCTCCCCTTCAACACATTCAGAATACTACTTGTGTAGAAAAATAGCTACAAATTGAACGCCTGCGGATCAAGACAATACGGTTTATGTAGAAAATTGAGACGCTTTAAAAACAGGTCAAAAAATAGAGCTATAATCTAGATTTAAGACAAAATTCGAAAAATCACTCTTTTGGCTTCTTATATGCCCGAGCGAATTGGACTGCCGAACGTAGCCTCTCAGCCCACGCCGACAAAGCGGACACCACCTCAAGCTTAGCCTGAGTAAATTTTTTTGCGCCTCGGTAATCTACAAAATGGTCAGTAGTTTCCCCCTGCCATCTCCGCAGAATATATGTTTCAAAAGCTTTTGTTCTTGAGATAATTTCAAAAGATCCATCTTCGTCCCAAGTATATAGCCAGTCCCCCTCGGCGACCGTCCTATTGAAGTCAGAAACGGTTTCCTCAACATAAGCCTCGTCTCCAAGAAAGTCGGAATTTCTCGAACACGAATGTCGTCCGCGACGGTTAAATGTGTTTATGCCGGAAGGCTCATTTTGACATTCAACGAGGTAGCCCATGACAGTCCTAGCAGCATCCCCGGTTTCATCCTGAAGCCCTTGCCAATCTATCCCGCCGTAAGCAGCCCTCATCCATCGCTCGGTCTTTCGAATGGCCTTCTCAACCAACTCCGACCCATGTCCGCAGGAAATCAAATCGGACCTTATGCTTTTTCTGGTGACTTTATTTTTCACCTTCAGAGCCTCCTTGTTTGTGCCCGCACTCACACACCCAACCACGAATCAAAATAGGACGACTCTCTTTTTGACACTTTTCGCACCTTCTCAAAGAGCCGTCGTTAATATCAGAATCCTTAAAACCAAAGTCGCGAAGAGTACCCCGCCTAAACCGACCGTTTGGTTTTCTAAATCGGCCTGACTTCATTTCTTAAGGTCTCGCTTCCTATATCCGGAAACAAGCCTCGCAACATGAACGGGCCTCACTCCAAAGATATCAGCCGCCAACTGAACCGAAATGTATCCTGAGATAGAGCTTGGGCTAACATCCTTTGGTTCATCATTTAGGGCTATCCACTCAACAACTTGATCAAGGTTCATCGCTGGCTTTCGCGGCTCCTTGGAGCTTTTTTTGTTAATTGAAACGTAACTCTGATAAAGATACTCAGCATCGATCTCACACGACCATCGTGTGGTCGCGATATTCTCCACTTAGAGTCAGATCGCCCTTCGTGTCAAAAAGTGTAGCGAGCCAGGCGTTGCGAGGCTCCGAAGGATGCTTCAATTCTCGAACAACGATTGAACCCCAGTGAAAGTCAGCCCAAAGGCGCCCATCTTCGTCCTCTGTCCACTTGATTGGACGAACTTTTTTTGTGCGGTTAATCGAATGAGTTTTGTTCACTGAAGATTCCTTCCTACAGCTTTCTGTTCTTTAAATTATTAAGCAGAAGCGCAGCATCCAATTTGTGACCATGCTTCGATACAAAACCTTCTTGGTTTAAAGCATCGGCAACCTCTCTCCACCTTAACCCACTACGCCGCAGATCTACAGCCCTCGGAATCCAATCAGTCGGATCCGTGGCTGCGCGATGAGGCGCTTTGCCGTAAAATCCATGTTCGGCTTTTTGCATCACCACCCACATCTCCTCACGCTCCAAGTCCCCCTTCATTCGCACAAAAGCATCTTTGCAAATAGAGTGGTTTCCTTTGTCTGGATCGGACCCGCAAAACATGCAAATACTTATAACATTGCTCACTCAAGACTCCCCTTCGCCACGCGCTTTAGATACTGCGCGTTTAGCTTGCTCGTAATGCTTCCAGTCTCCGTCAAAGTCTTTAAGTATAAGCTCCAAAGCCTCTAACAGTTCGGGTGCCGCTGAAATCAAATCCGCATCTGCCTTATCTTGCTCTGAGCGTTCAAACTGATGCATAGGAGTCAGCGGAGTGTCACCGTGATGTTCAGTCATTACAGCTATTTGACGACCACCTGCTGAATTTATACTGAATACTCCCGGATATTTCGTACACCTCCAAGGTCCCTTAGTATGCTTCACGATTCACCCCCGCCCCCAGTAAGCCGATTTTTCACATATTCATTTAACGAAATTCCTAAAATATAATGTTTGGCGACGTGCTTTAGAACGCATACACGATCAGCAAGTGCCATAGGAACTCCGGATCTGCGTCGCATCTCCAAAGTGGCTTCTGCGTAAATGGCCCTCTCTTCGTCAACATAGTGCTGTGTTTTGACGTGACCGCACGTTGGACACGCGGTCTTCTTTTTAAGACGCTCGCGAGCACCTTTTACCCCATCCCAGAGATATAAAGTTATGTTGTTAAGATTTGGGTCTCTCTCAAAAGCCCAGCGGAGCCTCTCCTCTGAAGCGATTTCGTTTAGAACAATGTCTTTTAGAAACGCAATTCCGATTTTTTTCGCAAGTAAGTCGTATTCATTAAAATGCTCAATAAGCCTCGTTCTCTCGGTCGCCAACTGAAGGACTGTGCTCATAGCGCCTTCTTTACGATTCGAGATTTGATAGAATCAGACTTTGGCTTCACCTCAAGTCTGACTGAGGAACTCTGGTATTGGTGCTTTGAAAGCCTCTCGACGCCGATATCTTCAGTCAACGACTCCTTGTCAATTTGAGTAGCAAGAACTCGCTTGCATGAAATTAAAATGCCGCCAATTTCAGCCTCGCCTCCGTGGTCGCCAAACTCCGACTTGATTCGATCTGAAATTTCCTTTGCTTGAGATTCAAGGTCTTTGATCTGCTCTTTAAGAGACAAGAACTTAACAAGCTCAGTGTACTTTATCTTCACAACGCCTCCTGTATTAACGGCCTCAACATAACCAGCATAACACACAGCGTTGATGTTTCCCTACAAAAACCCGTCTACATCTCAAATTGAAACAAAAAGGACGCCCGCGTGGACGCCCTCAAATATAGGCTATTTGATACTAAATTTTCTGCAAATACTGTTACTTTATAAGACGAACGGCAACGCGCTTCTGATTATAGTCCATCGTTTTAAGACATGTGACTTGCTTAAACTTCCTATGGACTGCTTGGAAAAATAACTGAGGGCTTATCCTCTCTACAGAAACATTGTGCTGTAGCATCACCTGCTCGCTGGCATCAATACAGCCTTCAAAATAAACTCCAAAGGCGCAGTTTTCCCACATCCAATCAACTATTGCATCCATGGTGATTTGCTTATCAAAAATAAAAAACCAATGAATCAAAGAGTGGACCAACAGCACGTCTGTCGCAGGAATCTTTGGAAGAGTTATCAATTCCTTGTGCTCAAAAGAAAGCTTGTTTTCATACCGAGGGAACATTTCGCCATATTTCTTTGCAAGCTTGTTAAGCCTCCAAACGTATGACTCTTCCCGATCAAAGCCAGTAACTTTAGACGCGCCAAGATTAAGCGCAAGAAAAGAAAAATATCCCATACTACAACCCAGATCGGCGACCGAGTATCCATGGAAATCAGAACTAGAGTATGCGAGATTTTTCTGCTTTGCGTATCCCAAAGAATCAGGCTTCGCTTCAACAGGATCAACAAACGGATTGTAATTCTGATAACCCGAAGCCGTGATGTTATACATGTCAGACTGGATGGCGCTTGCATCTTTTAGATCAATTAATTTTTGATAATCTTCCTGTGTCATCACGACTCCTTTCGGGCCTGGAATTGCAACTCAAATGGAGAAAACTTAGGCTCTATGTCAATTTCCTTACAATCAACAAAGCCGTTCTTTTCAAAAAGACTCTTGCAAGAATTGAAATCCAGACAGTTGAAATGAAAATTGCTAGGATAATCTTGGCCTGAAAATAGCTTAACAAGCGCCCACTGGCTTGGACCAAAACTCCCAAACGTATCGATAAGTGCGTCCATATCCGCAGGCCACTCAGGGGAAATCTCACCCTTTAAATATTGCTCACATATTTTTTTTAAGTTTGGCGTCCTTAAAACAACCCTTCCACCAGGGCGTAAAATTCTATTCCATTCGCTCACTACAAATGTCAGATTTCGCCATGGGATATGCTCAATAACATGATTAGCAAGCACTTCATCAGAAACGCCGTCAGCTATAGGCAGCCTCTCACTTGAAACGTCGCACACAATATCCACATCAGGGAAGTTACTTGTAACCTCCACATGCGCATACCCAGGCTGAGGATTTTGCCCAGACCCTATTTCAATTTTTCGAAGATCATAAGATGAAAGAACTCTCAACAAATGCGCCAATCAACCCACCATCTTTTCTGCATGTGAAGCCATTTTTCGAAAAATACCCTTCGATGTTTTTAAATGTGACTCCCCATGCTCGCCCATATACTTAGCAAAAATTTCTTCCATTTGATCGTGTGACAAGCTGGCCTCGTCTAAACAGTTGTACCCAAATCTTGCGTGAATCAACTCATGAATCACATGATAAAGAGTAAACTCTGAAGCCCGAAACCATATCTTCTTGGCAGAAAAATCCGTAAGCGCCGTCGCATCTGCGCTTTCAGGCTCCGGATGAGACCTGGAGAAGGCGGCGTCACTTTGTAAAATCAATTTCCAATCATCGCCCATAAATTTGATGTGGAACGTCTTTTGACGCATTTCATTCCCTTCGGAATAATGCAGCAATCTCACTCAATTTCTTCGACTTAGAAGCCAACTTCTTGGGCTTTTCGATTGAGGCAAATCGCGCAACAATCCTATCCTCGCCAGTATAATCACAAACCTCGACAGACGCGACGCGGCGAATCTGCCTGTCTGAGTCAAGAAAAAGTCCTGCTTCCTGAGCGCAGTCATTTATCATCGCTAGCACATTATCAAAGTCAGACCTCTGGTAGCCCTTGAAGCTGATGTGATAGGAAGCCTCCACTGACCCCTCGAGAGGCCACGTGCGTTCAACCTGAGCCTCCAGGATCTCTTTCATGGCAGCAATCATAGAAGCCTCGTAGGAACGCTGAACCTTGTCTTTACCGAGGAACATCTTGCCAGTTTTTTTGTTTTTAAAAATGGGACGGCTATTCTTTTTGCCACGAGGCGGCATTTTCAAAACAAACTCAACCAAGATATCCCCCAAACAAACTCTTCAATTAGACAAACCGTCCAATCAATTGGACGACTTTTTTAAGACAACATAAAAGCTGTATCGATCGTCCCCGACATCCGGGCCACTTTCAACCAACGTCGCACCGCTAATTTTTGGCAAAAACGATTCGACAAAGCTTTCATGCTCGTATCGCTGCACATGATCAGGGTTTAAATCATTTCTATAGAACCTATCATCTGGCAAGTAGAGGATAATATAACCACCATCCTTTGCCATCCGAACCCAGTCCGAGAGAGCTCCAATGTCATCATGAAAATGCTCTAAGCAATGCGAAGAATAAACAACATCGAACGCCCCAGCCAACTCTCCAAGCTCCTCACTGATCTTATTAAGATTTCTAGTGATGTGCTTCACATGAGGAAACGGCCTGCAATCAATGCCGAAGGCATCTGGAATCACCGGATCGTGACCGCATCCTATGTCAGCAACTTTGCCATTCAAATACTTTGCTATTTTAGATCTTATTTTTTGAGTCTCTGAAATAAATCCCATCAGTCTGGAATCTCCAGAATCTCTCCGTCTAGCGTTTCGACAAATTTATCCTTAGGCAAAAGCATTTCATATCCACGAGCGCGTTTAAAGGACGGATATTTTTCAAAAGCTAAAGCAAACTCTTTAGGAGATACCATTCCAGAAAGTTTGACTCGTTGATTTGTGTTCAGAACTATTTCAGATAGCTTCTGAACCACAAACCCCGGCCTGGCCCATTCCGCTGGCAATCTCAAAAAGATATCCTGTAATTCATCATGCTTTATTGTTTCATTTGGAGAACCTTTTGACGCAGCAATAGATTTAATAATCCGAGACATGATCTCTGTTTCATTCATAAACACTCCGCAGGCTCAAAATGAGAAGAAGTAGTTAACATCAATCGTATGACCTATAATAGAGTCATGCAAAAGGTTATTCGTTTCAAAAGACCGAAAGTGCTTAATCCCTTTGGGGAGTGGCGGGAAGTTCAAACCGACAGGTTTGACATAGAATTCTTGCGACGCACTTTGACACAGCCGGAAGGCGTGCCAATATCGTTCTCCAAAGCATTACAAATAAAAATGCAGGAGTGGATGGCCATCCAGGACCCCAAGGCTCAAACCGAACACTGGCATATTGACCTAATCTCTTACGCCAATTCAAAAGGATTCACGATCGTAGTTGGCGAAGATGAGTACGAACTGCTCTAGGCTTTCCTAACGTACCTTTTCCCATGCACAATTACATGATCGCCAGGAATCATAAAGTGCTCAGATGAAACCACTTTATTTTGCACGTCAACGTGGGCAAGCATGAACGAGTTGGTCCACTTATCCATCCCCACCACATATTCAGCCTCAGTCTTGGCAATACATCCAGTCGTCGTCCAAGAAAGCTTCCCCATAGGGATGTTTGCAAACGTCTCCACCTCTGGTCTGTGGGTGTGGCCTGAAGTCCCAGAGAGCCCAAACGAAAGATCTTTAAAATGACTTGCGACAAAGGAATTATAGTAAACCTTGTAATTCTGCTTTAGCTCTCCGCTTATGTCTGATTGAGACCACGCGGCAAGATCTACCTTGCATACAAGATTAATCTGAAATTCATCTAATCCAAAAACATGAGATAGGCTTAGCCCCATCACGTCCGAAAGGATAACCTTCATAGCAGGCGTTTTTTCACTCAGCAGAGTCATAAGACGCCACTCATGATTTCCAGCGATCAAATCAATCTGAGCATTTGGACACGCCCTTCTTAGAGCGCCAAAAATATGTGTTTTTACAAAATTAAATCGCTCAAGAATTTTGATCTGCCTTAAATCAATACTAAATCGACTGGCTTCATAAAGATCAAATACGTCGCCGTTTAGAACAATGACATCAGGCTGGATCCTCTCGGCGGTGTCTATGAACACTGAAAGACAAAATGGGTCAGCATCAATGTCATGAAAATCACTACCAACCAAGATAGTCTTGAACCTTCCTTTATCTTTTTCTTTAACCGCAAATTTCTCATGATAGGGAAGAACCTCTTTTTGATAAAACTCACGATACAAATCAAGAGATGCGTGCTTGGCGATCTTTCTCTCAAGGGAGTGTTGCCCCCTGGATAGCTCTAGCCCAGCCTGCCTTCGAAACTCATGGAACGTACCGAAAAACTGTGACCATGTAGCATCGCTATATTTTCCGTTTACTCGATAAAAATTCCGAGAAATCACCTTGAACGGATTAGCCCCTTGAAGCGCCCTCAAGTCATCGACACATTTTTCTGGAGTGGCGTCGGTATCAAACTTCTTCGTTCTCTCAGACATAACAGCTAGTTCATGATGAGTCAGCTTAGGTAGCACTTTTTTCTTAGACAAGGAACCCCCATTGTCGGTGGATTGCCTCAACAAAAATACAACGTGCGCCTTAAGTTTAGGCAGTTGGCCGAAGAAAGAGATAGTCCAGTTTTTATTGTTAATTAATCGGAGCCGAAAAATGAACCACCACTAACATCAAGAAATACAAATTATTCCCAACGTCCATATCGGCCAAGAGCACGCATGTAATACATAACTTCACGAAGCGAATACCTATACGCAGCGATGATGTTTTTTCGTTTTTTAAAAGAAGCGAATGTTGTCATCTTTTTTGTAACGCCATCAAACACCTCATCGCCCTTCATAAGAAAGGCGTTGCGATACAGGCGGCCTTTTTTGTCGATTACAAACGCATGTATCATTTTGAAACGCTTGAACTTTTTGTTGTCGATCATGGCATGAGCGCACTCACGCTCGCTCGGGTAGGGCGTCCTAATGCGACTTGGGAGATGTTGTTTTGCCTTAATCCATATAGCCATAGAACCACTTTACATCTTGTAATGTTAATAGTAAAGTATTAACAGAGGCGAGTTTCAAAGTGAGAGGTTAATGAAATACTACGAGTTCTTAGAAACCATAAAGCAGAACAAGATACATACCATGGGTCAGCCCGTTAATATGGCCCCCAATCTATATGCAGAAATGGTACGAGAGACGGTCCCATTTGTCTTTGTTCCACGCGATGAACTGCGAAGTGTTCCGTTAGCTGCTGAGCAGGAAATATTAGATTTACCCTTTAAAACTTGCTTCTTTGAGATGCTGGGAAAGGCAATAACTACGATAAACGAAGATGGACGGGATGCGGGGGTAGACGGCATCTTGGTCAATGAGATTTCGCCCCGCACCTACAACATGCTGTTGTTTATGTACGAAGTTGAGGACGCAACACGCAGGCATACTGTATATGCTATGGACAGCAAGCACATGGGGGAGCTCAGTCGCCACATGGTGGGCATTGTTAAGTCTCTCTTGGAACAGCTAACCGAGCAGGATGCAGGAATCATAAACCCCAGGCACTCGGTTAAAATGAAAATAAATGGCGAGAAAATACAACACCGAATAAATCGAATAATTTATGTCGCATCAAAAAAGCAGCGGAGCGAAGCGCAGGCACACGTTTCAAAAGAAATAGATTGGTCTCATCGATTTGAAGTGCGCGGTCATTGGCGCAAAGTGGACCGAATAGGAAAGGACCGTGAGGGTCTTTACTGCGTAGAAGGCCATACTTGGGTGAAGGAGCATGTCAGGGGGCCTGAAGAAATGCCTTTAATTAAAAAGACTAGAATTGTTACTGGATAATATTGAAATGCCTGCAAAGATAAAAAACGTGCTCCAAAAACCTCAATATAAAATCCATAGGATCGCCTTAACGGAGCGGCAACGGGCTTTTTTAAAGACTAAAAACAAGAGCATATCAGCCGCCGCAACATCTGCTATTCTTGAGAATATTCAAGATGTTACGAACGAAAAAGAAGATCAAAATTTATATAAAACCATATCCATTCCAACCGCTGCCTTTGAAAAAATCAAAGCAATTTCTGGGACACAAAATAAATCTATCGCCGAAATAATAAGAGCATGTATAGACAAAGAAATTAAAAAATGCTCGAAATAACATGCAATTTTCTTCAAGCCCATTGACGTATTACGTTAGCAGATAGGATAAGAAAGTTTCCTAAACCATAACCCCAAAAGGAGCATCAAATGGGAAGACCAAGAGGTTCAAAAAACAAAATCGTAGACGCTACAGTTTTATCAGGACCAAAACGACGAGGACGCCCTCGCAAGATTGCCACTGATGCTGCAAACACCATCACAAACACAGTTCGACAAGCTAGACCTGAAACCACATCAGAAATCGAAGTGGCCCTTCAACTTAAAGGCTACCCTTCCATTAAAATTCCTTTGAGTGTTTTTACTAGCTCTGAAGCACGAACAAAACTCGCGAATTTCCTGTCTAACTTACAGTAAGTCGAGAAGGCCCCACATCGTAAGCCAAATGATCGAAGGGGCCTTTTTCTTTTGCCTCATACAAAGCATTAAATTTTTCTACCAGCTTTAAAAAAGAAACTCCGAAATGCCTCTCCGTTGTCTCTGAGCCCTTTGAATGGATCCAACCAAGATGATGATAATGGCAAATCGGAAGACACGTCCGATCACTCCCCATCGCACCTCTTGTAACTACATGGTGAGCATCTACAGGATATTTTGAACAAATACAGCATGGCCATCCGTGTATCCACCTGACGTAGTCAGTATCGATCTC
>JADKBL010000053.1 GCA_016718875.1 Bacteroidota bacterium
TATGATATCCCAAGCGGCTACCGGTATTTTGGATATTTTGAAAATGGCAACATGATCCGCGGTATCAGAATTATAGGCAAAAGTGAATACAGCATCGGGGAGTTTGATGCTGGTGGAAAAAAGCAAGGTTTATTTTTGAGTTTAAAAACAAACAATATTTGTGTTTTGAAATTATAAAGACAATGAATTAAATGGCGACTATGTATGTAAGTTTCAGTCCGGGAGATACAACAGGTTTATGATCGGAGAATTCAAAACGGAAGATTTAGTGGAATCGGATCAAAACTCGACTCGAAAAATATAATTTATAAAGGCTTATTTCAAAACGGAACACTTACAGAAGGGCAAAAGATCATTTGTAAAGTTGATGCTTTAGCGACTAACGAAGCAGCTCTGCCGATCGGGCAAAAAATTAATCTCAACCCAAAGGATGCCTGTACCGCTTTAAACTTTTTGCTGAAAGAATTTGACAATAACTTTAAAAACATAACAGACAACAAGAATTCGTTTCTGAGAACAAAGAAGAAAATCCTTTTTTTGATGAGTATAAAGCCTTGCAAAGCCCTTATCATTTTCCCGGCGCTTTAGTAAATAAAATTGTAAAAGCTTACAAACAGAATAATTTTTTATTTCCGGATTGGCAATATCTGATAACTATTCTTACAAAAAAACAAATACAATGCCTTATGCACCCAATTAAAGGCCTGCAACATCACTACGCTGCAAAAAGGCAAAATCATGAAACTTTCCGGCAAGGCAAAAAAATTCTGAAGACTGGTGATGAGGCAATTACAATATTATACATTCCACCATATAGTGGTAAATCAAAGACCCCGAAAATTGTTGTTTCACTTGAAAAGTTTGAAAAATACCAGCTTACAGTTTCAATTACTTCTTACCAGGAAATTGAGTGAATAATAATCAGCAAAAAAAACACTGGTTAGTAATCATTTCTCCACATGCTTTTCATCAATCAGGTATGCTGAAACACCAATAATATTGTCATCTCCTTTTGAATCTTCCAGGGTAAACAGTAAAGGAGGTGATAGTAGCTGAACTAAAGGTCAAAATTCTTTTTTTCTGCCAACGCTGCTCCCGGAAATTTTCTCTACAACTTTCTCCCCGTTATTCATTACGATCTTAAACTTCCGGATACTTTGTCCCTTGTGGATAGCCTCCCTTAATACAATACAATTAACCTGTTGCCTGAGGAAGTTCTGCAATAAAATTCTGTAAATTAATACTATAAATTTTTGAATCCTTGTCCAATGTTTTAACTGATATATCTCCATCAGTCAGATCATTCCTGGTAAACTGATAATAAGTATTTGCCTGTTTCAATAAATTTATTCCAAAGCTTTCATCCTTTAATTTTTTAAATCCCTGGAGAGCAGCTTCATCATTTTCATTTATCAAACCTCGTCTGTCAGGAGGAACATTCAATAAAAGATTAGCACCTCTTCCTACAGATTTCAAATACAGTTCGAATAATTTTTCCGGGGATTTCTTGGCTGTCTTCTTCTTTATGATAAAACCATCGGGCCTGATGCTTACATCACACTCAGCCGGTATCCAGTATTTGCCCTCTGCATTACCAGTATTCAGTATGTCCTGTTTGGGTGCTTTTGCACCGGGTTCAAATCCATCTGTATCCAGATAGTTCCAGTTTGTTTCTCCCGCTATGCCGTTTTCATTTCCGCACCAGCGTATGTCAGGCCCTACATCGCTGAAGATTACTGTTGACGGCGACAGTTTACGAACTGTTTCTTTATACCGTTTCCAGTCGTACACCTGCCGTTTTCCATTTGGCCTTCACCGTTAGCTCCATCCCACCAAAGTTCCTAGATGGGCCCATAGTTTTGAAAGAGTTCTTTCATCATCCCCACAAATACATCATTGTATTTTTCTGTTCCATAATCAGGATGGTTCCTGTCCCACGGCGAAATATAGACACGAATTTGAGTCCAAACCTCTTTACAAGCCGTTGAAAGCTCTTTCAGCACATCACCCTTACCATTTTTCCATTTACTTTTTCTCTTACTGTATGTGCAGAGAATTTGCTGGGCCATAAACAAAAGCCATCATGATGCTTGGCAGTGACAATTATAGCTTTTGCTCCCGCCGCTCTTGCCACACGGCACCATTGCCTGCAATCCAATGCTGTTGGGCTAAATACTTCTGCTTCTTCATCACCATGACCCCATTCTTTATTGGTGAAAGTGTTGGGCCCAAAATGTATAAACAAATAAAACTCCTATTCGTGCCAGGCCAGTTGATACTTAGTGGGCAAAGGCAGTTTCGTTTTCTGCGACATTAGTGATACAGAAAACAACAAAGCGATACAGGCAAACAGTTTTCTCATAGCTTTCTATTTAGCATCACGGAATTTAAGCACCCCACATTATCTGTTACGCCTTTCAATGCAGTAGGAATAATTATCTCAGTCCCATCAGCAGTTTGTTTAACAGGAATTTTCTTATCACTGCCCAGGGAGATGCACAGTCGTTCTCTTTCCGGCTGCGATGTTCTTCAACAGCAATTTCCCATCTGGAAAACTGAACAAAAAAACATACTTCGTCTTTCCATCTTTTGATTGTGTGTAGCGAATATTTTCTCCTTCTCAAAAACCTGATACATCCTTGTATTATAAATGGCTTCTCCGTTTATCTTCATCCAGTTTCCCATTTCTTTTAAACGGTTATATGCAGCGGTATCCAGTTCGCCATCTGGTCCGGGGCCAATGTTAAGCAAATAATTTCCGCCTTTGCTTACAACATCAACTAACTTCTGTATTAGTTCATCAGCAGGCTTATATATATCGTTGGGAACATAACTCCAGCTTCCGGCCATTGTCATGCAGGTTTCCCCAGGGATAAGGCAGGCCTTTATCAGAATATGTTGCTCAGGTGTAAGATAGTTTTGATGCACACCTGCTGCCCTGTCCACTACAAGCAGCCGCGGTTGCTTTGTTCTTGCCTTTTCACCAGTTCTGCCATATTAATATCCTGACTCTGCGGATTGCGGGCCCAGCGGCTGTTTTCGTACACTTCATTCAGTTCTGCTTTTACCTCATCTTCTGTTTTCTTTTTTGACCCAGCCCCATCCAACCACAGGATATCAATCTGGCCATAATCACTCAACAGTTCATCAATCTGCCTATGTGTATACTCTGTAAACTTCTTCCATTGTTCCGGATGCTTTTCAATGGAATAATTACAGTTGCGGTCAGTAGCAGGAAATTTCTTCCACCAATAAAAATCAGAATGCCAGTCGGGCTTTGAATAATAGGCACCAATCCAGAAATTCTCTTTTTTAAAAGCAGTGAAAATTTCTTTTGTCACATTGCTTCTCGCATTTGAGGAAAACAAACAACGGGTATCTGTAATTTTATAATCAGTAAATTTTGTGTCAAACAAGCAAAACCCATCATGATGCTTGGTGGTGAAAACAAGGTATTTCATTCCCGCATCTTTTGCAGCAACCGCCCATTTTTCAGGGTTAAATTTTACGGGGTTAAATGTTGTTTTCAAATTTTCGTACGCCTTTAAATAACCTGCATAGTCTGCCGCCACTCCCTGCTTCCTGGCTCCGGTGGCCCAGCTTAAATCTTCTGGACAGATACTCCAGCTTTCTACCACTCCCCACTGGCTGTATGGCCCCCAATGCATCAGTAATCCAAATTTCAAATCCTGCCATTCTTCCAACCGTCTTTGTACTGCTGTGTCTGGGTCGGGATAATATTCTTTGTGCTGTGCTGAAAGGTGCTGCAAAAGAAAACACAGATTGCAAGCCTTTGAAATTTTGCCGGTAAGTGTTTTTATCATGTGAAAATCGGGTTATACTTCCTTTAATAAACAATAGCTTTGACAGAAATTACCTGTCCGTTCAAAGTTATACCTGTTTATGAACATAACTCTTGCTGAATTTATCTCACTCTGCCTGCATTAAGCGAATCATGTACCTTTGCGCCGTATTAATTCAATTAAAACTTTTTATTTTTTATGGAATACCGGATAGAAAAAGACACGATGGGCGAAGTGAAAGTACCGGCCAATGCCTATTATGGCGCACAAACACAACGCAGTATTGACAACTTTAAAATTGCACAGGACATAAACCGAATGCCTAAAGAGATTATCAGTGCATTTGCCTACCTGAAATATGC
>JADKBL010000054.1 GCA_016718875.1 Bacteroidota bacterium
GATAATGCTCATCATAATGCTGGCAAATGATCTCCGGCAGAAAAAGGTACGGAAATTCCTGAAAATCACTTTTTTGCATTTGTAATGGGTCTCGTTGGAGGATTTTCAACAATGATAGGTAATGCAGCCGGCCCGGTATTTACACTCTATTTCCTGTCGATGCACCTTCCGAAAAAAGAGTTTATTGGCACAAGTGCCTGGCTGTTCCTGATACTCAATACCGGGAAACTTCCTCTTCAGGCAGTTTTCTGGAAAAATATAACCCTTAATTCGCTGATGGCAGACCTGATTGCTGTCCCGGTACTTATTGCCGGTTTCTTTCTGGGTATATGGATCGTAAAACTATTACCTGAAAAGATTTACAGAGTATTTGTCATAATCACAACTATTGCCACCTCTGCACTTCTTCTCCTCTGATTATTTATATTCTTAAGTAAAAACATAAGTATCATGAAAGCAAAACACTTTATTTTATCCTTTCTTTTCCTCTGTCGTGCAGTAATTGGTCACGGACAAACGTCTGGCAAAGATCTCAGTCAGTACTATACCGAGTTTCAGACATATGCCGACAGCCGGGCAACGAAATTATCATACCTGTCGGAAGAGTGGCCTGAGCTGGAACAATGGAGAATTCAGGGCAGGGCTAAGATGATGGAACTTCTTAGCTTCAGACCGGAACCGGCTCCTTTGAACCCGGAAATCCTTGAAAAAGTGAAAAAAACCGGCTACACCCGTTATAAAATAAGGTATTCCGTTACAATTCACCGGAAAACCGAAGCTTTCCTCCTGATACCTGACGGATTGACAAAACCTGCACCTGCTGTAATTGCATTACATGATCATGGCGGTTTCTATTATTACGGAAAGGAAAAAATTAGTGAAACCGAAAACCAGCCACAGATTCTGAAGGATTTTCATAGGAGAAGCTTCTATAGGGGAAGACCATATGCTGATGAACTTGCACGAAAAGGTTTTGTAGTCCTCTGTCCAGATGCATTTTATTTCGGTTCACAAAAATAGATATAAACCTTATGGAAGATTACTTCTTGAAAGAATATCCTGACATTAAATCTTCAGACAAAAACAAAGCCATTAATGCATTCAACCAGTTTTGTTCCCCATATGAAAATATTATGGCCAGATACATTTTCGATTCAGGTACAACCTGGCCGGGGATTCTGTTCCACAGCGACAGGGTAAGTGTAGATTACTGCTCACACGTCCTGAGGTTGATCCTTCAAGAATCGGGTGTATCGGCCTCTCGATAGGTGGCTTCCGAAGTGCCCATCTTTTTGGTCTCGACCCCAGAATAAGCGTTGGTATTGATGCCGGATGGATGACGTCATACTCAAAGCAAATTGATAATCATTTACGTCACCATACTTGGATGATTTATGTTCCAAGACAACTGGAATATCTCGACCTGCCTGATGTTGTAACTCTGAGAGTGTTCCAAAACCTCTGATGATAATAAACTGCAAAAAGACGGGCTATACACAATGGATGCCATGCAATCTGCTGCTGATAAAATAGCTGCAGTATAAAAAAAGCAAATGCTTCAGATAAATTCTCGGCTAACTGGTACGATGTGCCTCATCTGTTTAACGTGGAAATGCAGAATGATGCAATTAAGTGGCTTGAAAAATGGCTGAAATAGACTTATAGAAGAGTAACTATCCAATTTATCTTAGCGGGTTAGTACAATACTTACCGATTGTATCCTGCCACCCATCGGTGGATTCATTTTAGAGACTTTCACGGTAGCTTTCTTAATTCCCTGCATTTCGGAATAAAGGGAATCCAGTATCCTGCCGGCAATATGCTCAAGAAGGTGTGATTTCTTTTCCATCTCCTGCTTAACTATCTGGTAAGCATGCTGATAATTGACAGCATCTTTAAGGTTGTCACTCTCTGCCGGTTTCTGCATATCTGTTTCAATAGTAAGGTCAACAAGAAACTTATTCCCGACTATCCTTTCCTCTTTATAATGTCCATGGAAGGAATAAAACTCCATGCCCTCAATTTATATAACTCCCATCTGATATAAAAATTAAAACCTTTAACCGCAAAGTACGCTAAGTCCCGATAGCTATCGGGATTACGCAAAGTGCGCAAAGAATTTATTACAAAATTAAAAGCTTTGCGTCCTTTTCTTAAACTTTGCGACCTCTGCGGTTAAAAATAAATCTCTCAAAAAACCTAATATTCAAATGTTTATAATAAATATTCAAGTATAATTGAAAATATATTTGGTTTATATTATAAACTAGTTTACATTTGTAATGTAATTATAGTTCTTTAGCATTCTTTTATAAAAATAAACATTATTATGGAAACAATGGAAAAAGAGATGACAGGCGAAGAGAGCCTTAAGATCATCACAGACATGATAAACAAAACAAAAGTAAACTTAAGGCAAAGCAGTTTTCACCTCCTTTTCTGGGGTTGGCTGATCTTTGTATGCAGTTTTTCGGAGTACCTTCTCTGGAAGTTTACTGATTTTACACATCCTTATTACATCTGGTTTTGTGTTACCCGGAAGCATTGTATCATTCGTATATGGATTCAGGACAGGAAGGAAGGCCAGAGTTCATACTTATGCTGATTATCTATATGTATGGACCTGGATTGGTTTTCTTATTGCATCTATAGTCCTATTTATTGTCCGGTCATCAGAAATGCAGAATTTTGCTTTGTACATGCTCATCCTTGCCGGATTTCCTACTTTCATGTCTGGAATAATTCTAAGATTCAAACCGTTGATAGCAGGAGGAATCTGCTTCTGGATAATTGCACTTATTGTCAATTTCAGCGGACCAGTTCTGTCACCACTGGGAATGCCTGTAGCTGTTATGTTTGGATACCTGATTCCAGGATATATCTTAAAAAACAAAATTGATCATGACAAGGTTTAAGAACTCGACCTGATTCTCCACTCGCAACTCAGGCTTGCGGTAGTCTCATTGCTTATAGGAACCGAGGTCGCAGAATTCACCTACATCAGGAGCAGACGGCATCAACAGCAGGAAACCTCAGTATTCAGATCACAAAACTGAAGGAAGCCGGATATATTGATGTTGAAAAGAAATTCAGAAACAACTACCCTCAGACTCTCTGCTCCATTACTCCGCTTGGTAGGGAGAGATTTGCCGAATATGTCAAGGCTCTGAAAGAGTATCTCAATCCTGACAAATCCCGGACTTAGTTTCTGGCAGATTGATCAGCGAAATCTGCGTTATCTGCGGGAAAAAGATAAAAATTTCCCGCAGATTTCGCTGATTAACGCAGAAACTAACGTCCGGACTTTAAGTCCGGGGACAGTAAACACATCCGGACACTAGTCTTAAAGAAATAATCCCGTCAATAGTAAGCAGGTCGGATTTTCCTCCTATTTTTGTAGTCTTAATTTTTACAGAAATGAGTGACGAAATGCTGAGGGACAAAGAAGAAGCAAAACCCTCTATAAGCTTTATTGAACAGTTTATTGCGGACGATTTAAGGGATGGAAAAAATAGCAGTAGAATACATACCAGGTTCCCTCCGGAACCAAATGGTTATTTACATATAGGCCATGCAAAAGCCATCTGCCTCGATTTCGGGATGGCTCAAAAATATAGCGGAAAATGCAATCTTCGTTTTGATGATACCAATCCTGTTAAAGAGGAAGTTGAATATATTGATTCAATCAAAGAGGATATTCACTGGCTTGGATTTGACTGGGAAGAGAGGGAATATTATGCTTCCGACTATTTTGGCAGGCTTTATGAATTTGCTGTTACTCTCATAAATAAAAACCTTGCTTATGTTGATGATCAGCCTGCTGATATAATCTCTGCACAAAAAGGAACTCCGACACAGCCGGGTACTGAAAGCCCTTATCGTAAACGTTCTGCAGATGAAAACCTCAGCCTGTTTGAAAGAATGAACAAGGGAGAGTTTGAGGAGGGCAGTTGTGTACTGAGAGCCAAGATCGATATGACATCTCCCAACATGCATATGCGCGATCCAATAATCTACAGGATAATCAAATCACCTCATCACCGTACAGGAAATACATGGATGGTTTACCCTATGTATGATTTTGCACATGGCCAGAGCGATTATTTTGAAGGAATTACACATTCACTATGCACACTTGAATTTGAAGTACATCGCCCTCTCTACGACTGGTTTATCGACCAGTTGAAGACAGATGAATACAGGCCCCGCCAGATTGAATTCAACCGGCTTAATCTCACTTATACGATGATGAGTAAGAGAAAGTTACTTGAACTGGTGAAGGAGGGAAAAGTAATGGGATGGGACGATCCAAGAATGCCTACACTCTGCGGTCTGCGCAGACGGGTTATACACCGGAATCAATCAGACATTTTGTTGATCTTATTGGCTATACAAAAGTAGAGGCAATAAATGACGTTTCACTTCTTGAACATGCAGTTCGTGAAGATCTGAACATGAGAACACCTCGTGTTTTCGGAGTACTTAATCCTCTGAAAATTATAATAACAAATTATCCGGAAGGTAAGGTTGAAGATGTTGAACTCATAAATAATCCGGAAGATGAGAGCATGGGAAAAAGGATGGTTCCTTTCTCCCGCGAAGTATATATTGAACAGGATGACTTTATGGAGAATCCTCCGAATAAATTCTTCCGTCTGGCACCAGGTATGGAAGTCAGATTGAAGGGTGCATATATTATTAAGTGTGAAGGATTTAAGAAGAATGATAAAACCGGAGCCATTGAAGAGGTCTATTGCACTTACGATGCTGACACCAGAAGCGGAGGAGCTTCATCAGACAAAAAAGTAAAAGGCACACTTCACTGGGTATCAGCTCAGCATGCCGCTGATGCAGAAGTAAGACTCTATGACAGGCTGTTTAATCACGAAGATCCGGCCGGACAGAAAGATGATGACTACCGTAAATTTCTTAATCCGGAATCGCTTAAGGTCCTTACCGGTTGTAAGGTTGAGCCTTCCCTTTCTTCTTCCAAACCACTTGATAAATTCCAGTTCCAGCGCTTAGGCTACTTTTGCGTTGATTATGACTCAACACCAGGACATCTGGTATTCAACAGGACTGTCGGGTTGAAGGATAGCTGGGCGAAGGTTAATAAATAGTTGCTGGTTGCTGTTGTTGCTGGTTGCTGGTTAGGTACGCCAACTTGCTTCTACATATTGAATAAAATTATTGATTTTGCCAAATTACAAGATAATTCCCGGTAATAAAGCGACAACAAAATATGTCAGTCAGATCAGGGTATAGCGTAATTATCATTTCAAGCTGACTTGTTGTTTCATCACATGAAGCTTGTGAATATACCAGAAATTTTATGAAATCCAGTTTATACCTTCGTCGGCCAAACCCTCTGCAATTTGATCCTTAATGCTTTTTGAAGCGCGGCGAATCTGACTTCTCTGTTCATAGAATTCGAATTGAGGGAGGGTTAATGATGCCCTATGAACTCTTTTTGCAAGATCAAACCTTGCAGTAATGTAGATCTCGAGATCTTTAAAGTTTTTCACAACGATATTTCTATTAGCACTTAGAAATAAAACCAAAGACAATCAATAAAGATAACATGTTTACCAGCAAACCAGCAACCAGCAACCAGCAACCAGCAACCAGCAACCAGCAACCAGCAACCAGCAACCAGCAACCAGCAACCAGCAACCAGCAACCAGCAACCC
>JADKBL010000055.1 GCA_016718875.1 Bacteroidota bacterium
GCAGCAGGCAACAACAGGGATTTCAAAAATAATATTTTTCACAATGCCAGGTCGAACAACACTGCTACAGGCAAGCACTATTCAGTTTATCTTGCTGCAACAGCCGGAACACTCTTAATAGATTATAATGATTACTTCTCAAACGGAATAGATGGTGTATTAGGCTATCTGGCAACCGCAGACATAGCAAATCTTGCTGACTGGAAGACAGCTACCACTCAGGATGCAGCAAGCCTTTCTGTTGATCCGGCATTTTTTCAATCCTGGAGGGACTGCACCCGGTGACTATCTGCCAGGAACTTCACTTGCCGGAGTAAACTCAACCGGGATCACAACGGATTACAATGGCTACAGGAATAATCCTCCGACCATGGGTGCTCTTGAGGGCGGATTATGTACAAATCCTTCAAGCGGCGGAACTATATCTTCAAATCAGGCTGGCTGTAACCCCTTTGATCCATTATCATTTGCAAGCGTTTCTCCTGCAACAGGATTTACGGGGGTTTCACTTCAGTATAAATGGCAGAAATCGACAACAGACGGTTCAACCGGATTTACAGATATCGCAGGCAGTAACTCAGCAACATATGATCCGGGATCTGACACAAACCACCTGGTTCAGGCGGCTTGCAAGGGTATCATGTATTTTACCGGATGACTGGACCGGGGCTGCGGTATCAAACGCTGTAGAAGTGACTGTAAATGCATTGCCGGTGGCCAATGCTATAACCGGAAGCAACAAGGTTTGTATGGGAAGTACCATTACACTCACACCTAATCCAACAGGCGCTGCTCCATTTTCATATACCTGGTTTTCATCAAATAACAGCTTTGCAATTGTGAATAATTCGGGAGTGGTTACACCCATTGCTGCAGGAGGGGCAGGCATTACATATACCGTTAAGGATGTAAACAACTGCAGTGCAACGTCTCCTTCCTATGGTATAACCGTAAATCCTCTTCCTGCTGCAAATCTGGCTGTCGGAGGTCCGGTATTTATTTGTACAGGTACCTCAGCAGATTTAACAATTGATCTTTCACAGTCAGGAGTTAATTACCAGCTCCGGAATGACAATGCCAATGAAATAATAGGAACTCCTGTAGGAGGAACAGGCGGAACAATAAATCTTCCTACAGATTTAATGACATATAATATTACATATAATATATTTGCAACCAACACCACGACAACATGTTCCATCCAGCTTTCAGAGAAAGAAACTGTAAATACTGATCCTCTGAGTGTGGGTGGAAATGTGAACGGAACAGCATCAATTACCTATGGCTCTGCTTCAGGAACAATGACACTTTCCGGACATACCGGTGTTGTTCAGAGATGGGAGAAACGGTTGAATTCAGGAAGCTGGACAAACATATCAAATACTTCTCTTACATATTCAGAGACACCTTCAGGTGCAGGAACATGGGATTACAGGGCAGTTGTAAAGAACGGAACCTGTGCAGAGGCAAATTCATCACCATTGACTATAACTGTAAACAAAGCCGATTTACTAATCACAGCTGATAACAAATCAAAAGACTATGGAGCAGCCTGCCTCTCTCCTACTGTAACTTATACCGGGTTTGTAAACGGAGATATTGCTCCGGCCACACCTCCTGCAATAAACACAACGGCTACTGCTTCAAGTCCTGTTAACACTTATCCGATAACTGCTTCAGGAGCTTCTGATCCGAATTATAATATCAGTTATTCACCCGGCACACTGACAATAAACCAGGTCCCGCTTCAGATAAAGGCTGATGATAAGACAAAGGTGTATGGAGCAGTTCTGCCGACACTGTCAGTTACTTACACAGGGCTGGTAAATAGTGATGCTGCACCCTCCACGCCACCATCAATCAGCACAACTGCTACAGCGTCAAGCCCTGCCGGTCCATATCCAATTACAGCTACCGGAGCTATTGATCCGAATTACAGTATCAGCTATAATGCCGGTACTCTTACAGTTGATAAGGCAGCTCTCACAATCACTGCTGATAATAAGAGTAAAGATTACGGTGCCGTTCTGCCGGTATTAACTGTCACCTATTCAGGTCTGGTAAACGGGGATGTTGCTCCTTCAACTCCGCCTTCAATCTCTACAACTGCTACAGCTGCAAGCCCTGCAGGTACTTATCCGGTTACGGCATCAGGGTCATCCGATCCTAATTATACTATCAGTTATGTTGCTGGCACATTGACAGTAAATAAAGTAAACCTTACAATTACTCCTGATAATAAAAACAAAGATTACGGAGCTCCTCTGCCTGCATTTACCTTCAATTATACCGGACTGGTAAACGGAGATGCAGGTATATCAGCACCTCCTGTTGCAGTCACTGCGGCAACATCTGCAAGTCCTGCAGGTACTTATGCAATAACAGCTTCCGGAGCCGCTGATCCCAATTATAACATCAGCTATCTTGCAGGAACACTGACTGTTGATAAAGTAAATCTTGTTATCAGGGCAGATGATAAGACTAAAATACTTGGAGATCCATTACCAGTACTGACAGCAAGCTACACAGGACTTGTTAACGGAGATCCGGTCCGGCAACACTTCCCTCTTTAACTACAACCGCCACTTCGTCAAGTCCTCAGGGAACCTATGTAATCACTGCATCAGGGGCAGCTGATCCGAATTATAATATCAGCTATCTGCCCGGATCTCTTTCGGTAGTTGAAGCATACCTTACAATAACGGTAGAAAATAAATCTGCAGTTTATGGATCCGCGATTCCAGTATTTACAGTAACCTATACAGGACTAATAAATGGAGATACAGCCCCTTCAACACCTCCTTCTGTTACAACATCAGCCTCAGCAGGAAGTCCAGCAGGAAGCTATTCAATAACTGCCTCCGGTGCAATTGATCCGAAATATTCAATAAGCTATGTCCAGGGTACTCTTACAATAGACAAAGCAGATCTGATAATTACAGCTGATAATAAAATCAAAAACTATGGTGAAGTTATTCCTGCGCTTACAGTGACTTATACAGGTCTTACCAATGGAGATACTGCACCGGCAACTTTGCCCTCAATAAATACCCCGGCAACCGTTTCAAGTGATGCGGGTGTATATCCGATAACTGCCACCGGGGCTGCTGATCCCAATTATAATATCACTTATCTTGAAGGCATCCTTACAATTGAAAAGGCTACCCTATCAGTAACAGCTGAAAACAAGATCAAAGTGCACGGAGATGCCAACCCTGCATTGACAATCAGCTACATCGGGTTTGTTGGTGCTGATGATAAAAATGTAATAGATGCCGAACCCTCTGTCAGTACTTCTGCCCTTCCGTTCAGTACGGCAGGAACTTATCCGATTGTGCCATCAGGGGGCCTGGATAATAATTACACATTTATCTTCATTGACGGAACATTAACTATAACAAAAGCAAGCCTTCTGTTCACTGCTGAAAATAAGGGCAGGATTTACAATACCCCTAACCCTGATCTTACATTCACAATATCGGGATTTGTAAATTCTGAAACACAGGCAGTCATTGATGCTCTCCCATCAATTTCCACAACCGCTATTCAGAACTCATCTGCCGGAACATACCCCATTATCATGTCAGGAGGCAATGATGATAACTATTCTTTCAGCTTTACCGATGGGATATTTACAATTACAAAAGCTGACCAGACTGTTTCATATTCCTCATTCCCTGAAAAGGTTCTTATGAAAAATACCATAATCCTGACAGCAAGCTCAACATCCGGACTTTCAGTTGAGTTCCAGAGTCTTGATCCTCAGTTTGCAACAGTATCGGGTAATATACTTACAGCAGTTTCTGCAGGAAATGCCAGGATCAGGGCATATAACATCGGGGACCAGAATTATAATCCAGCTGAAACAATTGAAACAACAGAAGTATATTCTACCCATAAGAATATTATGAACCTGTTTACACCCAACAATGACGGGATCAATGATTATTGGGAACTGCCCGATCTTGATTCCTGGGGAAAAAGCGAGGTAAAAGTATATAACAGGTGGGGTAAGCTTGTATTTTCAGAAAAGGAATATCAGAACAGGTGGGATGGAACATCTGACGGAAGTTCGCTGCCCGAGGGGCCATACTATTTCATAATAGATACACAGAATGCTGGGGTGGTGAAGGGGACGGTGAATATTGTCCGATGAAGGCGTCGGGCGTCA
>JADKBL010000056.1 GCA_016718875.1 Bacteroidota bacterium
CACTATCTGCCTCGGCTTTAAATCTTATGGCATCCGCATCACCAATCCATTTCTTAAGGATAATTCCATTTGCAACAATAAGCTGTCAAACTTGATTCAAACAGTGTTAGTGAGCTCACAAACTCATCTGCGTTTTCTTTTAAAGAATCTAAAGACAGATTGCTGCCGGCTTTACCTCTTGTAAGTTCGGAGAAGTCGCCAATCCATTCCGACACACCATACTTTTCTCCATCCATCTGTCCGTTTTATTACTTATTGCATCTTCAAGAAGCCGGTACCTCAGACTATCAGCTCCATTTTGCTTTTCAGCCTGCATACTTTCAGTAGAATAGAAATATGCTAGTTCATCAGGATCAAAGAAAATCTGATACAGGGTATCCGTAGTTCATTGTCTTTTCAATTCTCTCTGAGAAAGTATACCTGGTATGAAACCACAAAAACTTTCTTTTGAAATTCAGCTTTTGCGGGATATTCCTTTATTTATTCCACTGTCGGCTGAATATGTCTGGTTGATCTCATCAGTATTGTTAAACAGTTTAATGGCCCGCCGAACCCAAATTGTATCTCCTTTTCAGTGACCTCCATGAATCTATTACAGTCCAGGTAATCATATGGAACCTGTAGATCAGAGATTTAAATCTTGTTTCAGGATTTCATCAGGGCTTCGCATCTCTATTCTCCTGGTAACCGAGCCATCTGGAGAACAAAATTTATTACACTTGTTTCTGGTTCATCGCTACGATATTACTGAAAATACCAGAGATAGGACTGTAAGTTTAAGTGCTTTTCTTTTCATTGTCATTATAGTTTGGCTTTTGTCCGTGTGCTCTCAGTCATCTTCTTTTCAAAAGTTCTTTGAGTTCAGGATCTTTGCTGATAAGGTCGATAAGATCTTTGTATCTGGTCTCCAGATCATTAACAGACTCCAAAAGATTGTCCATCTGTTTTTTTGGAAATAACCACACTCTGCGGCAATCGACTGCCATAGAGCCTTATCATCTTAGCTTATCCTCCTGAAGATCCGTCTGGTACGACCTGCATTCGCTATCAGCAATAATAGGTTGAGAACGGAGGTAAGCTATCTGCTTTATTATTATGCCTGTTGCCACACGAACAGAGCGGATAAGAAATACTGAAGTTGTTATCAGGCTCCGTCTGACCCAACCGATATAGATCCAGCCAAAAGAAAATCAACAGCATCTGAAATAATTTTTGACCCAGTATTTCCTGAGATGCTTTTTATAACCTCTCTTTCAATTTCTTCTCCGGAAGCTAAAACAGGATCAGCTTTTCTGAGGAGACCTATTACCTTGTCATACTTCTCCTTCCCTTTTCCATCGCTATAAATATTTTTCAACCATTATGAAATACTCTTTCGGGCATGATGCAGGTTTGCTTTTATTAATGATTTGCTCATGCCTGTAATCAATGATATTTCGTCATGCGACATCTGCTCAATTTCTGCCAGAACAAAACTGCTTTTTGTTTTGGACTCAGTTTGTCAGTTAAGTAATTAATAACCAGTGCTATTTCTCTGTTCTCAAGTTCGGCAGATGGTCCTTCTGAAATTCTGTCAGATATAAGTCTCCATGTTTTCTCGTCAGCAGAAAATTCGGGGTTTCTCTTTCTTTTTCGAAGCTGGTCGCAGCACTTGTTAATAACAATCCTGTAAATCCACGTCCTGTAAGCTTCTGCTGATTTGACCTTACTTAGTTTCTGCCAGATTGTAACCATTGTTTCCTGTACAATATCTTTTGCCTGATCCTCGTCGCCCAGCATCCTGAAAGCAACCGAAAAGCGAATGGCGATGTCGACTCAATCAGTTTACTGAAGTTCTCAAGATTTCCTCTGGCACTCTTCTATAAGTTTGAGATCTGTCAAAATAGTTAGGTGTTGTATTATAGAGACGAAATAATACTAACAAGGTAAAAAGAAACGGGGTTATTCTTACATGAACAGAGAATATTGAGAATACATTATGGGCTAAAGCCCGATTTATAATCAACTCAATTAACCGGACTGAAGTCCGGGGTTAGCTGAATAAGTATGCGTTATAGACTTCAGTCCAAGGTTAGTTTTAGGGCTAAAACCCGATTTGTAGCTGCTCTATTACTGCGGACTTTAGTCCGTGGTTAGCTGGACATGTGAGCATTACGGACTTTAGTCCGTTTCGAGGGACTTTGTTATCCAGAGGTTTGTAATATCCTCATTCCTCATGAAGGGTTCATATTTCCGGCGTTCAATGGCCGTTCCCTTTAAACAGCCTGTTGAAATTTTCCTCTGAAAGATTTACCCAATCCTCTTTTTCATTTTTTTAATCTCTTCCGTAAGATTAAATTCCGGATTTGCTTGGGGTTTTGCATCGTTATTCCACGGGCAGACCTCCTGACACCTGTCGCAGCCATATATACCCTGCCCCGATCGAAGGAATGATATTTGGTGAATTGGCCCCTGTTTTCAATTGTAAGATTTGCAGTACTTTCGCGCATCGATAGTATGGTTTTCATTGTGCGGCTGTAGGACAAAGATCGATACACAAACGGCAATTACCACAGTTTTCTTCAATAACCTGATCATCATAGTCAAGGTCAATATTGAGAATCAAGTGCCAATGAAAAAGAATGAACCAAGTTCTTTATTTATTTACAATTGAATGGCGGCCCTGCCAGCCCAGTCCTGCCTCAACTGCCCATGCTTTTTCAAGAAGAGGTGAGGAATCGACAAATGCCCTCCCGATGGTTTCCGGCTTAATACTTTTTATATATAAGAATAGTTTGTCAAGCTTTCTTTTTATGACATCATGATAATTCTCCCCAAATGCATACCTTGAAAGTATCGGCACCCCGGGTTCTGTCTGCTGTTTATCAGTATAGTAGCTTAGTCCTGTTACAATGCGTGTTGATTTTTGCTCGGGGACCAGAAATTCAGGATTTATCCTCTTCTCAATATCCACTTGACAGATAACCCATTCCCTGCGTTCATTCCTTCTGAGCAACCAGTTTTTCAGAACACCTTCACGTTCTTCAGAGATCTTGATTGTGCTATTCACCACAAATCAAAGCCCAGTTCCCGGGCTTTATCTTTTATCAGCATAGAGGTTGTAAGATCTGCTGAGGTGGTCATTGTTGACAGATTTAAAGAAACCAAGCTCAAGTTTCACTTCATCGCTTAGCATATTCTTATCCCAGGTGGATTGAAAGTCAGTTTCAGATCGATCCTTTACCCCCTCCTGACCGGCAACTTTATACTTGACCTCTTCGACCAGCTCTTCGGCCATAGGGCAGTTGGGAGCAAGGTCATTGTAATATGGGTAATATGATCCTCATCGAGATTGATCCTTAAGATCAGTCCGGGGTCATAGATATTTACAAAGGATCTCGGGATCAGCGAAATCCCTTAGTACACCTCCTATTTGAACAATTTCCCAGTTGTTCAGCCGGATCCATATGATTAGTTTTTTATTATTTATTTTCAATTGCATTGTATGCCATCGCATACAGTTTAATCTGCCGGACCATCGAAAGCAGTCCATTGGAGCGCGTGGGTGAAAGATTCGACGTAATCCTATTTTCTCGATAAAATAAAGATCGGCAGTAAGGATTTCATCAGGAGTGCGGTTTGTCAGAACCTTTATAAGCAGTGAAACAATACCTCTTGTAATAATTGCATCGCTGTCTGCCCTAAAAGAAATAATATTTCCGTCGTATTCCGGGTGGAGCCACACTTTTGACTGACAGCCTTCAATGAGAAAATCCTTAACCTTGAATTTAGGATCAATTACAGGAAGCTCTTTTCCCAGATCTATCAGGAGGTTATATTTATCCATCCAGTCGTCGAACATCGAAAACTCATCAATTATCTTATCCTGTATTTCGTTTATTGTCATTGGTTTAAATTATGAGAACATGCTCTTTACTTTTTCAATACCTGCAACTAATGAATCAATCTCTTCCTTTGTATTATAGAAAACAAAGAGAAGCCCTCACAGTGCCGGCGATTCCGTAGTAATCCATAACAGGTTGAGCACAATGTGTTCCTGTTCTGACTGCAATACCCATTTTATCGAGGATCATCCTGTGTCGTATTGATGAATTCCATCAAGCAGAAAGATAAAGTAGAATCCTTTTTCGGAAGTTCCGTAAATTCTTAATCCTTTAACATCTGATAATCTTTCAGTTGCAACAAAGGAGAGCTCTTTCTCCATGGAAGCAATCCTTTC
>JADKBL010000057.1 GCA_016718875.1 Bacteroidota bacterium
ACAGCCAGATATCATTATCATAATAAGGAAGATCAGAATCATCAACCATGAGGATCTCATTCTTCCGGAATAAATTTTTAGAAATCGTTTCATATCAGTTAAACAGAGTTGCATTCAATGACTATTATTCAAATATAAAGAATATCTGATTACATTTTGAAAAACAGGTTGATGATTGTTTTTGCTGCCACTGGCTGCGTCGTAATTCATTGTCATTTGTCCGCCGGATGATATTAGTAAGAACTAAAATAACGGATTTTTCTCCCCTTCAGGGGAGATGTCGCGCAGCGACAGAGAGGCAAATGACAATGAATGACTATTGATTACCTGTGATTTCATCCAGATAAGATATCCCCGTAACCAAATAAACAACATCTTTCCCCGCCTGCTTCAGGATTACCTTGTCACCGGTTTTTTTATTTATCAGTGTCCTCGAAACTGGTGAAAGAAAGGAGACTTTACCCTTCGAGATATCTGCTTCATCAACGCCAACAATCTGAAAAGTCTGAATATTTTTGGATGATTCTGCCTTAAGTGTTATCGTTGCCCCGAATCTGATTTCATTCTTTGGCTGTGCACTTAAATCAACCACACGGGCTTCAGCAATACGGTTGTTCAGGAGCTGCAGTTTTGCATTGATGAAGTTTAACTCTATCCGTTTCTCATTCTCGCGGGCACTGCTCAAATCATTTTTCTCATTCTCAAGCGTCTGTTTTTCAGTCAGTAACAGATTCATACCGGCAGGGGTAACAAAGTTTGTCACTCCTTCCGGCAGATATGCTCTCTGAGGTACTATCGGAACTTCCTCCTGATCGTCTTCTTTAACAAAACCTCTGCTCATAACCTGATAATTATTGTCATTAAAGGGTCAGAAGGATGGCACAGGGCGACTCCCCATCTCCCATCCCCATCTCCCCCTCACCCAGTCTCCCCTCTCAATCCCCCTCCATTACTTTCCTAACAGCATCCAGGTAAGACATTCCGTTAACAACATCAGGTTCGAGATAGCTGCCTTCTGTCCATTCGTTCCAGCAGTTGATATTGAGAATACGTGGTCCAGCCGGATCGGCAAGCAGTTTCTCTTTTGTCAGCTGAAGGGCCTTTCTGAAATTTCCGGGGGTGTTATTACTTATTGTATTCATAAACGGATATCCCACGTTGGCCCATTCCGAATCGATGCTGCAACGCGGTGTCGGGTCCCAGCCCATTGTTACATTGGGGAAATAGGGCACGCCGTAATCTGTCCTGGCCTTGTCCCAGTGAGTGAAGTAGGCATCCCTCACAAAGTTATAATCTGTCATTGTATCGGGTAACTGAACATGGTGAATCCAGACGTATGATGTTGCCGAATCGAATCCCAGCATACTTATCAGCTCAGCTGTATTTGAGGGTGCCTTCTCAACAGGGAGTATCGGGTTTCCCCAGGCAACGAGATTCCAGTGAACACCTTTGAGTCCGGCTTCAACAGCTTTTTGCCTCATCCTGTCCATTGCGGCTTTTGTGGCTTCAATACTTCCGAAACCATTTACAAATTTCTGCACATCATAAACCGAGAAGTAGGCTTTGCCGTCAATCTTCCAGTAATTTGGCCTGGTGAAATACTCTTTTATTAAAAGATCGGAGATCTCCTCAAAACGTGCCGGAGATACCTCCCCCTTATAGAGCAGCTTTTGTTCAGCCCCCCGGGTGTAAGGATGTATATCTACCCAGTCGTGGTTCGCCCACATGAGTCCGAATTTTATTGAATCGCAATTTTTTGCTTTCAGAAAGCCTTCATCGATACAACGGTTAAGAAAAGGGCCATCCTCGTACATGTACCAGTCGAATATAAAACAGTCAATACCGTTTCGGGAGGCAGCGCTGATCTTCTGTTCCATCACCGCCGGCTCTTTTTCATCTGTATAACCCCATGCGGGGATGTTGGGTTGTTTATGCTGCGGAAAACGGGGAACAGCTTTTTTCACAAGTTCCCACTCAGACCATCCTGGTCCTTTGTTAATTATATTCCTGGGATCATCGGTGTGGTAGTTGGGAAAGTAGTAGCAGGCAACTGTAATATCACCGGGACTGTTCTCCTGTGTTACCGGCTGGTTACAGGCGACAAGAAATACCAGGGGGATGATTGCGGATAGCTTTAATAAGTTCATTTCATGAATGTTTTATTTGTCATTTAAGGGCGCAGGGCTACTCACCATCTCCCCATCTCCCCCTCACCCATTCTCCCCCTCACACAATCTACCCTTCGAAACATTAATATCTATCGTACTTCCCGTTCACGATCACCTCCTTAACTGCTTCCAGGTACCCGAATCCATTCAGCATGTCGGGCAGCAGGTAACTGCCTTCAACCCATTCATTCCATGCGTTGATGGTGATCAGTTTCGGCTGTTCAGGATGGCTGTCGGCATATTTTTTCGCCTTCGACAAAAGTGCTTCAAAACTTTGCGGTGTATTACGATAGTGCACAACATCATGGATGCCCTTTGCAGGAAAACGGGGCGTATCATCCCATCCTATCGACACGCAGGGAAAGACAGGCACGTCGAGTATGGAGTCCATCTGTTCCCGTATCTTTATGGAATTGGTGCCATAAACAACATAATCTTCATTGAGCCCACCCATATTGTACATTGCAATACTATTAAAACCCATTGTCTTAACACTGTTTTTAAACTTTGCTGCCTCTGCTTCAGACATAACAGCTCCACCACCCTGGTTCCATTGTATATGCAACCCCGGAAAACCTGCTTTTTTCACTTCTTCACGGAAATAATCAAGTGCTTTACGGGCTTCTGCCTCATTGTTGCCAAAGCTTTCCACAAGCTTGTTTATACTGAAGACTGAAAAGACAGGCTCTCCGTTAATTTTTAAATAGTTCGGACGCTTAAAATACTGATTGATGACCCTGTCCACAATGATTTTATAATTTTCCCAATCCACAGCGGCGTTCCACAGGATGGAAGTATTGTCGCCGTAGCGGTGATAGTTCCAGTAATTATGCTTCACATCGTGATTGGCCCACATTATGTAAAACTGCATCTTTTCATTGTTTGCCGCCTTCAGGAAACCATCATTTAGGGCGCTTTCCAGAAAGGGTCCCCCTTCATACCAGTACCAGTCATAAACAAATACATTGATCCCATGGCTGGTGGCAGCATCAATCCATTTTTCAACCACTTTGGGATCGTTGTCCATCTCGTAACCCCAAAGAGGCTGACGCGGCTGATAGTGACCATCGAAACGGGGATTGCCCTTTTTGATCACTTCCCATTCCCCTGTGCCTTCCGACCACAGCTTTTCCCTGCCTAATGCATCATCGTGGCACGACGGCCATATATAGGCTGCAACATAATAATCATTCTTTACCGTCTTCTCTTCCTGCTGAGGGGTTTGTACAGATGTTGTGCATCCGGTAAGAATAAGTAGTATTATAAAAGTGCTGATACTGGTAAGTGAGTTTTTCATGGGAATAAATTTTCAATCAATTTAATAATATTTTTGTTACAAATGCCTGTCAGCGAAATCCATGAACCAGTTCCAGTCTTTCAGCAACAGGTTATGACCGCCATCGCGGATATGGAATCCGGTTCTGCCTCCGGAAACAGGGGTGTTCAGTGGAGGTATTACAGGAGGCAGAGTGGAATCAGGGTAAAATAGTCTGAATACAGGCAGTGAGTTCTGCAGAGAAATATATGATCCTGCCGGATCGCCCCACAGATCTTCGTCGGCACAGGCTACGTAAAGGCTCCTGGGGGCAATCAGCCCAAGTAACATATGCATATCCACCGGCAGATTATCCTCATTATCGTTATACTTTCTGTAATTAAGACAGAACCAGTGAGGGAAGGCCGTATTTATTACTGACAAGGTCTCACCGAATCTCCTGCGGGCTAGTGCTGCACCGCTGCAACCCGACTCATTGCTTATCACCAGGGAGAACCTCTTGTCTTCAGCCCCGGCCCACAATGCTGTCTTACCACCCCTTGAATGCCCTAAAACTGCCACTCTTTTGCTGTCGATATCAGTATCTGTTTCGAGATAATCCATACACCTGCTGGCACCCCAGGCCCAGGCTGCAAGGGTACCCCATGAATCGTTTTTTCTGGTACCATTATCGAGAACAGCATGTATGCCATTTTCGAAATTGTCAAATTTATCCGGATCAAGATCAGCATTATAAAAGACTGCCATAGCATAACCCCGTGCAATTGCCTCTTCCACAGGCCAGAACTGGCTCTTCTTCTGCCTTGTGGGATCTGTATTAACCGGTCCCCGGTTATCTATCAGAAGGAATGCCGGCGAAGGTTTGCCTGTGTTGGGGGTGAACAGGGTAAGATGAATTACAAGACTTTTTTCGGCTGTACTTATTGTAATATCTACCAATTTCAGAGTGGCTAGTCCGCCGATTGCCTTATCATCTTTGCTGACTATCTTAAAAGACTTCGTATAGGCGGTTGAAGGAACACGTCCAAAAACGTTCTCCCTGAATAGTTCGAGTACCTCCTGTCGCCTCTCTTCTGTCCACTGGCCGGCGTTACTTACTTTTTTGCCGTTGGCACTCATAAGAGGATCGGGTAAAACATATGCCGGGACTTTCTCTTCGTGGTAATTTATGCTGGTCCGGTCTTTTGAAAGCTTCTCAATAACAGCCTCTGATGCCCTCCAGCTGTTATTTGTCTGGGCAGACAGGTTAATAATACCCAATAACAGGGTGAACATAACTGCTGGAAAATAGTGACGTATGATCTTCATTTCAGTAAATATTAATAGGATAAAGAATATATAAATGTATGAAAACTTATAATACCGGACACACGGCACAGGAAAGGCTATAGAAGCTGTAGAGGCTGTAGAGGCTATAGAGGCTTAAGGAACGCCACCTGGTAAAAATATCTTCTCAGTGTCCTCTGTGTTAAGACTTTGTGCCCTCTGTGTTTAAAAAGAAGTTTCTCCTTTAACCTTCCTCCTTATTTTTACAACAGAGGTCACAGAGTCTGTTTTAGGCGTTATACAATGAACACAAGGACCTGCAATACTTCAACTCAGGACACGGAACCGTTGAACAAGAAACCCTGAATTAAATGTCATTTACGTTTTTATCCGGAAATATGCTTTAGAAAACAGACACTATTCTCTACCCCGGCATACTGTCCATAGTTGGGGATTGCCAGATAACCGTTCCTCCGGTAAAGCTCTATTGCCTCAGGTTGCTTCTTCCCGGTTTCCAGGATGCACTTTTTATATGATAATTCCGCTGCCCATATTTCAAGCTCCCTGAGGATCTTAGCTGCAATGCCTTTTCTCCTGTTACCGGGCAGGACAAACATACGCTTGACCTCCATGGTGTCGGTGGAAAATTCCTTAATAGCTCCGCAACCTGCAGGCACATCATCCTCATAAGCCACAACCACATGCCTGATATTATCCAGTTTGTTGAACTGTGAGTAAAAAGTATGTTCATTACCATCCCTTACTGCCAGTTCAGCATCTAGCAAACTGACAAGCTTGAGAAAATGCTGATCACCGGAGCTTGTGCGTAATATTTTTATCATGAGAAACAGTGTTTCTGACAAAGATAGAAATTGCCGGCTAACAGGATAAAATAATCCTGTTCAGAACTTTGTTTATTTATTATTTGTTATATAATAAAAACCCAATGAAGAAGATAGGAATAATCGGATCAGGCGAAGTTGGAAAAACTCTCGCAAAAGGACTCAGCAAACTTGGTCATCTTGTTATGCTCGGATCAGAGGACAAGGTTAAAAGAGACAATTTCAAAAATGAGACCAGTATCATGACAGGTACTTTTTCAGAGACTGCTACTTTTGCCGAGATCGTGATTCTTGCTGTAAAGGGCTCTTCTGCTGAAACAGTAATAACATCTCTTGCAGGCAGGATAGCCGGAAAGACCGTTATTGACACCACCAATCCCATTGCTGACAAACCGCCCGTCAACGGGGTGCTGCAGTTTTTCACCTCCCTGGATGAGTCCCTTATGGAAAGACTCCAGCGGCTTGCTCCGGAAGCTCATCTGGTAAAAGCATACAATTGCGTTGGGAGTGCTTTTATGATCGGTCCGGATTTCGGACAAAAACCAACCATGTTCATTTGCGGGAATAATGATTCAGCCAAAAAGAATGTTGCCGCTATTCTCGAAATGACCGGCTGGGAAGCTCTTGATATGGGAAATGTTGAAGCAGCAAGGGCAATAGAACCATTATGCATGTTGTGGTGCATCAGGGGCTTCAGGGAAAACAAATGGGCTCATGCTTTCAAACTGTTAAGGAAGGAATAGGGCATTGTTGGTTACACAAAGTTCCACAGAGCCTTTGTGCCGTTGCGCCATTGTGCCTTTGCGCCCTTAATAATCATCCCTAAAAAGCCTTCTTCATTACAAAAGCCTTCCATGCTTCAGCAGAATTCTTTCCGGGAAACCATGAGACAGGATATTCATATTTCAGGCCGTCAGAGACTGAGGAGATAGTCTGGCTTTTATGATCTCCCAGATTACCTGAAGACTCTGAAAGAGGCAAAAGTTTTGCCCCTGTTCCGGCCGGCACCGGAGAGGACAACCGGAGAGGCAGTACCTCATTAAAAAAGATCCTTGTCAGACGTATTGTCTGACCTACCTCATGCGCAGAACCCGGCTCCTGAGCATAGACCCATAAAGCCCCGGCCCTTCTGTTCATGGAGAATAGCCCTTTGATGATGTCTGTCCTGGCATCCAGATCCTTCTCTCCTGTAAACAGAATTCCGGGAACGGCCCTTGCAGCTTCAGGTGCCAGTGCTGTATAATAGATGCCACCTTTGTTCACAACAAAAGCTATTATCCTGTCGGGTCGCCAGCAGGTAAATTCATAATTAAACTCTCCTCCTGCCGACATTCCCCACAGAAGCAACGGGGCCTCAGCCAGCTCCCTGTGCCGGGATGATCCGGCGAACCTTACCAGTACATCAAGCAGTACCTGTCCGCTGCCCTGTGAAACATTCACATACTTCTCAATAAACATATCCCTTGCCGGATAATCAGTAAAGTAACAGCCTAGCAGGGCAAGATCATTTTTGATTGCAAAGGTCTGCCACTCCTTATCACCCGTTTCACCCCTGCCGTCACCATTCGAACCGGGAACAATAACCACAACTCCCCTTATTGTTTTAAGATTGTCGGGATACCAGATCCTGAAGAGGGCTTTCTCAAAATTCTTTCCGGGTGGGATGGAATCATTCAGAGTTATTGCCCTGAGTGAAAGGCCTGACATCAGGAATATTACTGTTGAACAAAAGAAGAGTTTGTATTTCATGTGGCGGTGATTACTTTATAGTCAAAATTAATGAAATAGTCGGATATCAGGAAGAAGGGTGTAGAGGCTGTAGAAGCTTTAGAGGCTATAGAAAGGCCTCCGGGTAAAAATGATTTCTCTGTGACCTTTGTGAAAACTTTGTGTCCTCTGTGGTTTAAAATAAGTTTTCTTTTAACCTGTCTCTTCTTTTTTACCACAAAGTTCACAGAGGCCGCCTGCGGCGAAACACAGAGAGCACAAAGGATTAAAACCGAAGAACCATGGTACCGTTATACCATCCAACCCTAAAAAATTATCGCCATTTAAACTGAAAATGATAAATTTACATCAGTAAATTGCTTTTCAAAAAACAAAAACTTTCAGATATGAAACGGCTCATTCTGTTATTCTGGCTGGTGTCTTTAACATTCAGCCTTGCAAATGGACAACTCTCCGATGGTGGTTCATGGTACAAGACTCCTGATGATCTTATTAAGGATATTTATGTTTTAGTCTCTGCAAAAAAGGGCGGGGATGTTAACTGGCAAAAGGTAAGATCATTGTTCAATGATGAAGCCGTGGTTATCCTGCGGACTTCACGGGAGAAATCGACACAGTTCACAGCTGACGGGTTTATTCAGGATTTTAAGGATTTCTATGAGAATGCTGAAGTTAAAGCCAATGGTTTCGGAGAGAAGATACTCAGTATGAAGACAATGGAATATAAGGATATTGCCTTTGTTGCCACGGTATATTCTGCTGCCATAACGGGAAGCCAGCGTCCTCCTTCACGGGGAGTTGATCTGTGGCTGCTGGGTAAAAAGGACGGACTCTGGAAGATAACATCCATTGTAAATGAAGTAATTCCTGCAGGACAGGAACTTTCCTCGGATTTCCCGGAAAAGGAACTTTAAAACAAACCTGTCATGGGTCCGGTTTGCCTTTGCGCCTTTGCGAGTTGCTGCCAATTCATTCTATCAAACACCTTAAATATGCTACGCCTTAAATCTCTATCCATTCTTCTTTTACTGGTTATTTTAGTCCAGCCCCTGGTTTGTCAGACAGAAAACCGGAATCTTGATATTGTCTATATCGGAAACAGCATCACACAGGGATCGCAGCAGGCTAATCTGGCTGAAGAGACTCCTCCCGCTTTTGCAACAAAACATATCCGTACACTTAAAGGTATTGAGTCGGCCAATTTCCTCAACCGCGGAAAGAGCGGCTATACAACTGTTAATTTTCTTCCTGCGGCCAATGACGAATTATCAAAGGTTATTGAAGCAGTAAAATCGTTTCATACAGCTAATACCCGCCTGCTGGTCTTCTCAATATCGCTGGGCACCAACGACAGTGCTGAAGAAGGACCTAAAGGTTCTCCAATCTGGCCCGAGGAATATCATACCAACATCAAAGCAATAACAGATAAGCTGCTCGCTGAATTTCCCGGCTGCAAAGTGATCTACCAGCAACCTATCTGGTACAGCGAGACTACCTATAACCGGTCGAGATATCTTAAAGCTGGTCTTGCCCGGCTCCAGACTTACTTCCCCGAACTGAAATCACTTGTAGCAGAGTACTACCAAACAAAACCCGGTCAGGTATTTATGGGCGATACTAAAGCATTTGATTACTTCAAAGAAAACTATCTGACAGACCTCATCCCGGAGTCAGGGAATGCGGGTACCTTCTATCTCCATCCGAACAGGAAAGGAGCCGAGGCACTCGGTAAGTTCTGGGGCGAAGGGATATATCAGGTTCTATCTGTGAAGTGATAAAACTGCTACAACTAACGACGCAGGGCGCACGACGCACGGAAGTCTACTGTCCTATCGCCTGGCTCTTACTGTCGCTTTCCACCTGTACCTTGCGGTCGAGTTTCTTTACGTTCTTCCCTTTATTGAATTTATATGTATATGAGAACTGTATAAAATTCGCAATATCCAATCCCGTGGTACCCTTCGAAGTATAAGCCGGTGTTTCGGTTTCCGTACGCTGGAAATTCACCTCTTTTCTGAATGGCAGCAGCCAGAATACACCTATTGTATGACTCTTGAGCTGATACTGTGTTCCGAGTCCATAAATGGGCATGGAATAGGTCTTTGACTGGGCATTTAAATTAACCCCGTTATAATTAACATAAAGGAAGGCAGTTGACTTCTTTTTCTTGTCAAGGTTTGCATAGGCATAGCTCGTTATGGCATATGAGAAATAATCCCTTGACGGTATTGTGAATGCCTGATCAGTAAACCCGTCAAAGTGCCCCTTGAAGATCCTTGCATTGATATTGACATACCAAAGCATTGCATTCACACCTCCTCCCAACTCATAACCACTGAGCAGGTTATATGGTTTGGTGAGAGTGGTTATGGCCCCATCAACAGGTGATTGTACAATACTGAAGCGGTTACTGACCTTGTCAGAGAAGAACTCATTATATACATAGGGAGAGAAATAATTGCTGCCAAAGTTCCAGGTATATGTCAGCTGAATCCTGTCGCGGTAATCGGGACGAAGATTCGGGTTACCCTGTGAAATAGCATAGCTCTGTCCTATCCTCCAGTAAGGATTCATTTCATATATCCCCGGACGGTTGATTCTCCTGTTATAAGTAAATTTAATGTTATGCGAGGGCGAGAATTTATACTGCAGGTTCGCTGATGGGAGGAAGCAGGTATAGTCGGGTTTGGTTACCGAATCGGCAACTATATGGCTGTTCTCCACCCTGAGCATAGTCTGGAATCCAATTTTCTTATGGTTGATGGTAATCCCTCCGTACGCTGAATTTCTGAACTCGGCATATTCAAAAAGGTTACTCTCCTCCCGGTTATCAATATTGAAATCATATCCCATCTGCTGATAATAAAACTGGTATCCTGTTTCAAGCTTGGCATACATTCCGAGCGGATAAACATAATCGATTTTGGACATGAAATAATTTCTGTTGTTCAGATTCTCCTCAAGCCTGGAATAGGTACTCAGTATCACATCGCTGTTATACGGATACCTGGTGTTTGTGAAATTACTATTCTCACCTGAACTGAACATATAGTAGTTTGCTTCAGCGGTAAGTTCCTGCACCTGTTTGTCGAATGTCTTCTTATAGAAAAGTGAAAATGCAGTCTCATTGCTGCCTGACTTTTGGTCCATCATTGATGTGATTGTGTTCAGAGGACTTGTGCCTTTATAAAGTGTTGTATTAGTTGGCATATCAACAGTCTGATTCGTAGGCTTGTACCTTACATTGAAACTGATATTGTTCTTTTCATTCATGTAATAATCAAATCCGCTGTTTACTGAGGTCTGAGTAACTTTAAAGTCACCGATACCCGACATTTTTGTAAGTGAATCGATTGCTGTAAAACGGTTGTCAAGAGTAGATTTTATGTCGAGCATCTGGATGAAAGAGAAGGCTGTTGTATAAAAGGTTACCTTGCCGGCAGAATAATCGAGACTGCCCGACAAAGAGCTGGTGAGCCTGTTGAATGGCTTGATGCTCCCTGAAATATTACCACCCATGCCATACCTGGCTTCTTTCTTAAGAATAATATTAATTACACCATCAATATTACCTTCATACTTCCCTGAAGGATTATTTATTACTTCAATGCTCTGTATATCAGATGGCAGCAGTCTGGCAAGAAACTCCCTGTCACGCTGTCTTCCATCAACCTGTATGATGAAATTACTGCTGCCATTAAGAGTTATGTTATTCTGGAAATCAACATTAACCTGAGGAATCTTCTTAAGAATGTCATAGCCGGTGCCTGCTGTTTTCGCAATCACTTCCGGAATAGCATAGGAGGTACGGTCAACCATCTCCTTCCCTTTCAGTCGTTCTCCAACAACAGTCACTTCATTCAGGGCTGTTGCAATTTCTGAAAGGAATATTGTATCGAGTGCTACATCATTCTTACCATCACTCATTGTAACTGCTTTGCCCGAATTTCTGTATCCGACAAAGCTGGCACGTAAGAAATAATTCCCAGGCTTTACCTTATCGAGCTTAAAGGCTCCGTCGGACAGGGTAATGTTTCCGGTGACCATTGAGGAATCAGGAAGCTGGAGCAGCGCCACAGAGGCAAATGGGACCGGCAATCTGTCCTTTTCATAACAAACTATCCCGCTTATATTCTGGGCCTGTGATACCGCCGGGATCAGCAGCATCAGTAAACCGATAATTCTTTTCATTTCTGCTAAATTTCAAATCAGCGGACTGAGAATACTTTTGATTCACCGTTTATATCCATGGGTATCTGCATATTGAATCCGGGGCCGCTTACTCCCAGGTCACCAGTAATATGGGTTTTGGCTTCATTTGTAACGGGAAGGCCAGTAATAATATCTGTTACCATAACTGACTTGCTCATTCCCTGTAAATTATCATAAGTAACTGTTGCACCAGCCGATTCGATAGGTTTTGCATTGGCTGCAGCGCCAATTTTTGATTCAACAGATATAATTGCTGTACTCCCTTTTATTTCATCAAGCTGGCAGGTAGTTTTTATATCCAGGAACATCCCTCCCGAATTTACCTGCTGGATCATCTCCCATTTTTCACCCTTTGAAACCTCTTTTGCAGGAAGTGACCATGTGAACATCTCTATCATTCTCTTCAGATTATCATTGTCAATGCTGCCTGCCACCTGTTTCTTAACCGCATCACCCATTGGTCCGGTAAGTGTTATTAAACTTGTGTCTTTCAGTATCATGTCCTGAAGCATTTTCAGATTCACAATCTCGAGAGGCTTTCCCGAATAATCGAGTTTAACATAAACAGGATTCCTGCTGAGCCTGTTCATTATACATGACATAATATCACCGGCTTCTGATGATTTCATATCACCCTCAAGAGTAGAATTTATTGAGGTAGTTTTCCCCATTGAATTTGTATTTGTTATCAGAGTGTCAAAATGAACTTCAGTAACCAAAAAATCCTTTGTCATATCAAGCATTTTCAGGGAAACGGAATAGCTGATATTAGTAAGGATGTTCTGCTGAATACCATTGACTGTCTGGCTGACTGTCTGTTCAGAAGTTGATTTGAAACGATACACTTTGTTCTTTTCGGGGTTTAGCTTTAGTACGGCACTGTTCTGTGCAATAACTGAAAATCCTAAGAGAATAGAGAAAACTGAAAGCAATGTCTTTTTCATTTTATAGATTTTAAGAATTGAAGCAAAATTATCAGCACATCGGGAGATGATATACAGAAAATCGACGAATGACAGTTTTTTACCGGTATCCGATCTTAAAGTGAGTACTGATTGTATTTGTGGTATACCGGACATGTCGTTTTATTAATTCCGGTATATAGACTCCAAAAAGAGCTCTGTGTTGCACTTTACCTGTATAAAAGTATTCCAGCGGCTCTACTTTATAGTAATTTGACCGCCGGATGATATAAGTAAGAACTAAAATAACGGATTTTTCTCCCCTTCAGGGGAGATGTCGCGCAGCGACAGAGGGGCAATTACAACCGAATTACAATCAAATTCCCGCCCCGAAAAAGTGTAATTACCGAATCTATCACCTCATCCACATAGGTTTGTGGTCAGCTATTTTTTTGTAGACCTTACAGGTTTTGTCATGTGTTCCCGGAAGATAGCCAATGCTCATCATGAATTCGTTCACTATCTCGCCTCCTGTAAATGTGAAGGTTTTTTTGAATAGTTTCACCCACTCAGCAAGTGTAAGCGGGTGATGATGTTCAAGCCATTTCTCAAATGATCCATATTCTTTCTGAAGGGTAAGGATAACTTTCGCATTTTCGATAGCGGCATTTATTTTCAGCCTGTTGCGGATAATACCGGCATCATTTAAAAGTCTCTCCCTGTCCTTATCCTTATAAGCAGCTACCTTTTTAATATCAAAATTGCTGAAAGCCTTACGGAATGCAGGTTCTTTTTTCAGAATGATCTCCCAGTTGAGTCCGGCCTGGTTTATTTCAAGGATCAGCCTTCCAAAGAGTTCATTATCGTCATGGATTGGAAAACCATAATGGTTGTCATGGTAATTCTTATGGAGATCCTTCTTTGGTCCGGAAGGCATTTTTTCAAGAAATTCGCAGTATGTCATCTGTCCTGTATTTTGTGATTATAAAAATATGGAAAAATGATAAAGAATATGCACAAAGAGACAAGGTGGTTTTTGCAGTTAAAGTGCTACTCAATACTTAAACCTCTCAGGACTTCTCCAGAATTCCCTTAAGATTCCCCAGACCTTTCTCAAGATCTTTACCTAGCATACGCTTGAATATCGGAGCAAAAAGTGAAAAAGGAAATTTTGACGGACTATCAAATATCCATGTTACTTCCGTTTCGCCGCTATCATTGGAGTAGCACAGAAAAGTAACCTTGCCAATGTTTTTCATGGGCCTGAAGAACCTGATCTCATATCCTATTTTTTTGCCTTCCTCAATGGATGTTATCTCCTGCTCTCCTGCGCCAACATTTTTATTAGTGCTGTCCCAGCTGTAAACAAATCCAATAGTACCATCATTGCCCTTATACTTTTTAGTCATTGACGGGTCTGTCATATTCCAGACACTGAAATAGTCCTGGTTCTTAGTCTGCTTGAGGTAGGCAAAGACTTCAGGGAGAGGTCTTGCAATCAGAGTTGATTTTTCGATTTTCATTATCGGAATTTGTTTATACCAGAGATAAACAAAGAAATGAGCCTAATGGTTCATCAGGATAAATAGAAAAACATTATTGCTGGATTCTTCTCAAAAAATCAAATACCAGTACTCTTAGCGCCCAGAAGAAGACTTCTGCTGAATGCAACATCCGGTGTGGCAATTACCTGTAAACCTGCTGCTTCAAGTTTGGCAATCATTTCATTGAATGATCTTTTTGTCACATGAATTTTAGGTTCAACAATAAGGATATTTCCGCCCGGATTAAGCAAAGACTTCAGCTCCTCAAAGAACTTCTGCTGATCAGGAACTTCATGTACCATCCAGAAGGTTAGAATAAAATCTACCTTTTTCACAATGCCTGTACGTTCCGATTGGCATTTGTGGGGCTCTACTCTCTTTTCCAGTCCAAAACTGCTTACCTTTCCGGAACATCTTATCGAGCATCTCCTGCTGCAGGTCAGCTGCAATTACCCTACCCCCATCTCCTACAAGCCGGGCAAGATCAACTGTAAAAAATCCGGGTCCGCATCCCATATCGAGGGCAGTCATTCCTTCCTTTAGAAAGGGGCTGAGTATCTTTTCAGGTTTATGCATCATGCGTCTCAGAAAGTTATCGAGACTTCCGGCATATGTCGCAGGACAAACATAAGGTGTTGACATGGTTTAATCGTTTGCAAACAAATATAATAAAATTTGTCTTGCAGTCTTGCGGTCTTGCAGTCCCCGTTTCACCATTGAGCCGTTGGGCCATTGAGCCATTGCGCCATTAAATAAACTAAATATTCAACCAATTGTATATATTGATATATTTGATCTGATAAACCAAAATATTTGCAAAATGAATCGTCTGATCGCAATTTGTATGAAAATCACTCTGATAAGTATTTCTATTCTAATACTTAAGACTAATGCAGGGACTTCACAATCAAAAGAACCTGTAAGGGTTACTCCGGTTGTTTCTGCAGAATGGCTTAAAGAGAATATTTCAAAGCCGGATGTGATAATACTGCATGTAACTTCAGCCAGGCTTGATTATGACAACGGCCATATTCCCGGTGCACGTTTTCTATGGCCCGGAAACATCATAATATCAACCGAAAATGAATCAATAATACCTGCACCTTCTGCCAGTGTGACAAAAAAACTAAGAGAACTGGGCGTGAATAATGATTCACATATAATCCTTTGCGGGATCTATGGAAATCTGCTTCAGGTCTGCAGGGTCTTAGTCAATCTCGAACAATATGGTCTCAGAGGGAAGGTCTCAATACTTAACGGGGGGTTTGAAGCATGGGTAAAATCAGGATATGAGTCCTCAAAAACGACTCCTTCCGTAGTAAAAGGTAAATTCAAAAACACCCCTTATGAAAATCTTGTCGGAGGAGAGTTTGTTAAAGCAAATCTGAAAAACAGTGCATACACAATTATAGATGCACGTCCTAAAGCTCAGTATGATGGTACAACAGGAACACCACGGGCAGGGCATATACCGGGGCACAAAACCTGCCCCAGATGGATATGTATGATTCAAAAAGCTATATGTTCAATGATGCTTTACAAATAAAAAATGCTTTTGAGAAGATCAATATCGCCTCAGGCTCCACACCCCTTTTATATTGCCATACCGGCAACTCAGCCAGTGTATTGTATGTGGCTGCCATTATTGCAGGATATGAACCTGTGTTATACGACGGTTCAATGGAAGAGTGGGGAAGCCGGTTTGACTGGCCGATTGAGAAGCCGTAAGTGGTAAAATTTAATTAGCTCTCTACCTGACAATGATCTCTCCCATTTTGTAATAGCCATCACCACTGCGCCGGCTATTGTTAAGTGCAAGCATAACAGGTAAATCTTTACCGGTACAGCTATCGAAGAGCCCTATTTTAATTTCGTACTTACCGGAAGGAATTGAACTGACAGATTTCAGTTTGTAGTATTCCCCTACAATCCGTCCCGGCATCCATTTCAGATTATCTGATTCGGCGAGATCAATTATGACAATCTTTCCTCACTCTTTATTTTTTAGCTGCAGTCTCAGATCGTATCGGTGATAAGCCGGGGCCACTCCGTGATTTTCCCAGGTCATCCTCAGATAATTATGATCCGAATTCTTCCTGATTGTATCAGGAAGAATAGCATATTTTGGGAAATACCAGTACCCGCACTTATTGGCAAGTCTTTCTGCAAGAGCCTGATTCTCGCTAAGCCATTCCCTTGGCCAGTGATGAAATCCGATTATTGAAGCATGTGTCTCTTCAATTCCCTTTTCAAATCTTCTTCCTTCATCCCAAAGGTTATACTTTTTAATGCTGTTATAGTGATCGGCTTCAAGGACAACAGGGATCTTCTCCCAGACCATGTCGAAAATCTCCGGACTCCTGATATTGGAATAACCGAAACCAAGAATCGTATACCAGTATACACATGAGCTGTCGTCCCTGAAACCTATATGATTTTTCATGCAGATATCAAGAATTGCCATATCGGCACCATCATCAGCATCCCTCTGCTCCAGATAATCATCACTGATTATGAGTACATTATCCGGATAACATCTCCGGTGCATCTCAATATGTTTTCTGACAACCTCAACGGGCACATCATGCCAGCCGGAATATGCAGTATGGCCTTCGCCCCATTCCCCGATGCTTCCGATGTCGATATATTCGAGCCATGATTTACCTGCATATCTGGCTGCAAAAGCCCTATGAAAATTCTCAAGTTTCTCAAGAAAAACAGGATCGCCATAATCAGGTTCCCAGTTCTTATTCTTTGTTTCATCTCTGAAAGAGCCTTTAGCACCTGCCTTCATTACCCATTCAGGAGTTGCAAATACCATGTAATGAGTCTCTTTACAGGTTATTCTGAAAGATATATTATAACCTTTTGCGGTCCACCTGTTGATAACAGTATCAATCAGTTCCCAGTTGAATTTTCCCTCCTCAGGCTCAAGATACGACCATGCCAGACGCAGGTAAATTGTCCGCAACCCGGGAAAATCCTCCAGGTAATCTCCCGGCTTAAGATGATCCTGGTAACGTGTTATGCCATTATCAAAAAAGTGGAACTCCCATCCTTTGTGAGGATTACTGCACACAACAGAGCTGTCCCAGTACTTTTCAAGATTAAACAGAGTCCTTGTTTTGTAGGCTCCGCGGCCCTCTTCGTTGCCATCCTTTTGTGCTGAAAGTATGTTCGGTAGCAATGTAAGTAACAGTAAAAAAAGAAGTTTTGATTTCATCGTTTTCAGTTTTAAAGAAGATATCACTGGTCATTTGATTTGCCTTAAATAAAATTAGGCATAAAAATGATTCAGCAATAATCTTTCCTGCCAAAGATCCTGTAGCGGTTCTTTGCAACCAGATTATAGAAGGGATCGCGGATAAAAGGCGGTACTATAATGAATACATAAAGGATTCTCCATGCACTGCCAAGATCTTTCAGAATATGAAGAACAGCTGATGAACGTAAGAAATATCTCCCATCACTCAGGTAAACTGCTGTATCAGAATCAGTATCAGGTAAGCCGGCAGAGCGTAACATGTTTCTACCCTCTTCTGACTGTAACGGAACAAACCGGAAACGGCTAATTTTATCACGTTTCCTGATAAACTTCACAAGGCCGTCACAGAGGTTACATGTGTCGTCGAATAAAACTGTCCCGCCCATATCTTTCTAACATGACATTGGTAGTTTTGTTCACCCTCTCCCCATCTCCCTCTCTCCCCTTCTACCCCTCTCCCCATCTCCTTCACTCCCCTCCCTACTTCCTGACATCCGGCTCAAAGAAGACCCAATGAACAGCAGGCATCTTCTTTTTCAGATCTGCCTCGCAGGCATTAATATTTTCAATTAGCTTCGTGACAGAATCAACATCTGACATCTTTGCTTTTACTGCTACCATTATCTGCGATCCCAGTTGAAGTGTGATAAGATTCAATACACCTTCAATCTCAGGTCTTGCTTCAAGAAACTCCTGGATTGCCCTGCGTGTCTCGCTATCGGAACTCTGTCCTATCAGCAGGCTTTTGATCTTGACAGCAAGGAAAAATGAAATGATGATCAGCAGGACACCGATGCCGATGCTGCCCATGGCATCAAACTGTGGATTCCCTGTAACCATGGAGAGAATTACTGCAATAAGTGCAAACGTAAGACCCAGTAATGCGGCAATATCTTCACCCAGAACAACAATCAGTTCACTCTGCCGGCTGTTCCTTATCCAGGTCCAGAGAGGCATGTCGTGCTTTATTTTTCTTACCTGTGTCAGACAACCATACAGTGAAGCTGATTCAAGAACAATACTGACTGACAATACAATAATTGCAATCACAGGACTTCTTAGTCCCTCATGCATGCTTAGCTTATGGATACCTTCATAAACTGAAAACAATCCTCCCATGCTGAAGAGTATCATTGCAACGACAAACGACCAGAAATAGATCTCTTTTCCGTATCCCAGGGGATGTTCAGAGTCCGGTTCTTTCGTTGATGCCTTTAATCCGAGGAACAAAAGGCCCTGATTACCGCAATCGGCATAGGAGTGTATAGATTCGGCAAGCATTGCTCCTGAACCTGTTATTACTGCTGCCACTGTCTTGGTTATTGCAATCCCGAGATTAGCCAGCAAAGCAAACAGTATTGATTTTGTTGATGTATCGTTATGGGACATAAGTGGTGGTACTGAAATTAATCAAAGGTAACAGGAATTTGCTTTTGGAGTAATTCATTGTAATTTGCTATGCGTCTTATGGCTTAACCTCCAGCCAATAGGGAATCCGCTTTTTACCATTGAGCCAATGCGCCGTTGTGCCGTTGTGCCATTACACATCCCTACTCCTCCTCCGGCCTCTTCTCCACCACAAATCGTTCTCTACGATTAGCCACAGTATAACCAAGATGAAAGACCATCTTTGTGATCTGTTCCATCTTATCATAATCGATCTTTGCCTCATCGTCACTTACCTGGTGGACATCTGCATGAATCCCGGTATGGAACATAACAGCGGGAACACCTTTTGCCCAGAAACTTTCATGATCGCTTCCGCCTGCTTCTATATCATCACCCTTGTCAATCACTTTCATTGACGTCAGCACTGCCGATGAATTGATCATTTTCATAAGCTCGCTGCTTTCATGCTTTGTATACATTAAAACCTCACCAGGCTTCGTCACATCCATATCCATACCATAAAACTTACCGGTATCAGCAGGGGTCCATGTCCGTCCAACCATATCGAGATTAATATCCAGAAGAGTTTTTTCAAGAGGTATAGCAGGATTTTTTACATAGTATTCCGAGCCTATCAATCCTTTCTCCTCCCCATTTACCCATGCAAAGACCACTGAACGCAGCGGCCTGGTCTTCAGACTGCTGAAGGCTTTTGCAAGCTCAAGTAGAGCAACGCTGCCTGAAGCATCATCATCTGCACCATTATAGACCTCTCCTTTTGCGTTTTCCCCAACATGATCAAAATGAGCAGTATAAACAATACATTCATTCTTCAGAATTGGATCGCTTCCCTCTACAATACCCAGGACATTCTTCCCATCAAACTCTGTCCTCTCGAGTGCTGACTTCAGGGAGAGCATTATTCCGGGAATTTCAACTGCTGCAGTTTTACCCGATGTAACAATCTCATCATAATACTGCTTTATTGTTTTTCCTGTAGGAGCAAGTAGTTTATCGGCAAGCGGTGATCTGATAAAATCAAGTATGAAAGGAAATCCCTGGTACTTGCCGTCACCTGCTACTACCTGTCCTTCTTTGCTTATGCCATAATAGATGGAATTAAACGGATCCTTTACAATATGCCCTGGATCAAAAACAAAAATAAATGCTTTAGCGCCCTTCTGCATAAGTCTTTCAATTTTTTCCATTTCCACCTGAAACATAATCATATCACCAGCAACATTATTTTTCGCCATTTCGGGAGTCCTGGTCATCAGCATCACAATTTTATCCTTAACATCAATCCCTTTTAAGTCGCTGTAACCCGATGTGCTGTCTTCATACCCAAAACCGGCAAATACCAGCCTGCCCTCTGCTTCGAGAGCTGTGGTTACCGGCAATATCTGCAAAATTGAATCTGTTGAAGATAGCAGTCTCCCGCTATCATCTGAAACCCTGAGGTAAGATTCTTTCACTGAGCTCTTTACCATTGCTATGGGCATATGCTGGAAATAATCGCCTGCCCCGGGCTTCAAACCCATTCGCTGAATGTTTGTCTTCAAATATAAAGCTGCTATTTCATTTGCGTCGGTACCGAACTCCCTTCCTTTCATCTCATCGGAAGCAAAGAATTCCATATGACTTTTCAGATTTTCCTTTTTAATTGAGGCAAGACCTTCCTTCTGTGCTCTGCTATTTATATTTATCAGTATGAGTGATAAGATTATCAGAAATGCTTTTTTCATGTAGATGATTTTTGAATATAGAGATCAAATTTAGGAAATTATTGGTTCACGACGCAGGGCACACGACGCACGACTCAGGGATCAGGGCTCAGAGACAACCTTGCGCCTTGAGTCGTGAGCCTTGTGCCTTCTTTTAAACATTCAATTTCATTTTTTGTTACTACCTTAGATATTACAAAAACCAACAGCTATGTCATTCACACTCCAACCCGGACAAAAAGCAATCGATTTTGAGCTAAAGGCAACAGACGGCAGGCGATACAGGTTAGCTGATTTCAGCAAAAACAGATTTCTGGTCATCTTCTTTACATGCAATCACTGTCCTTATGTTATTGGCTCTGATGAGGTCACCAGGGCTACCGCAGAGAATTTCAAAAATAAGGATGTTGCATTCATCGGGATTAACTCAAACAGTGAGAAGACCTATGAGGAAGACAGTTTCGACAATATGGTAAAGAGAATGGATACCCATAAATTTCCCTGGGTCTACCTCTATGACAAGGACCAGTCTGTTGCAAAAGCATATGGAGCACTCAGGACTCCTCACTTCTATGTCTTTGATGAAAACAGGAAGCTTGTCTATACCGGCAGAGGAGTTGACAGTCCTCGTGATACTTCACGGATGACAGTCAACGACCTCTACAGGGCACTGGAAGAGCTTACCTCAGGGAAACCGGTCTCGGTACCTGTAACTAATCCGATAGGCTGCAATGTGAAATGGGATGGCAGGGACGCTCACTGGATGCCACCGGAGGCCTGCGATCTGGTGTAATGGCGCAATGGCTCAGAGGCGCAGAGGCTCATAGGCGCAGCGGCGCAAAGGCTGTAAGGTGATATATGGAGAAAGGAAGAGGCGGAGAATTGAACTATTTCATAGATTCGGTTTGTACTCCATTATAACCATCCCAAAATCCTCTCATAAAATCTTTCCAGTCATAAGCTAGTACGATAAAGAACATGACAAATACTCCGAGAAAAAACACTTTTACATCACGCCTGGTAATCTGTAAATTTTTCATAACTAACCTTTTAAGAAGTAACACAATAGATTCAAACGCAGCGAGCGTTCTTATTCCAAATATAAAAATATTTATTCCGATTTCCGCCTCTATATGAAGAAGAATATTTCAGGGAGTTCAAAAAAACTAGAATAATCTCTCTCCCTTCTCACTCGACGCGATAAGTTTTTTTAACCGATTGAGTTTTGTCTCTTCCTGCTTTGCAGAGAGGATCCAGTAAATACGAACTTTCCTGTATGATGGCGCTTGTTTCTCAAAATAACCCCAGGCTGTTTTATTCTTCCTGAACAGTTTTTCCATTTCAGGAGAAAATTCTGCAGGACGGTTTTCATAGGAATAACTATCACCCGATGTATCCTTCCTGTTGTTGAACAGTTGAAGACCTGCTGGAGTCATAAGACCAGATTTCTGAAGCTCTTCAACCTTATTGATGTTTACCCTGCTCCAATTGCTCCCAGGCCGGCGGGGAGTAAAACGGATACAGAAGCTCTCTTCATCTACTTTCCGTCTTATCCCATCTATCCATCCAAAACAAAGCGCCTGATCAACTGACTCCGACCATGTCATAGAAGGCTTACCTGTCTCTTTTTTGTAGTATCCGACAATAAGTTCCTTTTCTGTCTTGTGGTTCTTCTCAAGCCACTTCCTGAATTCTTTCTGCCCGTTAAAGAAAAATGGTGTCATAGAATAAAAATTTGCCTAAAGAGTATTCATTGTTAAAATTTATCTTTCATCTAACCCACCCCTCAGAACCAAGCCATTGAGCCATTGAGCCATTGAGCCTTCATTTATTTACCCACCCCGGCCCGCGAACAACCTGCCCCGGAGTAGCACCTGTATGATCTCCGTCTTTAATAACAGGAACACCGTTCACAAGGACATGCTCCATACCGATAGCATACTGATGCGGCTTCTCAAAAGTGGCATTATCACGGATTATATTCTGATCAAAGGCAACAACATCTGCATAATATCCTTTCTTCAGGGATCCGCGCCTGTCGAGCCTCAGGTTTGTAGCCGGAAATTCCGACAGCTTACGAACAGCCTCTTCAAGTGTTATTACTTTCTCATCCCTGACATATTTTCCCAGTAACCTGGCAAAATTACCATACGCCCTCGGATGAGTGCTGAACTTAAGAAAGACTCCCTCCGTTGAATATGATCCGCCATCAGAGCAGAAGGCCATCCATGGAAGTGCTATCTGCCTTTTCACATTCTCTTCCGACATTGAGAAATAAACAACACCTATCCTGCTGTTATCGTCAATTACAAGGTCCATAATTGTCTCCTCAGGCGATTTCTTCCGCATTGCAGCTATCTCAGCCAGCGTCTTGCCGGTGAGGTATTTAAGAGAGTCTGTACTGAAACCGATAACCATTACCTTTTCAGCAGATCCGGTTCTTTCCATAAGCGATTTACGTATCTCCGGAGCAATTCTTCTTCGTATAACCGGATCCATCAGTCTTTTCTTCCACTTGTCGAAACCGCCCTCCTGCACCCATGCCGGCATCACTATGTCGAATCCTGTTGAGCTTGCTATATAATTGTACATGTCGGCAGTGACATGAAGTCCTGCAGATCGTGCCGAATCAATCTTACGGATCACATCATCAATATATTCCCAGCTTGCCCTGCCCGACTGTTTCAGATGGTAGATCTCTGTTCTGACACCGGTTCTGCCTGCAACATCTATTGCCTCATCAATAGCAGGAAGAAGTCCAACACCCTCATCTCTCACATGGGTTATATACATGCCGTCATAAGCTTTTGCCTCAGCAGCAAGTGCCTCAAGTTCATCAGGTTTTGCAAAGCTTGCCGGAACATACTGCAATGCAGAGCTTACTCCTACAGCTCCCTCCTCCATTGCCTGCCTGACAAGCAATTTCATGGTATCGAGTTCGGAAGGATTCGGAGGTCTGTCATCATAACCCACCGTATAGATCCTTACAGTTGCCGTTCCTATGAATGAAGCCACGTTTGTTGAGACACCTTTTTTCACAAGGAAATCAAGATATTCACCCAGAGAGGTCCAGCTGATATCAAACTTAATATCACTCTGACTTCTCTTCATATCCTCTTTCATCAGATCATTTAGCGGCCCCATTGAATCACCTTCACCAAGCACCTCAAGGGTTACACCCTGCCTTATATCGCCCTGTGATCTGCCATCCTCTATAAGCGATTCATTTGCCCAGCTGAGCATGTTGATGAATCCCGGAGCAACAGCAAGTCCGGTTGCATCAATCTCTGTTTTGCCGATTGCTTTTGTGAGATCACCAATTGCTGCGATTGTATCTGCATTAATGCCGATATCGGCTTTGAAATGCGGATTCCCGGAACCATCGTAGATGTCACCGTTTCTGATTAATACATCATAGGTTACAGGCCCGGAACAACGTATTATCAAAATTGACAATAGAGCTAATAAGAGATTTTTTTTCATTCTTTAAACTTGAAATAATTACTAATGAAATAGGCAATGTATGATGTGTAAAACAATTTTTCCTCGCAAAGACGCTAAGTCGCTAAGTTATTTACCTTAATCTCTGATATGATTCTCCCACTCTCCCTATCTCCCCATCACCCTCTCTCCCTCAAAATTACATTGATCAATTAACATAGAAATACCTGATCCGGCATACAGTCCCTTTGCTTGCTTCATTTCTGTCGTTGCTTAGACGGATACGGAGTGTATGTGATCCTTTTTTAAGACCATCTGCAAGAGTCAGAAACCATGGAAGATGAAGTCCTCCGCTCCATTGAGTGAACAGATCGAGGCTTTTCCACTCTTTGCCATCAATGCTGTATTCTATAAATCCTGCATCGGGACCGGCAGCAACTGCTATTCCGGCGGCTGTGCCTTTAAATGAGAACTTCAGGATCTCTCCCGGTTTATTGCCCACTAACATCGGAACATTAACATATCCTTCCCGTGTTGAAGCCTTGTCGTCGGGTGTCCAGTTTTCAACAAAAGTCCAACCCTCTGTAACATACTTCTTGTCAACATTTACAAGTCGGCCATTCTCATAAGAATAGGGATCAAGCATGGCAGGGAGAGGAAGATCTGAGGAATTTGGTATAAGTCCGGGTGACCAGCATTTCATTAACAAAGCCGATATCGACCTGTAATAGACCTGCTGTCCGAACGGAGAGGGATGAAGATCGATGAAATCACCTTCCCATGTGAATTCCATATTGTTAATCCGCTGGGTAACCTCATTAGCAAGATTTACTGAGGGGATATTGTAATGAGCAGCAACACTTTCATGATTTTTAATCTCTGCAGGTATTATGCCTTTGTTATAATCAATGATCTTGTCGGGGTCAACGAAGTACATAAACACAATATCTGTCTGCGGGTTTACCGAAAGAGCATGCCTTACAATTCCTTCCATAGATCTCACCTGCTCAATTCCGGGATATTCATTTGTGCGGTCATTCACAGCAGCCTCAACAAACAGAAGGTCTGGTCTCCCCTTTGAAAGTACATCCTGCTCAAACCTGAAGGCGTCGGGAAGAGAGCCGAGTGAAGGGATTCCTGCATTTATGAACTCAAATTTCGTTTCCGGAAACCTTTTCCTGATTGCATTGCTGACAGAGTCTCTCCATCCGTTATTATAAGTTATTGATCCTCCGAGGAAGGCAACTCTGCCGGTTCGTTCTTTTTCAAACTTTGCTGCAGAACGGGATAAACCTCCCCTGTACAAATGGAAATCTCCGGGGCTGAGGATTTTTCTGAATGCTCTTGTGTTGGTTTTTACAAAATCTGCAACAAGAGCAGGTGTCTCAATATCAAAATGGTGACCGCTAAGATCCTGTTTTCCCCTTGTGCAGGGTACAACTGTTGCCACTCCTCCAAGTCTTACATATCTGTTGATAAGTATAAAGCTGTTCTCTTCAGGAGGCACTATTGAATCATTCAGTCCAATCATATGAAGAACCGGGACCTTTGCTGCTGCCAGTTTTTCAAGATTATCAACCGGATTATCGGCATAGGCTTTTGCTTCATTCTCATCCTTAAAATTATAGGCTTTCATCACAAGCTGCCAGTCCTGCAGACTGCCAGGGCCCTTTCCAAAACCACCGGGCCAGCTTTTTATATCGCAAACAGGAGCTTCGGCATAGATACAACTGATTCTCCATGGATACTTTTTGGCAAAATTATAGACGTAAAGTCCACCCCTGCTGATGCCCTCCAGTGCAACCCTGTTCTCAAACCCGAAACTTTTTGTCAGGTACCTGAAATACTCATCCCAAACTTTAACCCCTTCAGGACTGCCATTAAACTCATCGGTATTAATATTGGTCACATAGAAACCTTCTGAGAGGAGTATGCTGTCGATATCAGTGTGCCAGTCGGGGAATCTCGCATTCCATATCCAGGGATTACCTTCCGCCGGCTTTCCCGGACATACAATTCTGCATTGCCTGCCATTGAATTCAAAGTCATATCTCACAAAACCTTTCCACTCAGATTTTTTTCCGGGAAACTGAGGAGAACTATCCTGAAGTAAATTATTGCAGAATATCTCTGCAGGAACCAGCAAGAGAATAAAAGCATATAACACATTGAATATCAATCTCTTCATTGCATTGAAAATCAATTACATATATTTAGTAAATACAGTATCCAGAACCATAAGAGTATTAAAATTAAGAGTCAGAAGAACGTGAGGGATCATTCTCCTTTATCCTCCTCCTGCAAATCTGCTCTATGTCTAAAGCACCTTCAATCCTTAACATATAAATATAATCCGGAACAAATCTTGAACTATTCTTGCTTTTGACTATACTACCTGTTTTCATTACCATTGTGATATTGCCTTTATTGTTATTTCCCTTCACCACAATTTCGCCGGTAAACTGCTCCCAGTCAAAGGATTTCAGCTTCCCCTTCCTGAAATGAACAAGTCTGGTTGGTGTTCCGACAAAATATCCCCCGTTACGGAAAAGAGAAAATATACCCTTAAGAACCATATATAAACCAACAGAAAGAAATATGCCGAAAAAAACAATAATAAACAGATAATAAATTTTATCTCCTCCAACTGAATCTGCAGCTTCAGATGGTGTAAATGACTGGATGGCAGACTTTAAAAAGTCGGGTACAATAAAAAATGACATCAGGAGAATGGTAAATCCAAGCCATCCGGCCCCGGACAGAATACCGAAAACTGATGCAATAACAGGTTGTGCAAAGGTCCCCTTAACTGCAAATTCGCGGTTCTCAGAACCAAGAGAAATGTTTAGTTCTTCGGGTAATTCAGTGCTCTGTAACATAGACTTTCAGATTTGATGGTTAAGGAGTTAAATGTAATAAGTAATTGTTAGGAATGCAAGAAAGGCGAAAGGCAAAAGGAGGAAGGCTAAAGGTAGAGAGTAACCGGGTAACTGGTGCCTGGTTTTGGATTCAGGAAGAACTTCCCTCTTTTCTGAAACGGAAAAATCCTTTGATCTTTTCCCAGAAGCTCTTGCCGAGTATAAATAGACTGACATAGAAAGTAACTTCACCGATGATTACCAGACCGGTGATTATCCCTGCTATCTGACCTTTGGTGTATCCCAACCATGGAATTACAAGTATCAGAATAAATGAGATTGTTGATATTGCGAGGAGGATGTAGCCGGTTAGTCTGAGCTGGGGATGGCCATTGTGTATCGACCTGGTTGCTGGTTACTGGAAGGATTGAATTCCCCTCCTGGGAGGGGCTAGGGGTGGGTTATCCGGTTTAGTGTTGCATATCTCATAATTTCCAGGTTTCAGATATGTTACGGTTAATGATTCAGTGAGTCGATTGCCTGGCGGAGAACCGAAGCCGAATGCCTCAGTAAAGTAAGTTCATCATCAGCCAGTTTGTGATCAATTATCTTTTCAATCCCATTATCTGAAACAATACTCGGAACACTGAGGCAGACATCCTTAATACCGAATTCACCATCGAGATATGAAGATACTGTGAGAACACTCTTCTGCTTTCGGAGAATTGATGCTGTTATCTTGACAAGTGCCAGTCCAACAGCAAAATATGTCGATCCTTTAGAATTGATAATATGATATGCCGATTCACGTACCTGTTTCTCAATCATTTCCCTCTCCTTCTGCCAACCCGGACATTTGCCGCATACCTTGCAGTATTCGCCAACCGGGATGCCGGCAATATGTGTCATCGACCAGGCAGCAAACTCACTGTCTCCATGTTCTCCAAGGAAATAGGCATGAACGTTATGCACATCAACATCGCAATGCTTGCCAAGTATATGGCGGAACCTGGCACTGTCGAGAACAGTCCCTGATCCAATAACCCGGCCACTCTCCCAGCCGCTGCGCTTCAGAGCAACATAAGTAAGTACATCAACAGGGTTGCTTACTATCAGCATCACACCCTGACATCCCTGACGGGAAATTGTTTCTGCAATGCCTCCGACAATATCTGCATTCTTCTTCAGCAGCTGAAGACGTGTTTCACCAGGTTTTTGTGCAGCTCCGGCAGTTATTACCACCAGTTGAGCATCAGCATAGTCTTTCTCCGACCCGCCTCTTATATCAACCATCGGAAAGAATGGCTGACCATGAACAAGGTCAAGCACCTGCCCTTTAACAAGCTCTTCATTTCTGTCAATCAGCACTATTTCATCAGCCAGACCGCTCTGTGCCAGCGCATAACAATATGTTGCACCTACCGAACCTGCCCCAACCACCACAACCTTACGATGCGGTTCGGATTCTCTCTTTGCATTCATTATTATAAAAATTACATAAGGTTAACAAAAGTAAGGAGCAAAAGTTTGAAAACAAACCTGCAACCCTGAACACGCAACACCCAACACGCAACCTGGAACAAGGAACCCGGAACACTATAATCTGATCCCCACAACCATAATATCGTCAATCTGGCTGAGACCGCCAACCACCTGACGATTGTTGTGTCAAGCCTCTCCCTGCACATCAAGGGGTAATGCACAGCCCGAGAGCAGAAGGTTTCTAAACCTTTTGTAGCTGTATTTCTTTTTCATGGGGGCCGCCAAACTGATCAGCAAATCCATCGGAAAGAGATAAATCATATCTCCTTTAAGGAAATCAATATCATGAACTTTAAAATTATCCATTGAATATGATAATGATACAGACATATGATCACCTTTGATTTCATACAGTATATATTCATCTGATTCTGTTGTCTGATACTGGCCGGGTGACTTTTCTTCTTTCTTTCTGACGAGGTAAAGCGGATTGTTTGCACCTGCATACTGCATCTTCATTTTCTCATAATCTATGACGCAGATTGACATGTCCATACCATCCCTGGCTTCCCCAATTTCTCCTTTCTGGTGAAGGGATCTGACAACTTCCTTGCGCATACGTCTGAGTATGACTCCGGGATGAGTAATATATTCCTTATTCACAATCTCGTTAAGGTATGCAGATCCGAGCATTGACATAAAAGCTCCCGGAACACCATGCCCGGTGCAGTCAACTGCCGCAAAAACTGCAAGGTTTTCAATGAATGTGAACCAGTAGAAATCACCACTTACTATATCTCTGGGTTTTAGAAGGATAAAATGATCCGGCAGCATCTGATCAAGAATCTCATGCCTGGGCAGCAATGCTGTCTGGATATTTTTTGCATAGTTGATACTGTCTGTGATATTTGTTTTTTCTGCTCTATCTCCAGCTTCTGTTTGGTTAATTCATCATGCTGAAAATTTATCTCTTTTGCCTGCGATACAAGAATTGAATTCTTGCAGCAGATGCATCTGATTATTAAGGTTCTCCCTCTTAAAATGAACAGTTATTATAAATACGATAATGACTGTAACAGTGAAGTTTATGAAAACAATAGCAGGACCACAGGTTCTGACCTGGGAACATAAAAAAAGGTACCATTATTGAATTTAATGGAAGAGATGAGGTACATCGTTATAAGAGTCACTACAAGGAAAGAGAAGTAATACATCTTGCTTGTCAAAAAAGACTACCGGAAGCATTATAGGAATAATGTAGAAAAGCATAACTCGCTCTCCCCCAATCAGAAAATAAACTGATACAACAAGAAGAGCAAACAAACAGAAACTTATGATAGCTGATTTAAACCTTTTGTTATGACTAAGAAGAAGAATAAGAAAGCAGAAAACCGAACAGAGGAAATCGATCAGTGAGAAAATAATGTGCTCAGCTTCTTTAAAGACTGATCTGTAATCAGCTTCCCTTAGATGTCTTGAAAACTCAGACGAATTAAATTCACCTGAAGTAAAGTTTATTATAAGAACAATCACGCTTGTGAAAAGCATAACAATAAGACAGATAGCAGTAATTACATTAAGCAGTTTAATTTTAGAAACGTTTATGTTCTTTGGATTATCATGAAGCCCGATATTCTGAATCCTGTAGAAAAGGCTGCTGAATTTGTTCATAAGGACAATATGTAGCTGTTATGCAATTTACAAATGTTTAGCCGGATATATTATATTGTCATTCATGTTTTTCAAATCTAATGGGCTTTAATTCCTAATGACGATCACAATCACTAACAGAGTGATGGTAATAATGCCCGGCGGATGGCACTGGGAACATGCGATAAAGATTGAATCAGGATTACACAACAGGTGTAGGATCATGCTCTTTGATCCTTTTTCGGCAGATCTGCTCTATCTCATAAACACCAGGAACTCCGGAGATATAAACTATATTTGGAACATATCCTTTGTTCATCCCAAAGGACTTATGACCGGTTCTCGTTTCAAGTATAATTCTCCCCCTGGTATTATTGCCTCGGACCTCAATATTCCCGTTAAACTGATCCCAGTTGTCCCACATCATCTTGCCCCTGTTAAATCGAACCAGCCGGGTTGGTGTTCCGACAAAATAGCCCCCTCTTTTCATTAGTGAAAATACTCCGGCAATTAAAGTAAAAAGCCCAATCAACACAAATACAATTACAACTATCACGAGGACAATCCCTGACTGTTCAGGATTTCCCTCGTCAGCACTATTAATATTTGAAATTACCTGTTTTATACCTTCCAGGGAAAATGAATCTAAAAAAAAAGAAATAAAGAAAGAGAGAATTCCCAGCCAGACTATACTGAAGATTAACTGAAACATAGAAGATCCAATAGGTCTTGCTCTGCGTCCATAGACAGCAAATTCCCTGTTTTCTGAACCCAGGAAAATATTAAGTTCTTCCGGTAAATTAATCTGTTCGTTCATTTTCTCGGGATTTAGATTTTAATTGTTAAATATACATAATATTCTACTTTACCACGAAGTTACAAGGAGTTTTGCGCGGAAACTGTGTTCATACAGGATAAGTGTTTTACTCTGTGATACACAGTGTAACTCTGCGGTTAATAAACTATCAACTACAAGCTATCAGGGTTATGAGCCAGATATTTGATCTGGCTTTCATATTTAGTTTTACCCTGTTCCCGGCTGATGAAACCGGCAACCCGGTAAATCCATCAAGATAGGCACCTTCCTCAGGGAAAGTAATCAGAACATTTACAGTCTCCTGATTGTAATTGTGTATTACCATGCTGCCATCTGAGAGCCTTTGTACAGATACTCTTGCAGGCGCATCAATCACAGGTTCTCCTTCTTCATGAAATGCTTCACGTATTATGTTAACCCAAGCACTTGGCAGCTCTGTAAGTGACAGAGGCCGGGGTGCAAGCAAATGTTCGCCGACAGCTGCAAAATCTTCCTGTGAAAATGTATGTGTATTGATCACATAAATATTCTTCTCCTTATTGCATAACAGGTATGGATTATTACTTTTTTCAGATGCCCTGAGCAAAACCTCAGCTCCGTCAGTTTCAAGCCTGAAATCTGTCTTCAAAGGAATTGACAGTTTGATTGTTGTGTCTTTAAGTTCAATCGATTCCGTCTCAGTCTTTACCTCTTTGAGAGGCCACCTGACACCGGCAAGTTCTGCAAGCTTTTCTCCATCTTTTGCTTTTGACAGGAATCCGGCAGTCATAACGATCTTTGAACCATTTTCAACCGATTCCATAGCCCTTTCATAAATATCGTCATCGGCTGCTGCCTGGGTAGGAAGAAATACTACTTTGCTGTTCTCCGGATATGCCGATTCCGGAACAAGAGATATACCCCACATTCCAACATAATCGAACAGGTAAAGATCGCCGCCGGCATCGCTGTTGGGTGGTTTGTAACCGGCAGGACCTTCAACGGGACCTGCAGCAACCTCCTCAGCCAGACTGACCAGATTCTCAAAGTCCTGCATAAGAAGATGATGTCCGGGATGCCCTGAGATAAAGCTGTCGAAGCTGAATATTACAAGTTCTTTAGAGCCTGCAAGCACACTCTGGTAAGCCTGTTCCAGGAAATCCCTGTCGGTACAGTCGATATGATCAAACCAGGATCCGCCGGCCTTATCACCTGCAATGGAATTGAGCCACCGCAGGTTGATAAATCCCTCATAAGGCTGAACAAAACCAAAGCGCTGGGTGTATTGTCCGCGCGACTCGGTTCCAACCCATATACCATCAAAAAGTTCAGTCTCTGCGGCTACATCATATCCGAATATATGGAAACGGTCATACCACTGAGGATACTTGATTATCATTTTGATACCCGGATTTTTCTCCTTCGCCGGATTTATAAATACCGATTGAGCCAGACCGGTTAGAAGTTCTTTCCTGTATTCTGACCAGCTTCTGTCACCTTTTGCAGTTTTTGATTCCATGCTTGTATCGGAAGTGCAGAGGAAATCATCAACTATAAAGCTCCCGAAGAAAGGGGCTGAGTCCTCTATTACTTTCCGCAGATCATCCTGGGTCTTCTGGTTTTGCCAGTTAAACCACCCCAGAGGACCTTCCTGCTTTACTCCAAAATCATTTCCGGGCACAGTTGCGATGCCTCCAACAACCTCAAATCCATTATCTTCAAGAAATTTTACACTTGGTTCAATAAGCTCAGGAGCTATAACCATACCACTCCTGTAGACCTCAAGATATACTTTTGTGATTCCATAGCATCTTAAAAGAGAAAGCACTTCTCTCCTGCCCTCCTCCGTTCTGAACATCTGGTCGACTGTATGTGCAGTTACATAGGTGCTGAGCCGGAGGCTCTCCTTTTTATCATTTGCAAATTTCCAGAAATCATCGGGAGCTTTTTCAGGTCCTTTGCAGGAAACTATCAATAGAACTGAAAGAATTAAAATTAAGGTGGTCTGTCGTTTCATAATATGTCAATTCAATTAATTGGAAGTATCATTTATAAGGCACGGATTGCGCTTCGCTAAATCCGCGCCAGCGTGTAGTGCTGTTATTGATGGCGCCGATTTGTAATCGGTGCCATTTCTCCATCAAGTTCAAAAGATTCTCCCGGTTCAGTTGATGAGGTAAATATCTTTCCTTTATAGCTTACTTTAAGATCTCTTCCTGCCAGTGAGTTTATCGTGCAGGATACATTTTTTTTATCTTCCCACTTTATGCTGACCTCAAATCCGCCCCTTGCCCTCAATCCTTTCACTTCGCCGGCAGGCCATGCATCCGGAAGTGCAGGAAGAATCTGAATCACAAAATCATCTCCTTCAGTCACATGACTCTGGAGAAGCATCTCAGCTATTCCTGCTGTCGCTCCGAAATTACCATCGATCTGATAAGGAGGATGTGCGCAGAAAAGATTCTGGTATGTCCCGCCGGCATCCGACATGTTGATTCCCATATTTTCAACCGGCCGTAAAACATTCTTCAGAAGCTGGTACGCACGGTTACCGTCTTTCAGACGTGCCCAGAAGTTTACCTTCCATGCAAGAGACCAACCGGTGCCAATATCTGTCCTGGCTTCAAGGCTCTTCCTCACTGCTGCAGCCAGTTCCGGTGTTTTATCAGGGTCTATCTGGTTGCCTGGATGAAGCATGTACAGATGTGATACATGCCGGTGCGTTGGTTCTGTTTCCGGAAACTCCTCTCTCCATTCCATCAGCCTTCCATCTGATCCGATCTTTGGTAGTGCAAGCTTCTTCAGTGCTGAATCAATATCGGGCAATATTGTACTGTTGTCCTGCAAAACCTTTGAGGCACTAAGCACATTTGTGAAGAGCTCATGTATTACCTCCTGGTCGTGGGATGGTCCCATGCTGATCTGGGCAACCGATCCGTCGGGTGCCTTAAATGAATTCTCCGGTGAGGAGGCAGGGCCGGAAACCAGCTCTCCGGTTTTTGGATCCACAACAAGCCATTTAAGATAGAACCTGGCCGACTCAAGCATTACAGGATATACCCTTTTGAGGTATTCCTTATCCATTGTAAAAGTATAATGATCCCATAAATGCTGGCACAGCCATCCTCCTGCCCCGACATGCAATCCCCATGAAGGATGCTCACCAGGTGCAGTGAAACCCCACACATTTGTAATAGGATGAACAACCCATCCTTCAGCTTTATACTGAATTGCAGTTGTTTTCTTTCCCGGTTTGACAAGTGATTCTATAAGAGACGTCAGAGGCGGGTGGCACTCTGCAAGGTTTGTAACATCTGCCGGCCAATAGTTCATCTGTACATTAATATCGGTATGATAATCGCAGTTCCATGGAGTCTGTATCTTGTTCGCCCACATCCCCTGAAGATTTGCAGGGAGTGAACCTTCCCTTGATGATGATATCAAAAGGTATCTGCCATATTGAAAATAGAGCTGCTGAAGATGAAGGTCGTCGGGATTTGTTTTCTGGTTCCTGAGACGTACATCAGTTGGGATAGTATCAGTATAATTCTCTGTCAGCTTAAGACTTACCTTTCCGAATACAGCTTTATAATCGTCAGTATGTCGTTTAAGGAGATCCTGATAAGGATGAGAAAGTGCACTGTTCAGCTGATCCATCGACGTTTTCAAAGGATCAGGGCCAGTGTAATCAGGATACTCCTGTTTGTAATTTGTTGATGCAGTAAGAATCAGGTAAGCTTCATCAGCGTCCTGAATCTTAAATGAAGAGCCTGTATATTCAACATTACCTCCTGTTGCAACTGCCTTAAGACGAACAGCATATTTCATTCCATCGCCGCCTTTGCCATTGCTCATGACGCCTTTCATCAGGAGATGATCATTCTCAGAAACAGTTTCAAATCGCTCGGGTCTGTTTATTGTACCGGTAAAACTCAGCTTGCCTTTTTTGTCCGCAGAAAACCTTATTATCAGAGCACGGTCGGGATATGAGGCAAAAACCTCCCTATTGTATTTTATGCCATCCTGTATGTAAGATACATTGACAATTCCATTATCGAGATCAAGTTCACGGCGGTAATTATCGTAACCGGCAGCTTTCCCAAAATCAAGCCACAGGTCTCCGAGAGTCTGGTAGCATCCGAAGGGGACTTCTGCTCCATTACCGTTTCCTGATCCTGCCCCCTTGCAAACCTGTGTTTTATTTGTTAAATCTGTTGCTTCCCTGTACTTCCCTTCAAACAATAATTCCCTTATTTTTCCGAGCGATTTATAGGCCTCAGGATTATCATTATCAGAAGGACTCCCCGACCATAGAGTCTTCTCATTCAGCTGAATACGCTCTTTATTGACATCACCGAAAACCATCGCACCTGCAAAGCCATTTCCAACGGGTAGTGCCTTAAGCCACTCGGCATCATTCCTCCAACCCTCTTTGACATCAGCTATTTCCGATGATGCCGGTTTGTCATACCAAACTTTAAGAGTGGTACTGTTTTCAGGTCTTTTGCAGCTGCAAATGCAAATAATAACAGCAATGAGGAATAATAACTTTCTCATCAGATATCTGTATTTTGAAATTCATATAAATATAAAGATAAATCAAAATCATTTTTTAGGAATATCAACAATTCTATCTGAATCAAAACATAATCTGATAAAGTATGTTATATGTATCACGGGGAGCAGTAATGACATATCTTTGCTCTTCTTTCCGGAATATTCAATACTATGAGTGATAAACCAAAGAAAAAGCCCGGCAGCGGTCTGAAAGAGATGCTTAAGCTTTACAGGTATCTTAAACCTTACCGGAGTAAATTTGCAGTCGGATTGTTTTTCCTGCTGATATCCACCGGTGCCAGCCTTATGTTCCCGAAACTTTTAGGCGACATGGTTGATATGGGTAACAAGGGAAAGCTTGCTGAGGAGATAGGAAGGACAGGTATCTTGCTCCTCGCCATACTGGTGACACAAGCCCTCTTTGCATATATGCGAACCCGCATATTCGTAAATGTAACAGAAAGAACACTGGCATCGATAAGGCAGAATTTGTACAACCATCTGATCAGGCTTCCAATGTCGTTTTTCTCCGAAAGGAGAGTCGGTGAACTCAACAGCCGTATTTCATCTGATATTGCCCTTTTGCAGGATTCAATCACCGGAACCCTTGCCGATATAATTTATCAGCTCCTGGTCATTACCGGAGGTATAACACTGATGATGATCTCATCATTTCAGCTTACTGTTTTTATGCTTGCAATTGTACCGGCTATGGCCCTTATTGCCTTCTATTCAGGAAGAGCTATCAGGCGATATTCCAAAAAAGCACAGGCTTTTGTTGCCGAGTCGAATACTATTGTAGAAGAAACACTTCAGGGGATTCAGAATGTCAAAGCCTTTACAAATGAGGCATTTGAGAGCACCAGGTACAAAGAGAAAACAGACGAGGTAGCCAGCGCAGGGATAAAGGGAGGTAAATACCAGGCCGCATTTTCATTCATAATACTTGGTTTTTTCATGTCTATGGCTGCTGTGATATGGAGGGGAGCTGCCCTGATATCCAGCGGCAAAATGGAAGCAGGACAACTCTTCTCATTTGTTATATATTCAGGCTTTATTGCAGGAAACATAGCCGGGATGGCAGGTGTTTACAGTAGACTGCAAAAGACAATAGGAGCTGCTGAGAACCTGCTTCAGCTTCTTGATGAGCCAACTGAAGCGATTGACGAAAATCATAAACCCTCACCCGAATTTGCACTTAACGGACAGATCACATTTGATCATGTTGAATTCAGCTATCCCTCGCGGAAAGAGACTGGTGTTCGTAAGGATGTAAGCTTCATCGTTGAGCCCGGGCAGGAGATTGCTCTTGTGGGCCCCAGCGGTGCAGGCAAGTCAACAATAGCCTCGCTGCTTCTTAAATTCTATGACATTACAGGTGGAAAAATACTCTTTGACGGTCGCGACAGCAAAAGCTTTCCTGTAACATCACTCCGTTCGCAGATGGCAATTGTGATGCAGGATGTCTTTTTATTCGGCGGTTCAATCAGGGAAAATATTGCGTATGGTAATCCGGGTGCTGCTGATTCCGAGATTATTGATGCAGCCCGCAGGGCGAATGCCTGGGATTTCATACAGGGATTTCCCGAAAAGCTTGATACTATTGTGGGAGAAAGGGGTATCCAACTTTCAGGAGGTCAGAGGCAGCGAATAGCAATTGCCCGGGCAGTACTGAAAAATCCAAGGATCCTGATACTCGATGAAGCCACTTCATCGCTCGATTCCGAATCGGAACGGCTGGTACAGGAAGCCCTCGAAAAGCTAATGGAAGGAAGGACATCTGTTGTCATTGCCCACAGGCTGGCAACAGTCCGTAAGGCAGATAAAATTATTGTTCTTAATGAAGGGACGATTGTTGAGCAGGGAACACATAATGAGCTGCTTTCAAAAGGCAGCGGGTTGTATAAAACGCTTACAGAATTACAGTTTACAACTTAACACCAGAGATTCTTTTCTTCAGATGTTGCCCATTCTATCATCAGAAAGACTTTTTAATTAACTTTGGTTAAAAATCACAACTATGAAAAAATATTTTCTTCTTCTGTTTTTCTTTTTAACAGTGGTGGCTCAGGGACAAACGAAAAAGCTGGTCTGGGCTGAAGAGTTTGACAAAAACGGACTGCCTGATGAAAGTACATGGAATTTTGAACAGGGAAAGGCAAGATCAAATAATGAACCTCAGTATTACACTAAAGAGCTTAAAAATATCCACGTTGAAGACGGGAAACTTATTATTACGACACTTCTGGAGGAGGTTGACGGTGTTAAGAGATACACGTCAGCAAGGATCAATACCAGGGGGAAAAAGGAATTTACTTACGGGCGCGTTGAAGTCAGGGCAAAACTTCCGCAGGGCAGAGGTATCTGGCCGGCCATATGGACGCTTGGAATTACCGGAAGCTGGCCGGCAATGGGCGAAATTGATATAATGGAGTATTGGGGACACGATCCGAATACTGTTGCTGCTAATGTCCATACCCGTGATTATAACCATACTAAGAGTAACGGTCGCGGCGGAAAGATTACTTATGAAAAGCCATATGAGGATTTTCATGTCTATGCTGTTGAATGGCACAATGACAGGATGGATTTTTTCATGGACGATAAGATGTATTTTTCCTGCAAGTCAAAAGGAGAAGGTATCGGAGAATGGCCTTTTAATGCTCCTCAGTACTTAATTCTTAACCAGGCTCTCTGGGTTAATTTTAAAGCAGGAGAACCAGGTATTGATGATTCGATTTTTCCGCAGCAATTTATTATTGACTACGTACGTTTATATGAAATAAACGAGTAAGACAAGTTCCGTTTGATTTAATAAAAAAATGTTATTTTTGCAGACCACAATCGGGGTGTGGCGCAGTTGGTAGCGTACTACGTTCGGGACGTAGGGGCCGGAAGTTCGAGTCTTCTCACCCCGACTTAGCCCTCCATAGTCTGAAAGACGAAGGAGGGCTTTTATTTTGGTTCAAATTGCCCATCCCTGACCCGGAATTATTGATTGTCATTGAACTCTTTATGTTATTGCTTTGTTCTAATGCTAAAGGAGGTCAGGTTGTCTGGCTTTTGTAGTTAAGTTAATGTTAAGTCCTATTTAAATCTTTGAAAAAACTGTTAAATAACAAGCTTTATAAATTATTATTTATATTTGGTCTAAATAAAAATAAGCTTGATTGAATAAATCTTCGTTAACCAGTAATATTCATAAATAATTGAGCAAAATGAAATTCTTATCGATTATCGGATTATTAACCTTATTGCATTTGTCTGCTTCTGCAACTGTGCGAACCGTGAGCAATGACCCGACACGACCAGCCCAGTTTACCACTGCCACGGGTGGTGGAAATACAAGTTTCATCGCTGCATACGATGCATCAAGCCCTGGCGATACCCTGTATGTGTATGGCTCTCCATTCGATTACGGAACACTGACTATCAGCAAAAAGATGATCGTGATCGGTGCCGGCTATGGGCCAAATAACCAGTTCGGGCAAGCCACACGGGCAGGACAAATTAATTTGTTCCGTGACGGCTCTACTGATGCTTCAGGTTCGGTAATCATGGGATTTTTGATCAGCGGAGGTATTAGCTGCACCGGAACCCTGGCTTCCTTAAATATAACCCTTTCCAGAAACCGGATTGCAGGCGTAGTACAAACCTACTTAAACGCATCAAATACAGCTTCCGGATGGACAATTTACAATAACATCATTGCTTATATTCTGGGTTCTTCATCCTCACGAACCGCTAGTTCTCCTACAAACATTATTATTGCGAATAACATCATAACCACTTACCTCGCATATTATAACAGCAACACCGTGCTTATTGATCATAACATTTTCTTATCGAGCACCAATCTTTTCTCTCTATGGAACGTCATCATCAGCAATAATATTTTTGTGCGTTCATCCGGCAACGTGTTTAACGGGGAAGTTGTTTTCTGTACTTTCAATAACAACATATCCAATCAAAACACTATAGGAGGCGCCACACAGTTCAACCCTACCAACATTTTTGAAGCCACCTGGATAGGTTCAGGAGGTGGTTCTAACTCGGGAGGCGGCAACCTGGTTGGTACTAACCCATTATTTGTGACTGTACCTAATAACGATTCATACGACATCACCAGTAACTACCGCTTGCAGGCTGGCTCACCGGGAAAAGCACCCTTCAGCACAGATGGTTCTGATGCCGGCATTTATGGCGGAAGCTATCCATTTCCCTCTGGAGGAAATCCGGGCAGTGGTTTCGATACCTCACCAATGCCTCCTATTCCGCAGGTAATATCAGTAAACATTCAGAATGCAACTATAGCTCCTAACGGCACACTGAATGTAAAGGTGCAGGGACGGGTAAATAATTGATTGTTTTGAGAACCAGACTTCAAACAATGAAAAGAAATTGGTATCGGTTATTGTCAATGAGTGAATTTTCATTCATCCATAGCTTGAAACTGTCTTTGGACTATGGACTTAAAAGCTTTGGACTTATTATATTTTGCTGCTTATTCAGTGTAACAGCTTTCACCCAAACCATTAATCGTGCCGAATATTTCATCAACACCGATCCCGGCAACGGCAACGGAACGCCGGTAACCGTATCATCACCATCTGCCAGTATAAACTTTGAATTTACAGTACCCACTTCATCATTAAGTTTTGGCTTTCATGTTTTAGGATTCAGAATCAGGCAAAGTACAACCGGTATTTGGAGTCATCCTCAATACAATGCGTTTTATATTGTTCCACCTGTAACACAACCCACTGCAACTAGTTTGGTATCGGGTGAATATTTTTTCGATAATGATCCGGGTTTTGGAAACGGTACACCCTTATCTTTCACACCGGGAAGCACGGTAACAATTCCGGCACTAAACATAAACATTGGTTCCTTGTCACCGGGATTTCACTATATCAGTTTCCGCTTTCGCGATGACAAAGGCAGGTGGACACATGCCAGCGCGCAAAGTTTTTATGTTATTCCTCCTTCCACTTTCGACCCGGCTACCAGTATCACTCGTATCGAATATTTCTTCAACACTGACCTTGGGCCCGGCAACAATACTTCCATACCCATTACGGCAGGCAGTCCGCAAAACAATTCATTCCCTGTCAACCTTGCCAGGATCGCTTACAGCGGGCTTTCCACAAAATCGATTTCGCTACCGAGATGATAAGGGCCTTTGGAGCCATGCCGAAACCCGCTCTTTTTACATTGCCCCGCCTGTAAGTACCGAAAGCCGCCAGATCGTTGATGCTGAGTACTATATTGACAGTCCGCTGGGCACAAGCACACCCATCCCCATTCCGGGAATCACCCCGGGTGCCACCATTGACCAGCTTGTGGCCCTGGATATGACCGGTGTGCCTACGGGCAATCACACCCTGAGCATTCGAATAAAAGATTCGGAAGGCCCGTGGAGTTACCCGGTCACCGAAAACTTTACCGTATCGACCTGTATTCTCCTTCCTCTCTGATGCTCCGGGCGTAATCCGATGCAACGAAGGTACTGTTACCCTTACCGCCACAGGTGCAACGGGAGCACAGTTGTACCGTTGGTACGATGATCCTGTTTTAAATAATCTTTTATTTACCGGTCCATCCTATACCACTCCCCTGCTAACCGCTTCAAGCAATTATTATGTAAGCATTTTCGATCCGGGAACGAATTGTGAAAGTTCGCGGGTAACTGTAACAGCAACTGTAGTGAACATCGCGAAACCTTCTATAAATCCATCCGGATCATTATCCATCTGCAAAGGCAGTGTTGTATTTTTATCTGCCCTTCAGGTTTTACTCAATATATCTGGATAAAAGACGGAACAGACCTTCCGATGCCACACAACAAATACTGGCGTCACCAATCCGGAAACCTTACTAATCCGAAGGTTGGCATTTAGGTCCCGCCAGAGTGAAGCTTCTGATGCCTTTTTATTAACTGCTATTCCGGCACCAGCCAAACCTGCTGCTCCGAATGTAAGCCGATGCAACGAAGGTACTGTTACCCTTACCGCTACAGGCGCAACGGGAACACAGTTGTACCGTTGGTATGATGATCCTGTTTTAAATAATCTTTTGTTACCCGGTGCATCCTATACCACTCCCTGCTAACAGCTTCACGTAATTATTATGTAAGCATTTTCGATCCGGGAACGAATTGCGAGGTTCGCAAGTAACCGTAACGGCGGTTGTAGTGAACATCGCGAAACGCTTCTATAAATGTCCGGATCATTATCCATCACAAAGCAGTGCTGTTATTTTTGTCACCCGCTGGGTTTTACTCAATATATCTGGACAAAGACGGAGACCGCCCTCGATGCCGCACAACGAAATACTGGCGTCACAATCTGGAAACTACCTAATCTGAAGGTTAGTGAGCAAGACCTGCCAGGTGAAGCTTCTGATGCCTTTGTCTTAACTGCTGTTCCGGAACCAGCCAAACCTG
>JADKBL010000058.1 GCA_016718875.1 Bacteroidota bacterium
CATCACTGAATGAAAAAATACTCTCCTCGCCCTTATCATTGCACCACACCATTGCAGTCTTATCCGGCATTTTTGAAGCATACTCCACTTCTCATCTACAACGTCATAGAAGGCAAGAAATTGAGAATTCTCGGAACATTAATCCTGAAATTCTCCTGAAATGGTCATAAGAGGTGAATTGTCCTTTGAAGATATTTTTGATATCATATGATCTGATTTTGATACAATTATAAAATTATAACTATTGAAGCCCTGACTCTCTTATTGTTCCAGAGCCTTCATCTTGTCTGTATCCTGGATAATAATAAGCAGGTCTTTCCACTCATTTCAGTATAATGTCATGGTTGTCAATTACAATCTGCCCCCTGCCTTCGATAACATAATTGAACTCCTGACCTGGATGAGAATTAAATTCCGGAGATTCCTTTTCCGTTTCCGGGTCAATAGTAACCATGAATGGTTCAGCTTTTTTATGAGTAAAATTATATGCAAGACTCTCATATTTATAATGTTTCCGGCGTTCGATGTTCAGACCTTTACCATTTCTGACCACCCCATAAACATGAAGTTTAGGATTGTTGCCACCGCTATCGGCACGGCGTTCAATATTAAGCCGCGATGCCTTATATATGAAACTTACCAGTATATCAGCATTTTCCACTTTCATATACTTGTTTGTACTGGTCGAATGTCACACCAAGGTTTTCAGCCATCTTTTCAGCAGAAATATCCGATATTTCACGAATTTCCTTAATCCGTTTAGCGATTTGTTTCATTTCGTCAATCATGGCAATGCAATTTTTGTAATGCTTAAATTCAGGTTTCTATTACTGAAAATAATCTGACTTGCCGCTAAACCAGCATGCCTGCAATTACTACCTGCAGAGCACACAAGACCATAGAAGATAGAATGAATATTCTGCAAATTGATATTTCGATTTTTATATCTTTGCAACCGCAAAATTGTCCCGTGGTGTAATTGGCAATACGTCTGATTCTGGATCAGAAGAGTTCAGGTTCGAGACCTGACGGGACAACAAAACAGTGCGAGAGTGAGAGCGTGAGCGGGCACTCTCGTTTTGTTTTCTCAAAACTCGCTCCCACACTCACACTATAGCCCGCCTGGTCGAGAAGTTTATCCTGACTTGCACATTGAAATCACAAATTGTGATTTCAAGATTTAAATAATAAATTTACCTGAACAAACGCGAAAGATATGGCAAAAGGGTCAAATAAAATAGCAATACCAGAGGAAATAATAACAAGTAAAATCTATTTGATAAGAGATAAAAAAGTAATGTTGGATGAAGACCTGGCTCAGCTTTACAATGTTTCAACCGGAGTCCTGAATCAGGCTGTTAAACGAAATAAAAACCGCTTCCCTGATGACTTTATGTTCCAGATTACAAAAGAGGAGTTCGATATCTTGATATCACAATTTGTGACATCAAGTTGGGGCGGTCGTCGGAAACTCCCAAATGCTTTTACTGAGCAAGGAGTGGCAATGTTATCAGGTGTATTGCATAGTGAACGAGCGATAACAGTAAACATCCAGATCATGCGTGTATTTACTAAAGTCAGAGAAATCCTGACTGATAATTTAAGCGTACGGCTCGAAATAGAAGAGATTAAAAAGCAACTGGTAAACCATGATAAAAATATAGAGCTTGTCTTTAGTTATCTTGATGAGCTTATCGAGAAACATGATAATCCAAAACCAAGGAAAGCAATAGGTTTCAAACCCTCCCACAACGATAATCAATAAAATCGATTATTGTAAATTAAAATATACATCTTCAACAATCTCAAATTCTAATGTGAGGTTAATCTTATTCGGATAAGATACCCAAAAAAACTCATGAAGTTTCTTGCCAGGTTTTGGGGATAACAGGTATTAAATAATGGAAATGTAATGATTTTGTCTTTTACAATACAATTGATAACTAATGTGTTAAGATAAGAATATTATATTCTCGTATTCTTCTGGATCAGAAGAGTTCATCCGCCAACTGGCGGAGAGACCTGGCGGGACAACTATTAAGAATTCCAAGCCTCTCTATATCAACATAATAGAGAGGTTTGTTATATTTAGGGGACAATACAGGGGACATTTTTATTAAAGTAATTATAGTATGAATTTTTTTAAACATTCGCCACCGACCTCAATAAAATTTCTGAGCACAAAGTGCCGGGGATTTTTTGTTTCAATCTGAACCCCACTCCTTCAGTCTCAAAATTTTATTTATATTATTGTTGTCATCCTGAACAATTCTACTTTTTACACGTTTCTCATGTAGAATCATTATAAAAAATAAAGTTCAGGATAAATAAAAAGAAAAGTCATTATGAAAAAGTTATTATTCACCGGCTTTCTGGCTTTAGGCACTATGGCAGTAGCAATTCAAACCTCAGCTGTTTCTGATTTAAATAAATATTCTGTCGCTGCATCGGCAAAAGAAACGAAGAAATCTCCAACTCCAAGAGACCTTGTTTACTACAAGATCCTGTTTCCTACGGATAACAGGAAAGGTTGCTGATTGGAAAAACCAGTGTCCCTGACCACAATCGGCCGGAGCAAATTGACCACCTCAGAATGGAAATGTAATGATTTTGTCTTTATAACTTACAATTGATATTCAGTGTGTTAAGTTAAGAGTATTATATTCTCGGATTCTTCCGGATCAGAATAGTTCATCCACCCACTGGCGGAGAGACCTGACAGGACAACAATTGCAATTAAAATTACATCGAAGCTGAAAAAGAACTCTTGTCATATGGTTCCTTAAGCCTTTCCTCAAGCCATTTAATTGTCTCATCCTGCTTAAAATCCGCTACTCCGTGTACAGGAATATCAAGTTTCTCTGCCTCAAGGCGCTTTTTAAGCTCCCTGATCCAGACACCCTGACCATCCTGCTGAATGTCATCAAGCCATGTGCGGGTCACCCCGCAACTCGGGCTGCCCTGTTTGCCCAGGATGCCCACAATCTCAAATCCCTGGAAAAGATACTCCCGCATCGTAAAGATCTGATCATCAATGAGGCGATTAAGCCGCTTCATGCCAGCAGGACTTTCCATACCTGGTCGCACATCAAAACGACCAAGGCCCAGAACATATAGTTCTATACAGGGCATCTGAATCAAACCTACCTGCTTTTCCTTCAGGTATTCAATAAGTGGCTCCATCATTGCGGGGAAGTCCCCTTCATGAACAATACGTGCGTTCTGATTAAGGATACAATGGGAAAGAAAGACAACTCTTCCGGAACGATTATCCCCCCTCCAGTCTCGCTTGTTCTCTTCCCTGCCGTGAAAACCACTTTCGGGAATTGAATAGTCCGGTGAAGGGATTTGATTTTCAGCAGCATCGGTATTGCATGCATTAAGTGCAACTGCAGCCGCGGGAACCAAGCCTATAAAATGGCGCCTTGATAATGAGGATTTCTTGTGCATAATGGTTTTCATCTATTTACGATTTGAGTGGAAAAGACAGTGCCGTCAGTATTTTGCAATCAGAATCAGTTTATATTGGATGATGTCCTATTTTGCCTCTATTTTCACGCTGAAAGCATTTCTGTTACTTTCGGCATCCAGCTGCTGATCTCTATCTTTTGCGGACATTTATCCTCACATTCCTTACATGCAATACATTTATCCGATCGCTGAGAAGGGGTCAGATAAATAGAATACCTGAATTTTGCTGCTGCCAGGTCATTATAAAGATATGCATGGTTAAAGAATTCGAAATTAGCCGGGATTTCCACTCCATGTGGACAAGGCATACAGTATTTGCAATTGGTACATGGCACTGCAATCCCAGACCTGTAGCTTTTTCTTAAGGCTGCAATGGCTTTCTTTTCAGTAGTCGTAAAGCTGTTAACCGCTGATCCGTCTGCTGAAAGTAGATTTTCATCAACCTGCTCCATACTGCTCATCCCGCTGAGCACCAGCGAGACCTCCGGCTGATTCCAGATCCATTTCAGGGCCAGATCAGCAGGAGTATAAAGATCAGCTACCTGATCCATTGCATCCCTGACTGATGCCGGAGGATTGGCAAGATGGCCCCCCAGGAGTGGTTCCATCACTACAACACCAATACCTCTGCTGGCAGCAAGCTTAAGACCTTTAATGCCAGCCTGATTACTGATGTCCATATAGTTATACTGGATCTGACAGAAGGTCCAGTCATATGCTTTTATGATCTCTTCAAAAACATCATAAGAATCATGAAATGAGAAGCCCAGATAACGGATGCGACCATCTTTTATAGCCGCCTCTGCCTTTTTAATCAGATCGTGTTTCAATACAATATCCGACCATCTTTTTCTTGTAAGGGCATGTAACAAATAGAAATCAATATGGTCAGTCGAGAGTTTATGCAGCTGTTCATCAAGTAGCCTGTCAAAATCAGCAGGCTCATTTACCAGCCACACAGGAAGCTTGTCGGCAAGTTTAACACGCTCTCTGTATCCGTCCTGCAATGCTTTGCCCACAACAATTTCACTGTTGCCCTGATGATAGGGATAAGCTGTATCAATATAATTAACCCCTTTATCAATTGCATTACGGATCATCCTTATGACAAGCTCTTCATTAATGTTCGCTCCTAACGGCTGATTATCAGTCGTAGGCAGACGCATGCATCCGAAACCTAGTGCGGAAGGTTGCCAGTCAAGCTTGCCAAAATTTCTGTATTTCATGTCACTTCTGCTCGTTTAAATATCTCTTATTACAATCGGCCCAAATTTAGCCTCAATGAGCAGATCTTACAACACCTTTTTAAAATAAACCTGAATTGTGGTCATTCCGGACGGCTTTTGGGGTATATCAAATATTTAGTTTACTCCAACGCTTCATTTGAAATGCCTGCTAAATCTATTCGGGAACCGGTTTTAATTCCCCTTCCCCCATCTCTCTTTTCCAGATTTCACCATTTTTTCTGTCCAGGTATGTTATTGAAATATATCCAACCCTCACTATCAAAGTAATTACTCCTGAACGTGTGGTAAATCTTGTAAAATCTCCCTGAGTCAGTTCTCTTATGCGCTTTGGCTCATTGAACAGAAACCTGTCTGCATTTCTGTATTGATGATACCTGCTTAAACCATTGCCAAACTTTTCGGAGTATTGCTTTTGTATTTCAAAAAAGCCATATTCAAGTGAATCCTTTCTATCATAAGGCAGATTTACTCTGACTTTATATGTTGTCTGACTAATTCCTGTGCCTAATACATAAATCTCGCAGTTCCTCTCTAAAAATACACCATTAAGTTTAATCTGATTTTCTTTTAATTTTTGTGGATTGGTATATCCCAACTTTATCAACTCTTCAGCAAAATTTTCTATAGTACCATTTATCGGAATTTTTTCAAATTCCATGTGCTTGTCTGACAAACATCCATTCAATAGTATAATGAGAATTAAAAGGGTAAATAGTTGGATTTTCATTTTAGCAGACTTCGATTTTAAAATATTCAAATTGTAATGGGTACAGGAAAAAAACTTAATTAATTAATATACTACCTGATTCTGAACCCGATTACCATAATATCATCGATCTGACTGTTCTCGCCCATCCATTCACTTAAAACCTTTTCCAGAATAATTTTGCTTTCAGCTATTGATTTGGAATTGTTTTTTAATAATTGTTCCCTGAATTTTCTGTAACCAAATTTCTTAATATTCCGACTATCGAACTGATCAGGAAAACCATCTGAAAACAGATAAAATGTATCCCCTTTAAAAATATCTATTTCATGAAAAGTAAAATTCGCCATTTTGTCATTTATCCCAATTGGCATCAAATCGCCTTTGATCTCATACAACCGGTCATCACCGCCTGATTCACATCGTAGTAACCCGACTTCCGGCAGATTTGCTTTCCGGATAAGATATAATGGGTTATTTGCTCCTGCAAACTGCAATTTCATGTTTTCAGGATCAAGAGTACATAAGGCAATGTCCATTCCATCCTTTTGCTCTCCCCTCTCACCTTTTTGCTGTAATGAATGTATTACTTCCTTTCTTAAATGTCTCAGAATAACTCCCGGGTGAGTGATATACTCCTTATTAACTATTTCATTAAGCAATGCCATACCCAGCATACTCATAAATGCACCGGGAACGCCATGACCTGTGCAATCAGCTGCAGCTAAAACAGTCTTGTTTTCAATATTTGAAATCCAGTAAAAATCGCCACTTACAATATCTTTTGGTTTATATAAAACGAAATGCTCTCCCAGCAATGATTCTAACTGTTCTTCCTGGGGCAAAATTGATGATTGAATATATTTGGCATAGTTTATACTGCTGATAATTTCTTCTTTTTGCTGTCGCAATACTTCCCTCTGTTCTTTCAGTTCCAGGCTCTGCTTCTCCAATAAGATCCGACGCTCATCAAGTACAGCTGTCATCCTTTTTGACCGTTTCAGGCTATAATAATAGAGAAGAATGATTCCAAGAGCCAGCAGCAGTATCAGTCCCAATCCTATAATTACAATTAACTGTATCAGCTTGTTTTTTTCGAGAACTTCCACCTCTGACTGTTTTCTGGCAACTTCAAACTCCGTACGCAGATCAGCCATTTTCTGAATGTTCTTAAAGCTTTTTATACTGTCATTTGCATTTAAATACAGTGTCTGATAGAAAAATGCACTGTCGTACCTTGCGGAAATCTGATATAGCTTTGAAAGCCGGTATGCTCCATCGCGCTGAAATTCGAGATAATTGTTCTTTTTGGCTTTGTAAAAGCCTGACTTTGCGGTGGCAATCCCATCATTTATTTTTCCTTTGTGCTGAAGTATGGCAGCATATTCAATCATAAACTGGGTAACGGCACGTTCGTCTCCCTGATTGTTAAGTATTTCAATAGCACGCAAAAGATATTCCTCTGCCTTCTGGTACTGTGATTGCCTGGAATAAACCAAACCCGAATTTCCGAGACAAAAGGCGTATTCAGTAAGATTACCCATCTTCTGATATATTTTGCCTGTTTCAGTGAATAAAACTAATGCGGTATCATATTGCCCCATTGAATAATTTGTATAACCCAGGTTGTGAAGGGCGGAAGCTAGCTTTATCGTATCTTCCTCTTCTCTGAAGATTGCAACAGCATTTTTCAGATAGTATTTAGCATTATTAAAATTCTCCTGCTGGACATATGCTTCAGTTATATAAGTATATGTTGCAGCCAGACCTATCCTGTTTTTATCGGCTTCATAATATTTTGCAGCCTTCATAAAACATTCAAGTGCTGCAGCAAGTTTACCGGAATTCAGGCAGCCAAATCCTTTATATACATAAGCCTGTGAAGGATTAATATTCAGTTTTTCAGCAAGAGATATTGCCTGATCACTATACTTAATAATTGTATCATAATCGACCGAATTTGATGCCAGACGGCAAAGGAGATTAAATTTCTTTAAATCATCCTTAATTTGGCCATGGTTTATTAAGTATAAAATACTGTCGGGCGATTGACAATTAACTACATGGAGTGTATTTATTGCCAAAAATATGGAAATAAGAATAGATAAATTTAACCGGATAAACATAGAGCAATTAACGTGGTGGCGGGATCCTGATGAACGGATCAATACTTACCACAGTGCCATTATCTGTGACAAAAGTTATGAAATATTCATCCTCCAGTTCTTTACGGGTTTCTACTATATCCACGATAAATATTTTCCTCAGTCCCACTCTTTGGGGTTCGGTTTTAAAAACTTTACCAGCGGGATTTTTATCACTTACCCAAATTCGGGCTATATCTTTTATCCCGCTTTTCTTTTCCAGTTCCCAGGCAACCTTTGACCCTGAGTCAACGATTGCTTTATGGGTATGGTTCCCTGAATTTCCATTTGTATCACGCAGGAAAAGTTCATATCCTATGTTTTTCCCTTTTTTTACAATTTTAACTCTTAAAAATATTGTAACCATAATAGTCAGGTGTATTAGTTTCTAAAAATTACTCTATTATGCTATATTGTATGCTAAGATATAATTTAAAATTATCAAAGTCAAATGATTTTTACAGCGCTTTGAATCTATAGGAAAGATCCGAATACTATAAATATTATTTAAAACTTGGTTCAGAGAAAATTTATGCTTTACTTTGTATTTCAAAGTACTTTTAAATTATGAAAAGCGAATCAAAATCCATCGAGGATATAAAGGCAATAAGGAAAATAATGGAAGAGTCTTCAAGATTTCTTTCACTCAGTGGCCTTTCAGGAGTATTTATCGGGGTAACAGCAATAACCGGAGCTCTGTTTGCATATCTGTTTATTCTCGATGGAAGTATTTTCTGTGAAGAATATTTCAGAAATCATCCGGCAGAAGAAACTGTTATACTCAAATGGCAACTTGTTGCAGATGCCTTTTTTGTACTTGTACTATCTGTGCTTCTTGCTCTCTATTTTTCAATTAAAAAAGCAAAAAGGGACGGGAAAAATTTCATGACTCCCATTTCCAGGAGGCTTCTCATAAACCTTCTTATTCCACTCGCTACCGGTGGTGTTTTTGTTTCTGTACTCCTTCTTCAGAACCAGATACAACTCATAGTCCCAGGCTTCCTTATCTTTTATGGTCTGTCGCTGGTTAATGCAGGTAAGTTCACATTTGGAGAGATTTTCTACCTTGGAATTCTTGAAATTATTACCGGACTTATATCTGCCTTTCTTCCTGGCTGGGGCATGTTATTCTGGATATTCGGTTTTGGCGTCCTCCATATAATTTATGGGCTCGCAATGTATAGAAAATACGAGGCATGAAAGATCTTATTTCAAACATAAACAAGGTTTTTGAAAGCAGGGTAAGATTGGGGATAATGTCAGTCCTGATGGTAAATGAAACCTTTGATTTTAACAGCCTGAAAGATACTCTGGATGTAACTGACGGAAATCTGGCCAGCCATCTGAAAGCTCTTGAGGAAAGAGGGATGATTAAGGTAAATAAACAATTCATTGGCCGTAAACCAAATACAAGCTACTCTGCAACTGATGAAGGTATTGCGGAATTCCGGCAGCATTTAAAAGCTCTGGAAAACCTTATAAGGGAATATTAATTTTTTTACATCAATAATTCGTAATTCAAAGCACTTTTAATAAAAACAAATGAAAGAAAAAATTAGAGAATACATCAATGACCCTGAGAAACTTGAACAGATGTATCACAATGACAAAAACGCTTTTGAATCAGGTTTTGAAGAAGTTTATCAGGAGATTGAAAAATCCGAATTGTCAAAATTCTGGAAAATCAGACTGGATTACAAAAAACTACCGGAAAGGATTAAAAAAACTAATCTCCAGGATATTTTCATTTTGATCACCTCATGTCTTATAGCAGGATTTCTTATAAAAATACCGTTTATTTTTAATGTCCCTATACCTGAGGTTTTCTATATCAAAAATGCGGGGATAATTGTCTTCTTCGGACTGACACTTTATATTACATGGATAAACAAAGTCGCTGATATAAAAAGACTTTCATTTATCGCAATTGCCTTTTTAATACTGACAGTATATGTTAATATTTTACCGGCAGTAACAGACAGCGACTCAATCAATCTCGCGTATATTCATTTGCCTCTCCTTATGTGGTGCATTTTTGGTTTGGTTACAATAGACTTTGATCTGAAAGACAAAATGAGGCGGATAGAATATATCAGATACAATGGAGATCTTGCAATTCTTATGGCAATCATGGTAATATCCGGAGGTATCCTTACCGGAATTACGATTGGATTATTTGAGGCAATCGGCATTAACATTGAAAACTTCTACATGGAGAATGTTGTTATAATTGGTGCAGTATCCGTACCAATAGTCGCCACATTTATTATAAAGAATTACACTGTTTTAACCAATAAGATCGCCCCTGTGATAGCCAATATTTTCAGTCCCTTGGTATTACTTACTGCAATAGTATTCCTTGTGGCTCTGGCAATATCAGATAAGGATCTTTATGGTGATCGTGATTTTTTACTGATATTCAATATTATGCTAATAGGAGTAATGGCTGTGGTTGTCTTTTCAATTTCAGAAACATCGTCTGTCAGGAAATACAGATTCAATGAAATGATCTTATTCTTTCTAACAATCATCACAGTTATAATTGATCTGATTGCCTTATCTGCAATTTTTTATAGGTTAGGAAACTTCGGCATTACACCCAACAGATTAGCAGTGCTTGGTTCAAATATTCTGATTTTAGGTAATTTAGCTTTGTTAATTATTGATTTGTACAAAGTAAATTTTAGAAAATCACTTATCCGGGAAGTTGAATTTACTATTGCAAAATACTTGCCTGTCTATTTGATATGGATACTGTTTGTAGTGTTTGGATTTCCACTGATTTTTGGGATGAAATAAAATAACCGGATTTCTAAAAGTGAAAAAACAATAATTCATTCTGTTGATTTCATTAAATCTTATATAATACTAACTTATTGTTGAGCAGATTTTTAGCCTTAGGACCTTAAAAACCTTACTTGCCTATTAAATTGAATCTCAAATCACTATCCTGATGCAAATCGTTTTCATAACTTTGTATCGGGCTAAATCAGATCAGACTATGAAAAGGCTGATATTTATTACAGTATTATCGTTTTTCTTCAATGCGGGTTTTTGCCAGCCGGCAAAGGATTATTATGATAAAGGATTCAATCTGTTTAACAACCGCGATTTCAAAGGGGCAATAGAGAACTTTTCCAAAGCCATTGAAATTGACCCTTCAATAGAACAGGCTTATGAAAGCCGTGGTACTGCCAGGTATAATCTGAATGACTTCAAAGGTGCTCTTGCTGACTTCGATAAAGCTGCGGAACTTATTTACAGCGGATCTGTTCAAATTAATAACCCCAACCTGTTTAGTATCAGGGGCCTCTCAAAAATTGCACTGAATGACTTTGCTGGTGCCATTGAGGATATTACCACAGCCATTGACCAGAGCAAAGGAAATGAGATGAAATTCTTTGTCCAGAGAGCAAATGCAAAATATTTTCTCAGAGACTATGAAGGAGCAGTATCTGATTGTGATATTGTCATAAATTCACTATCAGATACAAAAAGCAGTTAAAGCTGAAGCCTATTTCTGGAGAGGTCTGTCGAAGGTCTTTTCCGGAGGAAAGACTGAAGAGGGATGCCTGGACCTTAAAAAATCTGCTGATTCAGGATATGCAAATGCCAATGAGGCAATCAAAAGATATTGCAATAATAGGGCCCCCCGCCTCCCCCCCCCCGCCCCCCCCCGCCCGCCCCCCCCCCGCCCCCCCCTCCCCCCCCCCCCCCCTCCGCCCCGGCCGGCCCCCCCCCCCCCCCCCCCCCCCTCAACCTCACTTGACCAGAACAACTGAATTCCTCTGAAATATTTATTTCAAGTCCCGGATTTCATGGATTATTTTGTAATTTTCAATTCAAATAAATCCAAACCATGAAACGCCGCGATATATTGAAAAACCTTGCAATAGTTCCTGTTGCAGGACTTGTTGGAAATGATTTTACAAAAGCAGATAATAAAGCAGACAAAACGGACTGGATCCCTAAAAAAGAAGCCATTCCAGGGGTTTATCCTACCACCAGTCCTCTTAACCTTTGCATTCGTTCAGGCCATCTTGTTTTCCTGAGCGGAATTGGAGGATGGTATGCCAACAGGCGCAAAGAACCCGGAGACATTAAAGTACAGATTGCCAGCGCATTGACAGATATGAAAAATCAGCTTGAGAAAGCAGGAACTTCAATGGCAAATGTTCTTAAAGTACATATGACACTGGCAGATCCGAATAAAAACCTCGCACCTCTTAATGAGGTGTACGGTACTTTTTTTCCCGATCCGAAACCCGCACGGTCATTTTCCGGATCACTTCCTGAACTGATGGGTCGCGATGGGGTCCTTGTACAAATAGATTGCATTGCTTATATTGACTGAGTCAAAAATTTTAAACCTGAATCAATGAAGAAAATATTTACCGTGTTGCTCATTTTAACTGTTATACTTTCAGTTTCAGCCAGGAGAGAAAAGCACCATAAACAGTTTTTCGAAGATTTTAAAAAATCATCCTCTAGGTATTTCAGTCCAAATATTAAAGGTAACGGAGCTGATACCAGGTATGAATTTGCGACTGAGTCAAAGACAGAACCCGGAACAAAAATTATCAAGTACAGGATCGACCCGAATGATCCGGCCGGTGCAGGCAAGGGTCCAGAACTTGTATCAAAACAATTTACTCATTTTGGTACTTATGCAGCACGCATTAAGGTGCCCGATGTAAATAAAATACAGCCTAATGTCGGAGCTGTTGTAGGTTATTTCACTTACCATATGGATAATGATCCGGGGTTGAGCGAAATTGACTATGAATGGCTTATTGCTGATCCCGAAATCATTTATATAGGAACATGGACAGGTCCGAGGGGGGATCTGAGGAGAATTGGTCGTACTATAAACCTGGCAAAGGGGATTATATACAATACGGGCTACAGGGAGACTAAAAGTGGTATAAGGCAGCCGTTTACAGGAGTCCAGAGTCAGCCTGAATCTATTCCCGCTCTTGAAAACTACAATTCTTCAAAACAATTTTATACTTATGGCTTCGACTGGTATCCTGACAGGATCAGATGGTGGATGATTCATCCGCAGACTGCTGACACATTGGTACTCTGGGATTATAAAGGCAGTCAGGTGGGAATACCCCAGAATCACACAAAATACAGGCTGAACTTTTGGCATACAAACAACTGGCCTGTTGAAACAAATCCCAATTCAATAGAGAAACCACTCGATAAATATGAACTTGAAATAGACTGGATGTCATATAAACCATGGAAGGTAAAATGATTTACCTTATCTGGTAAACCATTAAGTAATCTCCGTGTCTTATATAAAGCTTCCCTGTACTGATGACAGGATGTGCCCAGAAAGGCCCCTCTCCCTTTGTGATCTTAAATTCACATACTATATCGAGTTTTAAAGGATCAGGTTTTGCAAGTCCCACATGACCCGATTTCTCCTCGAACAGATATAACATTCCGTCTGCGCCAATAACCGAGCCTTTGCTGTACCACTTTGATTTCCAAAGAATTTCCCCGGTGTTCCAGTTAATACAGGCCCAGTTGTCTGCCGGATTTGTTGTATGTGTAGATCCGAAAACATAATCACCGAAAAGCACAACTCCTCCAAGTTGTGGATCGAAACTTCTGTTTTCCCATATTTTAGTTACCGAATTCCCATCATCTGATAATTTTAATTTAAGGGAAACCCAGCCATATCCGTTAGCAACTAATATTTGTCCGTTTTTGTAAACCGGAGTTATTGAATGGTTTTTCCGTACATTTCCCGATGCAGCATTGGCTTCAACATAATCTACTTTCCATATAATTTTCCCGTCTTTTGCATTTACAGCTAATATATTAGTGCCCATCACAGTCACAATCATCTTCTTACCTGCATAATCAATTAGCAGAGGATTTACATACTGGGGCTGTGATTCAACAGGCTCAGCTTCCCAAACCACCTTCCCGTCTGTTACATTAAATGCTACAAGCGATGCTTTCTTCCCTCCCGGTGATGCAATAACCATATTGTCAACAACAACAGGTGATTCAGAAATACCAAACATTATTGGTTTGCTCTCATACAGGGCATAATGGTTTTTCGACCATTTGATCTTCCCGTTCGAACCCACGCATACTATATCCCCGCTGCCACTGATAAGAAAAATATTCCCGTTATAATATGTTGGTGTACACCTGGTGCCGTCATGATTGGCCGTCCACGCTTTACCATAAATAGTTTCCCACTTTTTTTTGCCATCAGGGGTAAGAGCAACCAGCACATCATTTGACTCCTTCCTTCCTGTAACGTAAATTGCATCATCTGTTACAGTTGGTGATGAAAAACCATATCCCATCCCGGCAGATTCCCAAAGAAGCTTTGGCCCTCCTTCAGGCCATACCTTCAGAAGTCCTTTTTCATTGTATATCCCTGTACGACCAGGTCCCCTCCACTCATAAAGCTGCCCTGAGATAATACTAACAAAACCTGAAAATAAGATAAGTGACACGATTGTACTCCGAAATAGCCTGGTGTTAGCTTTCATAAAAATTTCACTTTTTGATATTTTGCTAATATAAAAGTAATATGTAAGCTGCCTCAACAATCCTCATATTTATTATTCCGATTCTTGAAAAAAAGATAACAGATGATTTCAGAGTCTGCCTTTATCAGAAAATATACTGTCTTTTACTCTTGAGATCCGTTCACTCACAGGCTGATGTATAGTAATTGGAACTTTTCTTCAATAGTATTTGTAGAGTCAAGCTGCAATGCTTTTATATCCGAAATACATATAAATCTGGAAATTGAATGCAGCCAAAGTGTAATATTTTCTTTGGTTGTTAAATAATAGTCCCTCGTCATTACCCTGTCAATAAGCACATAAACGAAATCTGAAGGGAATGACCACTTTTTCAATGAGTCAAAGCTGCTTTCAAGTTTTAATTCTCCTGAATTTGATAAATCCTCAAGTACCTCGTGAAAATAAAGATTTACTTTAGGTTCAACTTTAAATCCCAGGGAGAAATCAATCCTGATAAGGACATCCGGTATTATGTTGGTCACTTTATAATGGAAGGTATCTGGTTCATCTGTTCTGTCAACATGAATAAACCAGTAAGTTTTAGCCCTTTTGGGCTGTTTGTGAAAAATTGACTGAATTATCTTTGATTCTACCTGGTCAATTGAATTAGCTTTAATTACATAAACAAGATTCGTTGCCATTCGTGGTACCGAGGTATCATTTGCAAGTGTTTTAAAAAGTTCAAGATATTTATCAAGGCGAACAAAAGTAACATACCTGTTTTTCAGTTTTCTCCCGAAATACCAGCCATACATTATAATGAAAAACACTGAAGCAAGCATTATTGTGAACCAACCTCCGTTACTGAATTTATGAAGGTTTGCAATAAGGAAACTGCCTTCTATCGTTAAAAACACTATTAGAAGAAAGATTATCAGCCTATGATCTACATTCTTCTGATACAAATAGAAAGACAAAAGAAGAGTGGTCATAATCATGGTTAAGGTTATCGAAAGGCCATAAGCAGCTTCCATGTTAGATGACTCACGGAAAAGTATAACTACAAAACTGCAGGCAATCCATAAAAACCAGTTTACACCGGGAACATATACCTGACCTTTCAGAAATGTTGGATTTAAAACTCTGAATTTGGGCCAGAAATTAAGTGATATTGCCTCACTTATCAGGGGGTATATGACCCTGAGATTAGTGCCTGGCTTGCAATGATTGCTGCAGCAGTTGCAATAATAATTCCGGGTATCAGAAACCATCCGGGCATTATACCATAAAACGGATTTACTCCCCCGGGAAGTCCTCCTTTACTTATTATCCATGCACACTGCCCAAAATAATTAATAAGAAGGGAAATCTTAACAAAAATCCATGAGACTCTTATATTTTTTAATCCGCAATGACCAAGGTCTGAATAAAGAGCTTCTGCCCCTGTTGTAGCAAGAAATACGGCTCCAAGTAAAATAAATCCTCCGGGATATTCACCAAGGAACTGGTATGCATAATAGGGATTAAGAGCTTTCAAAACTTCCGGATTAGTAACCAGCTGAACCATCCCCAGTGTTGCCAGCATAAGAAACCATATCACCATAATAGGCCCAAATGAAGAACCCACTACGTTTGTCCCGTATTGCTGCATGAAAAAAAGTACAGCAAAGATCATAAGAACGATTGTAATAACAGGTATTTCGGGATTAAAGATCTGTAATCCTTCAATAGATGATGTTACGGTAATTGCAGGAGTAATTACCCCGTCAGCAAGTAATGCACTTGCACCAACCATCGCAAGAGTAGCTGCCCATGCCGGTTTTCTTTTCAATAATGCGAACAAGGCGTAGATTCCACCTTCACCCTTGTTATCAGCCCTCATGGTTATAATCACATATTTTACAGTAGTCTGAAGGGTAAGAGTCCAGAAGATGCATGACATTGACCCATAAATAAGCAGTTCATTGAATTCAGACCCTCCGTTCACAATAGCCTTCATTACATAAAGCGGGCTTGTACCAAGATCACCGAATACAATTCCCAGAGCCACTACGACTCCAGCCAATGACAACTTTTTTATATCAAGATGTTTCCCTGCCACTTCAATCCTGTGCTTTCAGAATAAATTAAATAAACCGCGCAAAAGTATAGAATGCTTCATAAATAAGATAATAATAAGAGTAGAGAAAGTATAAAGATTTTATAAAGATTTTTAATAAAGACCTTCCCTGAATATTTTCCTCATTATGATTTATAAATTCTTTATACCTGTATATCAATTCTTTATTTAGACTTTATTACTGCAGGTATAAATTTGTTCTGTCATTAATACTGAACATTATGAATGCTTTTAAAATTATACTGACTATTGTTCTGTTCTTAATATCGCTGGCGGGAATATTTGTTGCCGGCTATTTTATTGCAAAATTAATTGAGAAAATCTTTCATATACATCTTGGCGTATAAATGACCATATCTGATATTTTACAGGTTGCCATCCTTTTGTTCGTCCTGGTAATTTTAACACCATTATTAGGTAGTTATATGACCAGGGTCTTTCTTGATGAAAAACATATCCTGAAACCACTTTTTTCCTCCTTAGAAGAAAATATTTACAGGATAATCTCAAGCAAAGGTGAAGAAATGAATTGGAGGCAATACACTTTAGCCGCTGTTTTTTAATTTCACCGGATTTGTTCTGCTGTTCCTGCTTCAGCTCTTTCAAGGTTTCCTACCTTTTAATCCCCAGGGTCTAAAAGCTCCGTCAATGCTTCTTGCTTTAAATACATCCATAAGCTTCGTTACAAATACAAACTGGCAATCATATGCAGGGGAAACAACTTTAAGTTTTCTGGTTCAGATGGCAGGGCTTACAGTTCAGAATTTTCTGAGTGCAGCAACAGGTATTGCAGTATTACTGGCTGTAATAAGGGGGCTGACAAGAAAGTCAACCAGCTACATCGGCAATTTCTGGACTGATGCAACACGTTCTGTTCTATATATATTACTCCCCTTGTCATTACTTTTTGCGATATTTCTTGCCGGGCAGGGTGTTGTTCAGACTTTCCACCCCTATGTCACTGCAACTACATTGAACGGCACGGAGCAGGTTATACCCCTGGGTCCGGTATCATCACAGATTGCTATCAAACAACTTGGAACAAACGGAGGGGGCTTTTTCAACGCGAACAGCGCACATCCTTTTGAAAATCCAACTCCTTTTTCAAACTTTATTGAGATGCTGGCAATACTGCTAATTCCCTCTTCACTCACTTTTATGTATGGCAGACTCATTGGTTCAGGCAGACAAGGATGGACTATATTCCTTGTTATGCTAACACTTCTTCTTTCCGGGCTAGCTGTTTCATACTATTCAGAATTCAATTATTCAAAATCAGATGGTTTGAATTTAATTATGGAGGGTAAAGAGGCCCGGTTCGGACCCGGAAACAGCGTATTGTGGTCAGTTATTACTACTTCAACTTCTAATGGCTCAGTGAATACGATGATGGATAGTTTAACTCCGCTTGCAGGAATGGTTGGGATGTTCAATATCATGCTGGGTGAAGTGATTTTCGGAGGTGTAGGTTCAGGAATGTATGGAATGATCCTGTTTATAATCCTCACTGTATTTATTGCAGGACTAATGGTTGGAAGATCACCGGAATTCCTTGGGAAAAAAATTGAAGCATTTGAGGTAAGAATGGCTATCGTGGCAATTCTATCCCCAAATCTGGTAATACTGATGTTTTCAGCATTTGGAAGCATTATAACACCAGGCATCTCAAGCCTTAATAATCCTGGACCACATGGTCTTTCCGAAATTTTATACTGTTTCAGTTCAGCGGCAGGTAATAATGGAAGTTCCTTTGCCGGGTTAAACGCTAATACTCCTTTTTATAATATACTTACAGGAACAGGAATGATAATAGGAAGATTTGGTGTAATGATTCCACTTCTTGCAATTGCAGGAAATATGGCAGAGAAGAAGATTACACCTTCATCTGATGGTACTTTCAGAACAGATACATGGATGTTTGGACTATTGCTTATTGCCGTAATATTAATTGTTGGCGGTCTGACCTTTTTTCCGGCACTATCATTAGGCCCTTTAGTTGAACATCTGCTTCTGATAAAATAATTTATGCTAATGGAATCCAGACAAAAAAAGGAGATTAACCTTTTTACCGGCAGAATAATTATTACTGCCTTTAGGGAGTCTTTCATCAAATTATCCCCTGTAAAGCTGGTAAGAAATCCGGTCATGTTTATCGTATTTACCGGAGCAGTAATTTCTACACTGGTATTTATTAAAAACCTCCTTGCAGGCCATTTCTCCGGTTTTGAACTTCAGATTTCAATCTGGTTATGGTTCACTGTTCTTTTTGCAAATTTTTCAGAAGCTATTGCTGAGGGAAGAGGAAAAGCACAGGCAGAAAGTCTGAAGAAGAGTAAAATTAATATAAAAGCAATCAGGCTGAGTTCAGGCAGAGAAGAGTTTGTCCTCGCAACCGAACTAAAAAAAGGTGATCTTGTAGTATGCTCTGCCGGTTCCATAATCCCTTCTGACGGAGAGGTAGTTGAAGGTATTGCAAGTGTTGATGAATCAGCCATTACAGGTGAATCAGCTCCGGTAATCCGTGAAAGCGGAGGAGACAGAAGTGCTGTAACAGGGGGAACCAAAGTAATCAGCGACAGGATTGTTATAAAAATAACAGCAGAACAGGGAAGTACATTCCTTGACCATATGATAGCCCTGGTTGAGGGAGCAAAAAGACAAAAAACTCCTAATGAAATTGCTCTGACGATTTTACTGTCAGGTTTAACAGTAATATTTTTTATGGCAGTTGTTACTTTGCCGGCTTTCTTCTCATATAGTCTTGACTCCTCCGGATTACCAAAAGAAATGAATCTGTCACTTCCAGTTCTTATTTCACTTCTGGTATGTCTTATTCCTACAACAATAGGAGGTCTTTTAAGTGCAATTGGAATTAGCGGAATGGACAGACTTCTGCAGAAAAATGTTATTGCAACAAGCGGAAAGGCAGTTGAGGCTGCAGGTGATGTTGATGTTTTACTGCTGGATAAAACCGGAACAATTACCCTCGGCAACAGGATGGCAACGGATTTTATTCCAGCTGAAGGGGTTTCAGCAGAGGAATTTGCAGATGCCGCTCAACTTTCATCATTAGCAGATGAAACCCCTGAAGGCCGCTCTATAGTTGTATTTGCCAAAGAGAAGTATAATCTGAGAGGAAGAACCCTTAATTCAGCTGAAACAGTAATGATTAAATTCACAGCTAAAACCCGTATAAGCGGAATTGACATCAGATTGCCTGACGGAAAAATAAAATGCTACAGGAAGGGAGCTTCAGAATCTATAAAGAAATTCATTGAAGACAATGATGGTTTCTTCCCCCAGAATGTAAAGGAAACTGTTACACGTCTTGCTACTCAGGGTGCTACTCCTCTAGTAGTTGCAGATAATAACAAAGTACTCGGAGTAATAAATCTGAAAGACATAGTAAAAGGGGGAATAAAATCGCGCTTTGAGCAGCTCCGGACTATGGGTATAAGGACTGTTATGATCACCGGGGATAATCCCCTGACAGCTGCAGCAATTGCTGCTGAGGCAGGAGTCGATGACTTCATGGCGGAGGCCCGGCCTGAGGACAAATTATCACGTATCAGGATAGAACAGGCAAACGGACATCTTGTAGGTATGATAGGTGACGGAACAAATGATGCTCCGGCCCTTGCCCAGGCTGATGTTGGCATAGCTATGAATACTGGAACCCAGGCTGCAAGAGAGGCCGGAAATATGGTGGATCTTGATAGTAACCCGACAAAACTGATTGAGGTTGTTGAAACAGGGAAACAATTGCTTATGACCAGAGGAGCCTTAACAACATTTAGTATTGCAAATGATGTAGCCAAATATTTTGCCATCATCCCAGCCCTTGCTCTGCCATTATATACATCGGCAGGAAAGCCTGGTCCGCTATCGGCACTTAATGTAATGCACCTGGCAACTCCTGAGAGCGCAATACTCAGCGCAGTTGTCTTTAATGCATTAATAATAATCGCTTTAATTCCACTGGCTCTTAAGGGAGTAAGATACAGGCCTTTGCCTGCTGAAAGGGTTCTGGGTGAAAACATACTAATATATGGAGCAGGTGGTCTGATATCTCCTTTTATCGGGATAAAACTTATTGATATTCTTTTAAATTCGCTTCACCTGGTCTGAAATTTTATGAAAAAACAAATTTTCACCGGACTTAAATTTCTGGTGCTTATGACATTGCTTACAGGAATTATTTACCCGGTATTGGTAAGTGCCATCGCATATATGGTTTTTCCCTTTAAGTCCCAGGGAAGCCTTATAGAAAGAAATGGCATTATAATTGGCTCTGAATTGATTGGTCAGTTTTCAGACAACCCAAAATATTTTTGGGCAAGACCTTCAGTAATTAATTATAATCCGTTACCATCGGGAGCCTCAAACCTTGGTCCATTGAATCCGGTGCTCATAGAAAGAACCCGGAAGCAGGAAAATGATTTTATTCAGATTAACAGCACTCCTGAAGGATCAGTAATTCCTGGTGAAATGATCACTGCATCTGCCAGTGGATTGGATCCGCATATAACTCCTGAAGGAGCTCTATTACAGGTAAACAGGATCGTAATTGCCCGAGGGATGAATATGAAGGAAAAGAATAAGATCATAGGTCTGATAAATAATATGACTGAGGAACGTCAGTTTTCATTGTTTGGAGAACCCCGGATCAATGTATTTCTCTTAAATTTGAAATTAGATAGCCTTAAATGAACAACCTCAATAATATCCGGCCTGACCCTGATGAATTACTTGCATCAATAAAACTTGAAGAAGACCAGGGCCAGAGGGGTAAGCTTAAAATCTTTTTCGGAATGTGTGCCGGAGTAGGAAAAACATACTCCATGCTTGAATCAGCCCATATAGATAAATCAGGCGGAAAAGATATTGTTATTGGTTATGTCGAAACACATAAAAGACCTGATACAAATGAACTTCTGACCGGGTTTGAGATTATCCCAAGGAAAACTTATAATTATAAGGGGACACAGATGGAGGAGGCTGATATTGAATCCATTATTTCAAGAAAACCTGATATAGTTCTTATTGATGAACTTGCTCATACAAATGTACCAGGCAGCCGTCATCTGAAACGCTACCAGGATATTCAGGATATTCTGGATTCCGGAATAGATGTTTATACTACATTAAATGTTCAGCACCTTGAAAGCAGAACAGATACGGTTTCACAAATAACAGGCATTATTGTCAGGGAAACTGTCCCTGATGATATATTTGAAAAAGCTGAAGAAGTTGAACTTGTAGATATTACACCTGATGAACTTCTGCAAAGATTTGCAGACGGAAAGGTATATACTCATGAACGTTCAGAGGAGGCAGTCAGAAATTTCTTTAAAAAGGGGAACATAACTGCCCTGAGGGAAATGTCACTGAGAATTGTGGCAGACAGAGTAGATGCACAACTGCGTGTTTACATGCAAAAAAACCGAATCAGGGGACCATGGAAATCTGGAATGAGGCTGTTAGCAGTTATAGGTCCGAGCTCTCAATCAGCAAAGCTTCTGCGCTGGGCTAAGAATCTGTCATATACTCTTGGTGCAACCTTGCTTGCCATTTATGTCGAATCAGCAAGGAAACTCTCCCCTGCCCAGCAGGATCAACTTAACAGGAATATAAACCTTGCCCGGCAGTTTGGAGCAGATTTCATGACCACTTCAGGGAATGATGTAGTAAAAGCAATACTTGATATCAGTCAGAGAGAAAACATTACCCATATTATTGTCGGGAAACCAAAATTCAGAAGCCTTTGGTCATATTTCACTCTCAGGAATTTTATTAATAAACTAATCAAATACAGCGGTAATATTGATGTATATGTCTTAGGTTCAAATACATCTGAAGACAACCAATACATGAAATACCTGAGTATTCCAGGATTTACCTCCAGATTATCCCATTATCTTTTATCTGCTGTATTTACAATACTAACTGCAGTTATTTTCTACCCGCTTAAGGAATTCATTGGATATCAGATTGTGGCCTTTGCGTTATTATTTACTGTTTCTATACTGGCTCTTTTTGTCGGAATAGGTCCGATTTTACTTTCTGCATCATTAAGCGCCCTGATATGGGATTTCTTCTTTCTGCCCCCTCCTTTTACACTCCATGTGAATAATCCTGAAGATGTAATGATGCTGATAATGTTTTTCATTATAGCATTGATTGGAGGGATAATGACTTCCAGAGTAAGAAGACAGGAAAAACTTACTAGGGAGAGGGAACTGAGAACAAATGCATTATATCAGCTAACGAGGGAATTGTCTATGACCTCCGGAATTGATGAAGTTATAAAGGTCTCAGCCAAATATGTAATGAAATATTCCAGGCTCGATTGCTCTGTAATTCTTCAGGGGGGTAATAATACCCTCGACAAAATTATCAGGCCTGAAAAATCTTTAAAATTGTCAGAATCGGAGTTAAGTATTGCCGAATGGGCTTTTCAGCATTCCAGGGAAGCCGGTCGTTTTACAGAAACCCTTCCTTCAACAGAATGGACCTTTTATCCGCTTACCGGGAACAAATTACCCCTTGGAGTGGTGATAATCAAACAAAAAAATCCTCTTAGTGGTGACGAAAAAGCTTTCTGGGAGGCTTACAGAACCCAAATATCTAATGCCCTGGAAAGGGAGTTTTTAAATGATATTGCAAGAAGAGCTTCAATACTGAACGAATCTGATAAACTTTATCAAAGCTTATTTAACTCAATTTCACATGAATTAAGAATTCCTGTTGCAACGATTATGGGAGCTTCGGATACTCTACTTTCAGGAGATCTGGATAATGATACAAGCAGGCACTTATGCATTGAAATAAACAAAGCTTCCGAAAGGCTGAACAGACTGATTGAAAATCTTCTGAATATGTCCAGACTGGAGTCAGGAAGAATTAAAATAAAAACTGACTGGCACGATGTACATGACCTTGCCAACAAAGTAATAGAAGTATTGAGAAATGAAGTTGGAAAATTTAATCTTGAGGTAAGTATCCCGGATGATATGCCTCTTGTAAAGATTGACTTCGGACTTATGGAGCATGTTCTTCACAATCTACTGCTTAATGCTACCCAGTATTCAAAACCCGGAACAACTATCAGAATCAAAATGTATTATGATCAAAAATGCTTCGTTATGCAAGTAATGGACAGAGGACCAGGCTTCCCAAGGGAAGAGATACAAAATGTTTTCAATAAATTTTACCGTCTTGAAGGAAGTATCTCAGGAGGTACCGGTTTAGGTCTGTCAATTGTGAAAGGGTTTGTCCAGGCTCATCATGGAAATGTTTTTATTGAAAACAGACAAAATGGAGGATCCAGAATTACAGTTATGATTCCGACTGAGATAACTGATATGATGCAAATAAAACTAGAGTAATGAATGAAAATGAAACCATCCTGATAATTGATGATGAGGTACAAATACGTCGTCTTCTGGAAATATTGCTTTCCTCAAACGGCTATAATACTGTCTTTGCTTCATGCGGTAAGGAAGGAATTACATCTGCTGCAACTCATCATCCCTCCCTGATAATTCTTGACCTCGGCCTGCCCGATATTGACGGGCAGCAATTACTTATTAAACTGCGGGAATGGTATACAAAACCAATCATAGTTCTTACTGTCAGAAATTCTGAAGATGATATTATAAGCGCACTGGACAAAGGTGCCAACGATTACCTCACAAAACCTTTCAGAAGCGGAGAACTACTTGCAAGGATACGCACGGCAATCAGGCTAAGTTCAGAAAAGGAAACCTCAGCTGTTTTTGAATCCGGATCCTTTAGTATTGACCTCGTAAACCATGTTGCAAGAAAAAACAAAGAGATTATTAAACTGACAGCTACGGAATTTTCATTACTATCCCTTCTTGTCAAAAATCAGGGAAGAGTATTAACCCATCAGTTTTTGCTTAAAGAGATATGGGGATACAGCTACCTTGAGCAAACACAATATTTGAGAGTATTTATTGCGCAGCTGCGCAAGAAGATTGAAGATGATCCTGCAAAACCTGAACTGCTAATTACAGAGTCAGGTATCGGGTACCGGTTTGGAAACTGATTCAATCAGTTGTAACCATATGCATCAATAACAAAAGATTCCAGTCTTTAAGAAAAAAGACCATGGAAAAATTTAATCAGGACCGGATTGAAAAATTCATCCGTGAAAACAGGGATGAATTCGGGACCAGTGCCCCGCCTGACAATCACATGGATAAATTCCTTTCTAAGCTGAATGCCAGGTTAAAACATTATATAAGCATAGTGCCTTACCTTATAAAGGTGGCATTTGCAACAATTCTGATATTCCTTGCTTCGGTAATGATATGGAACAACTTTATCAGACAGGACCGAAATGCAATTTCACTGAAAGATAAAATATCAATGGAATTCTACAGGCTGCTGGATTAATCTGGGATTAAAACAACTACTGCATATCTGTAGAATCACTGCTGAAGGCATCCTCAAGATCTCCGTCAATTCCCTGTTGCGTGTTAACCATTGTACTGTCGAATGACTGGTCATCAGTTACTTTACCTTTTATCAGAGTGCTTCGGAATACTGACATCAGGGCAGCCACAATAGATACTCCGATAACTATTTTTGTAAAGGTGACGTAACTTCCTCTGAAAACAAAATAGGAGATTACCCCCAGCAGAATACCTGCTGCAGCAGGAAGTAAGGGTATCATCCCAAGCCCAACAATTGCCATTGCCAGTGAAATAATGCCTAACAGTAATGAAGGTATGAGTAAGAGAAAAGACACAGGTCTCGATTTCTTTGCTTCTTTAATATTTTCCATTTTTTCTTATTGTTTTAAACCTTTTGCTTCAACTAATCTCAACTGTATACTTCCAACAGGGATCTCAGCTTTTACAAGAACTGGAACTTTATTTTTATTTGCAGTGAGCCATATATTATTCGACTCCTTATTGACAACAGCTTTGTTATTGGCTGAAATACCTATCTTATAGCATTGAACAGATCCTAATGCCTCAGTTTTGATATTCTCCTTACCCCTGTATGTAAGCACAATATCTTCTACTTTATCATCAATTAATGTTGGAATAGAAATGCTTTTACCAACAGGTACTTTCTCAAAATCAATTGTTCTGACGTAATACAAAACCGAAACCAGATCCTGTGTGTTTTCTGAGATCTTAATTACAGAATTTCTTGTAATAGGACCCCTGATAAATTCAAATTTAGCCTGTAAAGTATTCCTGTTAATAACATATTTCATATTAAATCTGTAGCCACCCTCATCAACAACTCTTTTAAAAAGGTAGGGTCTTACCTCGCTTTTATCGATATAAGTCTGAAAGAGATCCCTTATCTTAAAAAATGAATCATAGTTTGAATAGGTACTTGCAGTGGCTGTGACCATATAAAGTGATTTACCCCTGAATTCAGGTCGGCAACATCAATCTTCACCTCTGCCAGATCAGCCCAGAGTGATGACATATAATATGATCCTTTGAATTTTAATGATTCGCCGCTCTGAAACGCAGTATTAACAGCATTCTGGGAAAAAAGATATATTTCCGGAATTATAGCAAGGAATATCGCAGATATAATCAGCCTCTTAAATTTCATTTATTAATTCTTTTATATAATACCTATTTGAGATAGTAAAACGCAATCAGCAATGATAATATTTTTTTTAATCTGTTGTTTTCAATTAATCACTGATAAGCCTGGTAATTTCCTCCAATTTTTTATCATTAAAACCGGTAACAACATCAACAACTACAGGATCTGTAATATTCCATTTCGCTATCACCTCTTCAATGAATGAACTGCGCACTGTAATGATCAGTACCCTGCCGGCCTTTGCCAATAATGAGTTTATACTCTCAGACCATCCCTTTCCGTTCAGTTCAAGCATACCAACTTCATCTATAATTATAACCTTATTATCAATGGCAGCTACTGTTCTCAGAATCCTGTTGCCTGCTTCTATCGCATCACTGCATATTGTAAATCTGCCAATGCTTTCACTTCCACACTCACTATTCTGTCTTAAGAAAACAACCCGGTCAAGGGATTCAATATCAACCAGATCATAACCTACAGCAGAACTGACATCAAGTATTTTTTCTGTTATTATACCACCTGCAATAATCTTGTTTTTCTTTAACTTATCTGAAAGCTGTTTCGCAAAATTGGTTTTCCCGGCTCCTATTGGACCTGTAATTATAAAAACCCTTCCTGATGAATGGCTTTTCCCGGTTAGCTCAGAAAGTCTTCTGTCAGCATGTGAAATAACCTGGTAAAAGACTGCAACAGGATTCTTTACAAGGATTTTAAAATCAGGAATACTTGCAATAAAATCCGGCAGACTCTCAACGGAAAGTTCGATTGCAAGAGGCAGGTTCCGGAAAGACGTCCGCATGAAAAAATTTCTTACAACCGGATTATAGAGTTCTGTCCCCAGGACAGAAAAACCAACAATAATAACAACTGCCCTGAAGTTCATCTGAATACCTGTCAGCAGCCCTTTTTTCAAAAGACTTTCACCGGCTGCCGTATCAGTCAGAGCGAAGGCAGTAACAAGAGTGATAAGAACAAAAAAGATCCAGAATCCGGGCCTGGAAAGCTGTCTTAATGCCCTGCTGTATCTCAATGACCAGATCACAACGATTACAGCAATTGAAGAGCTCCATATAAACCACTGTGTTTTGCTTAACAGTAAAAATGAACCAATTATAAGAATGACATTAACAAACAACCAGATGACAGAGTAATTAAAACTAGTCTGAGTTTTTCTTTCATGCTCTTTCTCAATATCTTTTTTAAGTCCCGGGAGCACCTGACCAGGTTCTTTTCTCATTTTCCTACCTACCCTGATACCTGTGATGCCGGCAAAAAGCCCGAAAACAGCGTAAACGACCAACAGGGTTATTATTGGCAACCAAACAATATCTGATTCTATTTCAAGCTGTTTCTGTGCATACTTCAGCAGATTTTCATATACTTCTATGATATTCGAACCATAGAAAATTATAAAATTAATTACCTTCTGGAAGAGGTTCCACGACATGGCAAGCATTGATCCTAAAAGGTATCCTGCTATTGTTCTGCCTAACAGTGTTACAGATATCTCCAGAAGAATGGATTCTGTTATGATGGCAACCATCGGACCAAATATAACAGCACTCGGAGACATTGTTTTCATTACTGCACAGATCAGACCTGCCCGCCAGAAAAGGCCCCTGTCGGTCCAGACATAACTAATTGCAATAAGGACAATAATACCAATTGCTGTAAGGATATTTCCACTGAAAGGGATCTTCAGATTATGCAGAAAACTTCCAAGCACAATCTCTGATGCTGCCCAGATTGTTCCGGCTATCGAAGCCTTAATCCATTTTTCACTTAACCCATGTTTCATCTTAAAATTGTAATCTTTTCAGCACAATATTCAAAAAGATGAAAGCCCGTACCGCCTTCTGCCACAACTTCAAACAAAAGGTCTTTATTTGTTATTCTGGATCCACCCAAGATGCTTACGTTGTTTTTGAACAGAATGTCAGGTAAAATCCCGCTTGAAGGTCCTGTAACGATCACATCACTCCTTTCTGATGTTGCTGCGAGCAAACTGTCAATAGTGCCATTTACCAGAGTCTGGCCTGTAATAATCACTATATCTGACTGGGGTAATACAGATTTAAAATCCTCTGCAGGGACAAAATATTTTCTCTGGTCACTGTTCATGGCATTTTCATTCATTTCCAGCACATGCAGCTTACAACCGGCACCTGAAATCTTCCTTATGTATGACTGAAAAGCACCAACAATAGTAACTGTCTTATCAGCGCGGAGATCCATATAATCAAGCGGATCTTTATTCCGGAAAATCTTGTATTCTCCTGATGATAAAAGCGATGATGATAAAGCATTAAGAACGGCCATTCTCAGAGATTGAATTATTCCTGAATCCTTTTCACTTCCCAGAATTACTGAAACAAGCGTGCCTTTTATTTTAGAAGGTGTAAGTTCCCCGAAATCACGGTCGACTTTCTGGCAGAAGGGATGATCGGCAGAAAAAGTGGCTGCGGTTCCAACGCTTCCGTCGGATAATTTTACTGCAGAAAGGAACACTCCTATTCTAACATCAGCCACCCTCAGGGACGATAGTCTCTGCCCATATTTTTCACTGATCAGATCTGATGTTTCCTTTATAATCATGTTGCCTGATTTACAATTATTTCAATGCAATTGCCATTGCAGCTCCTAACCAGTTTATCCTGCCATATTCTATCGTACTGTAGGGGACACACCCTGAATAGTATTCAGCCCAGATTCTGATCAGAGGTTCATTTTTCCGCTTCAGATTAAACCCGAAAGCGGCCCTAATATCTGGATTAAATCTGTTCTCCTCAAGAAACTTAATATCAACACCTGCAAAATAGCCAAGCAGTTTTGATTCCCTGAAATTCATCAATCCGCCTGTCTGCAAAGAGAATCTTTCCCTGAAGACATGTATTGTGTATATATATCCTGCACCTGCATACCAATAATTATTTCCATACATCTTCAGGTAAGTCAGGTCTGCCTGTTCATAGTTTACTGTTTTATCGTTTGTTATAGAATCTCCATGCCTTTGCAGATAATCATCACCAAGATGTGAGGAAATATGCAGAGTCCGCAATCTTAATAAATTATTCCCTTCCCTGACTGAAATATCGCCGCTAAGCTTAAAATCATTGTTAATAAGACCTGCAAGAAATGTTCCGTCTTCTTTTCTGATCAGATCGAACTGGGAAAAAATTGCTGTTCCGAAATTGAACTCCCATAAAATATTTCTTCCGGATCCTCCAAAAACCGGCATGCTGAATCCAAGATTTACAGTTGAGTACAGGCTATTATCACCGTTACCCTGAAACAGAAAATATGATCCTCCCATTATCTGACATTCAAGGGGATCAAGAAAAACAACAGGATATAACCTGGATTCAGGGAAAAAGACAAGTGAAGAATCCTTTTGTGCGGAAGCAGATACAGGATAGATACTGATAACTGAAAGGAATAATAAAAACAGATAATAACTCCTCATAAAAAGTCCGGATAAACCACTATAATTTTGATTATCATTCAGTTTTATGTGGAATCTTAAGAGGCAGATCAAGCCAGGCAAGACCAATATTCCTTCTCATATGGCTGGTACTGTTCCCACCCGGAGCATCATAAAAAACTGCCAGTCTGTTATTAATCTTAACAACTGATGGCAGCCCTATGCATTTTTCTGACCAGTTGCAATTCCTTCCATCCAGTACAATTGCTTTGTCTTCAGATCTCCACTTATTAAGGTCCCTGCTCCAGTAAACCCAGACAGCATCAGTAAATTCCACCCCATTGTCAATACCAATATGATTTGTAAAAAGGAACCATGTTTTAATGCTCTTCTCATAATAAACTGATGTGTTTTCAATTTGCTCTTCAATTGGAAGCATAGGTTCCGGATCAACACTCCACGTACCATCCAGGTCTTTTGTCCTGGCAATACCAAGACTCCTCTGGACACATGGGTTGTCGTCTTTTCGGGTTGTTGAACTGAAGAACTGAAGGAATTCACCATTATACTTTATAATATGACCGGGGCTGGCAGTAATTGAATAGTAAGTACCAGGTTTAATTCTGAACGGAATAACATCTTTCTGCTTGATCCATGGCCCTGTCGGGCTGTTGCTGATTGCTTTCATTGTGAGGTAAGGAAATGAAGGGATAAGATCGGGGCAGGAGATGTATGGGGTGTTCCAAGGTAGAACATATGCCACTTATCTCCATCCTTATATGTTACGCCATATGAAGCAGACTTTGAATCATCCTCCTGAGTCTCACCAAAATCAAGCACAGGGCCTTTTTTTATCCAGTTTATAAGATCACTGCTCTCGGCAAGACAACATAACCATCCTTTATTTCCGGCACCGTCGTAATGCATATAATATCTTCCAGCCTCTTCAAATACCCAGATATCCCTGGCACCCAGTATGTCGCAACTATCGGGTCCGTCGCCATACCTGAGAACAATACCAGCATCTTTGGCATCCATCCTTAAGGATGTCATCGGCCTCCTGTCACTGTAAGGCTGGGAACCTGCTGACAGGGGAAGGAATAAAATAATAATTAAGATCAGAACACCTCGTATTTTCATCAATACAAAATATTTTTAGTACCAGTACCCCGGAATCAGAATTGCCATTACTACATTAAGTCCTTAGCGGACTATATCAGAAAATAAAGACCAGGGACAGTTTATACGTATCCCCACTTCTTCATTATCTCAAGGTCCTTTTTGACACACTCCATAGGTGTCTTGCCCTGGTATGATTCCTGCTCAATAATGTATACCTGAGCTCCGCCTATCTTAGTGGCAAGGTCAGTAACTTCTTTGGTATTTACGATACCTTCACCGATGATGGTGCTCTCATATTTTTCATTTCCTCCGGCAGGTCCCTCAATTTCATCTTTTACATGCAGGTTTTCAAACCTTCCGGGATACTGTTTAACTACATCGAGTGCAATTGCGCCACCGTTGTAAAGGTTTCCCATATCAAGCTGTACAACAACAAGCTTCGGATCCATGCTCTTCATCATGATATCGAAAATCTTCTCACCGTTAAGAGATTCCGCGAATTCAAAAGAATGGTTATGATATCCGAACTTCATTCCCTGCTTATTGCAGAGTTCACCGCACTTATTGAATATATCCATGTAACCCTTAAAATCATCATACTTGTTTCTCATTGACATGTCCATTGATGGACTGACAACATATTTCTGTCCAAGTATTGCGGCATCATCAACAAGTATCTTCCATGAATCGGAGAAATCCTTCTTTGCACTGTCCCAATGACTCTTCCCAAATACAGTATGTCCGCTTACCATTTTAAGTCCAAGATCATCAAGCACTTTCCTGAATTCCTTTGGTGCATATCCATAGAATTTGCCATCTACATAATTCGCATGTTCAACATATACATATCCCATCTTTGCAACCTCTTTCAGCGATGCAAGGGGATCCTTCTTCATCTCTTCACGGATAGAATAGAGCTGCAGCCCTACGATCGCTTTTTTGGGAGCTGAAGCAAATGCCTCATGCCTTAACAGGGCTGTAGCTGCTGCTGCAAGAGCTCCTGTTTTAATAAATGTCCTTCTTGATGTTTTCATTATACAGTTTTATTAAGAGTTGATAATTTAGTTTATACATACATATCATTTATGTCAGCCTCTGATAGGTCCAGCATAAGTCCTGATACCTTTTCAATGACTTCCGCATAACACTTTTCTCCTTTCTCAGGAGTAGCTTTTGAAGGGTCACCGATACCGGTATCTTTTGAGATCTTTGTCCATTTTCTTTCAGCCCAGGCCCATTTTTCACTTAGGGCCTTTATCCTGAATTTTTTGCTATCACCTTTACCAGCTTCACTTAAAGGAAGGACCAGCTCAGGAGCTACAAATTGCATCATACTGGTTTCCATTTCATTAGCATGATCTCCGCCATTCTCAAAATATTTTGAATTATCGAAGCAGGCATACCAGTTACACAAACAAATGAACATCTTCGGGAACCTGAAACCGAGCTCTCTTATAATCTGCCTGAAATCATTACCACCATGGCCGTTTAATATCAGCAACTTCAGGATGCCATGCCGGTTCAAAACATCGGCAATATCATTTAGAATTGCCATCTGGGTACCCGGATTCATGTTTATATTAAGCTTTATATCAAGCTGCCCTGTATTTACACCGAAAGGAATAGCTGGCAGAACTATAATTTTACCTCCTCGCTCAAAGGCACTCCTGGCTGCATCCTCAGCTACTTTCTCCGCCATTATTGTATCAGTTGAATAAGGAAGATGAAAATTATGGGCTTCAGTGGCTCCCCAGGGCAAGACTGCAAGTTCAACATCAAGTTCCTTAATTGTTTTCCAGGTCGTTTCTGCAAGTACATATGGTCTCATACAATCTTATCTTTTGTAAGTGAAAAGCAAGTTAATAATAAATCTATTGCACACGTTCTATCTCCACCCAGAAAGGAAAGATACTTTTATTATCAACCAGATAATACGGAACTAAGTCACATTCCATTTCAGAAAAACTGATGTTATCCATCCGTATTTCCATAGTCTGATCAATCGTATTGATTTTCTGATTTATATAGGATTTTGTCTCAAGTATCATCTGCCCGTTCCCCTTTACAGGTTTAATAAATCTGAACTTAATATTGTATTGACCGGGTAGTATCTTAACCCTCCACCTTCCGTGAATCTCTTCCTGATCCCAGATACCCCTGTCACCGTCAGCATCATTCCTGCTGAGAATTACCGGATTCTCATGGTCAGATCCAATGACAGCACCTGTCTGATGGTTTAGATTTGGAGAAGCAACAAGCTCTTTGAAAACTCTGTCAAGGTCATTTTTAAGCTCCCTGGCAATATCCATGTTCTTCATAATAATACTCTCCATCTCAAATGGATCACGCTTAATGTCAAACAGTTCAAACTGGCTTATCTCAGCGTTATAATCTGTATGCCCCACCAGTTTGTAATTGTCTTTCTGCAATGCAACGTTATTATAAAATTCAGGATACGCCCTCGACCAGTAAAAGAATAGCGGTCTGTTCTGAAATCCTTCACTCCTGCCATTCAATAAAGGAACAAGACTCCTTCCATCGATTTTTATTCTACCGGGGATTTCAGCATGACAAATTTCCGTTATGGTAGGCATGATATCTATATATGCAGTATTTGTTTCTATATCCCGGTTCCCTTTAAACAATTGATGGTATTTAATGAAACAAGGAACCCTTATCCCTCCCCTGTATACAGATGATTTCAATCCTCTCATTCCAGCAACATACCGTCTTCTCTGAGGACCATTGTCAGTCATAAAAACGACAAGCGTATTCTCTGATAATCCCAGCTCCTCAAGCTTTTTAAGCACTTTGCCTGTATTATCATCGATATTTGTTACCATCGCATAAACTCTTCTGGCCTCTTCCTTATCCTGTTCTGTCATCTTAGGGAAAGGTCTGCCGTCAGCTTCAAAACCTGAAGAAGGATCAGTATTTCTGTACATCTCATAATAATTCTGCGGCACCTGAAGAGGTGTATGTGGAGCATTGAATGCCAGGTAGCAGAAGAAAGGTTTGTCCCTGTTCTTTTCAATGAAACTGACAGCGGCATCAGCAAAAATATCTGAACAATAGCCTGAATGCTGCTCCTGTTTCCCGTTATGCCAAAGCACAGGATCGAAATAACTGCTGTCTTTCCTGAACCATGTAGTAAAATCTCCTACCTGCCCCATACCTCCGCCAAGATGGTTGAGGGATTCATCAAATCCCTGATCAATTGATCGGGAGGGATAGTTGTCGCCAAGATGCCATTTGCCAAATAAGCCTGTAGTGTAGCCTTCATTCTTCAGAATTTCAGCAAGAGTTACCTCATCAGCATCCATTATGGCACCTCCATTGTAAGTATCTCTGACACCGGTTCGCAACGAATACCGTCCTGTCATCAGACCTGAGCGTGTAGGAGCCGAAACAGGGCACACGTAAAAGTTATTCAATCTGACACTCTGCCTCGCAAGGTTATCGATAACAGGTGTTTTAACATTAGGATTTCCGGTAAATCCAAGATCTCCAAATCCCTGGTCATCAGTGATTATAAAAACCACATTAGGGTGATCATTCTGCGCCAGGCATAGAGAAGGCACTGCCAATGCCATGGCAAGAAGTTTATTTATCATAAAGCAATTTAATTAATAAAACCGAATCTGGCTGAATCAGAGCTATTTCTTCGGATTCTTAAGCTCATTAATCTGGCGGTCCTTTTCTGTCAGAAGCTTATCTTTTCAGATAGATTCTTTTCAAGTCCGGAAATTATCTGGTTAAGGCTTTCAACCTTTTCGTTCAGTTTTCTGATATCCTCCTTTAAACCGGCAACCTGCTTAAGCAGGTCTGCTTTTTCAGCTTCAAGTCCCTTGATTATTGGAGTATATACCGATTTTGCATAAAACCATGCTGTCAGGTATCCGATACCTGCTGCTGCAATGAGAAGTGCAACGATAGTCAGAACTGCGCCTGTTACTGATTGAGTGAGTAATATAGATAGTTGTGCCATTTTATTGCATTTTAATTGTTATTTCGGTTCTTCTGTTCTTAGCCCTGTCTTCTTCTGTAATGTAACCGGCCGCAGGTTCCGTTTCTCCTTTTGACTCAATAATCATTTTACCTGCCGGGACTCCCACTGAAACAAGGTATTTCTCCACAACCCTTGCTCGTTCCAGTCCAAGTTCATGATTATAATCAGGTGTCCCTACCAGGTCGGAATGACCTGTAACCAACAGCATGGATGAAGGATATTTATCGAGCCATGCTTTAAATTCTTTTACAGTATTGTCGGTTTGCGGATCAGTTTTGAATTTAACTTTATCGAATTCAAAGTAGATCATCAGGCTCCCGGGCATAGATGCCTTTAGTTTTGCCAAAGAATCGGCTACCTCTGACAGAGGATCAGGTATTGTCTGCACCGGAACCGGTTTCTGGATCACTGGCAGCAGGATATCATTATATAACCATGCTGAAATGAAGCACCAGATCACAAATGCAACCAATCCTGTAATAAGGATTTTCATTTTTCGTACTATTAAGGTTAATACCAGGTAGAATTACCTGTAAGTTAAGAAATTCTACAGATTGAACATATTCAAATCTGCTTAATTTTTAGCCAAAATCAATTTATATTATATCTTAGCAACCTGGTATCACAGAATCTATTTTAACACATTGAATAATGAATACACCTGAAAACTCCATCACAATTAAGGATTCTACTTCAAATCCTGCTCCTCTTGGATTATTAGGATTCGGAATGACAACAGTTCTCCTTAACCTTCATAAAATGAGCTGAACTCGATGATCATCGGTATGGGAATATTTGTTGGAGGAATTGCTCAGATAATTGCCGGAATACAGGAATGGAAGAAGAACAATACATTTGGTGCCACAGCTTTTACAGCTTATGGCTCCTTCTGGATATCACTTGTTACAATATGGCTTCTACCAAGGACTACATTCGGGGCAGGCCTGAAATCGGATGAAGTTTCAATGGGGTGGTACCTGCTTTTGTGGGGTCTCTTTACAGCATTCATGTTTGTTGGAACGCTCAGGCTGAACAAAGCCCTGCAGGTTGTTTTCGGATCACTTGTAGTATTGTTTCTGCTGCTTGCAATAGGGGATTTTACCGGAATTAAAGCAATAAAAACAATAGCTGGAATTGAAGGCATATTTTGCGGATTATCAGCAATTTACGCTTGTGCAGCTCAGATCCTGAATGAAGTATATGGAAAGGCGGTTCTTCCTCTGGGAAAAGTATAATTACACCCTGACAATAAGAGGTATTTCTAGCCGAAAAGCTGCTTTTTGAATTTTCTGAGAATATCATCATCAGACTCTCCGTTCCTGATACCATTAATCAGAACATCTTCAAGAATCCCGACGGCTCTGTCATCAAATCCCGCTTCAACAGCAAACCGTCTTAGTAACCTGGCTTCGTCATCCGATATTTCATTATCTGCAAGTATCATCTCTCCTACAAAATAAAGGTCCTCAAACTTATCATCAAGGCTATATGGAGGATGATAATGGTGATCTTTCTCCTTTTCAATTAGGTCATCAATTTCGGAATCAGTAAGTCCGAACCTTTTACCTTCCTTATGGAGTATTGCCATTTCCTGTGGATCAATCTTCCCATCAGCCCGTGCTATCTGTATCAGATGCATATAATGGATCTTCGGTACTTTTACACCATGATTACTGATAAAATCTGAAAAGCTCATATCTGTATTTCTTAAAATTTATACTAATTCCAATGTTAACACTCGTCTCAGCTCTTTTGTTTAAAAAGCTGATTATATCGTGAAATCTGTCTGAAAGTTATTAATAAAAATGGAATATTTCAAACCTGCCCCGGTTGACCAAATCTGATCAATCAGTTATTTTCAGCAGTCCTTTCATGCCAGAACTGATTAAAACTTCTGACAGGCTCCTCACAGATATAAACACTTGTTCCATACTCCCGTGCATGCTTATTCGTAATGCTACCCACTTTGGTAATCCTGGAAAAAAGTGTTTTCAGATCCTCCCCCGGTTCTTCATCATTTATGTAGATCATAGAAGTAATATCCGGTTCAAATCTGTCAGGATACCAGTACTGAAAGCTTTCACTGAAGCTTATAGGCTCAGGTAAGCCATATTTCTTTCCTATTACCATAATTGCACCGGCCTGTCCATAATTTTCGCCATATATAAAACACGCTTTTTTGTTTTCAATCTTATTATAAGCCGTAACTGCAATTGATGTAAGCTCTTCCCAGCCAAGCATGTCAGCATAATCCTGTGGAAGAGAATGAATTGTACCATCCTCAAATCTTCGCCCCTGATCCATGCCATACTTTTCTTCCTGAACCTTAAAATATTTAATTAAACCTGTTGCTTTAAATACAGGAATGCCCATAGGTACTACAGGCAAGGTAATAATGATAAGAATCATTGGGAATAGAATCCTGATCCACATCCTTGATATCCATTGCTCATATGCTACAGCCCCTGCTGCAATCAGAAACGGAAATACTCCAAGAGTATAATAGCCCTTACCCTTCAACAGCATCAGGCCTATGATAACGAAAAGAGAGAGATAAGCCAGAAATCTGTATTTCCTCATCATTCCTGAACCAAAAAGGAATATAATCCCTGCCAGAGTAAAGAAAGAACCTGCAAATGGCATAAGCAGCTGCTCTGTCAGAAAAAGGGGAATATCCATATGAACAAGCTGAGTGTCATAAAGTTCCGATAAATGACCAGTCACAGGAAAACCTCTGTATATCTGCCAGATAAGATTTGGCAGGAATATTAAAAACCCTGTCATAAGCCCGATTAAAAATCTTTTTTCCCTGAGAACAAAACGGTACCTGGTAAAGGGAATTATTACAAAAAGACCCAGGAGAAGAATTGCTGCCATATACTTATTAAGCAAAGACAAGCCGGCTACAACTCCTATCAGAATCAGGATATTACCCTTCAGAGAATTGATGTATTTTACAACAAGATAGATTATAAGAGTCCAGAGAAATATCTCAATATGGACAGGCTGAAACAGAAAAAATGATCGCTGAAAAAAAATTGATACCAGCAGACCTATGCCGGAAAGAAAGGCGGCAAATCGCGATCCTCCGAGCTCCCTGGTCAAAGCTGCCACAAGAATAATCAGAACTCCTCCAAGCAGAGCGGGAAATAATCTGACGGCAAAAACTGAATATCCGAAAATATTCTGCATTACAAATGCAACCCATCCTATAAGCGGAGGAACTGAATTATATCCTGCTGAGGGATGCATTCCAAGGGAGAAATAGAGAAGCTCATCACGATGGTATTCCAGGTTATTTACAAAAACCAGATGAATAATAATACTGAAAAGTGCAGGCAATATTATCACCGGATCTTTAAGAGTATTTTTAACAGAATAAGCCATGGAGAAAAAGATAATATTTACAGTTGCTGTTCAAAAGTAGTAAATACTCAACCCTTTAAAACTTTATCATATAAGATTTTCAACAAATGCATCTCTCAGCTGTTATATCTGAGTACCGTTTTTATTACCTTTGCCGGGAATGAAAAATAGAAGCAACATATTTTCAGTTATTTCATTATTTCTGACAATTCTCTTTATGGTTGGAAGTTCTGGTGCAGTAATTGTTACACATACATGCAATTCCTCCGGTCTGTCTGATTATAAAACTGAATTCTTCTCCCCGGTTTCCTCTGATAATTCATGTTGCTGCTGCATTGAGACTACATCATGCAATAATGACCAAAATGAGTCACTTAAGAGGGGATGCTGTTCATTTTCTACTGAAAAACTATCCCTGACAGATTATAATAACACAAAATTTGTAAACCTGTCCGTTTTGATACTACCGGTCTTATCCTGGAATTATTTACCAGCCACTATAGATCAGGAAGAAATATCATACCCGGTTGAAATCCACAACAAACACGGAGGCCGCGATATTCTCAGATCCACCTGCCAGCTAATCATTTGATCATACATCCTGTTTTCAGGTTCTGATACCTGATATTTTTATTTTACACAATTTATTGTGTATCACTTTATTATTTACAGGATGAATAAACTATTTTATACAATATTTTTTGTATTCCTGTCCTTACCGGTAATACTGAAAGGCCAGAATACAATAGAGGGTAAGGTATTTGATGCCGCAGATAAAGAAGAGACGGGTCTGCCCGGGGCAAGTGTAATCTGGGCAGGCACTGTTACAGGTACATCAACAAATGCAGCCGGATACTTTAAACTGAAAAGGAACAGAGAAACAGATAAGCTTGTGATAAGTTTCATAGGCTACAGGAGCGATACCATTACTGTCGGCAAGGATGATAAATATTTAAAAACCAGCCTCCGGCAGGGAAATGAACTAGGTGAAGTCCTGGTTTTCGGCAGGGCCCCGGGAGCACATATCAATAAAACAGATCCCGTCCTGACAGTTAATATCACTGGTGCGGAACTGCGAAAAGCAGCCTGCTGCAATCTGTCGGAGAGTTTTGAAACCAGTGCTTCAGTTGATGTTAATTATACTGATGCCGCTACAGGAGCCAAACAGATACAACTGCTGGGGCTGGCTGGAAATTATACCCAGATTCTCTCAGAGAACGTACCATCGATGTACGGACTTGCCTCTGCATACGGACTTAACTACATACCCGGACCATGGATGGAATCGATTCAGGTTGCCAAGGGAACCTCATCGGTGAGGAATGGTTATGAATCGATTGCAGGGCAGATAAATGTTGAATATAAAAAACCGGCAACCAGTGAAAAGGTGTATGTAAATGGATTCCTGAGTGATGCCGGCAGACAGGAGCTGAATGCAAATGCTTCTGTACTACTTAATGACAAGCTCAGCACGATGATCCTTGCACACACTGAAAACCAGAACGGCATGAGGGACCACAATAAAGACGGATTCAGGGATGAACCTGATGTGCATCAGTATCATTTTATTAACAGGTGGGATTACCTTACACCCAAAGGAGACATCAGAGTAGGTGTCAATTATCTGGAGGAGGAAAGGATCGGCGGCCAGTTATCATATAAGAACAATAAAAATGATACCTGGTCAGATGGTTTCGGAATAAATATTCTAACAAAACGTTTTGAAGCATTTTCAAAAGCAGGAACCATATTCACAAAATCCAAAAGCATGTCACTGGGATGGATCCAGAATTACTCCTATCACACACAGAATTCTTTCTTTGGTTTACGTAACTATTCCGGAACCCAAAACAGTTATTACTCCAATCTTTTGTACCAGTGGACTCCCATGTTGAGCAAACACACTCTTGATGCAGGGTTCAGTTACAAGTATGACCTGTATGATGAGCGCCTCGACTTATCACTTCTTGGAAAAAAAGAATCTGTCCCCGGAGCATTTGTCCAGTATACATATTCAGATACCTCAAAAGTTACCCTGGTTGCCGGGATCCGGGTTGATGAACATAACCTTTATGGAACATTGATTACACCCCGTGTTCATCTCAGGTATGAAATTATAAACGGATTGGTACTGAGAGCCTCAGCAGGCAAAGGATACAGGTCGGCCAATGTACTGGCAGAAAACTCCTTCCTGCTTGCCAGCAGCCGCAATATGATTATTGCAAATGACCTTAAGATTGAAGAGGCATGGAACTCAGGAGTTAGTTTATCCGGGCAGATTCACCTCGGAGGAAAGGAGATAAAAGTATCATCGGAATTCTTCCATACAGGTTTTGTAAACCAGATCATTGCTGACCTCGATGCTGATGTTAATGAGGTGAGATTCTACAACCTGAACGGTAAATCGTACTCAAATGTACTTCAGTTTGAAGCATCCCTGCAGCCGGTGGAAGGACTTGATCTTCTCGCAGCATGGCGTATAAACGATGTTATGATGACCATTGACGATGTTCTGAGAACAAAACCGCTTGCAAGCAGGTACAAAGGTCTGCTAACAGCATCATACCTTACTCACCTTCGTAAATGGCAATTTGATTACACTCTTCAGGTCAACGGTCCGGGAAGAATTCCATCAACTATTACAAATCCAGAAGGATACAGGATGCCCGATTCGTTCGATGCATTTCCTGTTATGAACGGGCAGATAACAAGGAATTTCAAAAAGTTCAATGTATATGCCGGTGTTGAGAACCTTCTCGATTTTACCCAGCATATGGCTATTCTGGATGCAAACGATCCATTTGGAGAATATTTCGATTCAAGCCTGATCTGGGGACCTGTACACGGCAGAAAAATTTATGCCGGATTCAGATTCTTTTTTAACAGGGGCATTTAATTATTTCATGATTATAAATATTTGTAAAACAATTAAAACTAATGACATATGAAAACAATAAGTAAATTTTTAGCAGTAATAATAGTAATGATAATCCCGTTTGCTGTGAATGCACAGGAGAAATCAAAAGCTAATGAAACAGTGAAGTTCAAGACCTCAATTGATTGTGCTGCCTGTGTGAACACTATTATGACTAATCTTCCTCAGGAGAAGGGGATCAGGGATGTTAAATGTGATCTGGCGACAAAAGAGGTTACAGTGACATATCAGAAGGAAAAAAACAATCCGGAAGAGATAAAAAAATCAATTGAAAAGCTCGGGTATACTGCAAAAGTAATTCCGGCTGAAAATAGTCAGAAAAAGTAAAGAAATAATTTTCCGGCTATTTATCTTAATATTCCGGTCAGGTCGCGTATTACCACTGAGGCACATGCAATGCCAAAAGTGGCTGGCATGTATGAAATAGTTCCTACGATGGAGGCTTTATTCTGTTCTCCGTTTGTAGGAACTATTTTGCTTTTATCAATCCCTTCAGGAGAATAGATTGCTGTAAAACCATCCCTTACTCCAAGACGATGCAGCTTCTTTCTCAGTATCCTTGCGAGTGAACAGTTGTTTGTTTCTGAGATATCCGATATAGTTACTGATAAAGGATCAAACTTGCCTCCTGCTCCCATTGAGCTTACCACAGGCAATTTTCTCTGAAGGCTGTGGTAGATCAGGAATACCTTTGGTGAAAGTGTATCAATTGCATCCACAACATAATCGTATCGCTGATCAAGGATTTCTGTCATCCGGTCATCCTTGATATATTCATTGATAACCTCCAGATTTAAGGCAGGATTAATATCAATAAGCCTTTGCCCCATCACTTCGGCTTTTGATTTTCCCTCATTGCTCTTCAATGCCGGCAATTGCCTGTTTCTGTTTGATTTATGGATTGTATCACCATCAACTATTGTCATCGAACCTACTCCTGACCGGCAGATCATCTCCGCAGCATATGCTCCAACTCCGCCAAGTCCTACAATAAGGACTTTAGAAGCCCTGAGTTTTTCCAGCCCTTCTTTTCCAAGTATTAGTTCAGTCCGTGACAGCCAGTCATTCATTGTTTTGTGTTTTTATTTACCTCTAATTTTGAATATATTATTATAATTCAGTAATAGCTGATTCTGCAGTTCCACTATAGAGATATGAAGATCATCAGCCACTTTTTTATAGATTTCCCTGATGTCAGCTCCACTCCCGTCAGTTTCCAGAAAGATCCTGTCGGAAGGCAATGATCTGATAAGTTCAGCAGCTTCAGGCCGGATTACAAAATCGAACCAGAATGAAATAAACATATTCCTTGAAATAAGCTGCAAGGCAAGCTCTGTTTTTCCCCTGAATCCATGCACAAGCCATGGCATTTTTGGCTTTAGCTTTTTATGAGAGGAAATCAGCTCTTCCCAGGCTTTTACACAGTGAATAACCATTGGTTTACCCAACTTTTCTGATAGTACAGCCTGTTGTTCAAATACAGATCTCTGAAGGCTCATTGAAGGACCTTTGAGTTTGTCAAATCCTGCTTCACCTATTGCAGTTATTGCCTCATCGGAAGTATTCTGATTTACAAATTCGAAAAGTTGATTCTGATTTGATTCATTGAGAAACCAGGGATGGATGCCCATGGAATAATTCATTCCGCTGTTATGATCAGGTAATTTACCTTCATGTGCCATCAGGTTGTCAAGGATAAAAATATCACTGACGGGTAGTGCATCATGATTATGAATATCAATATAGTCCCCCGGACGAGGATAGTACATATCTATTTTTTTCCTATAACTGAAATTCCGGTATCGATACGCTTCAAAGTTTCATCTTTCCCGATCCAGCTTATTATATCGAACATATGAGGACCGCGTGATGCTCCAACAATTACCAGCCTGAAAGCATTCATAATTGCTCCTGTATTATAGCCCTTCTGTTCAATCCATGCTTTCACGGATTTTTCTGTTTCAGCCGGTGTAAAATCTTCACACGAATCGAGAACAGACATAAGCTCAGCCATCTGGACTGCAGTATCTTCCTTCCATCTTTTCTTAATAACATCCTGATCATAGGATTCAGGAGTCCTGAAGAAGAAATCTGTCTGATCCCATATCTCCTTAACAAAACTGACTCTGGCCTTCACCATTTCAATCAGTGATTCAATCCGGACAATATCACACTGGTATCCTCTTGCTCTCAGAAACTCCCTGAATTCCATTGCAATGATATCATTTTCCTTTTTTTGAAGGTACTGATGATTGAACCATTTTGCCTTCTCAGGATCAAACCTGGAACCAGACTTGCCAACTCTGTCAATTGAGAAAGCTTCAATCAGTTGATCCATTGAAAAGATCTCCTGCTCAGTCCCGGGATTCCATCCCAGTAGTGCGATCATATTTACAAATGCTTCAGGATAATATCCTTCCTCCCTGTATCCCTTTGCAGTTTCACCATAAGGCCAGAAAAGGGGAAAAACAGGAAAACCCATTTTATCTCCATCCCGTTTGCTCAGCTTGCCCTTGCCATCCGGCTTAAGAAGAAGCGGAAGATGTGCAAACTGAGGAGGATCCCACCTGAATGACCTGTAAAGCAATATATGAAGAGGCAGCGACGGCAGCCATTCCTCCCCCCTTATTACATGACTTATTTTCATCAATCTGTCGTCGACAAGATGAGCCAGGTGGTATGTCGGCATCCCGTCTGACTTGTACAAAACCTTATCATCGAGTGTTGAGGAATTGACAACGATATGACCGCGAATCATGTCATCAAAACTTATCTCTTCATTGTCCGGCATCCGGTATCTGATAACATAATGCTCTCCCTCCTCAAGCTTCTTCTTCCATTCTGTTTCAGACAGCGATAAAGAGTTTTTCATCTTACTTCTTATAGCAGCATTATATATAAAGGTATTACCACTTTTTTCAGATTCGCTTCGCAATAATTCAAGTTCTTCCGGAGTGTCGAAAGCATAATAAGCATCTCCGGATGAAACAAGCATATCTGCATATTGTCTGTAGATTGCTTTCCTGTCGCTCTGACGGTAAGGCCCGTAACTTCCACCTTCATAAATCCCTTCATCTATTTTTATTCCGCACCATTTCAGGGAATCCATAATATATTCTTCAGCACCTTCAACGAACCGGGTCTGATCTGTATCCTCAATCCTGAGAATGAATGTGCCATTATTTTTCCTGGCAAACAGATAATTATAGAGAGCTGTCCTGACACCTCCCATGTGCAATGGTCCTGTAGGACTGGGAGCAAATCGTACTCTTACTTCTGACATAAAATAAATAGTAAAGTTTATTAATGTGCAAAGATATGCAAACCTCATAACATACAATAGCCTAACTAAAATCAGGTATTGTAAGGTGGAAATGTATTAATTTAGCAGAATTCAATTAAACCGATTTATGAAAAAGATGAAAGCACTTGTGAAGGCAAGGCCGGAGAAAGGCCTTTGGATGCAGGAAGTGCCAATCCCTGAGCCAGGCCTTAATGATGTAATAATAAAGGTTAAAAAATCAGCTATCTGCGGTACCGATCTCCATATATATGAATGGGATACCTGGGCGCAGAAAACAATCAAGACACCAATGGTTATAGGACATGAGTACATGGGTTATATAGAGAAAATGGGTGCCGGAGTGAAAAACCTTCAGATTGGTGAAAGAGTCACCGGGGAGGGCCATCTTGCATGCGGCCACTGCCGAAACTGCCGCAGGGGAAAGGAACATGTTTGTGAGAATACTATCGGTATAGGAGTAAATACAGATGGATCATTTGCCGAATATGTAAAGATTCCTTCGCAGAATGTAATCCCTCTCGATCACAGGATTCCTGATGAATGGGCAGCAATTATGGATCCCTTCGGTAATGCGACACATACGGCTCTTTCCTTTCCATTGCTCGGAGAAGATGTTCTTATAACCGGTTCGGGACTGATTGGCAGCATGGCAGTTGCCATAGCAAAATTCGCGGGAGCAAGATTCATAGTTGCCAGTGACCTGAGTGATTACCGGCTGGCGATTGCAAAAAAAATGGGAGCTACACTCACAGTAAATCCCTCAAAAGGTGAGAAAATATCTGATGCCGTTAATAAACTTCATATGAGAGGCTTTGATGTAGGACTCGAAATGTCGGGATCTCCGAAAGCATTTACAGAAATGATCACCAATATGTATAACGGATCAAACATATCACTGCTTGGTATCCTTCCTTCCAACTTTGAAGTGCCATGGAGTGATATTATTTTCAAGGCAATCACACTGAAAGGAATTTACGGAAGGGAAATGTGGGAGACCTGGTATAAAATGGAACAGATGATAATCGGAGGGATTGATCTAAACCCGGTTATAACTCACCGTTTTTATATCGACGATTTCCAGAAAGGCTTTGATGCCATGGAAGAAGGTAACTGTGGCAAAGTCATTCTAAACTGGGATTAGTAACCCGGCTGAACGGTTTCAGCGAAGCTTAATCTGGGCTATTAGTTTTAAGGCACCAATTACAAATTGGCGCCAGCATATTTCTTCGGATGGCGCGGATTTAGCGAAGCGCAATCCGTGCCAAAAGTTAAAGGCACTTAGGAACTTAAAGGTTTAAACATAAAGATATGTACACGAATTATAAGGATCATCTTGATAAGACTCTTAACGAAATAAGAGAAGCCGGACTATATAAAAATGAGCGCATTATAGTATCCCCCCAGGGAGCTGAAATAGAGCTTAATACTGGTCAGAAGGTCCTGAACTTCTGTGCAAATAACTATCTGGGATTATCAAATAACAAATCATTGATTGAAGCTGCCAAGGCAGCCCTTGATGATCATGGTTATGGAATGTCCTCGGTGAGGTTTATCTGCGGAACCACAGATCTTCATAAGGAGCTGGAGAAAAAGATAGCAGAGTTCTTTCAAACCGAGGACACTATATTATATGCTGCCTGTTTCGATGCAAACGGAGGTGTTTTTGAACCGCTACTGAGCGAAGAGGATGCAATAATTTCAGACAGCCTGAACCATGCATCAATAATTGATGGCGTCCGTTTATGCAAAGCACAACGCTACAGGTATCAGAATGCAGATATGGCTGACCTTGAAGAGCAGCTTAAACTTGCAAAGGATCAGAGATTCAGGCTTATTGTTACTGATGGTGTTTTCTCAATGGATGGGAATGTTGCCCCTCTTGATAAAATTTATGAACTGGCAAACAGGTATGATGCCATGATAATGGTTGATGAATCACATTCGGCAGGTGTTGTTGGAAATACAGGCCGGGGAGTGACAGAACTATATAACCTTAAAGGAAAAATTGAGATTATAACAGGAACACTGGGCAAGTCATTTGGGGGAGCAATAGGCGGATTCACAACTGGGAAAAAAGAAGTTATTGAACTGCTTAGACAAAGATCCCGTCCATATCTTTTTTCAAATTCAATTCCCCCGCTGGTTGCTGCTGCCGGCATCAGAATGGTAGAAATGATGACTGAAACCAATACCCTTCAGGACAAGCTTCATCGTAATGCCGAATATTTCATTACCGGGATGAAAAAACTGGGATTTGATATAAAACCAACCAAATCAGCGATTTGCGCAGTGATGCTATATGATGCAAAACTATCACAGGATTTCGCAGCGAAGCTTCTGAATGAGGGAATTTATGTTATCGGCTTCTATTATCCTGTGGTTGCAAATGGTCAGGCAAGGATCAGAGTCCAGCTTTCGGCAGCACATGAAAAAGAGCACCTGGATAAAGCTTTGAAAGCATTTGAAAAGATTGGAAAAGAACTTGGAGTACTAAAATAATAATCAGCGTAAATCTGCGGGAACCATATTTTCTCCCGCAGATTTCGCAGATTATCGCTGATCCTGGAAATATGAACAAATACCTATTCCCAATTTACCGCGCCCTGGTTCCGAAACCAATCCGGACCTCAATTCTGAAAAAAAGCCTCAGAAGGAATATTACTGATCTGCTTTCATCAATTCCTGAGAATCAGATAAATGATGATCAGAAAGAGGTTATGGAATATCTCAGGGCAAATGAGGTGCGAATATTCCCATATTCCTTTCATGATAATTACTCCGCTGATCAGATTGAAGTCTTTTTTGATTCTGAAAAAAAGATGAGATATGTGATGCAGGAGGGAAAAAGGCTTTATTTTAAAAAACGCTGGGGCATTAAAAGAATACAACGGGCATATTCAGATCTCTCGCGAGAACAGGATATCAACAGCCCTCACAGATACCTTACAGATGCTTTTTCAATTGAAGGAAACGATGTGCTGGCCGATATCGGGGCGGCCGAAGGAAACTTCAGCCTGGCTGTAATTGATAAAGTGAAAAAGGTCTACCTGTTTGAATATGACAGGGAATGGGATGAAGCTTTAAGGGCAACCTTTGCTCCATGGGCGGACAAGGTAGAGATCATAAACAAATATGTTGCCGATTTTAACGATGACTCGCATGTGGCCCTCGATGATTTCTACGATCAGAAAAAGGATATTACTTTTCTTAAGATTGATGTGGATGGTGCCGAGTCAATTGTTCTGAACAGCTGCAGCAGGATCTTCAGCTCAGGTGCATCTTTCAAAGTTGCTCTATGCACTTATCATAAACATAATGATGAAGAGGATTTTACGGAACTGCTTAAGAAACACGGTTTCAGTGTTACTCCTTCGAAAGGCTATATGATAAACTACTATGATAAGAAAATAAAATCCCCGTGGATAAGACGGGGATTAATAAGAGCTATAAGATAATTTTCTATCCGCATTTTGAACAGCCACAATCTTTGCAGATCAGGCAGCCTTCCTCATAAACCAGATTATCGGACCCGCATTCACCGCATTTTCCTTTGGCTTTTGTTCCGTTGGGAATATATTTTTTCAGGGCTTTTTCCACACCATTTTTCCAGTTGTTTATTGATTCACTGTCGAGTCTGAGTGATTCAACCAGTGTTACAACATCTGCAATAGGCATTCCATGGCGAAGAACGCCGGAAATTAGTTTTGCATAATTCCAGAATTCAGGAAGGAACATGTGTGACAGCCCTTCAATAGTCTTCTTGTAACCGTATTTATCTGTATACTGGAAGTCGTACCTGGTCTTATTGCCTTCTTCCTTAACCTTGATGATCTTCCCTTTCAGTATGCTCTTTGGAATGGGGAATATCTCCTCATCGGCAACACCTGTAAATATTTCGTAAGGCAGGTTATCCTTAAGTCCTACGAAGGCAACCCATTTTTCTTCGTTTATACTGAAGCGGATAACGTCAGCTTCAAGTGCTTTCGGCCGTTTGGGTCTTTCTGAAACTACTCTTGTTTCAGGTTTTCCTGAAATAAGCACTCCGTCTCTGGAACCATCACGGTATACTGTGGCTCCCTTGCAACCTGATTTCCATGCTGTGAGGTAGAGTTCGCTGACAAGCTCTTCCTTAACCTCATTGGGTAAGTTTATTGTTACGCTGATTGAATGGTCTACCCATTTCTGAATTGCGCCCTGCATTCTGACCTTAGCCACCCAGTCGACATCATTCGCACTTGCTTTAGAATATGGTGATTTTGCTATTATCTCGTTTATATCCTTGTCTTCCATTCGTGATACTTCATCCGGATCATAACCGCTAAGCCTGAGCCAGTCGACAAATTTATGGTGGAATACAGGAAATTCTTCCCATGAATCACCCACCTCATCCTTGAATGTAACTTTAACATCCTTATCATTGGGGTTAACCTTCCTCCTTCTTTTGTAGAATGTAGAGAATATTGGTTCAATTCCTGAAGTTGTCTGTGTCATCAGACTTGTGGTTCCCGTAGGAGCTATTGTCAGAAGGGCAATATTTCTTCTTCCGAATTTTACCATGTTGTTGTACAACACCGGATCTGCTTCCTTCAGTCTCAGTATAAAAGGATTTGTTGCTTCGCGCTCGGCATCATATATTGTAAACGGGCCTCTCTCCTTTGCAAGGTAGGTTGATGATTTATATGCCTCAAGAGCTAGTGTCTTATGAACTTCAACAGAAAATTCAGTTGCTTCATCGCTGCCATATCTCAGACCAAGTGCTGCAAGCATATCTCCCTCTGCAGTTATACCAATACCGGTCCTTCTTCCCTGCATACATTTCTCCTTTATGTTGGCCCAAAGGTTACGCTCAACCCTCTTTAGTTCTTCAGTCTCCGGATCAGCGTCGATCTTTGCCAGGATAGCATCAACTTTTTCCATTTCCAGATCGATGATATCATCCATCATTCGCTGTGCCAGACCCACATGTTCTTTATAGAGTTCGAAATCGAACCGGGCTTCAGGAGTGAAGGCATTATTAACGTAGCTGTAAAGATTTATTGCCAGAAGACGGCAACTGTCATAGGGACACAATGGTATTTCACCGCATGGATTTGTAGATACGGTTGCAAAACCCATATCAGCATAACAATCGGGAACGCTTTCCCTTATAATTGTATCCCAAAATAATACTCCGGGTTCTGCTGATTTCCATGCATTATGTATTATCTTATTCCAGAGATGCAGTGCGTCTATATCTTTTGAATACTTTGGGTCGGGTGAGTTAATCGGATATTGCTGTCTGAAGGTAGTTTTTCCCTCTACTGCTTTCATGAAATCATCAGTCAGTTTAACTGAAACATTTGCACCGGTAACTTTGCCGCTTTCAAGCTTTGCATCAATAAATTTTCCTGAATCGGGATGTTTGATAGAAATTGAAAGCATCAGAGCTCCGCGTCTTCCGTCCTGTGCAACTTCACGCGTTGAATTTGAATAGCGCTCCATGAAGGGTACCACACCGGTAGATGTAAGTGCACTGTTAAGCACAGGTGTTCCCTTGGGTCTTATATGTGAAAGGTCGTGACCAACACCTCCACGGCGTTTCATAAGCTGTACCTGCTCCTGGTCAATCTTCATTATACCACCGTATGAGTCGGATGATCCGTCGTTCCCTATTACAAAGCAGTTTGAAAGGGATGCTATCTGATAATCGTTTCCGATTCCGGTCATAGGGCCGCCCTGCGGAACGATGTATTTGAAATCTTTCAGAATATTATAGATAAGATCTTCAGAAAGAGGATTTTTATATTTTTTCTCTACTCTGTGAATCTCACGTGCAAGCCTCCTGTGCATGTCATCAGGTGTCTTCTCATACATATTACCGTATGAATCTTTCAAAGCATATTTATTTGCCCAAACACGTGCAGCAAGTTCATCTCCTCTGAAGTATTCTATGCTTGCCTCAACTGCTTCGTCGTGCGAATAAGTAGTTATTTCTTTCTCTTCACGCTTCTTCTCCATTGAGGTAGTCTGTTTCTCTTTCTTTGTTTTTTCAGCTGCAACGGCTGGTTCCTGGACAAATAAATCTTCCATATAATTGTTATTCACTGATTTTTATTTGATTACAAGGCTGCTGTTTCCAAAAACAGGTAAATGCTAAATTAAGCAAGTGAATTTCCTGATGCAAGAGTAGAAATTTAAGTTTATTAACATTCTCTATGGTAGTTATTAACTTTCATGTAAAATGCTGATTGTCTGTGACATACATATATTTTCTTCTGTTAAATACTTAACACAAACTACATTAGAAGATTGCCTGAAGGATTGTTAATAAGTAGCAACAAAAGGTTCAGAAATGATCAATAAGAATGGCGAAAAAGATGTATAAAAAGAGGCTGCCCGAAAAGGACAGCCTCTTAAAGAAGTTTAGTTACAAATTAATTGAACAGATAGCGTACGCCAAACTGGATAGCCCATGTAGAAGCTACAGAGGTCGGATCCTGATATGAACGTGAAATATAATCAGTTCCAATCTTTCTCATGCTTACCCTGAGTTTTGCAGTAGCAGCATCGCGACCAACAACTGTCAGAGGAGATGTTGTTACAAAGTTCTTGTTAAGTCCCCAGTCTGAATTTAAGAGGTTTTCAACATTCATAATATCAAGGCTGAGCTGAAGTGTATTTACAGATTCTTTAACCTTGATTTTGAAATCCTGCATTATACGCATATCAAGACGCTGGTACCATGGAAGGTAAGCGGCATTTCTTAATGCGTATTCTCCTGCATGTTTTGAAAGGTAAGGATCCTGAGCTGCATATTTGAAATAAGCATCAGCATCAGCTGTACTTGCAAAAATCACTTCACTTGCATTGCGCGGAATATACATCAGGTCGTTTGTTGTACCATCACTGTTAGCATCTCCGTTATAGTAGTAGGAAGAAGCACCACCTTTGTAACCTGTATAGAAGAAAGCAACAGAGGTAGCAAAGTATTTTGCATATTCTACCTTATAATTAAGAGAGCCGATAAACCTGTGAGGAGTATTATTAAGTGTCAGACCAAGCTCATCTGAATTTGAACTTCCGGAAACATACCTGTACTGCCATGCTGAGAATGGATCAGATCCTGATTTACCAGCCACTTCCTCACCCCAGCTGCGTGAATAGGCAAGAGATCCGCCGAATCCATATACCCTTGGAAGGCTGAGTTCAGCTGATAATGAATAGCCACGTCCTTTATTGGTGTTGCGCATGATAACAACATTCTGATAAGGCTGTGTATTGTATTTTGTTGCGTTTGTGACATTTGTCCAGTAAGGACGCTCAAGAGTACCTTCCCATACACCAGTTGCTGCCGGTGCAAGGTTTATATTATCAAAGTTGATCGCATTAATGTCTTTTGTATATACTCCCTCAACTGTAAGCATCATATTTGCCGGAAGTTTAACATCAAATGCAAAACTCGAACGCCATACCTGAGGCAGTTTGAACTTCTTGTCAATTGCAGCTATCCTTCCGCCAACGGGGTTGGAAGTCGGGAAAATATCTGTAAGTGCAGCATTACTAAGCAATTGTGAAGCATCAGCATACATTGGAAGCCTTGCAAGCTGTGCCTGGCTGGCAGCTCCGCCACTCTGGTTTACAACAAACTGGTACTGAAGCATCCCGCTGTTTGTAGGCTGGTTTGTGAACCATACAAATGGAATACGTCCGGTGAATATACCTGTACCACCTCTGACCTTAAGCGACTTATCACTAAATACATCCCAGGTGAATCCTAAACGGGGTGACCATAGTAATTTGGCATCCGGCCAGGTTGAAAGATCTACTGTCTCACCATCTCTGAAAGAATAGCTTGCCAGTGCAGGATTGTCAACAGCTCCTGATAAATACATCGGAAGGTCAACCCTTAAACCTGCTGTTACCTTTAGGTTATCCAGGGCACTGTACTCATCCTGGAAATATGCAGAGTACTGACCAAAGTTAAGTTCCGCCACAGGATTTGTAAATCCGTTTATAGGATAGGTATATGCGAAGTTTGTCGGATGGTAATTTGCATTATATGGTTGTCCTGCGCCATCACCATTAAGATACCTCTGGAAAGCGGTCAGATCCCTGAACCTGTAATAAGAACTTCCCTGACGAAGATAACTGTTTGCAAAATACTGATGCTCGAATGACATACCAAGTGTGAATTTGTGTCTGTCAAGCTGATATGTAGCATTATCAGTTACAATAAAGGTATTGTTGTCAACATTGTTCTTATAAGAGAAAAGCTCATAACCTGCTGACATGTAAACCTGACCACTGGTAGCAACACCTGACATTATATCAATGAACGGGAATATTTCGCTGTCGCTGGTACGTGGCTGACCATAGATTGTATAAGCAACGAGAAATTTGTTTGAAACATCACCAAAACGGCTGTTAATTTCACCTGTTATTGAATGAAGGGTGTTGGCGTTATAATATTGTGAATTCTCAAACGATAAACCTCCTGTACGTGACTGGCGACCACCGGATATAGATGGTGTGGCATCACCGCTATTGCTTGGAGCAAAACGTGCAGAACTCTCTGAATAGTTGTAACGGAATGAGAATTTATGATTCTTGTTTATGTTCCAGTCAATTCTTGCAAGTATTTTGTTGTTGCCTTCATCATCTCCGCCCCAACTCTCATAACGTCCTGTTTCATAATTAAACTTATTTTTGAGAGCCTGTGAGAATGACTGCAGATCTGCAGCCTGAACTCTTGAGTTAACGTTAAGGTCATTGACATCCCTTCCTGATTCCATAGCAAGAAGTGTATTACCGGGTGTCAGTGTACTTTCTTTTTCAGCACTTAAGAAGAAGAATAATTTGTTCTTAATAATCGGACCTCCGAGAGTAAATCCATAAGCTGATTTTGAAGACTGGGAAACCTTAAGCCTTGTATCCCTGATTTTTTTACCAACCATTGTTGTATCGCGGTAATAACCATAAATAGATCCCCTGAACTGGTTTGTTCCGCTCTTCGTAATAGCGTTAACACCGGCACCTGTGAAGTTGGATTGTGTTACATCAAAAGGAGCAACGGCAATCTGGATCTCTTCGATTGCTTCCATTGAAATAGGTTCGCCGGAAACACCAGGCATATTGGTCCCTGATAGTCCAAAGTTATTATTGAAGTTTGCACCATCAACAGTAACGTTTGTATTGTATGCTTCACGACCAACATAACCTGAACCTGTTGAATAGGGTGATAACTTGGTGTAATCACTCAGGTTCCTGTTCATCGAAGGTATAAGAGCCATATCCTGTTTGTTGATATTTGAGGAAGCGCCCATTTTTTCAGTTCCGAATGCTGACGGTCTTGCACCAACAACAATAACTTCACCAAGCTCTGATGCACTTTCTGTAAGATCAGTTTTTAATGTATAAGCTTCACCAAGAAGAAGGTTTATCTCAGTAAAAGTCTTTTTGGAATAACCAATAAAGGATACTTCAATTTTATAAGGCCCTCCAGGACGCATACCCTGAATATTAAAGAAACCTTCGGCATTGGCTACAGCACCATACTGAGTACCTGAAGGTTCATGAACTGCAAGTACCGTTGCCCCGGGTAAAGCTTCACCCTTGGAGTCAACGATCCTTCCTGTTAGACCCGATGTTGTTGCTCCCTGTCCGAACAATGTAATTGTTACGAACAAAAAGATCAACACCGAATAGATTCGTTTGAACTGGTTCATCATAAAATTAGGTTTTAGGATTAGTAAATTATCAGCAATTTTATTCTATATATTTGATTATTTGATTACAACAGAGTTACATTATTGTTAAATCCGGGCAAACAATTTACATCTCTTTGAATGATCCTTACTAAAAAGGAGGAAGGGAGTTTTAAACAAATTATCAGCTGTTTCTGTTAATATCTTTTGGGTAAAATTATCTCCAGAATTTTGGCTGTTGCACCTTTGTTTTTAGAGACATACGATGAGGCTGCACTTGCTGATTTTAAGTAAAATGGCTCATCCGTCAACCATTTTTCAAGCATATCTCTGAAGGAGCTATATGAATCGAAACCGGCAGCCCCGTTTTCCTTAATTAAATCCACTGCTTCCTTAAATTTTTCATGCCTTGGTCCAAACATTACCGGTACTCCCCAGCACGCAGCTTCTAGTATGTTATGAATACCTTTGCCGAATCCACCCCCGATCGCTGCTATATAAGAATACCTGTAAGCAGATGAAAGCATCCCTATATTATCAATAATAAGTACTCTGGCATCAGTGCCAGATTCATTGAACTTTGAAAACCTTATTGTCTTAGCAGTAAAAAGCTTTTCAAGTCTTTCAATATTTTCGCCGTGAATTTCATGGGGCGCAAAAACCCATTTCATTCTTCCAGGGTTATTATTAATATATTGAGCAATAATCTCCTCATCCTGTTTCCAGCTGCTGCCTGCCAGGAACATCTTTTCCTCTCCCCTGAACTGCTCCAGTTGCTTAATGTTCCTCGCTGTTGCTGCTATCTGTACAACCCTGTCGAACCGGGTGTCTCCTGTTACCATCACATTCTTAATCCCTATTCCTTTCAGCAGCTCAAATGATGACTGATCCTGAACAAAAAGCATCCTGAACTTCCTCAGTATACCTCTGAAAAATGATCCGTACCATTTGAAAAAATGCTGTCCTTCCCTGAAGATGCCGGAAACAAGGTAAAGTGGAATATTATACCGGTAAAGTTCTGATATATAGTTATTCCAAAATTCGTATTTTACAAGTACTGCAAACTCGGGATTTACCAGTTTTATGAATCTTCTTGCATTTGACGGAGTATCTGCAGGAAGATAAATTATACAATCTGCCTTATCATAGCCCTTCCTTATCTCATACCCTGAGGGCGAAAAAAAAGTAAGTATAATTTTTATCTCCGGATGCTCTGATTTTAATGCCTCAATAAGTGGTCTTCCCTGCTCAAATTCACCCAAAGAAGCACAATGGATCCATACATTTCTGTCCCCTGGATTAATCCTGCCTGTGATCCTGCTTTCCCAATCTCTTGTCCCTGCAACCCACAGATGTGCCTTTGAATTGAAAAGTGCCAGAATATGTGCAAGTGCATTTAATGTATGTATGCCGAGATTGTAAAATAATGTCATATGGCTGTTTTCGAGACGACAAAGGTAAAAAAAAGGCGTAAAGGCGCAAGGGCGCAAGGGCGCAAAGGCAGCTTAATCAACTAAAACTCTTATATATCAACCCATTGCGCCATTGAGCCATAGTGCCGTTGCGCCATAAATAAATAACTTCTATTTTTACATAATATTATGTATCCCGTCAAATGGTAAGACTCATTGCCCTGATAATCTCAATTGTTCTGCAGATCATAGCTGCAGTTATTGCATTCAGGTTTATGAAGCTTACCAAATACAGGTTATCATGGATTCTCCTATCTCTATCTTTTGTTTTCATGGCTGTGCGTAAAATCATTCAGCTGTTTGAGTTTTTCAGAGGTACTCCTTCCTATACCTGGCAGATGATAGATGAATGGCTGGGCGTTGTTGTATCTATATTTATAATAAGCGGTGTAATACTGATACGTGAGCTGTTCACTTCCTTGAAACGTGCTGATATTGAGCGTATGAGAACCGAAAAAAGAGTTATAAATGCAATTATAAATACCGAAGAAAACGAAAGAAAGAGATTTGCTAAGGACCTTCACGATGGACTGGGCCCAATTCTCTCAACAGTTAAAATGTCTCTTTCAGCCCTGACCGACAGGATAAAAGATACATCAGGAACAGTAATCCTCAATAATACCAATCACCTGGTAAATGAAGCCATAAATACAATAAAGGATATTTCAAACAATCTGAGTCCGCATGTACTGACAAACTTTGGGCTGACAAGTGCAATAAGCACTTTCACAACCAAAATAAACCAGACCAAATCTGTGGAAATTGATTTCAAGTCTAATATGGATAAACAAAGACTTGAAAATGATAAAGAGGTTGTGATTTACAGGGCTGTTTGTGAATTAATTAACAACTCGATTCTTCATTCAGGAGCTTCACGTATTGAAATTGAGCTGAACAAACACGAAAAATTTGTTACCTTGCAATTCAATGATAACGGAAGGGGCTTTGATACCTCAACTCTCCAAAATGACGATAGTAAAGGTATGGGGTTATCAAATATTGAGACCAGGGTCAAAACCGTTGAGGGAGTCTTTATTCTTGAGAGTACTCCGGGAAAAGGTACAAGTGCCCTGATAAAAATGATTGAATAGGATAATGTTTTGCATATTCTGATCAGATGGATAAAACAAGGATAATAATAGCAGATGATCACCAGCTTTTCAGAAACGGGCTCAAGATCCTGCTTAATGCATTTCCTGAGTTTGAAGTTATTGGTGAGGCATCAAATGGTGAAGAGTTTCTTAAACTGATTAAAACAACTCCTGCTGATGTAGCCTTAATGGATATCAATATGCCGGAAATGGACGGTATTGAAGCTACAAGAAAAGGTCTTAAAATCTGTCCCGATCTGAATATTATTGCTCTCTCCATGTATGGTGAGGAGGAGTACTATTATAAGATGGTTGATGCCGGAGCAAAGGGATTTCTTGTAAAAGATTCTGATATCTCAGAAGTTAAGGAAGCTATTCTGACGATTAAAAAAGGAGGCAGCTACTTTTCACAGGAACTTCTTTATCACGTCATCCAGAAGATCAAGCACCGTGAACATGAAAGCAAATCAGCCAATCTCTCGAAGAGGGAAAAGGAGATTCTGTTCAAGATCTGCGAGGGCTTCTCAAACCAGGAGATCGCTGAATCGCTCTTCATCAGTAAAAGGACTGTTGATAAACACAGAGCAAATCTTCTGGGAAAAACAAACTCGAAAAACACTGCAAGTCTGATATTATTTGCTATCAGAAATAAACTAATTGAGATCTGATTTTTAATTGTCTCGTGCATTATGTCCGAATCACATGAATTAGGCCGGACGGGTGAAGAACATGCCGCTGCATACCTGAAAAACAAGGGCTACAGAATTCTTTTCAGGAACTGGAAATGGGGTGCCCATGAAATAGACATCATAGCCGAAAACAGAGATTTTGTTATTTTCGTGGAAGTTAAGACACGTTCAGAGAACTTTATGGTAGAACCGGCCAAAGCTGTTCCGGTAGCAAAACAGAAATCAATAATCAGGGCTGCAGAAGGATATATTCAACGGTTCAGGATCGACAAGGAGAGTCGTTTTGATATTGTTACCATTATTAATAAGAATGGAGAATTTGAAACAGATCATATTGAAGATGCATTTTATCCCACACTCCGATAAATTTATAGTATGGATATAGTATCAGTTCGTGATTATTGTATGTCGAAGAAAAATGTAACCGAAAGTTTGCCTTTCGGCGACGATACACTTGTATTTAAAAAGAATGGTAAAATATTTGCCCTTGCCAATCTTGACGGTGATCTTAGCCTGAATCTGAAATGCGATCCGTCATTTGCCATTGAGCTCAGGGAGAAATATTCTTCGGTGACTCCGGGTTATCACATGAACAAAATGCACTGGAACACAGTTAGTATTGACGGATCCATTCCGGATAATGAAATATTTTCCTGGATAGATCACTCTTATGATATTGTAAAAGGCTGATTAAATTTCACATCTAATGAAAAAAAATCTTTTCCTCTCCCTGCTTTTCTTAATAGTATCAACCCTCCTTTTTTCACAGAAAAAGCCGGTGGTTCCAGCAAAACCGGAAGAAGAATTTCTATTCAAACCTCTTGTTGAATTAAAGGCTACATCGGTTAAAAATCAGGCACGTACCAGCACCTGCTGGTGTTTTGCAACTACCTCTTTCATTGAATCGGAATTACTCAGAATGGGAAAGGGTGAATATGACCTTTCAGAAATGTTCATCATCAGATATAACTATACTGACAGACTCAAAGACAACTACATCCGACAGGGCAAAGGGAATACCGACGAAGGCGGGCAGGCTCATGACTGGATGAAAATTTTTAATGAAAAGGGCATTGTGCCTGATGAAGTATATCCCGGTCTTAATTATGGATCATCAACCCATAACCATGGCGAACTGAACAGCTATCTGAAAGCTGCAGCAGGGGTGGCAGTTGAAAGAAAAAATCAGAGTCCTCAGTATCTGCAGGTTGTGGAATCAATTCTTGATACATATCTTGGCAAAGCTCCTGAAACTTTTATATGGAAAGGAGAGAATTACACTCCCAAATCCTTTGCCGGCAGCCTTGGAATAAATCCCGATGATTATGTTGAGATCACTTCATTTACACATTTCCCTTTCTATACACAGGGAGTACTTGAGGTTCCTGACAACTGGAGAATGAGCAGATTCTATAATGTACCTGTCAGTGAAATTATTGAGATAATGGATTATGCACTAAACAACGGATATACTGTTAACTGGGACGGAGATACCAGTGAGGATAGTTTTACAAGCAGAAAAGGTGTGGCAACTTTCCCCTCAGCAAATGTGACACAGGAGCTGCGCCAGACTATGTTTGAAAATTTCACTACCACAGACGATCACCTGATGCATATTACAGGAATTGTCAAAGACCAGAACGGGGCTAAATACTATATCACTAAAAACTCCTGGGGACCTGAAAGCAACAATTTCGGAGGATACCTCAATATGTCAGAGCAGTATGTCAGGGCAAAGACAATATTTATAATGGTAAACAGGAATTCTGTACCTCAGGGGATAAGGACTAAACTAGGATTTTAATTGTCTTCTGGTCTTCTGGTCTTCTGGTCTTCTGGTCAATCAGCAAGAAGATTGCAGCCGCGGATATCACTGTTATCGAAGCGGCCAAGAACCTCAAAGCCTCCGTCTTCGCGAAGCCTTCCCAGATCACCTGTTGAGATAAATGAACAGGAATAAAGGTTAGCCAGATCAATAATGTTTATTCCACCTGTTCTGCCGGGCTCAGTAAACAGAGAAAGTGGATCCTGTGTATCTCGAAGAATTATCTTCATCCATGGCGGACAATAAAATATCCCGTCCCCTTTTGAATAAGCCTGGCTCAGAAGCTCCGTCATCCCATATTCTGAATGAATTGAAGGAACTTTAAACGATTTCGTAAGGATACCATGAAGTTCTGCTCTTGTAACTTCCTTCCTTCTTCCCTTCATCCCTCCTGTTTCCATTACTATAACTCCTGAAAGATCAGGAGCTTCTTTTTCAGCAAGATCGAGTAATGCAAAACTAACGCCAAGCAGGAGTACTTTTAAACCCTCTTCTCTTGTCGAAACAATATTCCTGATAAGCGATTTTTCATTTTCCCTGTAAAACCCACTGAGTTTACTTCTGCTCAATTTAATCAAAGCATCAGCCATAAAAACCAGGGATGAATTTTCTCTCTCTGTATATGAAGGAAGCAGTGCAGCTATCATGTAATCAGCAGGATCACCATAGAAGAGCGAAAATGACTTCAGGAAACTTTCTGTATATAAACCGGTATCACATACATAATGCCTCGAAGTAAGATTTCCGGTTGTGCCGCTACTTTCGAATATTTTCTGTACAGTTTTCTCGCCAGATGTAACAATGTTAGTGCGGAAAAATTCAACCGGAAGAAAGGGAAGATCTGTCAGGTGGGTAACGGTACCCGGATCCCTTTTTAAACAATTTGCAAAGCTTTGATATACAGTGTTTTTAATGTATTGATAATCAAATATCTGCAGGGCTAAATTATGAAAATCAGACCCACTCTCTGTATTGAAGATCTTATCCCTTAATATGCTGGCCATTTTTCAGGGAAAGGTTAATGATCCGTCAGGCTGGTATACCCATTGAAAAGTGCACTCCCCATAAGCAATCAGCTGCCTCGTTTCATTAACAGTACTAACTATTCTGATCTTGGTATATTTCTCCTCTCCGGACCGGTATATCCAGACCTGGTTGGGAGCAACAGGATCAGCCATATCTGTCCATTGTGCAGATGGAACACTCTTAAGGTTATCAAAAGCAGTTTTTGCGGCACTTTCATCGGCATAATCTCCAACCTTATAAAAGGAAGGATTCAGATTGTTTGTCTGTAGTGTAAGACTATATGGTGTATTGACCTTGTTTACATATATTGTTATGTCCGGCCCGGGATTATTAAGTGTAGAAACAAGTTTCCCCTGAGCAAAAGAGAAACCATATACATAATAGGTAGTACTCTGATATGTTGAATTGTCTATGGTGTCTGTGCCGGAAGTACGGACTTTTACTTCTTCCTCGCAGGAAGAAAGTACCAGTGTAAATGCCAGAAGGATAAATAATAATTGTTTCATAACTCTTTCAAAGATACAACAAAAGAGAAAAATAATGGTTCAATCAGATATAATAAAGGCTGCACCTGAGTACAGCCTTCTGAATTTATTGGAGATTAAATATTATCAAGAACATCCCCCTCGCCCCCTTCAAAGGGGGAATAAGAAAGATCACCCTTTCTCCTCTTCTCCCTCCCGATAGCTATCGGGACTCCTATTCCCCGCGGATAGCAGTGATGCCCGGAAGCTTCTTGCCTTCCATGTACTCCAACATAGCACCACCGCCGGTAGATACATAGCTTCCCCTATCCGCCAGACCATTCTTATTGATAGCAGCAACTGAGTCACCTCCTCCTATAAGACTGTATGCGCCCTTGGCAGTAGATGCTGCTATGGCTTTTGCCACAGCTGTTGTGCCTTTTGAGAATTTCTCCATCTCAAATACTCCCATCGGTCCGTTCCAAAGGATCGTCTTTGAATTCTCAATTACGGTAGAGAACTGAGCAATTGTCTTCTCTGCAATATCAAGTCCAAGCCAGCCATCTTCAACTTCACCTACTGCTGAAACTTTTGTATTTGCATCATTCTCAAACTTATCGGCATTAAGACTGTCAACTGGCAGATAGATCTTTACACCTTTCTGCTTAGCCTTTTCAAGAAGCTGAAGTGCAAGTTCGAGCTTATCTTCCTCACAAAGTGATTTACCTATTTTTCCGCCCTGTGCTTTAATGAAAGTATAGGTCATCCCTCCGCCAATAATTATATTATCAACCCTGTTAATGAGATTTTCGATCAGCATAATTTTGTCCGACACCTTTGCTCCTCCCATAATAGCAGTGAAAGGTCTCTGAGGGTCTTTAAGGACTTTATCCATTGCAGCAAGCTCGCTGTTGATAAGGTATCCGAACATTTTCTTCTCAGTTTCGAAATAATCTGCCATCACAGCTGTTGTTGCATGAGCGCGGTGTGCTGTTCCAAATGCATCATTTACATATACTTCAGCATAGCCTGCAAGTTTTTTGGCCATCTCCTTCTGTTTAATCTTCATTTCAGCTTTTGCAGCTTTCTTGACATCATCAGAAACGCCTTCAGGAAGAATAGGTTTACCTTCCTCTTCAGGATAGAAACGTACGTTCTCAAGAAGAAGAATTTCACCTGGTTTCAATGCTGCTGCCATTGTTACTGCAGACTCTCCCAGACAATCATCAGCAAAAAGAACTTTTTTTCCAAGATGCTTCTCCAGAACAGGAAGAACAGGTTTAAGGGAATACTTCTCCATACGTCCCTCGGGTCTTCCAAGATGTGACATCAGTATCAGGCAGCCGCCATCGCTGAGTATCTTGTTAATTGTAGTTAATGCCCCGCGTATGCGTGTATCATCGGTAACAACGAATGTCTTTTTGTCAAGGGGAACGTTGAAGTCAACCCTTACTATAACTTTCTTTCCTTTGAAGTTGAAGTCCTGAATCATTTTCATAGAGAGTATATTTTAAAGTTGCTGTTAATAAATTCACATACAAACCTACATTTTTTTTTGAAATATTCATTTACAAAAATCCATTAACCACAAAGGTCACAAAGGAAAAGCACAAAGAGCACAAAGAAAAAATGATTCATTTTTCTGTCTTTGTGTCCTTTGTGTAATCTCAGTGTCCTTTGTGTTTAAAGAAATATATAAATGACTGAACAATACATCATATTTAAATGTTCCCCTAGCAAAAGATTAACTAAATTTGAAAAAAAAATTATGGCAAAAACAGCATTAAAAGGCAATCCTGTTAATACATCAGGAAACCTTCCGGCAAAAGGTGGCAAAGCTCCTGAATTTACACTTGTAAAGTCGGATCTTTCAAATCTTTCATTATCAGAGCTTAAAGGAAAGAAAGTGATACTTAATATCTTCCCGAGTCTTGACACTTCAGTGTGCGCAACTTCGGTAAGAAAATTCAACCAGCTTGCAGCAGGCAAAGCCAACACAGTTGTCCTGGCAATTTCAAAAGACCTGCCTTTTGCAATGGGAAGATTCTGCTCAACCGAAGGGATTACAAATGTAACATCCCTTTCAGGTTTCCGCGATTCTTCTTTTGGTAAGGCATATGGCGTTGACCTGACTGACAGTGCTTTGGCTGGACTTTATGCCCGCAGCATTGTTGTGCTTGATGAAACCGGAAATGTTAAGTATACACAGCTTGTTCCTGAAATTACAACAGAGCCGGATTACGATTCTGCACTGGCAGCATTATAACTAAAATTGTTCCTGGGTACCGGGTGCTGGGTGGTTGGTAGACTCGAACCAGCACCTGGCAACCAGCACCTAGTACCTAGCAACCAGAACCCAGTATGAACTTCTCCCAGATTCCCGGTCAGAAAGAAATAATCGGGAAACTTATAAGATCAGTTAAGGAAGAACGGGTTAGCCATGCTCAACTCTTCGCGGGCAATGAAGGCTGCGGAAGCATGGCTCTTGCTCTTGCCTATGCCAGGTATATAAGTTGTGAGGATCGTTCGGATCATGATTCATGCGGGAAATGCAAATCATGCGTGAAGTATGAAAAGATGATCCATCCTGATCTTCATTTTGTATTTCCTGTTATAAAAGGCAAAAAGGCTACGGACCCTGTCAGCGATAATTATATTGAAGAATGGAGGGAATTCGTTTCAAAATCACCATTTTTTACTATTAATGATTGGCTTGATTTCATTGAGGTTGGCAACGCCCAGGGAATGATTTTTGCCTCAGAGGCATCAGAGATAATCAGGAAACTGAGCCTGAAAACATTTGAGTCTGATTTTAAGATAATGATCATCTGGCTTCCTGAAAAAATGCATCAGGCAACATCAAATAAGCTTCTTAAGATGATAGAGGAGCCACCGGAAAAGACTCTCTTTCTTCTGGTTTCAGATGAACCAGATAAGGTCATTCCTACAATTCAGTCGAGATGTCAGTTGGTCAGAATCCCTGCTTTCAGTGACAGTGAAGTAGAAAACTATCTTATAAAACGATTTGCTATAACAAAGGAAAAAGCTGCCGATATCTCACATGTTGCTAATGGAAATCTGATAAGGGCTATAGAACTCTGTGAGAATGAAAGTTCTTCGCTCGATAACCTGGACCGGTTTAAAAATCTGATGAGATTCGCATGGAAAAGAGATGTAATTTCACTTATTAACTAATCCGAAGATATATCCTCAACAGGAAGAAAGGCACAAAAGAATTTTATCTCTTTTTCGTTAAGAATACTCAGGGAAAACCTGATGCTGACCTTAGGACAGGTTGAAAACAAACTTGTTTTCCTTACAGGCCAGGAGGCTGATTTTTCAGGTAAATTCCATCCTTTTATCACCCGGGAGAATGTTTATCCGCTTACTGAAGAGCTAAACCTGACCTATTCACATATCGAGGCCAACGGCAATGCCAAAATTATTTTCCTCGATCTTGCCCTGAAGGTTACCAGGCTGATACGTTCTGTCTGATCATTCTTGCTTTTGTTGAATTAATTCCTTTAATTGACTACTTTTGCGGAATACTTTTGGCAGATACTGGTTGTTATGACTGATAACGAAGATATTCAGGGTCAGTCCGGTGAAGAGATCCGGATGCCCGAAATAAAATATAAGCCCGGTAACAATAAACTCGATTCATTTAACTGGCTCAGGGATATTCCTGCAGTAACTGATGAGAATGAAATTGTTGAGGTTCGTTTTAAGAATACCCGAAAGGGATTCTTCAGAAATGTAAATTCGCTGAGGCTGGAGATTGGTGATATTGTGGCTGTTGAGGCATCTCCCGGTCATGACATAGGAAGGGTTTCAATGGTTGGCAATCTTGTAAGGGAGCAGCTTAAGAAACTTAAGATACACCCCTCACCGGATGATCTTAAAAAGATATACCGCAAAGCTAAGGCTGTTGATGTACAGAAATGGGAGGAAGCCAAAAAGCTTGAAAATACTACAATGTTCCGCTCAAGAAAGATAGCTGAAGAGCTCAGGCTGAACATGAAAATAGGCGATGTTGAATACCAGGGGGATAAAACAAAAGCTATATTCTTTTACATTGCAGATGAAAGGGTTGACTTCCGTCAGCTGATAAAGGTTCTTGCAGATGAATTCAAGATCAGGGTTGAGATGCGCCAGATTGGGGCAAGACAGGAAGCCGGAAGAATAGGAGGTATTGGCTCCTGCGGCAGGGAACTCTGCTGCTCCACTCACATTACGAACTTCATTTCAGTAACAACAACTCACGCAAAATACCAGGAGCTTTCACTTAATCCGCAGAAGCTGGCAGGCCAGTGCAGCAAGCTTAAATGCTGCCTCAACTTTGAGCTCGACTGCTATGTTGATGCTCAGAGATCTTTCCCTCCGAAGGAGATACCACTTCAGGCACTTGACTGCACCGCATACTTCCAGAAACTTGAAGTACATAAAGGAATATACTGGTATTCAACCGATCAGCAATCATCAGCCAACCTGATTGCACTCCCGGTGGAAAGAGTAAAGGAGATTCAGGCTATAAACAGAAAAGGCAAAAAGGTAGATAAACTGAAGGAGGTTGAAGAATCATGGGAATCTGAACCGGTATCACACGATCTGCTAAAAAATAACAGTCTTACAAGATTTGATCAGCCGGAGGATAAAAAGAACCGGCCACGTCAAAACCAGGGAAGAAGGAAAAACAGAAAATTCAATGACAAAAAACCTAAATAGAAAACGTCTTCTGTTTCTGATTTTTCTGCCATTGCTCCTTACATCATGCAACAGCAACGTGGTTTTTACAGATTCCAAAGAAATTAAGGAAAACAAATGGCAGCTGATGGATCTTCCTGTTTTTAATGTAACCATCAGTGATACGATTAACAGTAACAACCTGTTTTTCACAATCAGGACAGGTTCAGATTATCCTTTCAGAAATATTTTCCTGTTTGTAACTGCCACATCACCTGACGGGAAAAATCTTACTGATACACTTCAGTATTACCTTGCCGACGATAAAGGGAAATGGTATGGTAAGGGATTCGGTGATATACATGAACTTAGCCTTCCTTACAAATCAAATGTTTTTTTCCCTTCCCGTGGGGAATATGTCTTTAAAATTCAGCATGGAATGAGGACAGAAGGACTTCCCGGAGTTTATGATATTGGTCTGAGGATAGAAAAAAACAGTAAATAAACCAGTTGTATGGGTAAAAACAAACTGGCCAGATGGAATGAGTTTGGTTCATTCGCCAATGTAATACAACCTGAAATAGGCGAAATTGCAGGAAAGGATTACCCTATAAAAGGGAACTGGAACTCACAGATCTTCAAAAACAATAATCCGGTAATACTTGAACTTGGATGCGGAAAAGGCGAATATACAATAGGCCTTGCCAGATTATTTCCTCAAAACAATTTCATAGGAGTAGACATAAAGGGTGCCAGAATGTGGAGGGGAGCCAAAACTTCAAATGAACTGCAGATGCAAAATGTTGCATTTCTCCGCACACGTATCGAATTCATAAACTCATTTTTTACCCAAGGTGAAGTTGATGAGATCTGGATAACATTTCCTGATCCTCATGCGGGTGCAAGAAATTCAAACAAAAGACTCACTTCCCCTCAGTTTTTAAGAAAATACCTTCTGTTCCTGAAAGAAAATGGAATTGTGCACCTTAAAACCGATAATGAAGAACTATATAAATTCACCTGCTCTGTAGTTAAAGACAATAACCTTGATCTTATTATCTCAACCGACGATCTCTATTCGATAAAACCTGAAACTTCAGATATAAGTCCTGAGATTGCCGGCAGCCTCAGCCATCCTGGTGAAACTGCCTCATTTTTTGAGAATATCTTATCGATAAAGACTCACTATGAAAGACTTTTCCTCCTTAAAGGGATGAAAATTACATACCTCTCCTTCCGGCTTAAGAAAGAAAAATTCCTGCATAATGGCGAAGTCAGAAAAAAAAGCTGAGAACGACTTCTTCACAATGGTTTATGAGGTTACAAAACTGATTCCATACGGTCGAATTACTTCATATGGCGCTATTGCCCGGTATCTTGGGTCAGGCAAATCAGCAAGGATGGTTGGCTGGGCCCTTAATGTATGTCATAGCCGGACCGAATTCATTCCGGCACACAGGGTAGTCAACCGCAATGGTCTGCTTACAGGAAAACATCATTTTGGCAACTCTTCAACAATGCAGCAGCTCCTGGCAAATGAAGGTATCATTGTTGAAGATGACAAAATTGTCAATTTCAGGGAGAGATTCTGGGATCCCCTTAAGGAACTTAAATAGCTTTTTCTTTGCAGTATGCCGGAATTATAGTAAAATTGCATCTTGTTTATAATTAATTTAAATAAAAATAACAAGATCAATGTTTTCGAAAGACAAAATACTTAAAATCCTCTCCACGATTATTCATCCGGGAACAGGAAAAGACATTGTTACCCTTGGAATTGTTTCAGATATTAAATCTGATTCAAATGGCATTTCAATGGTTCTGACTCCTGAGAAATCAAATGATCCTTTCATTTCATCAGTAAGAAGTACAATAGTCAAAACCCTGAAAGAATCTCTTGGACAGGATGCTGTAATAAATGAAATTAAAATTGAGCCTAAGGTAATCGTTGGAAAACATGCTGAAAAAACCAGGGAAGTATTGCCTTATGTAAAAAATATTATTGCTGTTTCATCCGGTAAGGGAGGAGTGGGAAAGACCACGGTTGCAGTTAACCTGGCAATATCCCTGGCAAGAAAAGGCTACAGTGTGGGATTGCTTGATGCCGATGTATTCGGACCATCAGTTCCCAAAATGTTCAACGAGGAGAATTACAGGCCTGAGGTGAAAAGAGAAAAAGAAATGGACATCATCATCCCTCTTTTTAAATATGGCGTTAAAGTTCTTTCAACAGGATTTTTTGTAGATCCTAAGGATGCGGTGATATGGAGAGGACCAATGGCATCAAACTTCCTTAAGCAGATGATAATGCAGGGAGACTGGGGAGAACTTGACTTTCTTCTAGTCGATCTTCCTCCCGGCACCAGCGATATCCATCTGACTCTTGTCCAGGAAGTTCCGGTTACCGGAGCCATTGTAGTAACTACTCCTCAGGAAGTGGCACTTGCAGATGCCATTAAAGGCATTTCAATGTTCAGGACAGAAAAAATTAATGTACCAGTCCTTGGACTTGTTGAAAACATGTCCTGGTTCACTCCCGCTGAACTTCCTAAAAATAAATACTATATTTTCGGAAAAGATGGCGGAATAAACCTTGCAGAAAAGATGGACGTCGAATTGCTTGGACAAATCCCCCTGGTACAGAGCATTTGCGAAGGCAGTGACAAAGGAGAGCCTGTTGCTTTGAACGATTCAATTACCGGAAATGCATTTTTCGAAGTTGCCGGAAAGCTTGTAGAGAACATCGAAAAGAGAAACAAGGATTTAAGACCTACTCATAAAGTTCAGATAAATAAATAGATATGACAGATAAAAGTATTAAAGACCGAGTTTCAAAAGCCCTCGAGAGGGTAAGGCCCTATCTTCAGTCGGATGGAGGAGATATTGATCTTGTAGAAGTTTCCGACGACATGATTGTCAAGGTGAAGCTAACCGGAGCCTGCCACGGCTGCCCTTATAGTATGCAGACCCTTAAAGCCGGAGTTGAACAGGCAATAATGAGAGAGGTTCCTGAAATAAAGAGAGTTATTTCAGCCTGAAAAACAGGATCACCTCAATTTTAATTACCTTTGAAATACTATACTCAAGTTAAGTCAGTTATAGTATTAAAAGTCAGTTTTTGGCTTCATATAACGCGCCATATAAATACCTGGTAATATTGGGGCTCGCATTGCTCCTTACAGAGTGTTCGATTGAAAAAAATACGGACACTACCCGGTTTTACCATAACATGACTGCCAGGTACAACATCTACTTTAATGGTTATGAGAACCTTAAGGAAGGTGTTGCTAAAATATCCACAAATTACAGGGATGATTATGCTGAGGTTCTTAAAGTGTTTGAATTCAGCGATCCTTCTACTCCGTCATTCTGCAGTTCCGACATGGAAAGGGCTATACAGAAAGCTTCAAAGCTCATTTCTCTTAAGTCAATGACTGCCAAACCCAAAATAGACGACAAAAATGATATTTCAGAAAAGGACAGGGAGCTTCTTGACAGAAAAGAGTACAACGACTGGGTGGATGACAGTTATCTGCTTATAGGCAAAGCCAGATTTTACAAGCATGAATATAAGGAAGCTGCTGCACTTTTTGAGTACTGCATTACTGCTGCCGGCGATAAGGGAATAAAAGACGAAGCAACTATCTGGCTGGCAAGGGTTCACAATGAAAATGGCAACTATAATGAATCCCTGAGGATACTAACAGAACTGGGTATCAATTCTGAATCCTCAAAAGCTTTCCAGTCGATGTACAACAGTACAATGGCTGATCTCTTTATAAAACAGAAAAGATATTCTGAGGCTATAGATCCATTGAAGAGAGCTGTCGCTCAGGCTTCAGGTAAAAAAACAAAATATCGCCTCACTTTCCTTCTTGCCCAGCTTTATGACATAAACGGGAACCCTTCTGAGGCTACCTCCTATTACAAAAAAGTAATCAAGATGAGGCCTCCTTACGAAGTTGAATTTTATGCCAGAATAAAACTGCCCGGAGTACTTGACGTTGAGACCATGAATACCCAGGAAATACGCAGGGAGCTGGAAAAAATGCTGAAGGATTCCAAAAACCGGGATTTTCAGGATCAGATTTATTATGCACTGGGAAATCTTTCAATGAGAGAGGGAAACGAAGAGGAGGCAATCAGATACTTCAGGCTTTCGGCATCTGCACCTTCAATAAATCAAAATCAGAAAGGAAGATCTTATCTTGCCCTGGCAGACTATTATTACAAAAAACCGGCATATATGGATGCCGGTATATATTATGACAGTGCAATGTTCTTCATCGATGAAAAATATCCTGGTTATCAGGCGCTTAAAACAAAATCACAAAGCCTGAACGCACTTGTTGACGAGCTCAGAATAATTCAGACTGAAGATAGTCTCCAGAAAGTAGCTTCAATGAGTGATCCGGAAAGAAACGCAGTTATTTCAGGTATAATTGCTCAGATAACGAAAGCTGAAAGTGAAGGCAAAACTTCAGATTATTCAGACAGATACAACATGGGGCAGTTTTATGAGAATGAAAGACGCTTTCAGGGCCAGATTGACCAGGAGGGCAAATGGTATTTTTATAATCAGTCTGCACTTGCATTCGGAAGAACTGAATTCAGGAGAAGATGGGGAGAGAGAAGGTTAGAAGATAACTGGAGGCGGTCAAACAAAGCGATAGTTGCTATTATGCAGGATGAACAGGAAGGTGATTCCCAACAGCAGAAATCTGATACTGCCAAAGCAAAATTTGACAACAAAAGTCCTGAATTCTATCTGCAAAACCTTCCCCTCAATGATTCACTTCTGGCAATTTCAAATGAAAAAATAGCAACAGCTATGCTTAATGCCGGAAGGGCATACGCCGAAAGAATTAATGATACTGCAAAAGCGACAGATACATGGGAGGCTCTCACTAAAAGATACCCGGATAACGAACTTGTTCCGGAAGCCCTTTTCAACCTTTACAGGCTCAATAAGGAAATTAATAGTCCAAAGTCGGAGACCTACAGACAGGAGTTGCTTACCTCACATTCTGAAAGTGAGTTCGCAAGGATTTTGTCCGATCCTGCCTATTATGAGAAAAAAATGGCTGACATCAGGCTGGCAGGCGACACTTACCAAAAAGCATATGATCTCTATATTGCAGAGAATTTCAATGAGTCTATTGTTGTAATTGACGATGCACTTAAGAAATTTCCGCAGGACAATCTTGCACCCAAGTTCATGCTGCTGCGTGCTTATTGCGTTGCCAGACTTACAGATGAAAGAGGATTCAAGGAGGAACTTACAAAACTGATCAAAACCTGGCCTAAATCAGAGGAAGGCAGGAAAGCAAATGAAATATCAGCATATCTGAACCAGAAATTACCTGAGCTGAAGGTTGAGGAAGACAGGCAGATTGCACAGGAACTTTATATTGCTGATACTGCAAAAACTCATTTGTTTGCTCTGGTAATCGTCGATCCTGCATTCAATATAAACCAGGCTACCTTTGATGTAATCAGCTATAATATTGATAATTATACAAATAAAAATTACAGAACTGAAGGCACTCTGGTTGACAATAAATTCATACTGATAACAGTTTCCGGATTTCCTGATTATATGACTTCCCTCGACTATTATAACAGCTTCCTCGTTGAGAAGAATGTTCGAAATGTCTCCGGAAGCAAAATGTACTCATTCATAATAAATGACGATAACCTCTTAATTCTTAAAGGAGACAAGAATCCTGACCGGTACAATATCTTCTTCATTGAAAAATACCTCCGATGAGAAAAATAAGAATATTATGGACCGATGACGAGGTTGAAGATCTCCGTTCACATATTTTCTTTCTGCAGGAAAAGGGTTATGAAATAGACACCTGCTCAAATGGTAATGATACTATTGACCTGGTCCGGCATAATTCATATGATCTGATTTTTCTTGATGAACATATGCCCGGCTTAAGCGGAATGGAGACTCTCAGGTTAATCAGGGAGGTACGGACAGATATACCGGTGGTAATGATAACCAAAAGCGAGGAAGAGGAGATCATGGAGTCTGCAATAGGATCTGAAATTGCTGATTACCTTATCAAGCCGGTCAAACCCAACCAGGTTCTTCTCACAATTAAGAAAATACTTGATCAGCGGAGACTGATAACCGAAAAAACAACAACTGAATACCGGCAGGATTTCACAAGAATTTCGGAAATGATATCAGCTGCTTCAAAATACACCGACTGGACTGAGTTGTACAGAAAAATTGTATTCTGGGAATCTGAACTTGAGAAATCAGCTGACCAGGGGATGGCAGAAATTCTCAGGCTGCAGGAGAATGAAGCAAATAACCTGTTTTCCAAATTCATTGCCGGCAATTATCTGAACTGGCTGAAACCGGGAACAACAAACAGCCCTGTTCTCTCCCCTGCTCTCTTTTCCGACAGGATATTTCCCCGGATGAAGGAAAAGACTCCACTTTTCTTTATACTTATTGATAACCTGCGGTTTGACCAGTGGAAAACAATCTCCGCTGAATTATCCGGATTGTACAGGATTATTGAGGAAGATATCTATTTCAGCATATTGCCTACATCAACTCAATTCTGCAGGAATTCTATATTTGCCGGACTTATGCCATCTGTTATTTCAGAAACAATGCCCCAATACTGGGTAAATGAGGATGAAGAGGAGGGCAAGAATAACTTTGAGGAAGAGCTCTTCAGGTCACAGCTTGCCAGGAAAGGACTGAAATACAAATGGTCATACAACAAGATTCATAGCAGCCAGGAGGGTAAAAAAGTAAATGAAAAGGTAAAGTCACTTCTTGCAAATGACATAAATATCCTGGTGTATAATTTTGTTGACATGCTTTCTCATGCAAGGACAGAGGTTGGAGTGATCCGTGATCTTGCAACTGAAGAACCTGCATACAGAAGTTTAACAAGATCATGGTTCCTGCATTCACCTCTTTTTGAACTGCTTAAAACTCTCTCCAAATACCAGGTCAGGGTAGTTTTCAGTACAGATCACGGTACGATCAGAGTGCAGAATGCATTGAAGATCATTGGAGACAGGAAAACATCTTCAAATCTCAGATATAAAATGGGCAGGAACCTCGATTACGATTCCAGGAGAGTATTTGAACTCAAAGAACCTGAAAAGGGAATGCTCCCCAGATCTAATTTAAGCTCGAGGTACATCTTTGCAACGAATAAGGATTACCTGGTCTACCAGAATAACTTTAATCATTATGCTGCCTATTACAAGGATACTTTTCAGCACGGCGGAATATCAATGCAGGAGATGATGCTGCCGGTGGCATGTGTTGAACCAGTTTAGTCATGAATATAATTATAAGGGATAAAAGACATCTTCATTCGGCCGCAAAAGAGCTGATTAATAATACCGGAGAAAATAAGATCCTGGCATTTTATGGTGCAATGGGTGCTGGTAAAACGACCATTATAAAAGCCATTTGCGAGGTCCTTGGCGCAATCGATATTGTAACAAGTCCGACTTTCACGCTTGTTAATGAATATAAAACCTCTTCGGGAGAATCGTTATTCCATTTTGATTTTTACAGGATAAAAAAAACTGAAGAAGTCTTCGATTTTGGTATCGAGGAATACTTTTCAAGCAATTCATACTGTTTTCTTGAATGGCCGGAGCTTGTTGAAGAAATACTCCCTCCGGAAACAGTCCGGATCAGAATTGAAGTAACCGAAGACGAACAGCGGATACTGCATCTTTCATAACATGATCATATATTGCTCTGTAGACCAATTTTTTTTACCTTTGAAGAAATAACCCTCTTCAAGAGATGAATGAAAAAAGCAGGAGCGGAAAGATAAACCTGGGCAATGCAGCTTTCCTGCCAAAGGAGGAACAGCTCGAAACCGCTATCAGAAACAGGCATATTTCAATCGGAATCCCGAGTGACATTAAAGATGATGAAAAAAGGGTGGCCCTTACCCCGGAGGCTGTAAGCCTGCTTGTAGAAAAGGATAATGAAGTTATTGTCCAGAAAGGGGCCGGACTTGGGGCAAATTACTCTGACAAAGATTACAGCGAGAATGGCGCAATTATAACCGACTCGCCTGCAAGAGTTTACGGCGCTGATGTTGTGATTAAAGTTGCTCCTTTCTCTGAAAAAGAGGCCGATTTTCTTAAAGGCAACCAGGTGGTATTATCATACCTTAACGTCCTGATGCTTAATGAAGAAATCCTGGGTAAACTTATCCGGAAAAAAGTAACTGCAATAGCATTTGAAAAAATACGGGACAAAAGCGGCATTATGACTGTTGTTGAGTCGATGAGCGAGATATGCGGAATCACTTCAGTTCTGGTTGCGTCGGAATACCTCAGTAATATGCATGGCGGGAAAGGAGTGATGCTCGGTGGTATCACGGGTGTAACACCTACTGAAGTGCTCATCCTGGGCGCCAATACTGCAGGTGAATCAGCAGCCAGGGCAGCTATTGGTCTTGGATCAACAGTTAAGATATTCGATGAATCACTCGACAGACTTAGGAGATTCCAAAGCCTTCTCGGACAGAGACTACAAACCTCGGTTTTCCATCCTCAGGTTCTCAAAAAAGCCCTGAAATCAGCTGATGTGCTTATAGGTGCCATAGAACTCGAAGATCTAAGACCTTGGTATTACGTCACTGAAGATATGGTCAGGACGATGAAAAAGGGTTCGGTTATAATCGACCTGAGCATCGACCGCGGAGGTTGTATTGAGACAACAGAATGCAGGGCACTTCAGGATCCTGTATATGAAAAATTCGGAGTTGTTCATTTTTCTGCATGGAACCTCCCCTCAAGAGTGGCAAGGTCTGCATCAATTGCACTCAGCAATGTTTTTGCTCCTCTGCTTCAGAGTATGGCCGATGCCGGTGGAATTACCCAGCTGCTTAAAAATGACAGAGGGGTCAGAAGCGGTGCTTATCTGTATAACGGTATGCTTACCAATGAAACACTGGGTCAGAAATTCGGAATTATTTCAAAAGATCTCGATCTTCTCATTTCAGCATTCTGAGATCACAGAAACTTTAGAACATTTTTTTCATTGCGGGACTCTATTCTTGCATTTCGTCCGACAAAAAATGCGCGGTTATCAGGAACATGTCCGGCAGGAAAATTAAAAAAAACGGGGTAACTAAATTCCCTCACATTATCAATAACAGTCTCTTCAATACTCTTTCCCCAGGGAACTTTTGTTTCAGTTATATCATTCATGCCACCTATAATTAGAGCCGATAACCGCTCCAGCTTACCCGCTAACTTAAGAGATACCAGCATCCTGTCGATGTGGTAATAGTTTTCCCCGACATCTTCAAGGAATAATATTTTACCCGCTGTTTCAGGTTCTGCTGCTGTTCCTATAAGGCTGTAAACCAGAGAAAGGTTTCCCCCCGTTATTTCACCTTCAGGTTTCCCCGGTCTTATTGATTTCCCTGACCATTCAACTTTTTCCAGATCACCAAATAATGCCTGCCTGAGTGTGCTGAATGTCTTTGGCGATTTTGAAGGATTATTGAAATTAAGAGGCATATCCGAATGAATTGAGACCAAACCACAAACTTCATTCAACCAGTTGTGGAGTACTGTAATATCGCTGAATCCTGCATACCATTTCGGATTTTTCCTTAACACTGAAAAATCCACTTTGCTGATTATTCTTAACAAACCATATCCGCCTCTTGAGCAAATAACAGCTTTTACATTTTCATCATTTGTCATCTCCTGCAGATCTGACAATCTTTCTTCATCACTTCCGGCAAAAGGACCTGATTGCTTTGCAGCATTCCTTCCAATTATAACTTTCAGTTTCCACTGTTCGAGATATGAAACTGCCTCTGTAAGCCTGGATGGATCAATGAACCATGAAGGCGATACAATTCCCACTGTGTCACCCGGTTTCAGAAATGGAGGTTGAATTTTCGACATATAACTAGGCCCGTAATAAAGTAAAGTTTAAGAGTTTAAAGTTAGTAAAATACAGTTTATTCAGACCCTCCGGACTTTAGGCACTCCGAACTCTAGGCACTCCAAACTTTAATTATTAACTTTGTCGGCTTTGATTAATTGCAGTGAATAATATGAAGAATTATAAGAGATATCTAATCACCTCAGCACTTCCCTATGCAAACGGACCAATCCATATCGGTCACCTTGCCGGTGTATATGTACCATCGGATATATATACCAGGTATCTGAGAATGAAGGGAGTGGATGTGATATCAATATGCGGATCTGATGAGCATGGTGTTCCTATCACTCTGAAAGCAAGAAAGGAAGGAGTTACTCCCCAGGCAATTGTTGACAGATATCATGAGCTAAACAAAAAAGCATTTAAGGATTTCGGAATCGCCTTTGATATCTATTCACGCACTTCAAATAAAGTGCATTATGATACTGCTTCTGAATTCTTCAAAACCTTATATGATAAAGGAGAATTCATTGAAAAATCTTCTGAACAATATTACGATGAAGAGGCCGGATGTTTTTTAGCCGACAGATATATAATGGGTACCTGCCCGCATTGCGGAAATGAAAATGCATACGGTGACCAGTGTGAAAAATGTGGCACATCATTAAGCCCCAATGACCTCATCAATCCGCATTCAACTGTAAGCGGCAGCAAACCTGTTCTGAAAGAAACCCTTCACTGGTATCTCCCGCTCGATAAATATGAGCCCTGGCTCAAAAAATGGATACTTGAAGAACATACAGAGTGGAAAACAAATGTATACGGACAGTGTAAATCGTGGATAGATCAGGGATTGCAGCCCAGGGCAGTAAGCCGCGATCTCGACTGGGGTGTCCCTGTGCCGGTGGACGGAGCAAAAGGAAAAGTCCTTTATGTATGGTTTGATGCACCTATTGGATACATATCAGCCACCAAGGAACTTACACCTGAATGGGAAAAATACTGGAAAGACAAGGAGACAAGAATGATCCACTTCATCGGAAAGGATAATATTGTCTTCCATTGCATTATATTTCCCGCTATGCTTAAAGCAGAGGGTAGTTTTATCCTCCCTGACAATGTGCCTGCAAATGAATTTCTGAATCTTGAGAATGATAAAATTTCAACATCACGGAACTGGGCTGTATGGCTGCATGAGTATCTCGAAGATTTCCCAGGGAAGCAGGATGTGCTCAGGTATGCCCTGTGCGCAAATGCTCCAGAGACCAAAGACAATGATTTTACATGGAAAGATTTTCAGGCAAGGAACAATAATGAACTTGTAGCGATTCTAGGCAATTTTATCAACCGTACTCTTGTCCTCACAAATAATTATTATGAAGGTAAAGTTCCTCCAAGAGGAAAAACTGACCAGAATGATGAAGATGTACTGAGAGAGATAGGAAGACTGAAGAATAATGTTGAATCAAGCCTTGAGAACTTCAGATTCAGGGAGGCTCTTAAAGAGGCCATGAATCTGGCAAGGCTGGGCAATAAATATCTTGCAGATGCGGAGCCATGGAAGGTTGTCAAAACAGATCCTGAAAGGGTTAAAACGATTATGAATATCTCGTTGCAGATAACTGCAAACCTGACAATTATTTTTGAGCCATTCCTCCCGTTCTCGATGGAGAAGCTGCGCGGGTGGATCAATCTTGACAGCATGCGATGGGACAATGCCGGTAATACCGATCTCCTCTCTTCCGGACATCAGATAAATAAGCCTGATCTTCTTTTCGATAAAATTGAAGATGAGGCTATTACCAAACAGGTAGAAAAGCTTCTTTCAACAAAGAAGGCTAATGAGGCTGCATCAGCAAAGACAGCACCTGCTAAGGCTCCGGTAACGTTTGATGACTTCAGCAGAATGGATATCCGTACTGCAACTATCCTTGAAGCTGAAAAGGTTCCCAAAACAACCAAACTCCTTAAGCTCAAAATCGACACAGGCATAGATACAAGAACTATTGTCTCAGGGATCGCAGAACATTATGATCCGGAAAAGATAATTGGAAAACAGATCTCCATAATTGCCAATCTTGAGCCAAGGAAGATCAAGGGTATTGAGTCGCAGGGCATGATTCTTATGGCTGAAGACAAAGACGGAAAACTTGTGATGATTAGCCCTTCTGAAAAGGTCAGCAACGGAAGTACAATTAAATAGTAAATTACTATCTGAATTCTATAAGAATAAAAAAGCCGGAATTGATGATCCGGCTTTTTTGTTAATATATTAACACTACTTTTTTCTGTGTATCCATGAACCCGGAAATTTTCCTGAGAGACTTTCCTTTTTAGATTCAGCGGTCTCAAGATCGGGACAGGTCATCGCACTTACCCTGAAAAATCCACCTGAAGCTGAGACTATTTCAGGAGTAAACCCTTCTTCCATAAGCATTTTAACCTGCTTCTGGGCATTTTCCTGTGATTTGAAACTGCCTGTAATCAACTGATATCTTCCGGAGGAGGTTGTAACAGGTTCTTCCGGCGTCCGGACCGGAACAACTATTTCAGACTTAACTGTGATTTCCGGAGTAACTTCCTTAGTTTTATCTACAGCGGTCCTGTTATGTTCAAACTCTTCCGTAACAAGAGGATTCATTGTTGATACCTCAACTTTAGGCCTGAAAATATCGGTCATAAGAGGCACTGCAACAACAACTGAAAGAAGAGGCACTATAACTGCAGCCCTCCACATAATCTTTCTTATTGAAACCTGTCTGACCGGATCTTTCTCTTTTAGTTTAATTATCCGCTTGCGTACATCATATCCTTCAAGAGGAAAACACTGAAAAGATTCAAGTCCATATGAATCCAGATGATAGTTCACGCTCCTGTCGGGCTCAAACTGCACATTGCCTTCATGGTTATTTATAAAGGTCCCGATATTATCAAAGACAACCTTTTCACCATTATCAAGTTTCTTCCTGAGATCGGCAACAAATTTTTCTGTGATAGCCCTGGCATCACCATAATTGATGCTTAGGTTGCTTGATATTCTGCCAACCAGAAGGCCGTCATTATGATTCAGATTCCGGTTGAATGATATCTGTTTCACAGGCGGATAAAAAGTACCGGAGTTCCTGTCAACCTGTGCCGGAGTATAATTTCCGATAAAGCCGCCAAAGCCGGGAACTATAACGCAATCATGCCCGAACATTAACTCCCGTATAAAAGCTGTAATATCCAATTTGAGATTTCTTTTGTTGTAAATACAAAATTAAGAAAAAAAAGTTACCGGCAATAAATGATTTATTTTGGAAATTCTTTCACTCCTGATTTTCTCCCAACCACAAGAAGGATCAGGGGCAAGTCTTTAAAAAAATGTTATCTTCGCAATTCTTCAGATATTTATGTTTATATGAGAGATATTCAGATGGTTGACCTGAAAGCCCAGTATGAAAAAATCGGGCCTGAAATTGACAGTGCAATAAAATCTGTTCTGGAATCAACCGCTTTCATTAAGGGACCTGATGTAAAACTCTTTGAGGAAGAACTTCAGAATTACATGGGTGTCAGACATGTTGTATCCTGTGCAAATGGTACTGATGCTCTTTATCTTGCAATGATGGTGCTTGGTATTAAGCCAGGTGATGAGGTAATTACAACCAACTTCACATTCATCGCCACGGTTGAAGTTGTTGCCCTGCTAGGATTAAAGCTTGTCCTTGTTGATCCCGACCCAGGGACTTTCAACATATCGGTTGATGCAATCAGAAAAGCTATTACTCCTAAAACCAAAGCTATTGTGCCTGTCCATCTTTTCGGCCAGTGTGCCGATATGGAAAGTATTATGAAAATTGCAGCAGAACATAATCTTTTTGTTGTTGAAGATGCAGCACAGGCAACTGGTACCGATTATATTTTCAGTGATGGATCAAGAAAAAAAGCCGGAACTATTGGCCATATAGGAACTACCTCTTTCTTCCCTTCAAAAAACCTTGGATGTTACGGAGATGGAGGAGCACTTTATACCAACGATGACAATTTTGCCAGAAAACTCCGAAGCATTGCCAATCATGGCATGAAGGTAAGATACCATTATGATGATATTGGTGTCAATTCAAGGCTCGACACAATTCAGGCTGCCATTCTGAGGGTAAAGCTGAAATATCTCTCTGAATTTAATACAGCAAGACAAACTGTTGCAGATTTTTATGATGAATCATTTGCCGGTTGCCTTGCCCTTATCACTCCTGAAAGAGCTGATTATTCAACTCATATTTTTCATCAGTATACTCTAAAAGTGAAGGACGGGAAACGCGATGAATTAAAAACTTTTCTGGAATCACTAAAAATACCGACCATGGTTTATTACCCCGGTCCTCTTCATTTGCAGGAAGCCTACAGGAACCTGGGATATAATGAAAATGATTTTATTCTAACTTCTTCTTTGTGCAGAGAAGTGCTTTCACTACCGATGCACCCTGAGATGGAACAGGATCAGCTTGACTTTATTACCTCCAGTATCATAAAATTCTTTGATAAAATTAACTGATGGAAAAAGAATATTTTGCACATGAGACAGCTGTAATCGATGATGGCTGTATAATACGGAAAGGAACTAAAATTTGGCACTTCAGCCATATTATGAAAGATTCTGAAATCGGTGAAAACTGTAATATTGGTCAGAATGTGGTTATTTCTTCCGGAGTTAAACTGGGGAGAAATGTCAAGGTTCAGAATAATGTATCAATCTATACCGGAGTTATCTGCGAGGATGATGTATTCCTTGGTCCCTCAATGGTATTTACCAATGTCATAAATCCCAGAAGTGCAATAATCAGGAAGGATCAGTATTATCCTACTATTGTCGAAAAAGGCGCTTCAATTGGTGCCAATGCAACAATTGTTTGTGGCAACAGGATAGGAACTTTCTCTTTTATCGGGGCCGGAGCTGTTGTTACAAAGGATGTCAAACCCTATTCGCTGGTAGTGGGCAATCCTGCCCGCCAGACAGGCTGGATGAGTGAATATGGCCACAAACTAATTTTCGACAGTACCGGAAATGCAACCTGCCCTGAAAGCGGAGAGAGATACAGGCTTGAAGAAGGAAGGGTATTTAAAATTATTCTGTAGTTTTACACCGGATAAGAGAAAATCCTGATGAATAATACTCCTAAAAACTTTGGAATTATTGGTGTGGCAGGATATATTGCCGTAAGACACCTTCACGCAATTAAGGAAACAGGGAATAACCTTCTGGCCAGCCTTGATAAATTTGACAGCGTTGGCCGTATTGACAGCTATTTTCCCGAGAGCGATTTTTTTGTTGAATTTGAAAGATTCGACAGGCATTTTGACAAGCTAAAAAGGAATGGAACTAAAATAGATTATGTAAGTATCTGCTCACCCAACTATCTTCATGACTCACATATCCGATTTGCTCTAAGGCACCATGCCGATGCAATCTGTGAAAAACCAATTGTTCTTAATCCCTGGAATATTGATGCGCTCCAGGAAATAGAGAAGGAAACCGGAAACAATATCTACACCGTTCTTCAATTACGGCTTCATCCTAAAATAGTTGAGCTCAGAAACAGGATTAAAAACGGACCCGCAGGAAAGGTATATGATATTGATATGTCATACATTACCAGCCGTGGCAACTGGTACAATATATCATGGAAAGGAGATATCCAGAAATCAGGTGGTGTAGCCACAAACATCGGGATCCATTTTTTCGATATGCTCACATGGATATTCGGAAATACAAAAACCAACCAGGTCCATATTTCAGAAAAAAACAGGGCTGCAGGGTATCTTGAACTTGAGAATGCAAGGGTAAGATGGTTCCTCAGCCTTGAATATAAGGACATCCCTGATGATGTTAAGAAATCCGGCAGAAGAACCTTCAGATCAATAACAGTTGATGGTGAGGAGATAGAGTTCAGTGAGGGTTTTACTGATCTTCACACCCACACATACAAAGAGATCCTTGAAGGAAAAGGTTTCGGTATAAATGAAGCCAGGCAATCTGTGGAAACCGTATATACTATAAGAAATTCAAAACCTGCCGGATTGCAGGGAGATTACCATCCAATATTAAAAACAGTATTATGATTTTTGAACAATTATTAAAAAAGGAGACTTCTCTTTCAGTTATTGGTCTTGGATATGTTGGCTTACCAATTGCTCTTGAATTTGCCAGAAAAATTAAAGTAGTAGGATTCGACATAAAGCCTGAAAGGGTTGAACTGATGCGAAAAGGCATTGATCCCAGCAATGAATTAACCTCTGAGGCTTTCAATGATACTGATATCCTGATTACAAGCAATCCTGAAGACCTTCGTAGTGCTTCATTTCATATAATTGCCGTCCCCACTCCAACAACAAAAACCAATCTTCCTGACCTTACTCCTGTAATTAAAGCATCGGAAACAGTTGGCAGAGTCCTTAAAAAGGTGACTATGTGGTTTATGAATCAACTGTTTATCCCGGTTGCACAGAAGAGGATTGCGTACCGGTACTTGAGAGGTTTTCAGGACTTAAATATATCACAGATTTCAAAGTTGGTTTCTCACCTGAACGAATCAATCCCGGCGACCAGAACCATACTCTTACAAAGATTATTAAAGTTACCAGCGGCTGTGATGAAGAATCAGCGGATAATATCACAAAAGTATATGAACTGATAATCAGGGCAGGTGTTCATAAAGCAAGTTCAATAAAAGTTGCAGAGGCGGCAAAGATCATTGAAAATACCCAACGCGATATCAATATCGCTTTTATGAATGAGCTTTCAATAATATTCAACAGGATGGGAATTAATACATTCGAAGTTCTTGAGGCCGCAGGCACTAAATGGAATTTCCTGAAATTCTATCCGGGGCTGGTTGGAGGTCATTGCATTGGTGTAGATCCTTACTATCTTTCATATAAGGCAAAAGCCCTGGGCTATCATCCGCAGATGATCGATTCGGGAAGATTCATAAATGATAGTATGGGAAGATATATTGGCAAGCAGACTGTCAAGAAAATAGTTCATTCCGGTAAGGGGCTGAAAGATTCACGTGTTCTTATTTTAGGTATCACATTTAAGGAGAATGTTACCGACATCCGCAATTCAAAGGTAACTGATGTAATCAGCGAACTTGATGATTTCGGAATAATGGTTGATGTAGTTGATCCGGGAGCTTCAAAACATGAGGTAAAGGAAGAATACGGTCTTGACCTGAAAGATAAACCATCAGGTAAATATGATGCTGTAATTCTGGCAGTCGGTCATAAAGAATATTTGAATCTGGATGAATCCTTCTTCTCACAATTATTAAATAAAGACGGGATTGTAGTTGATGTAAAGGGCATTCTTCGCGGCAGGATTAATAAACATACATACTGGAGTTTATAGATGAAAAAGAAAATTTTAGTAACAGGAGGTACAGGTTATATAGGTTCACACACAGCTGTTGAACTTATTAATGAAGGTTTTGATGTATTAATAATTGATAACCTGTATAATTCAGAAAAGGAAGTTCTTGACGGGATCGAAAAGATAACAGGTACAAGACCTTACCTGGAAATCTTCGACATCTGTGACAATGAAAAACTCATTGATTTTTTCAGCAGGAATAAGGATATATCTGCAATAATTCATTTTGCCGCATATAAAGCGGTAGGTGAATCCGTACGCAAACCTCTCAATTATTACAGGAATAATCTTGTCTCCCTTATTAATCTTCTTGAGGCAATGAAAAAATACAGTGTACCAAATCTTGTTTTCTCATCCTCATGCACTGTCTATGGTCAGCCTGAAAAACTGCCGGTAACAGAAGACGCACCTCTTCAGCCAGCTGCATCGCCCTATGGAAACACAAAGCAGGTTGGAGAAGCTATTATAAGGGATACTGTTTCCTCTGATGAGAATATAAAAGCTATCGCTCTCAGATATTTCAACCCCATAGGGGCTCATCCTTCAGCCCTTATTGGTGAATTACCACGGGGTGTGCCCGAAAACCTGGTTCCATATATTACCCAGACTGCTTACGGATTAAGAGATGAGCTGAAGGTGTATGGCAATGACTATGACACACCCGATGGATATTGTATCAGGGATTATCTGCATGTAGTTGATCTTGCCAAAGCACATGTTGTTGCTGTAAAAAGACTCACGGAAGAAAAGAATAAATCAGGTTATGAGGTATTTAACCTTGGTACAGGCAACGGGGTATCGGTACTTGAAGCCATCCAGGCCTTTGAACGCGCCACAGGTGTTAAGTTAAAATACAAAGTTGTAGACAGACGACCCGGGGATATTGAGAAGATATGGGCAAACCCTTCTTATGCCAATGAGGAACTTGGATGGAAGACAGTCAGTACTCTTGATGAGGCAATGAAAACAGCCTGGGACTGGGAAAATCATATAAGGAAAAAATAGAAGAAATATGAAGAGGATTATATTAATAACCGGTGGAGCCGGATTTATTGGTTCACATGTTGTCAGGAGGTTTGTCACCAGGTATCCTGATTATCTTGTTGTAAATGCCGATAAGCTTACTTATGCAGGCAACCTCGAGAATATTACCGATATAGAATCAAATCAGAATTACCGTTTTGAAAAAACCGATATTGTAAATAAACAGGCGGTTCTGGATCTCTTCAGCAAATACAGCTTTGATGGTGTGATACACCTTGCAGCTGAATCACATGTAGACCGTTCAATAACTGGTCCTGATGAATTTGTTTTTACAAATATTATCGGAACCGTGAATCTTCTGAATGCAGCACGCAGCAGCTGGAAAGAGCACCCGGAAGGCAAAGTCTTCTACCATATCTCCACTGATGAAGTATATGGTTCCCTCGGTAAGGAAGGGTTATTTACAGAAGAAACAGCTTATGATCCGAGAAGCCCCTATTCAGCATCAAAAGCAAGCTCCGATCATCTGGTAAGGGCTTATCATCACACATTCGGTCTGCCTGTTGTAATCTCCAATTGTTCAAATAATTATGGACCAAATCAGTTCCCGGAAAAACTTATACCACTTGCCATTAATAATATTAAGAATAACAAACCTATTCCTGTTTATGGAAAAGGCGAAAATATTCGCGACTGGTTATATGTTGAGGATCATTCCGCGGCTATCGATCTGATATTCCACAAGGGTAAGGTTGGTGATACTTACAATATCGGCGGAAACAATGAATGGAAAAATATTGACCTCATCCGGATTCTTTGCAGTATAATGGACAAAAAGCTGAACAGGCAGAATGGAACATCAGAGAAACTTATTACTTATGTAAAGGACCGTCCCGGGCATGACATGAGGTACGCTATTGATTCATCCAAACTGCAGAATGAACTTGGCTGGTCGCCTATTCCCGAATTCTCAGAAGGTCTTGAAAAAACTGTTGACTGGTACCTTTCAAATACAACCTGGCTTGAAAGGATACTTTCAGGGGAATATGAAAAATACTATGATATGATGTATTCAGGCAGATAATAACTGCCTGATTTTAGAATTTAGTAATCGTCATCTCAAGTTTAACAGGAGACTTGCTGTTATTAGCCTTAAGAATTGCATTCTTTACTTCGTCTGAACTCTGGAATACCTCAAGCTCAGGCTTAATAATACCTTCTTTATCATTAAAATACTCCTGTATAAAGTTGGAAATATTGAATTTATATCTGTTGTTGGCAGTATCTAAAATACCCCCAAAGTATTCATGGTAATCGTCAATATAATAATCAGGAATTAATTCTTTGACACCTGAGCTGTTATAATACCGCAAATAAATATTATTCGGAAGTGTCGTATTAGTATATCCCTCTCCGTCATAATGAACAGGAATATAAAGAGTAGCTTTGTTTATGGCAGTCCTGCCGCTTAAAGTATCGCTTTTCATCAATTCCAGTCCTGGAATTATCAGCTTTGTATAAACCCCATTCAGTCCCTGAACGTAAGAAAGAGAGTCAAGCACAGGCTTGTTTACCAAATTACTGAATTCCTTACCGGGGCTGGCAGTTGTGTGATCGTGCTGAACCCTTGAAAAACAGGCATTTTCTTTTGTCGGGTCAAGAAGAAATCTGAAATTATAAATTGATGCGTTATCATCCTTTTCGCGCATATAAACAATAAAATAATCACTGTAATCTCCTATTGAGGCAGCTTGTTTAATATTAAGGCTAATAAGAAGAGGGTCTGAATCTGTGGCTGATAAAATTCGGATATACACACCCTTGAAATAATTCCTGAAGTCCTCATCACTGGCACTATAGAAAAGTTTTTCCTGATCACGGATAAGATACTCTCCAAATGACGGAGGCAGGTTTATCTCGACTATATTTATTGTATCTGTTCGCAATTCAGGCAAATCTACCGTTATTCCAAAACCAGTTGTGTCGACTGTTGTGTTTGAATAATAAGATGAATCAACATTTAGCACTTTATCTATCTCCGTTATTCTTAGTTGTTTGGGAGAACTTGTTGAGCCGGAAACAGATAAAATTCTGAGAACAAGTTTTACTGAATCAACAAGATAATCACCATCAGTCCACTGGCTCTCAAGCCTGATCTGTGATACGAATTCACTCTTTATGGTTCCGAAATAGGGATCATAATAGGTTCCGATATATGGAGCAGACTGATTATCAGTCTGGAGAGGGTAATCATATTTTGTATATGAAAGGATGTTGAATGTATCAGTAGATAAAACTGAAACAAAATCACTGCTTGGAAGAATACCCTTTCCTATAAATGTCGGCTCCTCCTCGCATGATGCCAAAAACAACAATCCGGAAATCAACAGAATTAAACTGATTGTTTTTATTTGGAAAATATGAATAGTAAAATGCGAAATATTTTCAGATCTATGAAAGTAGTTTGTCATAAAACTCATTATAGGCATCAATATATTGTGACTCATCCTTGTATGCAAGAACCGGCTTATTTATAGTTTTTAAATGCTTTGCCAGCTCTTCATTAATCTCCTCGCTTCCGATAATAATCCCGTCAGAATATTTAATAGCCAGTTTTGAAACATTTACAAAGTCAGGCTTTTTGACCATTTTAAGATTTTCTCCATCTATTCCGTCGAAACGCAGTTTATCAGCGAACGTTGTTCTAAACGGAGTTTTGAAATCATTATTATAAACAGAATAGATTATTTTATAATTATGGAAAAGTGGATCATCATTATAAACACTGCGAAGGTAAACAGGAACCAGTGAGGCCATCCATCCATGGCAATGAACAATATCAGGTGCCCATCTAAGTTTTTTTACAGTTTCAATTACACCGCGTGCAAAAAAGAGAGCCCTCTCGTCATTATCCTCAAACTCTTTCCCTGAAGTGTCACTAACAATATGCTTACGCTGAAAATAGTCATCATTATCAATGAAATATACCTGCATCCGTGCAGACTGGATTGATGCTACTTTAATAATAAGAGGATGATCAGTATCATCAATGATAAGATTCATTCCGGACAGCCGTATAACTTCATGAAGCTGATTCCTTCTTTCATTGATACAGCCATACCGGGGCATAAATGTCCGGATTTCTTTTCCTTTCTCCTGAATCCCCTGTGGAAGATACCTTCCTATCTTTGATAGCTTCGTCTCACCAAGGTATGGAGTGATTTCCTGTGAAATGAATAATACCTTCTTGCTTTCCATTTACCTCCCTGGATAACCAGTCCGATTTAAGGTGCAAAGATAATAATAAAAAATGAATAAATATCAAAGCAGTTTTTTCATAATGTCATCAATAATAAGTTTATACCAATAAGTACCATTCATTTTGAGTTTTTTCTTATAGGTTTGTATTAAAAAAGATATGAAGGTAATAAGTACAATAAGCGAACTTCAAAGCCGGATTAAATCGCTGAATCTGTCACCTGTCGGATTCGTCCCTACTATGGGTGCACTTCATAAAGGGCATCTCTCCCTTGTAGAAAGGGCAATCCCCGATTGCCCGCTGATTATTGTAAGCATTTTTGTTAATCCGACACAGTTCAATGATAAAAACGATCTGAAAAATTACCCCAGAACCCTTGATAGTGATCTTGAAATGCTGGATACGGTCCTCAGGCAAGCAGACATAGTTTTTACCCCTTCAGTAGAGGAAATGTACCCGGCTGAGGATAAGCGGGTATTCCGGTTCGGAAACCTCGATAATGTTATGGAAGCTCTGCACCGTCCGGGGCATTTTAACGGAGTGGCTCAGATAGTAAGCAGGTTTTTTGAAATAATAAAACCTGATATTGCAATATTCGGTCTTAAGGATTTCCAGCAGCTGGCGGTTATTAAAGAAATGGTTCGTCAGACCAGAGATAAGGTAAAAATCGTCGGAAGCCCCATAATCCGTGAAGCTGACGGACTCGCAATGAGCAGCAGAAACATGCTGCTCGAACCGGAGATAAGGAAGAATGCCCCGATAATTTATAAAACCATAAAACAGGCATCATCCATGATCAGGGAAAAAGATATTCCTGAAATAAAGTCATTTGTAAAAGGAAGTATTGAAAATGCAGAAAATTTTGAATTAATCTATTTCGATATTGTCGACGAATTGGAACTTAAACCGGTAACCAAAAAAACAAAAATGAATGCCGGGAAAAAATATTATGGCTGTATTGCCGTTAAAGCAGGGAAAATAAGACTTATTGATAATATTGAAATTGGGTTGGACTGAACAAAAAGGTTGATTACCTTTGTAGTTTATTTCATCCTGTTTCATTTACAGCAACATGCTTATTGAAGTACTAAAATCGAAAATTCATAAAGCCTCCATTACCGGAGCTAACCTGCATTATATAGGAAGCATCTCAATTGATGAAGATCTTATGGATGAAGCCGGGTTAATTGAAAATGAAAAAGTGCACGTTCTGAATCTCAATAACGGAGAGCGACTGGAAACATATGTTATCAAAGGGAAACGGGGCTCAGGAGAAATTTGCCTGAATGGAGCAGCCGCAAGAAAGGTTGTTATTGGTGATGTAATTATAATAATGTCATTTGCAATGATGAATTTGGAAGAGGCAAAACTATTCAGGCCCTCAATTGTTTTTCCTGATACTAATACAAATAAACTGATCTGATTTTGAAAAAGAGTATTCTGCAGACACTTAAGTTCCTTGCTTTCCTTATTGTAGGAGTGGCACTGATGTGGCTTGCATTCAGAACAGTCAATTTCAACAAACTTTTGGCAGAACTCAAAGTAGCCGACTTTTCATGGCTGCTTTTGTCTGTATTCTTTGGATTTGTGGCTTTTGTAAGCAGGGCCAGACGATGGGTTATTCTTATAAATCCACTGGGTTATCATCCCTCCTTTATGAACTCTTTCTATGCTTTAATGACAGGCTATCTTGCAAACCTGGCACTACCGCGAATTGGTGAAATAACAAGATGCGTCGCTCTTGGCAAAAAAGAAAATATACCCGTTGACCAGCTCATTGGCACTGTGGTGATTGAAAGAACCATTGACTTCCTTTCATTACTTACAATAATGATTGCCCTTATATTTACAAGCAGCAATGAAATAGGATTGTTTATGAAGGAAAGTATCCTTGTCCCTATTGAGCAGAGTGTTGTTTCAGTATTCGGATCAACGTGGATTCTCTGGGCGGTACTTTTCCTGTTCGGTACTTTAGCACTTGGTTTTATAATAGGGTACAGGCACAGTCTCAGGAAAATTCGCTTCTTCGCCAAGATGTTTGATCTTGCAAAAGGCATAATAAACGGACTCAAAACAATCACAAATCTGAAGCATAAGTGGGAGTTTGTTTTTCATACAGTCTTTATCTGGCTCAACTATGCCCTTATGACATGGGTTGTCGTATTCTCGCTGGAAGCAACATCTCATATAACATTCGGCAACAGCATTTTCCTGCTGGTAATCGGAGGATTGGCTATGTCAGCACCTGTCCAGAGCGGACTGGGAGCTTTTCATTATATAATATCAAGAGGACTTCTTATTGTCCATGGTATTCCGCTTGAGGACGGGCTTGTATACGCACTGCTTACACATGAGTCTCAGCTGATTTTTGTTGTAATAATTGGAGCCATTTCCTTTTTCATGATTTTCAGAAAACATACTGCTGATAAGGATGGCTAAGAACAAAACGGTTTTTGTATGCCAGAACTGTGGTGCCGAATCACCAAAATGGATTGGAAGATGTCCTTCATGCAAGGAATGGAACAGTTACCATGAAGAGATAATTCCTTCAGGAAATAATAAACATGATTCCGCTTTCATCCTTACCCAGGAAAAAAGAAAACCGGAACTTCTTGACAACATCAAATCTGATGAATTCAGCAGACAAAAATCAGGTGTTGCAGAACTTGACAGGATACTCGGAGGAGGAATTGTCTCCGGTTCAATTATACTTCTCGGAGGAGAACCAGGAGTAGGAAAATCAACACTTGCACTTCAGATTGCTCTGGCACTGAAAGATAAAAAAATCCTTTATGTCTCGGGTGAAGAGAGCGAGGAGCAAATAAGCCTCAGAGCTAAAAGAATGAAAGATTCAAATCCTGAATGTTACATTCTCAGTGAAACGGAACTCGAAAGGATATTGGTTCATGCTGAAAATCTAAAGCCAGGACTGATAATAATTGATTCCATCCAGACAATTAGCACATCTGCCCTTGAATCATCGGCAGGTACAGTATCTCAGGTCAGGGAATGTGCGGCACAGCTGCTTAAATACTCAAAAATAACAGGTATCCCCATATTGCTTATAGGCCATATCACCAAGGACGGAACACTGGCCGGACCAAAAGTACTTGAACATATAGTTGATGTTGTACTCTATTTTGAAGGTGACAATAATTATGTCTACAGGATCTTAAGATCAGTTAAAAACAGATTCGGGTCAACAGCTGAACTCGGTATTTTTGAAATGGTGGAAAAAGGACTCCGGGAAGTGTCAAATCCTTCAGAATTATTTATTAACCAGCACGATGAAGCTCTGAGCGGTGTTTCAATAGCTGCTACTGTTGACGGTCTCCGCCCCTTCCTGATCGAGACCCAGGCTCTTGTCAGTTCAGCTGTATATGGAACACCACAAAGAAGCTCAACAGGTTTTGATATACGCCGTCTTAACATGCTTCTTGCTGTACTCGAAAAAAGAGCAGGGTTTAAACTTGGAATAAAGGATGTATTTCTGAATATAGCCGGTGGAATAAAAGTGAATGATCCTGCAATTGATTTGGCAATACTCAGTTCAGTACTTTCGTCCAACCTGGATATTCCCATTGGCCGTGAAGTCTGTTTTGCAGGTGAAGCCGGACTTTCCGGTGAAATAAGGCCGGTATCACGCATTGACCAGCGGATCAGGGAGGCCTCAAAGATGGGATTCACTAAGATCTATATCTCAAAATATCACAGGAATGTCTCCTCTGAGGGACTTAATATTGAAGTTATCTCTGTCGGGAAAATTGAAAACCTTGTAAGATCGCTGTTCAGCTAATCAGGCAAGTTGCTACCGGCTACCGGTTGCCGGTCGCCTGTCGCCCTTAATACCTGTACCTTCTCGCATTATCCCTACGAGAATTCTGCTTCTTAACCTTCTCACAGTCAAGTTCCCAGTGGAAATCGGCAGGTCTTTCAAACTCATCAGCCTCCATAATTCCAAACTGGGGATCAGAATAAACCTTTTTCAGGAATATGGCAAATACAGGAAGTGCCATATTGGCTCCCTGACCCTCGTTTAGGGTTTCAAAATGAATAGCCTGATCTTCCCATCCACTCCATACTCCTCCGATAAGGTTAGGGGTTACACCCATGAACCATCCGTTTGAATGGTTTTGTGTGGTACCTGTCTTTCCTCCAATCTGGTTCTTCAGATTATAAGGCTCTACCCGCATTCTTCTGCCGGAACCGGTAAGAACAACATTCTGCAAAAGATTAATCATCAGATATGCATGTTCTTCACTCAACACCTCTTCAATCTTTGGAGTAAATCTTGAAATGACGTTTCCATTCTTATCTTCAATCCTGGTAATGTACATGGGCCGGGTATAAACACCTTTATTTGCAAATGTACCGTAAGCCCCTACCATCTCCTCCAGTTTTATGTCAGAAGTCCCAAGGAAAATTGAAGGAACCGGATCAATAAAGCTGCGTATTCCCATTTTGTGCATCAGGTCGGTAACTGCAGTCGGCTTGAACTGCTGCATCAGCCATGCCGAAATGTAGTTCTCCGACTGGGCCAGCCCCCATTTAAGCGTAACCATGCGTCCGTGATAATCTTTGGGACCTGAGCTTTTGGGAGTCCAGGGAATACTGTCGCCCACATCAAATGAACGGGGAATATTTTCCACTTCATAACATGGAGAATATCCATTCTGCATCGCAATTGTATATAGGAATGGTTTGATGGTACTTCCGACCTGTTTCCGCTGCTGTGTAACTGCATCATATTTAAAATACCTGAAGTCAGGGCCTCCCACATAAGCCTTTACATAACCGGTATGAGGATCCTCAACCATAAATGCTGACCTGACAAAAAACTTGTAGTATCGTACAGAATCAAGTGGAGTCATTACGGTATCTATCTCCCCCCTCCATGAAAAAACTCTCATTTTAACAGGAGTATTGAATGCCAGCATTATTGAATCTTCAGATATACCGGCTCTTTTCATGTCATTATACCTGTCAGTCCTTTCAACTGAAGTCAGCATAATTTCCTCAACCTCCTTTTTAGTAAGGTCATCAGAATAGGGAGGATTTTTGAAACCCTTTGCCCTCTTGTAAAAATCAGGCTGGACTTCCTGCGAAAGATGCTCTGTAAGAGCTTCTTCCGCATATTTCTGCATTTTGGAGTTTATAGTTGTATAAATTTTGAGCCCATCCTTATATAGATCGTATGGAGTACCATCAGGTTTTTTATTTTTACTGCACCAACCGTAAATAGGATTGTTGTCCCACTCCCAGCGAGCTTCATCGTAGGAACTCTGCCTTACATATTTATTTCTGTCAGGTTCAGGCCTTCTCATCATAAGCCTGATATACTCTCGAAGATATGTGGCCAGACCTGTATTGTGATCTTCAACCTTAAAAATAGACTCAATTGGCAGTTTTATAACCGAATCAGCCATCGCAGGTGTTATGTAACCATATTTGGCCATTTGAGAAATAACAACATTACGCCGCTCAAGCATAAGATCATAATTTCTTACCGGATTATATAATGCAGAATTTTTCAGCATGCCAACCAGTACAGCCGACTGCTGAAGATTAAGTGAATCGGGAGTAGTATTGAAATAAACCTTTGCGGCTGACCTTATCCCAATGGCATTATAAAGGAAATCGAATTTATTGAGATACATTGCAATTATCTCCTCTTTGGTATAGAAGCGCTCAAGCTTGACTGCGGTCTGCCATTCCTTGAATTTGGAAACTCCAAGCTTAATTACTTTCATTACCGCTGAGGACCTTGCAGTGTCTCTGGGATATAATTGTTTTGCAAGTTGCTGCGTTATTGTACTTCCTCCGCCTGTATTCTGACCCAGAAGTACCGATTTTATTGCTGCTCTTCCCAGCCCCCTGATATCCACACCGGAATGTCTGTAATAACGTATATCTTCCGTGGCAATAAGAGCATCTGTCAGCCAGGGCGAAAGATCTTTGTACTCGGTCCATGTAAGATTCTCAATGCTAATCTTTCCGAGCAATACTCCATCCTCTGAATATACCTCTGCCGAAAGCCAGTATTCAGGATTTTCCAGTTCCCTGAAAGAAGGCATCGGCCCAAGTCTTTCTTTGGAAATAAGGATGAAAAGAAGTAATACAAATGCAAATGGCAATATGAACAGAGTCCAGAACCAAATCAGATATTTTGTGTTATCTGTAAAGCGTATCATCGGCGCCTGATGTTTGCGCCAAAAATAGTAAATAATAAAGAATCTTACAGGTTTATTTTGAAGATTGCCACCTAATTGATTTACTTTGTCGTGTTTTTAAAAGAATTAATCTCACCTTAAAATGGTCGAAAATCTTGTAATTGTTGAGTCACCTGCGAAAGCAAAAACCATTGAAAAATTTCTGGGAAAGGATTTCCGTGTAGTATCAAGTTTCGGGCATATAAGAGATCTGGCAAAGAAGAATCTCGGCATTGATATTGAGAACAATTTCAGTCCTACATATGAAATCCCAAAGGACAAAACGAAGGTTGTTAATGAGCTCCGAAAGCTGGCAGCAGATTCAAATAACATATGGATTGCATCTGATGAGGACCGCGAAGGAGAAGCTATTGCCTGGCACCTTGTCAGTGTTCTGAATCTTGATCTGGCAACCACAAAAAGAATAGTATTTCATGAAATAACCAAGGAGGCGATTGCCAATGCCATTGAGAATCCCCGCCAGGTTGACATGAACCTTGTAAATTCCCAGCAGGCCAGGCGCATCCTTGACAGGATCGTTGGTTTTGAGATCTCCCCAGTGCTTTGGAAAAAGGTGCAGCCTGCACTTTCTGCAGGAAGAGTTCAGTCGGTAGCAGTAAGGCTGATTGTGGAAAGGGAAAGGGAAATAATTTCTTTTGAAACAGAATCTGCTTTCAGGATTACAGCAATTTTTGAAATCAGTTCACAGGGAAAAGAAAATGCTATTATTAAAGCAGAGGCATCGAAGCGTTTCAGTGATGATAAAGAAGCTCATAAATTTATTGAATTATGCCGCGATTCACAGTATTCGGTTGGTAATGTTACAGTAAAACCGGGCACCAGATCACCTGCGCCGCCTTTCACAACATCAACACTCCAGCAGGAGGCATACAGGAAACTCGGTTTTTCAGTGGCACAGACAATGGCCGTTGCTCAGAAACTTTACGAGGCTGGTAGGATAACCTATATGAGAACCGATTCAACTAACCTGTCCAAACTGGCCCTTGTCAAATCTAGGGAGATGATTGTATCTGAATATGGTGAAAAATACTCAAAGACAAGGCAGTTCAAAACCAAATCAAAAGGAGCACAGGAAGCTCATGAAGCTATAAGGCCTGCTTATCTTGATCATCCAACAACTACAGGTACAGCAAATGAGAAGAGGCTCTACGAGCTTATCTGGAAAAGAACAGTCGCTTCACAAATGTCTGATGCGGAAATTGAGAAGACTACAATACTAATTGATATGAATAATTCGCCGGTCACATTCCAGGCCACAGGCGAAGTGATCAAGTTTGACGGATTTCTCACGGTCTATACTGAATCAACCGACACGGAAAACAGTGATGATGAAAGGTATGTTATACCACCGGTTAAAAAAGGTATGCCACTACTATATAATAATATAACTGGTACACAGAGATTCACAGCACCTCCTCCCAGATATACAGAAGCCAGTCTGGTTAAAAAGCTTGAAGAGCTCGGAATAGGAAGGCCCTCAACCTATGCTCCTACGATTTCGACAATTCAGAACAGGGGTTACGTGTCACGGGAAGACAGACCGGGTGAAAAACGCAATATCCAGATAATTACACTTTCGAAAGGCAAGATATCCTCCTCAATAAAATCTGAAATAACCGGTAAGGAAAAGTCAAAGCTATTTCCACAGGATATTGGTATGATAGTAAATGATTTCCTTCTTGAAAACTTTTCTGAAATTGTTGATTATCATTTTACTGCAGAAGTGGAAGAACAGTTTGACGAGATAGCCGAAGGCAACCTTAAATGGACCGGGATGATAGATAAATTCTACAAGCCATTCCATAAAACCGTAACAAACACGCTGGAAAAGAAAGAGAGAAAAACCGGAGTACGAATTCTTGGAAACCACCCTGAAACCGGAGAACCTGTTACTGTCAGAATGGGCAGGTTCGGACCTGTTGCCCAGATAGGTGAATCGGGAAATGACGAAAAACCAAAGTATGCAAGCCTTGCCAAAAACCAGCTGCTTGAAACTATTACACTTGATGAAGCACTGAATCTTTTCCGTCTGCCACGTCCGGTGGGTGAACATGAAGGAACAGAAATAATTGTAGGAGTCGGAAGGTTCGGTCCGTTTGTCCGTTTCCAGGGGAAATTTTTCTCTCTAAAGAAAGGTGTTGACGATCCTTATACAATTACTCTTGAGAGAGCCGTTGAGCTGATTAATGAGAAGAATGAAAATGATAAGAAAAAGGTCCTTAAAGACTTTGGTGATATTATGCTTCTGAACGGAAGATATGGTGCATACCTTACTAAGGACAAACAAAATTTCAGGCTTCCTAAAGGAACTGATGCGGAGAAGCTTACAAAGGAAGACTGCATAAGGATCATAGAAAACAGTGATAAAACCAAAAAGAGTTCCTGATTTAATATTATGGTAGATCTTAATGACTATTTCAATCCTGTAAGTATTGAGAGTCCTGATTATGAGCACCTGACAGGTCAGGCTGTTTTCCCTCATACAATTACAATCCATACGGAGAACAATCCTATAAAGGATATTGGAAAATTCAAGATAGCTCTCCTCGGTGTACCCGAAGGCAGGAATTCTCCTGACCCCGGAACAATGAAAGGACCAGATGCAATAAGAGCCCAGTTGTACAAGCTTGCAAAGATCCCGGGAAAAACACGGATTATTGATCTTGGAAACATGAAGCAGGGAACAACATTCAATGACACTGTTGCGGGCCTTACCGATGTTCTTACATACCTGCTGAATGAGAATGTGTTTCCTGTTATAACCGGAGGCAGCAGTGCTATATTACCTGCGCTCGACAGAGCTATGTCAAATCAGAAAAAAAAATACACTCTTGCTTCAATAGATTCTAGGATTGATTACAGTCATGAAAAGAAAGTATCTGATTCATTCAATTATCTGAACTCAATAATAAACAACCATAAAAGCACCTTCAGCCATTATATTAATATAGGGTATCAGACATATCTCAACGATCAGCAGGTTATCAACCGCTTTCTCAGGCGCCGCTCAGAACTTGTAAGAATAGGAGATGTCAGACAGGCTATTTATCTGACAGAACCACTTCTGCGGGATTCTGATATAGCAATATTTGATATTTCTGCTGTAAGGCAATCGGATGCTCCGGGAACAATAAGTCCTTCTCCAAACGGGTTCTATGGAGAGGAGATATGCCTTCTCTCAAGATATGCCGGTATTTCAGATAAAATAAAAATATTCGGTTTATTTGAAGTCAGTCCCGATCTGGATATCCGCAATCAGACCACAGGTCTTGCTGCACAGATAATTTGGTTTTTTCTGGAAGGATTTTCCCAGAAGCAATATGAGACTCCTGTTCTCGGACTGAGCAATGCCGGAAGGTTTACTAAATATCATGTAAGGGTAACCGACCTCGAAGATGACCTGATTTTTGTCAAGAGTAACCTTACTGACAGATGGTGGATGGAGATTCCATCGGATAAGGACCAGAACAACTATATAGCCTGCTCTCACGATGATTATCTGAAGGCAAACCGCAATGAAGTTCCTGACAGATGGGTAAGTGCTGTGGAAAGACTAAAGTCGTGAGAATTAACCTGCACAATATTTTACTCTTTTCGCAGTTCGTAATACTGATCACAATCCCTCGTCATATTTGACGATCAGTTGATCAAATAAATTTATTGAAATTTGTTTACGAACGGGATTTTTATTTATTTTACTGGTTCAACCAAAGTGAAGCACAAGACCTGATAACATAATGAAAAAAATATCCGGAATACTTCTTTTTTTCATTATCACAATAATTCCGGGATTCTCCCAGCAGGATCCCCTGTCGAGCCATTATATGTTTAATACTCTGACATATAATCCAGGTGTTGCCGGTATATCCGGAATGATATGTGCCACTGCACTTAACCGTCAGCAATGGGTAGGTTTCGAAGGAGCACCTTCCACTACGATTTTTAATATCAGTACTCCTCTTCCAATATTTAATGGAAATAATGGTGCCGGATTGATAATTGAAAGTGATAATATAGGTTTTGACAAGGATATAAATCTTTCAGGTGTCTATTCATATCATCTTGATTTAGGTACAGGAAAACTGGGTATTGGCGTCAGTCTCGGTATGCTTAATAAAAAACTTGAGCCTACCTGGGAAATTCCTTCAGGAGATATTCACACTCCTGCATCAGGAGATCCTCTCATTCCCGAAAACAAGGAGAGCTATGTTGCCTTCGATGCCGGACTTGGGCTGTATTACAACGCTGATAATTATTACGCTGCCCTTTCAGTTACTCATATCAACCAGCCTAAAATTAAATTTACAAAAGGTACTCCTTACGTAAGCAGGCATTATTACCTTACTGCCGGTTATACTCTTCAGATGAGAAATCCTTCTTTTGAACTGATACCATCTGTCCTTGCGTTCAGTGACGGTAAAACAATGCAATTTACAGTGAACTCACTTTTGAGATACAATAAAAAACTTTGGGGAGGCGTTTCATACAGAGCCGGGGATGCTCTTGTGGGTATGATCGGACTGGAACTTTACAACGGACTGAGGCTTGGGTATGCTTATGATTTCACGGTTTCTGATATGAGTAAAAGCAGTACCGGATCTCATGAATTCATGGTTAACTACTGTTTTGATCTGAATCTGGGCAAAAGCCCTATGAAATATAAAAGTATCAGATTTTTATGATTATTAAAAAAAAATAACTTACTTGCATTATAAAATATATTCGTATATGAAAAAGGTGACTTTATCTGCTCTGATCGTAATAATTCTGTTATCTGGTTGTGGGTCGTCGAATACCGGAGAACTGACTGGCGTGCTCGGGCGGAAAAAATTCTTTGAACCTGAACCCCTTGAAATGGCATTTATTCCTGCCGGAAGTTTTATTATGGGTCCCAGTGATCAGGATGCTGTTTTTGCAATGAACAGTATATCAAAGACAGTTACAGTGGATGCTTTCTGGATGGATCAAACCGAAATCACTAATAATAAATATCGTCAGTTTGTTTACTGGGTACGCGATTCTATTCTGCGCACCAAGCTTGGAAATGCAGGTATTGCAGACAGGGAATATTTTATGGTTGATGAGGAAGGTAATGTTATTGAACCCAATATAATTAACTGGGAGGAGAAAATCGATCCTGAGGAAGAGACTACCAAAACAACTCTCGAAGAGATGTATTACCCTGCTGAAGAGAGATTCAACGGTAAAAAAGAGGTTGATGTCAGAAAACTCAATTATTCCTATTTCTGGGTTGACTACCAGCAAGCCGCAAAATCGAGGTATGTATATGACAATTTCGAAAAAACTTCCGGTAAATATCAGGGACAGGTAACTAATCTGGATGGCACAACCAGTGACATCAAAGACCGTTCATCATTTATCAAGCATGACATAATAAACGTATATCCTGATACACTTTGCTGGATAAGGGACTTTACCTACTCTTTCAATGATCCGCAGGCATCACTCTATTTCTGGCATCCTTCATATGATGACTACCCTGTTGTAGGTGTAACCTGGGTTCAGGCTACAGCATTCAGCATCTGGAGAACTGATTTTATGAATAATTCTCTGAGAAAAAGCGGCATTCCTGATGTTCATAACTACAGGCTCCCTCTGGAAACAGAATGGGAATATGCTGCCAGAGGAGGACTTGCCCTTTCCATGTATCCATGGGGAGGACCTTACACACGTAACTACAAAGGCTGTTTCCTTGCAAACTTTAAACCTCTCAGAGGAAACTATGTTGATGACGGAAACGTTTATGCCGGTAAGGTTGGTTCTTATGAACCCAATGAATACGGATTGTATGATATGGCAGGAAATATTGCAGAGTGGACCTGTTGTGCTTATCATCCTTCTGCTTATATCTTCCAGCACGATCTTCAGCCCAACTATGAATATAATGCAAAACCTCAGGATCCTCCTGTAATGAAAAGAAAAGTCATCCGCGGCGGTTCATGGAAGGATATAGCCTATTTCCTTCAGACCAGTTCAAGAGACTATGAATACCAGGATTCAACAAAACCTTATGTAGGATTCCGTAATGTAAGATCTTATATTGGAGTAAACTAAACATAAAATAACCCTAAAATAATCAGCTATATGAGCCTAGCAGAATTAGTACAGAGCAGCGGATGGAAAAACTTCATCGCAAAACTTTATGGTTTAGGAGCTGCCGTCGTTATCATTGGTGCTTTGTTTAAAATACAGCACTGGCCACTTGCAGGAACAATGCTTACTATCGGTCTTCTCACTGAAGCAGTAATCTTCTTCTTTTCAGCTTTTGAGCCTCTTCATGAAGAGATTGACTGGTCTCTTGTATATCCTGAACTAGCAGGAATTCCGGAAGACGAGACCGGAGAAATAAAAGCTCATGGCGATAAGCATCATGGAGCAGTATCTGCAGGAAGCGGAACCGGAGGCGGAGGTGGTTACGGTGGAGGTGCCGGCGCAGTTGCTTTGGCCAAATTCGATGAAATGCTTGAAAAGGCTGAGATTTCCCCTGATCTGTTCCAGAAACTGGGTGTAGGAATGAAAAAACTCAGTGAAACTACAGCAAATATGAGTGCTATGGGAGATGTTTCTGCTGCATCCTCAAAATATATGAGCACCATTAACACAGCAAATGATTCACTCTCAAAACTTTCCGAATCATATCAGACTACTGCAAAAGTTATCAATGAAACAGGATCAACCTACAAGAACATGGCTGACTCACTCTCTGTGATTGAAGTTGGAGGCAAATCATACCAGCAGCAGCTAGAAGTTCTGAATAAAAATCTTTCAGCACTCAATGCAGTATATGAACTACAGAAAAAAGGCGCAGATGAACATCTGAAAGAATCAGATACACTTTATAAAGGAATCCAGGGCTTGGTGAAAGATCTTACAGATTCAGCAGGTGATACCAAAAAATACCGCGAACAGATAACAAAACTCAATGACAACCTGTCGGCATTGAATAATGTCTACGGAAATATGCTTGCCGCAATGAATGTTAAATAACATGGCTTTTTTAACTAATTAAACCTCCAAGAAAATGGGTCACGAGAAGCTATCTCCACGGCAAAAGATGATCGGTATGATGTACCTGGTGCTTACCGCCATGCTTGCACTTAACGTATCAAAAGAAGCCGTTGAAGCATTTAAAAAAGTTGATAAGGGTCTCACACAGACAATAGCAAACTATGCGGTAAAAAACGATCAGATATATAAGGAATTTGACAGAGCTGCTGCCGAAAATCCTGCCAAAGCCGGCAAATACAAGAGCGCTGCTCTGCAGGTTAAGGAAAGGGCCGACGAAGCTTATAACTTTATACAGGGACTTAAAATATTAATAATAAATACTGCTGAAGGTCCTGAAAATCTTGCAGTATCCGGTAATGAAGTCGATGTAGAAAAAGTACTTAAGATTGATGATAACAATACTCCTTCTGAAATACTTATCGGCGCTAATGAAAACGGCAAAGCAAATGACCTGAAAGCTATTCTTGTTGAATACCGCGAGTTCCTCATCACAGTACTTGATGGTAAAAGTCCTAATGTTGAAGAGGCTTTAAGAAAAAGTATAAATACAGAAGATGGTAAGAATAAAGACGGTGCAACAGAAAGATGGGAAAACCTGAATTTTCAGACACTCCCTCTTGTAGCTGTAATTTGTATCCTTTCAGAATATCAGCTTACTGTAAGAAATGCTGAAACAGAAGTTCTTAATTACCTCTACTCTCAGATCGATGCTGCGTCATTTAAGTTTACCAAGCTTACTCCGATGGTAATGCCTGTTTCCAACTATGTAATGATGGGAAGCGAGTACGAAGCTGCAGTATTTATTTCTGCAACTGATACAACCCAGGCTCCAGATATTACTGTAGGCGAAACAAAACTCCCTCTTGATGATTATGGAAGAGGTATTTACAAAGTAAGAGCTTCATCAGTCGGTTCAAAGAAATGGGGAGGTATTATAGCAATGAAGGCACCTGATGGTACTATTGTGAAATACCCGTTTGATGCCAGTTATAATGTCGGAGAGCCTAATGTTATTGTTTCTCCTACTGCTATGAACGTCATGTATGCAGGTATTGCAAACCCTATAGACGTTTCAGTTCCGGGTGTCAGCCCTGATAGAATAAAGATTAAAGTTGCAAATGGAAGTTTTACTACTGAAAGAGTGAGAAATTCAAGAGGCGAACCTTTTAGAGGAAATTGGGCAGTCAGACCAACTGCAGTGGGGCAGAATGTACAGATAATAGTTACTGCTGATATGAATGGCAGGCCTCTTCAGTTCGCACCATACGAATTCAGGGTTAAAGCAATTCCACCTCCAGTAGCAATTTTTGCTCAAAAAAGTACCGGCTCAGTACCAAGAGCTACTGCTGCTGCACAACAGGGTGTGTTTGCAATACTTCCTGACTTCGATTTTGACCTGCAGTATCAGGTAACAGGTTTCTCAGTACTCTACTCTGAGAGAGGTAACGACTATGAAGAGTCCAGTACCAACAGTAACCTTACTCCAAAGCAGAAAGAGCTCATCAACCGGCTTACCAGAGGTAAAAACCTGATTATTAAAGACATCAAAGCTCTCGGGCCTGATGGTAAAACAAAAGAACTGTCACCCATAATTTTAAAAATTGATTAAGCGTACTTACAAATATCCGATCATGATAAAGAAATTTCTATTAGGATTAATCATCGTCTCCGTTTCTGGAATACTTTCTGCCCAGGGGTTCGGTGATATATATGAAAAATCTATTCCGGATGCAAAGAAGATCGATTACCCCTATCTCAGGGAAGGCGATGTTATCTGGTCAAAGAGAGTATACCGTATGATTGACCTCCGCGAAAAGATTAACCAGTCACTTTATTATCCTACAGGAACTACTTATGATGGAAGAAAGAGTTTCATCAACGTTATCCTTGCCGAGATCAAAGCCGGAAGGATTACTGCTTATGATCCTCTTAATACTGAAGTCAATACTACCTATGCCGATATTGAAACAAAGCTTGGAGCTGTTGAAAGAACTGAATCAATAACAATAAATGCCCAGGGAGCAACCAGGGATACAGTTATCAAACAGGATGCTAAACCTCAGGAGGTAAAACAACTCTGGCTATACGAAGAGTGGTATTTTGATAAGAAACTCAGCAAGCTGGAAGTAAGAATAATAGCAATTCAGCCAATCTTTATGGCTTTTGATGAGCAGCTTGGAAGAGTTGCAAAAAACCCGCTTTTCTGGGTAAAATATAATGATATCAGGGATATTCTGGCTAAAAATGAAGTCTTTGTATCAAATAACGATGCACAGAGAATTTCATATGATGATCTGTTTATGCAGCGCCGGTTTGGCAGTGTAATCATTGGTGAATCCAACGTGTATAATGACAGATTTATTCAGGATTACCAGACTGGTAAGTATACCTTGTTTGAAGCAGAAAGGATAAAAACTGATCTGTTCAATTTCGAACACGATCTTTGGGAATATTAGAAAGATATTATAAAAAAAGAGGCCTCTGCGGCCTCTTTTTTTTATAAGTACTTTTCTTTTGTTTCTTTCTTCACATCCTCGAGGTACTTCTTAATATTCTGCTCCTCCTCTTTTTGTACAATAAGCAGAACGTCATCCGAGTCAACAACAATATAATCCTTTAGTCCCTGTATCACGGCTACCTTTCCCGAAGCAATATTAAATATATTGCCTTTATTGTCGTATGAAAATACCTGACCTTTTACCAGGGCATTACCCTTTTTATCAACCTCTGAATGTTCAGATAATGAACTCCATGTTCCAAGGTCGGACCACCCGATGTCGGTACACATAACATACACATTGTCTGCCTTTTCCATTATTCCATAGTCAATGGATATGCTCCGGCAAACTGCATAAGCTTTCGCTATAAAGCTTTTCTCCTGCCTGGTACCGAATAAATCCCTGCCTTCATCAAAAACAGAGTAGGTTTCAGGCATGTATTTTTCAAAAGCAGTGAGTATTGTTTTTGTATGCCAGATAAATATCCCTGAATTCCAAAAGAAATCACCACTTTCAAGAAATACCTTCGCAAGTTCCAGATCAGGCTTTTCAGTGAATGTTTTTACTTTGAGCAGTCTTTCAAATCCTTTAGCCGGCTTCTTTCTGTCGGCCTGAATATATCCGTACCCGGTTTCAGGCCTGTGCGGCTTTATACCAAGAGTTACAAGGGCAGAATGATTCCCGGCAAAATCAAAACATCTGACAATCTCTTCACGGAATTTATCCTCCTTTACTATAAGATGATCTGCCGGAGTTACTGCAATCACAGCATCCGGATTATCCTTCAGTATCCTGAAAGTTCCATAGGCCAGACATGGAGCAGTATTTCGGCGGAATGGTTCTCCCAGAACTCTTGAAGGATCAATTTTAAGTTGTTCAATTACAAGTTGTCGCTGCTCCGCACCTGTTACAACATATATATTTTCTTCCGGGCAAATACCCTTAAACCTCCTGAATGTTTGCTGGATAAGTGTTTCACCTGTTCCCAGGATATCAAGAAACTGTTTAGGCTTATCCTGCCTGCTTAACGGCCAGAAACGGCTTCCTACACCACCAGCCATTATTATAACATATCTGTTGTCCATAAGATATCTGGTTCCTGAGTATAGTGCAAATATATAATTAATAACGATGCAGGCATATTTCAAAATTTAGAAGACGGGAAATCTGACAAATATTAGTAATTTTGAAATTCAATTCAACTTGAATGATACGTTTCTTCCTGAATCAGGTAGGCCTATATGTTCTTTTTCTGAAAAAAGTATTCTCAAAACCAGAAAAGGCTTCTGTTTATTATAAACAGACTATGCATGAGTTTGTCTCTCTGGGACTTACTTCAATAGGTATTATTTCAATTGTCTCCTTTTTCATGGGAGCTGTAATTACTTTGCAGACTGCTTACAATACCGAGAATCCGATTTATCCAAAATACCTTATCGGATTAGGTTGCCGTGACTCAATAATTCTGGAATTCTCCTCTACTGTTGCAGCCCTTATACTTGCAGGTAAAATGGGATCAAATATTGCATCTGAAATCGGCACCATGAGAGTTACTGAACAAATTGATGCTCTTGAAATTATGGGAATTAATTCAGCATCATACCTTGTACTTCCAAAAATAATTGCCACCCTCCTCTTCAACCCTGTACTTACAATGCTGTCAATATGCGTAGGCATCTTTGGAGGATGGATTGCAGGAACATTGTCTGGGGTTATTACATCTGAGAACTTTATTTACGGAATACAGTATGCCTTTATACCTTATTACATAACCTATTCTCTTATCAAAACAGTATTCTTTGCATTTATTATAACAAGTGTTTCATCTTTCCAGGGGTATTATGTATCAGGCGGATCGCTTGAAGTGGGAAGGTCAAGTACCAAGGCAGTTGTTTATAGCAGCGTCCTGATACTGCTGTTTAATGTTATCCTGACTCAACTCCTCCTGACATCATGATAAGCGTAAAAAACCTGAATAAATCATTTCATGATAAGAATGTCCTGACCGACATAACCGTTGAATTTGAAACAGGGAAAACAAATCTTATAATAGGCCGCAGCGGATCTGGAAAGACCGTTCTGCTTAAGTCAATAGTAGGTCTCCATAATATCGATAGCGGAGAGATTTGGTATGAGGATACTCTTTTCAACAAGCTTGAATTTGCTGAGAAGAAAAAAATCAGAAGCGAAATTGGAATGCTGTTCCAGGGAAGTGCCTTATTTGATTCACTTACAGTTGAACAAAATGTTCAATTCCCCCTTGATATGTTTACTGATAAAAGTCCTGAAGAAAAAACCGAAAGAGTTAACTTCTGCCTTAACAGGGTAAATATTGTTAATGCAAATAATTTTTATCCTGCTGAAATTTCAGGAGGTATGAAAAAAAGAGTTGCTATTGCCCGGGCAATAGCTCTGAATCCAAAATACCTGTTCTGTGATGAGCCCAACTCAGGACTTGACCCTGTAACAGCTATTCTTATAGATGACCTGATAAAGGAGCTAACTGAGGAGTATTCAATGACAACAATCGTCAATACTCATGATATGAATTCAGTAATGGAAATTGGCGAAAAAATTGTCTTCATCAGCGAGGGAAGAAAGTGCTGGGAAGGCAGCAAAAACGATATTCTTAATTCAGACTGCAAGCCACTAAACGATTTTGTCTTTGCGAATTCGCTTGCAAAAAAAATTAAAGCAGCAGGCTAATCAGTTATTTTTTCCTCTCAGCTCCTCATAATCCACATAGTCACCCACATTTTTTGAGATCTTCCTGGTTTCAGGCTTTGTCTTATCTTCAGATTTTGGAGAAGTCCTGCTTTGTTCATTTTCCTTTCCTTCCTTAATGAACGATCTCACAATCAGATAAACGATGAGACTAATTAATAAAAAACGTACAATGATCATTTTTAAAAAGTTTGCTCATTCCGGATCAAAGGCTTGTCATTCTTTTTACTGACCTTATTCCCAAATGAAAGGTTCATTCCTAACCTCAGGTTAATTGTATTCCAGTTGGCAGGAACAACAACCGAAGAAGATCCATCAAGTTTAATCCTGTTCCATGATACCGGTATCCTGTCACTTATAAAATAAAACTGAAATATTCCTGCCCTGAAAGCAAGTCCTGCTCCCAAATTATCAGCACGATGATTTTGCATAGTGTAACCCAAACTAAAAGAGAGAGCATTGCTCAGATTCAGGTTAGCTGATAAAGTAAGAGCCTCTCTTACCTGTTTGCCTATAAACCTGCTATAAGATAATACGCCAAATGAGACATTCTTATTAAGGTTATAGCTTCCCCCGAGAGTCAGACCCGGTGAGAGCCATGTTTTATAGGGGTCATATGTTTGTGTAAGCTTAAACGTATTTTTCAATGAATCAAGCAGTTCATCACCTAAATCTGCAAAATCTTCTTCACCCCCAACTACATTCGTCATATCCAGTCCGTTAAAAACGAACTGACCTTTTGTAGTCAGGTTTGTAACATTACGTCTCCATTTGATATAGCCCAAATCAGTTAATGAAGCAGAAACCATTACTTTGTCATTCAGCAGCTTATAAGTTGCTCCAAGATCGATTCCAAGCCCCCTGTTTTCAAAACTTGCAAAGGAATTGAAACTTGTAAAATAGTCTTCATCAAAAATCAGACTGTCAAGATTTCCGGCTTTGTCGGTATATGCATTGAAAGGACCACTAAAATTTGCCGTAAAATCAGCATTAATAGTATGCGAGAAATCATCATTAACCGAAATACCGAGTGTCCTATTCTCAAACCGATTCGAAAATACACCGGTAAATAACTTCGGTCTTATCCCTATCCTAAGCTTGTTTGTAATTTCCTTTGATACAGTAAAGCCATACTCCCGGTAATATTTAACATCCATTCTGAGAGATGAAAGATCAATTTCATCACCAACAAAACCTCCATTCCCCTTAAGCGCTAATTCAATAAGATCACCAGGCAGTACAAAATTACCTTCTATACGGTCATTTATATCAAAAAAGAAGTATAATCCATTCTTTGTACTGAATCCGATACCAAGCAAGGGTAGTGTAATCTGTGGTGAAAGGGAATTCTTTTTGTTCAGCTTATCCAGAAAATCATTTGTAGCTGCCTCCGATTCAAGAAATGTATAAACGGAATCAGATTTTGTGCCTTTGTGGAAAACATCCGAATAATTGATGAAATTATTATTCAACCCTACAAAGATCCCTGAAATAGCAGGCAGCCCTACATATACAGAGTTTGATGGACGTAATGCAGGATTCATCAAATGATTCTGAGGCAGATTCATATAATACAGAATCTGGCTGGTTTGTGCTGTTACCCCTGTAAAAATAATAGCAAAGCAGCATGCTAGAAAATATTTTAATCTGTAGATCATAGATTTACTCTGTATGAATTCAATTAAAAATTATATCCGGTCTGAACAGAAGGGAGGCATTAAACTTTATTGAATAGTCTGAATATATCTTAACATCAACAATTCCGTCACTGGATGTGTTCAATGCAAACCAGATTATGATCTGGTCAGCATTTTTAATATCATCAAAAAACTCTTTCGTCAGTTTAAGATTTGTTGTCGTCTCCTTATTTTCTATAACCTTACCGGTTTTTGTATCAACCTTTGCTGCTCCCAGAAGAGTTAATGCGTCAACAGTTCTAAGGATTTTCTTTGTTTTAGAATTATAAAGACTCATTTTCACTGCAACACCGAGTGGGAAGCCATTTATTGCAGTAAGATTCAATTCAAGAGACTTGAAATTCTCAGGTTTTACCGGACTATCATCATCAACTTTCAGAAAATTATCCATTGTATCCGTAAACTGAAGATTATTCATTCTGAACTCAAGCGGGACCTCCACTTCAACAGATCCAAGGAAACGGCTCTTGCCATATATATAATTGTCCCTCAATCCATTATTAACACCAGAATTCATGTTTGCAGTTCCTGAAAAAATTACTTTTCCCGGAGGGAGAGAAATTAGTTCGGGCAAATCAGAATTGTCCTTATCAATAACAATTGAAGAGGATATATCACGGTTTGGATATTGTGGTGTAGCAATTGTTATAGGATCAAGACCCAGATTTACTGTTTCTGTTCCTCTCTTGCCCGTAGCCTGGAAATCTATTTTAAGTGGTATTGAAAATGAATTGGAATAATTAAGCTTTATGGACGGACTTGAGATAAGAAAACTTCCTGTTAAATTATTCAATATATCATCAATGTCAAGATCGAGAGTATCAGCTTCAATTGATTCTGATTTCTGTCCGAAGTATCCCTTAACATAATCAAATTCAGGATTTTTAAGTGACAGGTTAATAACAATTTTGTCGGTGCTGTTATAATTAACCAGACGACCGCCTGATCCTGCAGTTATTGAGTACTCAAGCGGAATCCTGTTATACGGCTGAGAGGCATCGCTCCCGAGGTCAATTGAGGTGCCATTGAAATCAATTGTGCCGGAAGTCTGAGTCCCGCTTCCGGTATTAATTGTATGAGTTAACGCCGAACCATTTCTGATAACTGTTGGCAGTTTAATACTCAATGCAGCTGACAGCAAGGTTCCTGATGTAAGAGTATATGATAGTTTTCCTGAAACAATCTTGATCTCATCAAGCTCAATACCGGATCCGGGATCAAATGATACAGTATCTTTATTGTCAAGAGTAGATATTTGCTGCGAAGGAAGAAGTATCCTTCCTGATTTTACTTTAAGGTCCCTTCCCCTTGCAGTAAACGAAATATTACTGTTATTCAGGCTTATAATTACAGGAGAGGATGTACCTGCAGTTCCTGAAAGAACAATGGAAGATATTAATGTGCCTGTAACTTTCTTACCTGCTAAATCAATAGAAGAAGTCTGGGTCTGGCCGGGCTGAACGGCAGGGATATTAACAGTGCCAATAACTGAACGGTCTGAGCTGTTAAGAAGATTAATGTTAATAGTCGAAAGCGGGGTTGTCAGGTTATTTTTTACAATAATATCGAGGTATCCCGATTGGAACACGGCATTATCAAAATTCTGAAAAGAGCTTAGAGCTCGTTCATCAAGGTTTAGTGCCGGAATCGGAGGAAATAAGTGTGTTGAACCATCATCCAGAGCTATGATCTGACTCTTTAGTACTGCGGGCATGTACTGTGCCAGCTGATTAAGAGATAGAGTTAATGAACTCTGAATGGAACCTATAGACAAGACTCCCAGTTCATAAGATTTCGTGAAAGTAACCATGTTGTCAAGATCATAGAAATCTGCCAGTTGCAGATTTATTATTGAGTCCTGCTTAAAGACCATCCTCACAAACTTGTCCTTATCAAAAATTATTGTGTCACCTGATTTTACAAGATCACTGAAGGAGACATCGCCTTTTACCGCTGCAATAGCAAGGGTTGGCGATATATGCATAGCATCTGACAGCTTATTCATATCATAAGTTTCCTTAATGCATCCTGTTATTAATACTGCCAGCGAAACAACAATCAAAATGTTAAGCCTTCTTATCATTATCTGAATATTTTAATCCGATTCTAATTTATAATTATAAAGAAACCTGTCTGTCCCTCCAACTACAAGATGCCAGCCGTTTCTGTCTGAAAGTTTCCCGATTGAAAACATTGATGCCCCCCTCAGTGGGAATCCCTTAGCTGTCTCTCCGTTTTTCTCTAAAAGGTAAATAAGTTTCTTTTTACTGTCAAAAACACCTATTTTTCTGTCTGAAGACGAGAAAACAAAACTGATCGGACCTCCGGCCGCATCTGTTTCAAAATCGCGGGTAAAGATTTCCGTTTTATCATGATCATAAAGATACAATATCCCTTTATCAATAAAAAAGTATTCGCCAAAGCCATCGGCATCTACGTCAAAAAATTCAAAAGAGTGGTCAACAGATAACGTTCTAAGTGTGAATTTCTTAACACTGCCATCAAAATATATGTGTTGTACAGTACCATCAGGAGATGAGCAAACAATTGAAGGATCAGAACCCGGATTAAGTCTCATTGCAGAGCCTTTTGCACGTGTAACAGCTTCCTTAAGGTTTAGCCGCCTGTTTCCGGTTCTGTCAAGAAAGTAAACCGAAGATTCATCGGAGGCAACCAGGTAATCCTTACCTGAAATCCTGAAATATGATATCTCTGTTTGAACAGTTCCTGTTGTTCTGAAGGGTTTCCATCCCTTTACAGTATTCCCGTCTATATTATAGGAATAGATCTGTTTATCTTCTCCTGCAATAAAAAGCCTGTAATTATGGTTGTTGTCGTAATCGAACAACGCAAGGGAGTTTGTTGAAGGAGACCTTAATCTGACAGGGTATCTTTCAACATAATTACCGTTACGGTCAAGAAGATGGATATAATTCCTGCCAGAAAGAAGCAACTGATATTTTCCGTTCCGGTAATAGTCAACCATATAAACTGTTCCGGTAATTCTCTCCCTCAAAGGCACCTTCCACAACACCCTTCCGGCAGCATTAATAAGATATGTATTATTATTAAGATCCTGAATGAAGATCTCCTTTGCTCCGGTAGTATGATTAGTAAAGAAGAAAGGCTTGATGGCAGCAAGGGTATCAAGCAGTGTTTCCCATTCAGTAGTTGATTCTTCCCTTTCCTTTTCTCTGAAACCAACAGAAATACTATTATAGATCATCCCATTACTTGAGGCTAACTGATATCCTACTGCCTGCAGTTTGCTGAGTGAATTTCTGTTTGACCTTAGTGAATTTATTATCTCCTCATTAATAAACAGGCTCATGAAATCTATAATCCTTGAGGGTATACAGTAGAAGTAATAACCTGAACGGCTTGGAAGAGTACTCTCAAATTCCCTGTAAAGCAGATCATTTGCCAGGGTCTTATTCAGCAGATTATCATACAGAAAACGTGATATAGTCGCAAAAGAGCTGCCCGTAACCATAAAGCTATCATAGAATGCAACAAATGTTTCATTCACCCCAGTGGCAAATCCCGGATTAACTGATTCACATAAACCTGTCAGTTCAACATTGTAAACAGGTATTTTAGTTAAATCATCAGGCGTGAAATAAAGTGTTCCGGCTGTTGTACCAGTCTCACTGACAAAAAGCTGTTCTGCCAATGACCTGTCAGATAACTCATATATTACAAGTGAATTGTCAATTATTGGTCTGCCTCGCATTTCTATAAACACCCTTGAGATCTCATTACCTAGATATGACCTGAACCTTCCGATGAAACCAGGCAGGCTTCCCTGACTGATACTATCGGTTTTGCCTGCCTTACCAGATGCAGGCCTTATTGTTGTCTCAAAAAAAATTGTTGATGATGGCAAAATCTTATAGGTTTTGAACTCTTCGGGAGCGACATCTTTATAACGGTGGAGAATCTGATCCTGCCCCAGACTCTCCGTATAGCCATTCAGTATAAGTCCGTTTTCACTTATGTAAATATCACCCGCTGCAACATCGGCCAGTTTTGTTATTTTATCTGCAATATACTGACCCTCTTTTGTATAAAATGTTTCTACAATCGGTTTCAGATTTCGGAAAACGATAAACACCTTATCTTCCTTCTTACCCGAAGCCATGAACACTCTGGAAAATCCGTTGAGGCTCCTGATATCCTTTCCTGAAGATATCGTATTTCCCGCACCAGCTATAAGATCCAAAGACGAACTTAAAAGTATCAGGCCTGAAACCAGGCTGATATATACGGTATCATTATGTTCATTGATTCTATATGGAATTATAAGGATCCCCTGATCCTTTCCTTTTCCGTCAACTGTTTCAATGGCACCCGATACCTTTAACAAATCAACAATATGCCGTTTTTTAATACTGCCTGATATAGCGGCTGCCAGTAATGGATGTATTTTATTTTTTCTGTCCGGATGAAATGATACAAGTACAGTTTCTTCATTCAGAATCTGTTTAAATTCAGGTTTATTCAGCTGGTCAGCTATAAACTTCGTCTTTATATTGAATGTTTTTAACTCCTTTATATTACTAAATTCCCCGAATAATCCCTGTCCGCTGGTTATGGAATTCATGAAGCTTTTCAGATCAACAGTTTCGATAACAAAGCATGCATCCGGACCTATTGCCTTGTAAGGATCAGTAAGCAGAATTCTTCTCGACTGTAAAAAAATATATCCCATTACAGCAATTGCTGTAATCAAAATGAAAAGTAATATTATCGCAAGTCGTTTTCCCATTACTGATTCAGCCAAAGATCATCATATTTGTTAGATTTGTTCATTATTCTTTGATCATTATAAATGAAAACAGGATATCTGATAATCTTTTTGTTTTTTCAATCTATAATTCTCTCCTATGGCCAGATTATAAAGGTCATCGATAAAGAAGACAAGAATCCGGTATCAGATGTTGCAATAGTAAATGAATTAAATACAAAATTTATTTATACCAATAGGTCGGGGCAGGCTGATATATCATTATTCCCGGAGACAGATACCATTTGTTTTCAGCATTTTACCTATGAAAGAGTATGTTATACCAGGGCTCAGCTCAGCGAATTGGATTTCTCTGTATTTCTTACAAGGAAATTATTTGCCTTTGAAGATTTTGTCATTTCTGCAAACAGATGGGAGCAAAAAAGGAATGAAGTCCCCAACAGGATCACAATGGTCCTGAAACCTGAAGTACAGCTTCTGAATCCTCAAACATCGGCAGATCTTATCGGCATCTCCGGAGAAGTTTTCATTCAGAAAAGTCAGCTTGGAGGAGGCAGTCCTATGATAAGAGGTTTTGCCACAAACAGGGTTCTTATTGTTGTTGATGGAATAAGAATGAACAATGCAATTTACAGGGAAGGAAATATTCAGAATATTATTTCTCTTGATCCCGCATCAGTTGAATCTGCCGAAATTATTTTCGGCCCGGGAGCAACTGTTTACGGTAGCGATGCAATAGGTGGTGTCATGGACTTCCATACAAAAAAAGCTCTGTTTTCCACAGGTGAAAAAGTATATGTAAAGGCAGATGCCTTAACAAGATACTCAACAGCCAATAAGGAGAAAACCGGTCATTTTGATCTTAATATAGGAGGAAAAAAGATCGCATTTCTTTCAGGTATAACCTTTTCAGATTATGATCATCTCAGGATGGGGTCAAAGGGTAATCCCGACTATACCCGGCCGGAATATGTCTTCACAACCGACGGAAGAGACTCGGTAGGAAGGAATCCGAACCATAACACTCAGGTTTATTCGGGTTATAGTCAGATAAATACACTTAACAAGCTCCGTATGAGGCTGGCAGAAGGCGTTGATATTACAGTTGCAAATCATTATTCCAGACTATCAAATGTACCCAGATACGACCGGCTGATCCAGTACAAATCAGGCAGACTGCGCTATGGGGAATGGTATTATGGTCCACAGGTTTGGATGATGAACAGTATTCAGTCCGAAATCAGAAAAGAGACACTGTTGTTTGATGCTGCAACAATTACCCTGGCACAACAGAATTATAAAGAGAGCAGGCATGACAGGGAATTTGGCAAGACAACAATCAATGAACAATTCGATAAAGTTGGAATTGTGTCTTTTAACGCAGATTTTGACAAGAAACTGAAAACCAGCAATCAGTATGTATATTACGGATTGGAATATTTCTACAACAATGTTAAGTCAGATGCCGAGAAGCGCAATATAAATACCGGAGAACTTACTCCATCAGCCAGCCGTTATCCCGATGGCAGAAACATCTATTCAGGTGCCGCATTATATGCAGGTTACAAAAACAATCTCAATGAAAAAATAACTATCAGTACAGGAGCACGTTACAATTTTGCCTGGCTTAATTCAACAATAAAAGACAACTCATATTACAATATGCCTTTCGACGAAATTTCACTGATAAATGGTGCGCTTACAGGGTCAGGAGGTATGGTGCTTAAAATAAATGAAAGGCTGCACTTTAACGCAAACATTTCAACAGGCTTCCGAGCGCCCAATATTGATGATGTTGGAAAAATATTTGATCCGGCTCCGGGTGTGGTTGTGGTTCCAAATCCCGATCTGGAACCAGAATATGCCTATAATGCCGATATAGGATTATCAAAGGATTTTTCGGGAATCGTTCACATTGATATAACTGCCTTTTTCACCTACCTCAACAATGCCATGATAAGGCACGATTTCTCCTTCAATGGACAAGATTCAATTTTATATAACGGTGATATGTGCAGGGTTCAGGCGATAACAAATGCTTCATTTGCCAAAGTAATGGGAACTCACTTCAATGTGCTTGCCAATATTACTGAATTTCTGAAACTTAAATCAAATATTACATTCACTAAGGGTCATGAAAAAGGGAATATACCATTAAGACATGCGGCTCCCCTATTCGGTTCAACACATATTGTAATGAAGATTAAATCATTTAATGCTGATCTCTATTCAGTTTATAATGGTGCGAAAAGATATGAGGATATGCCCCCTTCAGAAACTGATAAGCCTTATATGTATGCTAGTGATGAAAATGGCAAACCCTGGTCGCCCGGATGGGTAACTTTTAATCTGAAATTATCATACGACATTTCTGAATGGGCTGTTATAAATGCAGGTGTTGAAAATATCCTTGACAACAGGTACAGGCCCTATGCTTCAGGTATAGCTGCACCGGGAAGAAACTTTGTATTATCGCTGAGAGTGATTATTTAACAATCTTTTAAGAAATACCCGGGATCTTTGGCACACAATTTGAAATACTGTTATTACAAGGCAATCCCAATCATATCCCTGATCCCTTCAGGGCAGCCAGGTCCCAAGCCTGGCTTTTACTTTTCAGAAAGGTCTGTAACCAATTATTTCCCTTACTTCACGTACTGTTTTTGAAGCGCTCTCCCTGGCTTTTTCAGCACCTGCTGAAACAACCTTGTGGAGGTACACTTTATCATTAAGGATATCATTTATTCTCACCCTGATAGGCTCGGTGAACTTTACAATATCTTCTGTAAGCTGTTTTTTCAAATCCCCGTACCGGATCGTACATGCGGCATAACTGTCTGTGAAATGCTTAACAGTAGATGGTTCGGAAACAACATTCATTATTGTAAAAAGGTTCTTAACAGGCTCCGAAGGCTCCTGGTCAGGTGCAGTAGGACCGGTATCAGTTACAGCCCTCATCACTTTTTTCTTTATTTCCTGAGGAGAGTCTGCAAGAAAAATCCCGTTCCCCTCGCTTTTTCCCATTTTACCGGTACCGTCAAGACCAGGGATCTTAATCAGCTGCTTTCCGAAATTATAGGCATCAGGTTCCGGAAAATAACTCACACTGTACATCATATTGAATCTCCTGGCAAAACGTCGTGTCATCTCAAGATGCTGCTCCTGATCCTTTCCAACCGGGACTTTGTTGGCCTTATGAATTATAATATCTGCTGCCATCAGAACAGGATAGGTAAGAAGACCGGCATTTATATTGTCAGGCTGTTTCCTGATTTTTTCCTTGAATGAAGCAGTCCTTTCAAGTTCACCAACATAGGCATTCATATTAAGAAGAAGGTAAAGCTCCGATACTTCAGGCACATCGCTCTGAACAAAAACTGTAGCTACCTCGGGATCGATACCGCAGGCAAGATATTCGGCAAGTACCTGCTTTATGTTACCATGAAGATCATCAGGCTTTGGATGTGTTGTAAGGGCATGATAATCAGCAATAAAAAAGAAACAGTTATTCTCATTCTGCATCTTGAGAAAGTTCTTTATTGCTCCGAAATAATTCCCCAGGTGGAGATTCCCGGTTGATCTGATACCACTTACTACTGTATCCATTGTTTACTTTTAAATTCCTGCAAATGTAGTAAAAAGGCGCAATGGCGCAAAGAAAGAAGGGTACAACGGCACAAGGGCACAGCGGCGCAATGGCAAAACGGTTTTGAAATGCCGTTGAGCCGTTGAGCCATTGAGCCATTGAGCCATTTTTTTATTACCTTTGCCGCACTAATTAACGAGTAGGCCATGGAATCTACAAGACAAAAAAAAGTAGCCCGACTGATACAAAAAGAGCTGGCCGATATTTTCATTAAAAAGGGAAATGAATTAGCTCATGGTAAACTGATATCGATTACAAAGGTAAGGGTTAGCCCCGATCTCTCATTTGCCAAAGTGTTTATCAGCATTTTCCCTGCAGCCCAGCAGGAAGAGGTGCTGAAATCAATTGAAGAACATAATTCAAGAATCAGGTTTGACCTCGGACATAAAATAAGGACACAGCTCAGGATAGTACCTGAACTGGCTTTTCATATAGATGACAGTCTTGAATATATTGATAAAATAGACAAGCTGCTCAAATCCTGATATTTATGCAATACGATCCGATCAAAAAAACTCTGGGCCGGTTCTTTTCCGGATCGCTCTTCATGAGAAAAAGCTTCTATTTGCTGCTTGATCTCCTCCTGCTTAGGACATGGCATGTAAAAAAAAGCCCTCAGAAGGATTTTTGCAGGCTTCAATGGAGATATAACAATTCTTGATGCAGGCTGCGGATTCGGACAGTATTCATGGCGCATGAGCCGCATGAACAAAAAATCGAAAATTAAAGCAGTCGACATCGACAGCGAACACATCTCTGATTGTTCTGCATTCTTTAACAAAGCCGGATTATCGGACAGGATAACCCTGGAAACTCTTGATCTGACCAGGCTTTCAGAAACTAATAACTACAATCTTATCCTTTCTGTTGATGTAATGGAACACATTGAGGAGGATGAAAAAGTATTTAAGAATTTTTTTAATGCACTCCGGGAGGACGGAACACTTGTTATTTCCACACCTTCTGATAAAGGCGGTTCCGATGTACATGGGGAAGATGAGCATTCCTTTATCGGAGAACACGTACGGGATGGTTACAGTAAGAATGATATAACAGAAAAGCTTTTACGGGCAGGCTTTCGCAAAACAGATGTTTCCTATACCTACGGAAAACCAGGAACTATTTCATGGAGCCTTTCAATGAAGTATCCGATTAAAATGCTTAATGCATCTTATCTCTTTTTCATTATTATTCCTTTCTGGTATCTGATCTTTTTCCCTGTTTCACTAATTCTTAATTTTTGTGATCTGATACTCAGCCACAAAGAAGGAACAGGATTGCTGGTAATTGCAAGAAAATAGCCTGATGAAGCTTTCATTATACATAGCAAAAAGGTACCTTTTCGCCAAGAAATCGAGGAATGCAATAAATGTTATTTCGGCCGTTTCAGTTGCCGGAGTCGCTGTTGGTACAATGGCTCTTATCATTGTTCTGTCAGTCTTTAACGGGCTGGAGAAAATGGTCAGCTCAATATTCAACACCTTCGATCCTGAAATTAAGATTACTGCTGCTGAAGGCAAGACATTTGTTGCGGATTCATCACGATTAAAACTATTGGCTGAGACTAAAGGAGTATCGTGCTACTCACTTACTATTGAGGAAAATGCCTTGCTTAAATATGGTGAACGTCAATATATTGCAACGATAAAAGGAGTAGATAAGAATTATGCCCGAGTTACTGATATTGACAGTTCGATGTGGGAAGGGGAATTCATCCTTACAGCCGAAAACGGAAGGCCTTATGCCGTACCCGGACTCGGAGTTTCACAATATCTTGGGATCAGGGTAAATTTTATTACACCTCTCAATATTTATGTGCCGCGAAAATCAGGAAGTGCCGGAATGAATCCGGAGAATGCCTTTAACAGAAAATATATCTTCCCATCAGGCATATTCGAAGTTGAAAAAGAGTATGATTCAAAGTATATCTACCTGCCACTGGAATTTGCCAGAGAGATAACTGAAAATGAAGGATCAGTAAGCGCAATAGAGATTAAAGCAGATTCCCCTGAAACCAAATCGCTGGAGAAAAAGATAAAAAAGATCTATGGCGAAGGTTATATTGTGAAAAACAGGTTTCAACAGCAGGAGATCTTTTATAAGGTGATGAAGTCTGAGAGACTTGCTATCTTCTTGATCCTTACTCTGATACTTGTGATTGCATCATTCAATATTATCGGATCACTTACAATGCTTATAATTGAAAAGGAGCGTGATATTGAAATACTTAAAAGCCTTGGAGCAGATAATGACCTCATAAGGAAAATATTCATATTTGAAGGTTGGCTTATTTCTATAATCGGCGCAGTTGCCGGGTTGATGCTTGGTTTTTTTGTATGCTGGCTGCAACAGACTTTCGGACTGGTAAGGCTGCAAAGTTCGTCACTTATAATGGATGCCTATCCTGTAATAATGAAATTAAAGGATTTCATTATAGTACCGGCTACAGTACTTATTATTGGGTACTGGGCTGCATGGTATCCTGTAAGATATCTCACCCGTAAATTTCTCACAAAGAATGTATGAATCAGTTATTATCTTTGCTGATGAAAACCGAAACGAAATCAAATTACATGACCATTCGTAATTATGTCATATTTATAATATTATCCGTCCTGATAATTTCCTGCACCGGGAAAGAGGAAAAACCTGATAAAACAGGATTAATTCCGGAAAAGGATTTTATCTCCCTGATTAAAGAAATCCATCTTGCCGACGGTCTTCTTGCAAATCCTAAGGTACAGAACTGGGTATTGTCGATAGATTCTGTCACAATTTATTATTACCTGGCGGAAAAACACGGGTATACAAAAGAAGCATATGACAAAACATTCCGTTATTATTTTATAAGCAAACCAAAGGAACTGACAAAAATCTATGACAAGATACTGGGTGAATTAAGTGAAATGGAATCCCTGCTTGCAAAAGAAGTAATGATATCACGTGAACGTAATTCGAATATCTGGACGGGAGAGAGAAATTACTATTTTCCTGACGGAACCGGTACAAAGTCAGTAGAATTTGAAGTTTCACTTACAGGAAGCCGTCTCTACACTTTAAAATTTACAGCAACCCTCTTCCCTGATGATCAGTCGGTAAATTTAAAGGCAAGAGCATTCACATGCAGTGCCGACAGTATAAATACAGGCATAAAAACCTGGTATGAAACCCCTGTATTTCTGAAGGATGGAAATCCCCACACATATTCTGTAAGGATATTCGTTGCATCCAAAGAACCCACTGTGCTTAAGGGAACGCTTTACGAACCGCTTAACTGCCTTGAAGAGTGGCAGAAACATATCCGGTTTGAAAATGTCTCATTAAGTATCCCATCCTCTGACATATGAAGCAGTTTTCCGCACAGTATATCTTCACAAATACCGGCAAGCCTCTTAAAAGAGGGATAATTACAACTGACGATGAAGGAGTTATTCTGGGGATAGAGGATACTGGCGGTTTAACCTCAGAGCGGAGTTCGGTTGAGTACCATAACGGAATAATTATACCCGGGTTTGTAAACTGTCATTGCCACCTTGAACTTTCTCATCTTAAGGGATTCGCTAAAAAAGGTTCAGGCCTGAGTGATTTCATTCTGCAGGTAAGAAATACCAGGGAGAGCAGTCCTGATTCAATTACTGAAGCCGCAGAAAAAGCTGATGATGAGATGACCAGAGAGGGCGTTGTACTTTGCGCCGATATCTGCAACAATGACTCCACCTTTGGGATAAAACTCAAAAGCCGTATAAAATATATTAACCTCATCGAAGTATTTGGAATTGATCCGGCGAAAGCAGGAAAAAGAATAGAAGAAACAAAAAAGATAAGTGAAAAATGCAGGAGCCTTAATCTTACCTGTTATATAATCCCTCATGCCGTGTACTCCACTTCACTTCCTCTGTTCAGACTTATCAAAGAACTGACAAACGAAAACAGAGTGACATCTATTCATTTCATGGAGAGTGAAGGAGAAAAAGATTTCATCGCAAACAATACCGGTTCTATTGCTCAATCATATATAAGTTCGGGGCTGATGCCTGCAATTCCGCAGACAGTTAAAAGCCACACTGAAACGGTTCTCAGTGAGATCACACTTTCGGGAAACCTTTTGCTTGTTCACAATACATTTGCCGACAGTGTAACAATTGAAAGCGTAAACAAAAGAGGTAATACGTTCTGGTGCCTTTGCCCGGGATCGAATATTTACATTGAAAATAAACTGCCACCTGTAAAAATTCTCTACGATGCAGGCTGCCAAATAGTTACCGGAACTGACAGCCTTGCCTCAAATGAAAAGTTAAGTATATTGCATGAAATGAAGCTCCTACAGGATATTTTCCCTTCAATTACCCTTGAGGAATTAACAGAATGGGCAACTATTAACGGAGCAACAGCTCTTGGTGAAACTGAAAATTATGGAAGTATTGAACCGGGTAAAAAACCAGGGCTCCTGCTTCTGAAGGATCTTGACCTTCTCAGTCTGAGGCTGAAACCGGAAACCTCAGTATTGAAACTGATATAGAAAACTCTGTTTTTTAATAGTCTGATAACATATATGTCTACATTCCTTTTTGATGAAATAATCTTTGGCCCGGTAAAAAGCAGAAGGCTCGGAGTATCACTGGGAATAAACTTATTGCCAGTCAAAAAGAAGATTTGCAACTTCAACTGCATATATTGTGAATGCGGCTGGACAAGTGACTATGGTAATAAATTGAGTTCGCTTCCAACACGCAGGGGAGGTATACCAGGCCCTCGACCAAAAGCTGTCAATAATGAGAGAGAATGGTCAGCATCCTGATGTTATTACATATGCAGGAAACGGAGAACCTACTCTTCATCCGGAATTTGCAGGAATTATAGACGACAGTATTGAGCTTCGGAATAAATACTTCCCCGACACCAGGATTGCCGTTCTCTCAAACGCAACAACAATAACAAAGCCGCATATAAGGGAAGCGCTTCTTAAGGTTGACCAGAATATCCTGAAGCTTGATTCTGCCTGTGATGATACAATAAATCTTCACAACCAGCCAAATAGCAGGATAATTGCGGGAGATCTGATAAATGAACTGAAAAAGTTCAATGGCAAACTGATTATACAAACACTGTTTCTGAGAGGATCGTACAAAGGTTCTGTCATAGACAATACAACTCAGGAAGAGCTCAGAGATTGGCTGAATGCAATTGATGAGATCAGGCCATCGGAGGTGATGATCTACACAATATCGAGGGATACCCCCGAGGGAGGTAAACTTGAGAAGGTACCATTGAAAGACCTGCAATTAATTGCTAAATTGGTAAATGACTTAGGTATAAAAACACAGGTTTCCGGTTGATTTTGGAAAGCAGAAAAAATATCCTGATATGTCCGCTTGAATGGGGATTGGGCCATGCGACCCGCATGATACCTGTTGCTTCTGAACTGCTGAAACTAAACCATAATGTGATCTTTGCCTCAGGTGAAGGACATCTTAGCCTTATTCGCCGTGAACTGCCTGAATGCTCATGCATAAGCTTCCCCGGATTCAATCCGGGATATTCACGATACCTGCCCCAGTATTTTGCAATGTTTCTGAAAATACCCCAGCTGATATTTCATATAACGATAGAACATTTCAGGCTGAGAAGGATTATTGCTGATTATTCCATTGATATTGTCATCAGTGATAACCGTTTCGGATTATGGAACAAGCGTATAAGATCAGTATATGTGACCCACATGCCCCGAATACCATTTCCTGAAGCTTTCAAGTTTCTTGAAGCTGCTGGTATTTTTCTTCACAGGCTGATAATCAGAAAATATGATTATTGCTATATCCCGGATCTTCCGGGTGAGGAGAATCTTTCAGGAAGGTTGTCACATGGTATGAAGCTTCCTGAAAATATCAGATACATAGGCTTACTTTCTCGCTTTTCAAATGGGAACACATCTGAAAGGAATCCGATAGAATCAGTTCATAATACTATAATTCTGTCAGGTCCTGAGCCACAGAAAGGGATGCTGAAGAAGAAGCTGATCTCCATTTTCAGGGAAAGGAAGCCTGCAACTGTAATTTTTGAAGGGAAACCTGATCTAAATACAGAGCCTCCTGATGACGGGAATATTGTTTTCTACAATCATCTGCCAGCAGGGGAAATGAAAAGCATAATTAAAGGAAGTGATTTGATTATCTCAAGATCGGGATATACAACTATTATGGATCTTATTACACTCAATTGCTCTGCATTACTGATACCTACGCCGGGACAGACAGAACAGGAATATCTTGCCGGATATTTATCAGAGAAGGGTCTCTTTTCATATTTGAGACAAAATGATCTGGATAACAATACTATGTTTCCGGGGAGAAAAGCAGTTGATAATTCCTACCTTATAAAAGAGAGCCGAAAACTCCTGGGGATGGCACTTGAAGAGCTTCTAAATCAGCCACATTAATAAGCCCAGACCAGCATATCCGAAGAAATAACCAATCCAGACCTCTGAAGGACTGTGTGCATTAAGTTTAAGCCTGGCCGAAAGCGTCAATCCTGAACCAAGTACTACTATAAGAAGTGGCCATAGCAATGTAGAATTCATTTTTATCGACAGCACCAGTACCAGGGCAGCAATTGAACCGACAGCTGCAGAATGTATGGAGATTTTCCACCATAGATTAACGGCAGTGATTGACAGAGATATTATAAAAATACCGGCAACGTATGTTTTAATGAATATAGGAACCGGGTACCTGATTATGATATATGATGTAGCTGCATAAAGGATAGTTGCAATAAACAAAGGCAGCATCCTCTCCTTTCTGTTTTCCATTGACCATGATGTTATATAGTTCCTGTACCGCAGATAAGGGAGCAGCGAAACTGGCAATAAGACATTGTTAATCATGACTATAAGAAACAGAATCCGTTTAACATTAAAAGGAAGATAGCCAAAGAGTGTCGGGGCTGAAAAATAATTATCAGTCCGTATAATGGCATAAAAAGAGGATGAAATACAATTGAAACTGCCTTTGCTGATCTTATCAGAATATCCTCTGTTCTTGTGTTTTCCATTTTACAACTGTTATATCTCTTTTCTCAGCCTTGCTACGGGAATGTTAAGCTGTTCCCTGTATTTTGCAACCGTTCTTCTGGCAATCTGGTATCCCTTTTCCTGGAGGATTTCGGTAAGCCTTTCATCTGTAAGAGGCCTTCTTTTTTCCTCATTATCAATACAATCCTGCAATATACGTTTTATCTCCCTTGTAGAAACCTCTTCTCCTGTATCTGTCTGCAATCCCTCCGAGAAGAAAAACTTAAGCGGGAAGATACCAAAATGGGTCTGGATGAATTTGCTGTTTGCTACCCTTGAAACAGTTGAGATATCGAATCCTGTCATTTCTGCCACATCTTTCAGAATCATTGGTCTAAGCCTGGTCTCGTCGCCATCCACAAAATATTCTTTCTGGTACTCTAGAATAGCATTCATTGTCAGGAGAAGTGTATTCTGTCTCTGTTTTATTGCATCGATAAACCATCTTGCGGAATCAATTTTCTGCTTAACAAACTGGACAGCATCTTTCATTTCCTTTTTCTGACTTTTGTCCCGGCTGTATGACTGGAGCATTTCATTATAGGCGGAACTCAGTCTAAGTTCAGGCTGGTTCCTGGAATTCAGGTGCAGGTCAAAACCATCTTCCGAAAGTTCAAGAATAAAATCGGGGATGATTGGCTGCGATGATTTACTGAAAGGATCGCTGTAAACCCCTCCGGGTTTTGGATTAAGTTTTAAAACCTCCTCTATCACAGCCTTGAGTTCATTCTCACTTATATTCAGCCGGGCAACAATTTTGTCATAGTGTCTTTTGCTGAACTCCTCAAAGTATGATTCCAGTATTGTATGTGCGAGTTGTGCTGAAGGATGGGCTTTATCGCGTTTTGCGATCTGAAGAAGAAGACATTCCTGAAGGGTCCTTGCTCCCACTCCGGATGGTTCCAGATCCTGAATAATCTTCAGTACCTCTTCAAGTTCTTCTTCTGTTGTCTCAATATTCTGAAGAAAGGCAAGGTCGTCGACAATATTTGCAATCTCACGCCTCAAATAACCATCTTCATCAATATTGCCTATAATGTATTCACCCAGGATCTTTTGTTTTTCAGTCAGATCCCTGAGGCCGAGTTGTGATTCCAGATGCTCATGAAATGAAAATCCTACTGAAAAAGGTATTTCATTTCTTCGCTCATCATCCTTGCTGGTGTTCTTTGCCTGGAGACGATATTCCGGAATATCATCTTCCTCAATATAATCATCAATAGTAAATTCCTCCTGGTCCTTATCATCACCCTCAAACTGATCCTCCTCTTCTGTACCCGGAGCCATCTCATCCTCTTCGGCACCTTCCTCCAGGGCAGGGTTCTCCTCCAGTTCCTTCTTAATCCTCTCCTCAATCTGCAGAGTAGGAACCTCCAGCAGCTTGATCATTTGAATCTGCTGAGGTGAAAGCTTCTGTAGCAGTTTCTGCTGAAGTCTTTGTTTTAACATGATGTCCTATCAAGTATGCGGTCAGAATATATTTCTAAAATTCTGCATTCTTAGGTGTTCTTGGAAACGGGATAACATCCCGGATATTTGACATTCCGGTAACAAAAAGAATAAGTCTTTCAAATCCCAGACCGAATCCGCTGTGAGGGGCTGATCCGAATCTTCTTGTATCGAGATACCACCAGAGGTCCTTCTCCGGCATCTTCATTTCCCTGATCCTGCCTAATAATTTATCATAATTCTCTTCCCTCTGTGATCCGCCTATAATCTCTCCGATTCCGGGGAAGAGAACATCCATTGCCCTGACAGTTCTACCGTCATCATTCTGCTTCATGTAGAAGGCTTTGATTTCCCTTGGATAGTCGGTAAGTATCACAGGGCGTTTGAAATGCTCTTCTACAAGGTAACGTTCATGCTCTGCCTGAAGATCGCGGCCCCAGCCCACAGGATATTCCCACTTTCTGGGAGATGCCGTAAGAATTGAAACTGCTTCAGTATAAGTCATTCTTACAAACTCATTGTTAAGAACGAACTGCAGCCTTTCCAGGAGACCTTTATCTATCATATTATTCAGAAATTCAAGGTCTTCCCGGCAGTTTTCAAGTGCATATCTGATAAGATACTTCACAAATTCTTCAGCCAGGTCCATGTTATCATCCAGATCATAGAATGACATTTCAGGTTCAATCATCCAGAACTCAGAGAGGTGACGGGGAGTATTTGAATTCTCAGCACGGAAAGTAGGTCCGAAAGTATAGATCTCACCTAAAGCCAGTGCACCGAGTTCACCTTCGAGCTGTCCTGAAACTGTAAGGTGTGTCTCCTTACCATAAAAATCTGTTTTAAAATCGACACCGCCTGCTTCATTGCGCGGGATATTCTTAAGGTCGAGTGTGGTTACGTGGAACATTTCACCTGCCCCTTCGCAATCACTCCCCGTAATGATAGGAGTATGCAGATAAAAGAAGCCCTTTTCATTAAAATATTTATGTATGGCAAAAGCCATTGCATGTCTGATCCTGAAAACAGCACCGAAGGTATTGGTCCTGAAACGAAGGTGAGCATTCTCCCTGAGAAATTCCATAGAGTGACCCTTCTTCTGAAGAGGGTAAGCATCTGCATCACTTTTACCATAAAGATCAATTACAGAAGCATTGACTTCAACCTGCTGACCCTGGCCCTGCGATTCAACCAGTTTCCCTTTAACAGAAATGCATGAACCGGTAGTAATATCTTTCAGCAGGTTTTCATCAAATGAAGCAGCATCCACAACTATCTGGATATTATTAATTGTTGAACCGTCATTTAAGGCAATAAATGCAATATTCTTGTTTCCCCTCTTTGTTCTGACCCATCCCTTGACAATAATTTCTGATCCTATTTTAGGTGAAGTCAGAAGTTCCTTAATCTTTGTTCTTTTCATTATCCTGAATTTTCATTAAAAATTGCAGCGCAAAAATAATAAATTGTTGGGCGCCAAGTTCTATTATTGGTTTGAAATTTGTTAAAATGTGAATACCTTTGAATTGTATAATGAAAACTGTCAGATGTTATGGAAGAAAATAAGAAACTTATTGTTGTACCATGGGATTTTACAATAGTAGCAGAACATGCCCTGGCTCATGCTGTAAAAATCAGCCGCATGGTTGGAAATGACATATGCCTGCTGCACATAGTGGATACCGGTATTAAAGCAGCTGAAGAATCAGACAAGAAAAATAAATTACTGAAGATAGTTGAAGAAAAAGCTGCTCAATATAATGCCGGAATAACCTGGCATATTTCAAAGGGAAGTATTTTCTCTGCAATTGCCGATTTTGCAAACGATAAGGAAGCCAGCCTGGTTGTAATGGGCACTCATGGCATGAAAGGGATGCAAAAGCTTACAGGTAGCTGGGCGCTGAAAGTAATAGTCAAGTCAAAAGTTCCTTTTATTGTTGTACAGGAGCCCCCTGCAGATCAGGAGAAATACCATAATATTGTTTTCCCCATTGACTTCAGGGCTGAGAATAAGGAAAAACTTAAGATGGCTATTTTCATGGGAAAATACTTCGATTCCAAAATTCATCTGCTTGTAGCAACAACAAATGACAAAATTCTCACAAAGAAGACTAAGGTCAATTTGAATTTTGGTGTAAAATATTTGATCCAGAATAATATAGATTATGAGATTCATGAGATAGCCAAAGGTGACTTTGCACAGCAGACTCTTGATTTTTCACTTAAAATGAATGCTGACCTCATCGTAATTGTAACAACAAAAAATATCACTTTCGCCGATTATGTTGTAGGTGCTTCAGAACAATATCTGATTGCCAACAGCTCAAAGATACCTGTGTGCTGCGTTAATCCCATGACATCATTTGCCAATGTGGGCCAGTTCATGGGAGGCTGGGGGTCATAAAACTGGATAACAATAAATCTATATGTCTATTGTAGTTGAGGGTGTTTCAAAGCTTTACGGAAAGCAGAAAGCACTCGATAATGTCTCATTCGAAGTAAAAACAGGTGAGATAGTTGGATTTCTTGGCCCTAACGGTGCGGGGAAATCGACTATGATGAAAATAATCACAGGCTTTATTCCACCTGCTTCCGGCAGGGTACTGGTAAACGGCCTCGAAGTCGGAACCGATAATACCGATGTAAAGAGACAGATAGGCTATCTTCCGGAAAACAATCCTTTGTATCCTGAAATGTATGTAAGGGAATATCTTGGATATGTTGCCTCCATTTATAAGACTGAGAAAAATTCTAAAAAACAGATCGACAGGATTATAGGGCTAACCGGACTGGCTCCTGAACAAAACAAACAGATTGGTTCACTTTCAAAAGGTTACAAACAAAGAGTCGGACTGGCCCAGGCATTAATTCATAATCCTGCAGTACTGATTCTTGACGAGGCAACAACTGGTCTTGACCCTAACCAGATCATTGAGATAAGGAATCTTATAAAAGAGGCAGGAAAGGAAAAGACAGTCCTCCTATCTACGCATATTATGCAGGAGGTGGAGGCTATTTGTGAGAGAGTGATAATTATTGACCATGGTGTAATCATGGCCAATGAGGAGAAGAGCAGAATTTACTCACTTGTAAATCAGTCCAGGCAGATCATTATTGTTGAGTTTGACAAAGCTGTTGATTCAGGTCAGATTGCAGCAATTAACAATACCTGGAATATCAGGCTTATTAAGAATAATACCTGGCAGATTGAATCTGATACACAGGAAGATATACGTCCTGCAATTTTCAATTTTGCAGTAAGTAACAATCTTACAGTTCTGTCGCTTCAAAAACAGCAGAGCAACCTGGAGGAAGTTTTCAGACATCTTACAAGCTGAAAATAATTTATTGATTTTCTTCGTCTACCCCTGCCCCAAGGGGAGCGAAGAAAATCAATTTGTTCATTAGAATTTTTTTTTGTTGCTTTGCAGTAGAATTGGTGGAAAGATTTGAGCTGATTGCAACCACAGGAAAAAAATGCTAAACCGCGTACCTTCCGCTTATTACAATCAACCAAATTTCCCGATTATTGTTTAACTGTAAACTAATACATATTTTATGGCATATCTATTTACTTCAGAATCAGTTTCAGAAGGCCACCCCGATAAGGTAGCCGACCAGGTATCAGACTCCCTTCTTGATGAGTTTCTCCGTTGGGATCCGGATTCAAAAGTTGCATGTGAAACCTTTGTCACAACCGGGTTGGTTGTATGCGGTGGTGAAGTAGGCACTCAGGGATGGGTGGATGTTCAGGAAACAGCAAGAAAGGTTATCAGAAAAATTGGTTATACAAAAGCTGAATACCGTTTCGACTGCGATTCATGCGGTGTAATCTCAACAATACATGAACAGTCAAAAGATATCAATCAGGGTGTTGTACGTGAAAAACCTGAAGAACAGGGAGCAGGTGACCAGGGTATGATGTTTGGATATGCCTGCCATGAAATGGATAATTACATGCCTCTTACAATAGAGCTTGCTCACAGACTTCTTGAAGAACTTGCTGCAGTAAGGCGTGAAGGGAAACAGATGAAATATCTCAGGCCCGACAGCAAGTCGCAGGTCACCCTTGAATATGATGATAACAATAATCCTTTGAGAATTGATACTATTGTCATCAGTACTCAGCACGATGAATTTGTCACTCCAAAAGATAAATCACAAAAAGCTGAGCTCGTAGCTGAAAAGGCAATGCAGGCTAAGATCAAGGAAGATCTTGAAAAGATCCTTATCCCAAGAGTTAAGAAAGGCCTCCCTGCAAGGGTGCAGAAACTATTTAACAGTAATTTCAGACTCCTGGTGAACCCAACAGGTAATTTTGTTATCGGCGGTCCTCACGGCGATACAGGCCTTACCGGACGTAAAATTATTGTTGACACATACGGCGGACACGGTGCTCACGGAGGCGGTGCTTTTTCAGGCAAAGACTCCTCAAAAGTCGACAGGTCAGCTGCATATGCTGCACGCCATATTGCCAAAAACCTTGTTGCAGCCGGAGTATGCGACCAGGCTCTTGTTCAGGTAGCCTACGCTATCGGAGTTGCTCAACCCGTTGGACTGTATATTAATACATACGGTACTGCCAAAGTAAAAGATAAAAAAGGCAAGGTTCTTCCTGATGGTGAAATAGCCCAGGTTGTAAATAAGCTATTTGACATGAGGCCTTATGCAATTGTTCAGAGATTCGGACTAAAGAATCCGGTATTCCTGCCAACTGCCTCTTATGGTCACTTTGGCCGCGACAGCTATTCTGCAAATGTAGAGGTCTATTACGAAGTCCCGGGAAGCAAAGCAAAATCTGTTGGCGGAAACGGAAAGAAAGTTTACACCAAGAAGGTTGAGTTTTTCGCATGGGAAAAACTGGACTATGTGGAAAAGATAAAGAAGGCTTTCAAATTGTAAGTATGACGCAAGGCACACGACGCAAGGCGCAAGGCATTTCTTCTCTGCGCCCTGAGTCGTGAGTCCATTTAATAAAATACTGTAATCAAATGTCAATTCTGGATAAACTGGAAAAGAAACAGATTCTCCTCTCCGACGGAGCATGGGGTACATTCCTTCAGGCAACAGGTCTTAAACCGGGTGAATGTCCTGAGTTATGGAATGTCTCCCGCAGAGGAGACGTCATCAAAATAGCAGAATCGTACATTGAGGCAGGGTCTGATATCATCGAAACGAACAGTTTCGGAGGCAGTATATTTAAACTTTCTCAATACGGGCTTGGTGACAGGGTTTATGAACTGAATAAGGCTGCTGCAGAAATATCACGCGAAGCTGCCGGGAAAGACAGGCATGTTGCCGGATCAGTAGGACCTACCGGCAAGATGCTGATAATGGGTGATGTTACCGAAGAAGAATTATATAATGCTTTTAAAGAGCAGTCGATAGCTCTTGAGGCGGGCGGAGCAGATATTATCATAATTGAAACAATGTCTGCTATAGATGAAGCAGCTCTTGCTGTCAGGGCTGCAAGGGAAAACACCCATTGTGTAATAGTCACAATGACATTCGATGGCGACCCGCTAAGCGGTTACCATACCATGATGGGTGTTTCACCTGCTGAAATGGTTGTTGCTATGAAAGAGGCCGGTGCTGATATTGTAGGATCAAATTGCGGCAATGGTATAGAAAATATGATCGGTATCGTAAAAGAGATCCGCAATACAGATAAAGATATTCCTGTAATGATCCAGGCAAATGCAGGTGTTCCTGAATTTATTGACGGGAAAACAGTATTTCGCGAATCACCTGAGCTGATGGCATCGTTTGTTCCTGCGCTAATAGAGGCAGGAGCAAATATAATTGGAGGATGCTGCGGTACTACACCGAAGCATATCATAGCAATTAGAAATAGAATCAAAAACTAGTTTATTGATTTTTCATGATCCTCTTTATAAACCACAGAGGACACAAAGTCCCGATAGCTATCGGGATCACAAAGGACACAGAGGTAAAAAGCTTTTGTACAATTCTCTGTGTCCTCTGAGTTTATTCTCTGAGAACTCTGTGTTTAAATATCTTCGATCAGAAAGTAGCCTTTACTATCCTGGCGATATTATCGGAACGCCCCAGGGTGTAAAAGTGAATTCCCGGGACACCAAGTTTCAGCAGCTCCTGCGATTGCATTGTGGTCCATTCAATTCCCACCTCCCGTGCCTCAGCGTCCGTAGTGCATTTTGATACAGCGGAAAAGAGATCATTCGGAAGATCAATATGGAAAATCTGTGCCAGCAGCTTAATATCATGAAGTGCTGATATGGGCTTTATACCCGGTATGATAGGAACTGTTATACCTGCTTTACGGCATTCATCCCTGAAACGGCAGAATTTGTTATTGTCGAAGAACATCTGGGTGACGATATAAGCGGCGCCGGCATCCACTTTCTTCTTAAGATTTTCCATGTCAACCTGCCTGTTAGGTGCCTCAAAGTGCTTCTCGGGATATCCTGCAACACCGATACAAAAATTTGTAGGTTCCGCATTTTCAAGATTCTCCTCGAGATATTTACCCCTGTTCATGTCCATGATCTGGTTGATCAGATCAAGGGTATGTGAATGTCCGTTCTTTTCCGGAATAAATGCCCGTGTCCCTTTCGGAGGATCTCCCCTGAGAGCAAGAACATCATCAATTCCAAGAAACTTCATCTCAATAAGCACATTCTCGGTTTCCTCTTTAGTAAATCCACCGCAAAGTATATGTGGTACAACTGTGATATTGTATTTGTATTTAACAGCTGCAGCAAGTGCAATTGTTCCGGGACGAAGCCTGACGACCTTTTTTTCTATCAGTCCGTCGGGCCTTTCCTTGAAAATTGTTTCGTTCCTGTGTGATGTGAAATTAATATAAGCCGGCTCAAATTCCATCAGCCTGTCAATGGCAGTATATGTCCTTTCAATACTGTGACCTTTTAGAGGTGGCAGCAGCTCAAATGTAAAAAGCGGTTTTTTAGCGTTGTTAATTGTTTCTATTACAGTCATTTCAATAAGTATCAAAGATTAGGAGCCAGCCATTTCCTGACTTCTGCGGGTGCAAAGTTCTTTCTTTTTCCGTAATCTGCAAGCTGGTCGCTCCCTAATTTTCCAATATTAAAATAAGTCGATCCGGGATGGGAAAAGAAATACCCGCTCACCGAAGCCGGAGGAACCATTGCATAGTTCTCCGTAAGCTCAGCCCCTATATTTTTTTCAGCTTCAAGGAGATCAAAAATTATTCTTTTCTCCGTATGGTCAGGACAGGCCGGGTAACCCGGAGCTGGACGTATACCGTGATATTTCAGCTTCAGCAATTCATCAATAGTAAGCTTCTCAGACTTGTCATATCCCCAGTAATCGGTCCTTATTTTCATATGAAGCCACTCGGCGACAGCTTCAGCAAGCCTGTCGCTGAGGATCCGTATCATAATTGATGCGTAATCATCATCGGCATATTCCTTCAGAGCTTCATTATCGAGAGCGGCAGTTACAACAAATGCCCCGATAAAGTCGGTCTTACCTGCTGACTCCGGTGCGATGTAGTCAGAGAGAGCCAAATTTGGAACACCTTTTTCTTTCTGCTCCTGGTTCCTGAGAAATGAAAATCTTGATATCTGCTTTTTCCTGTCAACATCAGAGAAGACATTTACATCATCACCATCGGCAACAGCAGGGTATAAACCAAATACAGCTTTTGCTTCCAGCAGTTTTTTATCAATAATTTCCTTCAGATATTTCTGACCATCATCAAAAAGCTTTTTCGCTTCCGGTCCCTTTACAGGATCCTTGAAAATAGCAGGATACTTTCCTGAAATCTTCCAGGAAAAGAAGAAAAATGTCCAGTCAATAAACTCCGAAAGCTCTTTCAGATCAATGTTATGCAGCACATGATGCCCGGGTTTTAATGGTTTTTTGATTTCGTAATTACTCCAGTCAGTTACAAATCTGTTATTTCTTGCATCTGCCAGTGATATAAGATTGCTTTCAGCTCTGCGGGAGCTGTGAGCCTCCCTCATTTTGTTGTATTTATCCCTAACTGATCCGACATAAGCACTATTATCTCCCTGCATAAGTGCAGAGAGTACTCCTGCAGCCTTTGAAGCATCCTTTACATGTATTACTGCATTTGAGTAAGCCGGAGCAACTTTAACTGCAGCATGAATCTCTGATGTTGTTGCACCGCCGATCAAAAGGGGAAGAGTCATTTTTCTTCTCTCCATTTCGGAGGCAACATGTACCATCTCTTCAAGCGAAGGAGTAATCAGACCACTCAGACCAATAAAATCGACCTTTTCCTTTATTGCTGTATCAAGTATCTTTTCAGCAGGAACCATTACTCCGAGATCAATAATCTCATAACTGTTGCATGCCAGAACAACTCCGACAATATTTTTTCCTATATCATGTACATCACCTTTAACAGTGGCGAGCAGTATTTTACCTGCAGTTTTTTTCTCCTCACCGGCACTCTCCATTTCAATATAGGGAGCAAGCTTTGCAACAGCTTTTTTCATTACCCTGGCGCTCTTTACCACCTGAGGCAGGAACATCTTTCCCGAACCGAAAAGGTCGCCCACTTCATTCATACCTCCCATGAGCGGTCCTTCAATAAGCTCAATTGACCTGGTAAAAAGCGGTCTGGCTTCCTCCACATCAAGTTCTATGAACTCATCAAGACCCCTGATAAGTGAGTGTTTTATACGATCAATAACCGGAAGTGCTCTCCATGCATCCTCTTTCTCCTCTTTTTTGCCATCCTTTTTAATGCCCTCCGCAAATTTGACAAGTCTCTCGGTTGAATCTTTCCTCCGGTTAAGTATTACATCTTCACAAAGCTCTAGCAACTGAGGTTCTATCTCGCTGTAAACCTGTAACATTCCGGGATTGACGATTCCCATGTCAAGACCTGCCTTTATCCCATGGAACAGGAATATGGAATGCATAGCCTCCCTTACTTTATCGGTACCGCGAAATGAGAAGGACAGATTGCTGACTCCTCCACTGACTTTTGCATATGGAAGATTATTCTTAATCCATTCTGTAGTCCTGATATAATCAATAGCATAGTTATTATGCTCTTCAATTCCGGTTGCAACTGCCAGAACGTTGGGATCAATTATAATGTCTTCAGGAGGAAATCCCAATTTATCAATAAGAAGCCTGTATGACCTTTCAGCAACATGAATTCTCTTTTCAAAAGAATCAGCCTGGCCTGTTTCATCAAAGAGCATTACAACTGCGGCGGCACCGTATTTCCTGATCTTGCGGGCATGAGAAAGAAATATCTCTTCTCCCTCCTTAAGGCTTATTGAGTTTACAACAGATTTTCCCTGAATGCATTTAAGTGCAGCCTCAATAGTATTCCATCTTGAAGAATCTATCATGAGTGGCAGCTTTGCAATATCAGGTTCGGCCATTATTAGATTAACAAACTTGACCATTGCCCTTTCCGAATCGATCATTGCCTCATCCATGCATATATCGATCACCTGGGCTCCGCCCTCAACCTGGTTTCTTGCAATTGCAAGTGCCTCATCATACTTCTCCTCCTTTATGAGCCTGGCAAATTTGATGGAACCCGACACATTTGTCCGCTCGCCGATATTGACAAAGTTAGTTTCAGGTGTAATTGTCAGGGCTTCAAGACCGCTCAGTCGTGTATATCTTTTTATTTCAGGAATTGTCCTTGGACTGTATTTCTTTGAGATCTCTGCAATCTTCTTAATATGCAGAGGTGTAGTACCACAGCATCCGCCGATAATATTTACCCATCCCTCTTTTACAAAATCCTCGACAACGGATGCCATATATTCAGCTGACTGATCATATTCCCCGAACTGGTTTGGCAGTCCTGCATTTGGATGTACCGATACATAAAACCGCGTTTTTGCTGAAAGCTCTTCAATGAACGGTCTCAGCTGCTCAGCTCCTAATGCACAGTTCAGACCAACGCTCAGCAGAGGAAAATGTGAAACGGAAATGAGAAACGCTTCAAGTGTCTGTCCTGTAAGTGTCCTGCCACTGGCATCGGTAATAGTACCCGAGACCATTACCGGCAGCCTTATTCCCTTCTCCTCAAATACACTGTCGATAGCAAACAGTGCAGCCTTGCAGTTGAGAACATCAAAAATCGTTTCAACAAGAAGAAGATGTGCACCTCCGTCAATCAATCCTCGCGTCTGCTCTGAATAGGCATCAACAAGCTGATCAAATGTGACAGCCCTGGCACCGGGATCATTTACATCCGATGACATTGAGGCAGTTCTGTTTGTTGGTCCCAGTGTTCCTGCTATGAAGTGACTTTCGGATGACCCCGAGCCTTCAAATTCAGTTATTGCTGCAGCAGCAAGCTGAGCAGATTTCAGGTTCATTTCATAAACCAGATCCTCCAGACCGTAATCGGCCATGGAGATCCTGTTTGAATTGAAGGTATTTGTAGTAATAATATCAGCCCCAGCTTCCAGATATGACTTATGAATCTCCTTAATCAATTCAGACTTTGTAATTGAAAGGAGATCATTGTTGCCTTTCTGAAGCATATTATGATCCTTAAAACGCTCTCCCCGGTAATCTTCCTCCTGAAGCTTATGTTTCTGGATCATGGTACCCATTGCCCCGTCGAGGATGAGTATCTTTTGCTTAATCAGGTCTGTAATGTTGCTTTTCACTTAGGTTCTTTTTCTATTAACATACCCACCCCTAAATCCCCCAAGGGGGACTTATGTTATATACCAGGACTAATAGCCCCCCTCGGGGGGTTGGGGGTCATAACTTTCTACCTGTGTTCACAATAAAAACATCCAGATCGCGGAGTTGTTCTCTGAGGGCGTAAAGATTCTTCAGATTAATAATCCCGATCACGTATTTGTAAAATCTACCGCTAAAGTATTCCGAGACTTCCTCAAATCCAAATAATTCGCGGTGCTTTTCATCTGAGTACCTTAAATATACCTCGAGTTTATGGTCGCGGGTATAGTTTGAAACAGTACCCTGCTGGAATTTCTTGTATTCATAGCGATATCCGTACGAATTAGCTGAAATATCAGATAGAACTGCACTACCGGTTGCATGTCCGCCGGCCCCCTTTCCGCTGAAGAACTGCTTATCGGCAAAAGCTGCCTCTGTTATAACACCGTTATACTCATTATCAACATTGTACAGATATTTGTCAGATGAAATAAACCGGGGAAGGACGAAGCTTGTAATAGTATTGTCGCTGGTCTTACCAACATATGGAACAAGCTTGATCTTAAAACCTTTCTCCTTTGCATACTGTATATCGAACTTCGAGATTCTGCTTATGCCATAATGAAACACCTCTTCCGGATTAAGAAATAACCCGTATGCATGACCTGTTATTATGCAAAGCTTGAATTTAGCATCCCATCCGTCAACATCAAGTGTCGGGTCAGACTCTGCAAATCCCTTTTCCTGTGCTTCCCTGAGGGCATCAGCATATGGAAGCCCATCATTATGCATCTTAGTAAGGATATAATTTGTGGTTCCGTTGAGTATACCGCGCAATGAATAAAGAAGCTCATTGTCATAATATTCCTCCAGGTTTCTGATAATCGGAATACTGGCTCCTGCAGAAGCCTCATAGAGCATTGATACTTTATATTTCGCCTGTAAATCGACCAGTTCCTTGAAGTGTTTTGCTATCATCATTTTATTCGCAGAAACAACATTCTTCCCGCTTTTGATTGCAGTGGTAACAATGCTGAATGCCTCATCCGCGTCATCAATAAGCTCAACAACAAGATTGATTGAAGGATCATTAAGGATATCATTCTTATCATAAGTGAAATGATCCATTGAGATTCTTCTCTTCTTGTTACGGTCCTTAACACAGATCTTTACAATATCTGCTTTAAAGCCTTTGCTGCTGTTCAATACGTCATGAAGGCCCTGGCCAACACAACCGTATCCGAAAAGCCCTATTCTTACATTCTCACGTGTCATATTCTTCTCAATTACAGAACCTTTTTAAATGCCTGGTCAAAATCGTATATGATATCATCGATATGCTCAATACCTACGGAGACCCTGAATAAGCCCGGCTCAACACCAGCAGCCAGCTGCTCATCAGCGGAAAGCTGTGAATGGGTTGTTGCCGATGGTTGTATTATAAGAGTCTTGGCATCACCAACATTAGCAAGATGACTCACCAGTTCGAAGTATTCGACCAGCTTAACTGCTTTAGACTTTTCTGCTTTCAGAACAAAGCTGAGTACACCTCCGGCACCTTTAGGAAGATATTTCTTTGCCAGGGCATTGTATGAATCGCCCTCAAGTCCCGGGTAATATACTTTCTCTACTGCAGGGTGCGACTTAAGCCATTTTGCAAGGGCCAGAGTATTCTGAATAATCCGTTCCATCCTGAGAGATAATGTTTCAAGTCCCTGTATCAGAAGGAATGAGTTGAACGGGCTTATTGAAGGACCAAGATCGCGAAGGCCTTCAACACGTGCCTTAATTATGAATGCAATATTCCCCATTGGTGATTTTTCATTGAATATATCCCCGAATACCTTGCCATGGTAGCCTTCAGCTGGTTCGGTAAATACAGGGAAATTCCCATTGTTCCAGTTAAAGTTGCCGGCGTCAGTTATCACACCGCCTATGCTTGTTCCATGACCACCGATCCACTTTGTAGCTGATTCAACAACTATATTAGCTCCAAGCTCTATCGGACGGCATAGATAACCACATGCCCCAAATGTATTATCAACAATGAGAGGAAGTCCGTGCTTCTGAGCCAGTTTTGCAAATGCTTCGAAATCAGGAATATTGAATCTGGGGTTTCCGATTGTCTCAACATATATTGCTTTTGTCTTTTTGTCAATCAGCTTTTCGAATGAGTCAGGATTAAGGTCTTTGGCAAACCTGGCATCTAATCCAAATCCTGCAAATGTTACCTTGAACTGGTTATGAGTACCTCCGTACAGATAAGGAGACGTGATAAAATTATCACCATTTCTCATTATTGTCGAAAGAGCAATGAACTGTGCTGCATGTCCTGATGATACTGCGAGTGAAGCAACTCCACCCTCAAGTGCCGCCACCCGTTTTTCAAAAACATCTGTGGTCGGATTCATGATACGTGTATAGATATTGCCAAACTCCGCCAGATCGAAAAGATCTGCAGCATGTTTTGCATTTTTAAACACATATGAAGATGTCTGGTAGAGCGGAACTGCCCTTGAATTTGTATCGTTATCAGGGGTATGTCCGGCATGTACCTGTAAAGTCTCGAATTTATTTTTTCTTGTTCCCATTTTATTATAGTATTAATTATTAACTAACCTCAGTATCCTCAGATAGTTCAATCTGGGGATAATTTTAAAAAAAAGTAAAATGTTTAATTGCAGGTCAAATGCTTTAACAGCACATGCACATAGGCATGAGTGGCATTATGAAATTGTTGTGACTCAGATGAATTGAATTCATGTTTTCAAGTGTTAAATTTTTATCATCTCCCGTCTCTTTCCGGGATTAGGTTTTGGCACCGTTTCCTGCACTATCGCAGATTGGTTGCCAGGGTTTCCAGGAGCCTAATCTCTCCGCCCTTCTTAATAAAAACCAAACACCCTAGTTGAAGAAGGAATATTTGATTTGTGGGTACAAAGGTAGAAAGGAATTTTGATTTTGCAAACGAGTTCACTTTTAATTGTCTAATTAATAATGCTCAACAGATGAATTGGTGAGGGGGAGAGAGGGAGAGGGGGAGAATATATCAGCCTTTCTCCTCTTCTCCCCTTCTCCCTTTCTTTCGATATAAAGAGAAATCTCTTACTTTTGCTTTATAATTCAAATCTATGCAGAATAACCTGGTCATATACAACAGCCTCTCCAGAAAGAAGGAAACTTTTAAAGCAATCAATTATCCGTTCGTGGGTCTTTATGTTTGCGGACCAACTGTTTACAGTGATGCACATCTCGGACATGCAAGGCCTGCAATAATATTTGATGTGCTTCACAGGTATCTGCTCCACCTGGGTTATAAGGTGAGATATGTAAGGAATATCACCGATGTAGGTCACCTTGAGGATGAAACAGCAGGAGAAGGAGAAGACAGGATTACAAAAAAAGCGCGTCAGGAGCATCTTGAACCTATGGAGGTTGTGCAAAAGTACCTTAATACCTATCACAGGAACCTCGATCAGCTCAATACTCTTCCCCCATCAATTGAGCCAAGAGCAAGCGGACATATCATTGAACAGCAGGAACTTATAAAAGAGATACTCGAAAAAGGCTACGCCTACGAAGTGAATGGTTCTGTCTATTTTGATGTTCTTAAATACAACGAAAAATATAAATACGGGAAATTATCCGGACGAATACTTGAAGATCTTCAGAGTAATACCCGTACTCTGGAAGGACAGGATGAGAAGAAGAACTCATTCGATTTTGCTCTCTGGAAAAAAGCTGCTCCTGAGCATATAATGAAATGGCCATCGCCCTGGAGTGTTGGCTTTCCCGGCTGGCACCTCGAGTGCTCTGCAATGAGTGTCAAGTACCTGGGCGATGTATTCGATATTCACGGAGGAGGAATGGATCTCCAGTTTCCGCATCACGAATGTGAGATAGCCCAATCGACAGCAGCTCATGGAAAGGAATCTGTCAACTACTGGATGCATAATAACATGATCACAATCAATGGGCAGAAGATGGCCAGGTCGCTTGGTAATTTCATTACCCTCGACCAGCTCTTCAGCGGAAATCATCCGGTTCTTACCCAGGCTTACAGCCCGATGACTATCAGGTTCTTTATTCTGCAGGCACATTACAGGAGCACTGTTGATTTCTCAAATGAAGCTCTGCAGGCTGCAGAAAAAGGCATGCAAAAGCTTATGAAAGCTATTGAAACACTCAATAAACTTAAACCATCTGCTACCTCAACTGTTGATATTGATAAGCTTAGGAAAAAATGCTACGAAGCTCTCGATGATGATCTGAACAGCCCTATAGTACTGTCTCATTTGTTTGAAGGTGTGAGGATAGTTAATTCTTTGCTCGATGGTACTGAAAAAACAGATGAAACGGGACTTCAGTCTTTAAAGGAATTCTTCAATACGTTTGTTTTTGAAATACTCGGGTTAAAGGATGAATCGTCAGGGACAGGTGATGAAAAGCTTACTGATGAACTGATGAAGATAATAATTGAACTTCGGCAGGAAGCAAAGAATAAAAAGAGTGGGCAGCATCGGATAAGATCAGGAATGATCTGAAGAATGTTGGTGTTAATCTGAAGGATACTAAGGACGGGGCAAGTTGGGAGAAAGAATGACCGCTCACAGCGCCAGGGGGGGCGCGAAAAGGGCAAAGGAGGAGAGGAAGGGAGGGGGGACCCGTGGCCCCCGGCGGGGGGGGGGGGGGCCGCCCCAAAAAAAAAAAAAAAAAAAAAAAAAAAAAAAAAAAACACAAAACCCCAATACTCCCCAACCCAAACCCCCCACCCCCAAAAAAAAAAGAAATTTTAAGGACTTATCGGGGGAAAAAAAAAAAAAAGGGAGGGGGGGTGAAAAAAAAAAGGGGGCCGTTCTTTTTTTTTTTTGTTTTTTTTTTTTTTTTGTAGTTTTTTTTTTTTTTAGGGTGGGGGGGGGTTACCCTTTTTTTGGGGATAGTTTTAGATAAAAAAAAAAAAAAAACAAAAAAAAAAAAAAAAATCTTTTTTAAAAAGTATTTGGTTAAAAAAAAAAAAAAAAAAAGATTAAAAAAAAAAAAAAAAAATAAATACAAAAAAAAAAAAAAATTCCTTTCCCCCCCCCCCACGGGGACCAAACCCACCAAAAAAAGAAACCTAAAAAAAAAAAAAATATTAACAAAAAAAAAAAAACACTCCCCCCCCAACTCTACCCCGCCCCCCGAAAACAGGGGGCCGGGGGGGGCCCTGAAGAAGGAACTCTCTGCAAATAATTATGAAATCTTATGTCAGACAAATATAAATCTCCATATATCTCCACTGAAGTACTGATCGGTACTGTACCACTTGGTGGTATGAATCCCATCCGTATTCAGTCGATGACAAATACAGATACCCTCGACACCAAAGCCTCTGTTTCGCAATGCATCAGGATTATAGAAGCCGGCGCTGATTATGTCAGACTTACGGCACAGGGCGTCAGGGAGGCAGAAAACCTTGCAGTTATAAAGAAGGAGTTGAGGAAGGCAGGGTTCACTGCACCGCTTATTGCAGATATTCATTTCAATCCTGCAGCTGCAGAAACAGCAGCCCGGCTTGTAGAAAAGGTAAGGATCAATCCGGGAAATTATGTAGACAAAAGGGCCTCTTTTGAATCAAGGGAACTAACTGAAATAGAGTATAATGAGGAGCTTGAAAAAATACATTCAAAGCTGCTTCCGCTTATTAATATATGTCGCGAAAATAAAACAGTTATAAGGGTCGGGATTAACCACGGATCACTTTCCGACAGGGTCATGACCCGCTATGGTAACACTCCTAAAGGGATGGTTGCTTCAGCCATGGAATTCATAAGGATCTTCAGGTCTGAGAATTTCGGAGACCTGGTGCTTTCAATGAAATCATCCGACACATCAGTTATGATAGAAGCCACCCGCCAGCTTGTCGGAATGATGCAGGATGAAGGAGTTTCATATCCTTTGCACCTTGGAGTTACGGAGGCTGGTGAGGGAGAAGACGGCAGGGTCAGATCTGCGGCAGGCATAGGAGCATTACTTTCGGAAGGAATAGGAGATACAATAAGAGTTTCACTGTCAGAAAGTCCTGAAGAGGAGATTCCGGTTGCCAGGAAACTTGCTGAATATTATCCGAGAGGATTTGCCGAAAACAAACCATCTCCTGCAGCGGAATACAAAACTCCGTCTGTGAAACCTGAAATATTCAGGAAAACCAATGGCCCGGTTGTTGTTGCCAACATGACCTCATATCCGGAAATAAACTCCGGTTCATACAGCGATGCCGGATTCAGGGTAAACAGCGAAACACTTGAAGTTAGAAGAACTGATGGCTCCGCTGACCTTGTGATGGCTTCAGGATTTCCTAAAATGCTTCCCGTGGAAGTAAACCTTGTACTTCCATACAAAAAGTGGTTCGAGTATACCGATGATCCCAGGATATTTCCACTTTTTTCACCTGAGACATACCACGAAAATGTAATGAGGTCTGAAAGGCTTAACCTGTTGCTTACCGGTTCTCATTTTGATATAAGATACCTCAAAAAACCTGATCCTTCAGTAATAAGTGTAGTATTTACATTTAATCCCGAAAAAGAGAGGTACGCCCCAGACAAGTTCTTTAACAGCCTTGCAGAGAACGGATTGAGCCATAACATTATACTTAATCCTGTCTTCCGTGAAAACAACCCGGAAGATCTCCGTATAAAGGCATCAGCTCTGCTGGGAAGGTATCTCAACGATAAGCAGGTTGCAGGCATCTGTCTGGTCAATATTGGCGACATAAGTTTCCGTGAAGTTACTTCCCTTGCATTCTCCATACTCCAGTGCACAGAAACCCGTATCACACGTACTATGTATCTCTCCTGCCCCACCTGCGGAAGGACAAAATTCAATCTGCAGGAGTCAGTCAGAAAAGTTAAAGAGGCAACCGGACACCTCAAAGGGCTTAAGATTGCAGTAATGGGATGTATAGTTAATGGTCCCGGTGAAATGGCAGGTGCAGATTATGGGTATGTAGGTGCAGGGAACGGCAAAGTACATATCTACAGAGGTACAGAACCTGTGCTTAAGAATATTGCTGAAAAGGATGCGGTGGAGGAGTTGCTGAAGTTGATTGAGAAGGACCAGACTCCCCCCTGCCCCCCTAAGGGGGGTTCGGTTATAACAGAATTAAAGATGGGGGGTTACCCCCTTCAGGGGGGGCTGCGAGGCGGGGCAGCGGACCGGGAATCTCAGGCAAGCTTATAATCCAGCTGCTTCTTCTGAAGGTCAGCTTTCACCACTTCAATATTCACGCGGTCACCGAGTGTATATAATTTGCCTGTTGAGCGTCCGCGGATGCAGTAGTTCTCCTCATCATATTCATAGTAATCATCGGCCAGCTCCCGTATATGGATCATTCCTTCACACTGATTCTCAATAATCTCCACATAGATCCCCCATTCTGTCACACCTGAAATTACTCCTTCAAAGACTTTACCAAGCTTATCGCTCATATACTCCACCTGTTTGTATTTGACAGATGCTCTTTCCGCTTCAGCAGCAAGTCGCTCCATCTTTGAGGAATGATCACAAAGCTTCTGATATTTTTCAGGTGCAGTTGGCTTTTCCTCAGAGAGATAATATGATAAAAGACGGTGTACCATCATATCGGGATAGCGGCGGATGGGTGAGGTAAAATGTGTATAATACTTAAATGCCAGTCCATAATGACCGATATTATCTGTTGAATAAACTGCCTTGGCCATTGACCTCAGAGCCAGGGTTTCAATGATGTTCTGCTCCTTCTTGCCTTCAACAGAACGAAGCAGCTTGTTCATTGCCTTCGACAATGATGTCTTGTCGTCATCAACAAGCTTATATCCGAACCGCGTAATAAAATGACTGAAGTTGCTGATCTTTTCAGGATCGGGCTTATCATGAATACGATACACAAAGGGTTTTGCATGAAGCTTTTTCCCGACATACTCTGCTACCCTTTTGTTTGCCAGGAGCATGAATTCCTCGATCAGCTGGTTCGAGGTTCCCATCTCGCGAAACTTAATCCCGACAGGTTTACCTGCCTCATCCAGATCAAACCTTATCTCAATTCTTTCAAAGGCAAAAGCACCTGAGGAAAAACGTTTTGTTCTCAGCTGCTGGGCAAGCCTGTGCAGGACAAGGATCTGTTCCTTCATCTCACCATCACCGGTATCAATAACCATCTGGGCCTCGCCATAGGAAAACCTTTTGTCGGAATTGATGATTGTTCTTCCAAACCACTCATCAATTATCTCCGATTTGTCATTAAGCTCAAAAACAGCTGAATATGTCAGCTTGTCTTCTGCCGGACTAAGCGAGCAGACATTATTCGACAGCTTTTCTGGAAGCATCGGAACAACCCTGTCGACAAGATATATTGAAGTTGCCCTGCTCTTTGCCTCATCCTCAACAAGCGAACCGGGCCTTACATAATGTGTAACATCGGCAATATGAACTCCCACCTCCCAATGACCGTTTTCAAGCTTTCTTAAAGACAAAGCATCATCAAAATCTTTTGCATCAGCAGGATCGATAGTGAAGGTAGGGATCTTCCGGAAATCACGTCGCGATTTTATATCATGTTCAGTAATTACAGATGGTATATTGGCAGCATCGGCTTCAACCTCTTCAGTAAAATGGTAAGGCAGTTCAAACTCAGCAAGGATGGCATGCATCTCCGTCTCATTGAGACCCGGATAGCCCAGTACATTAATAATCTCAGCAACCGGATTTTTTGACTTAGGATCCCAGTCGACAACCTTTGCAACAGCTTTCTGTCCCTGTTTGGCGCCGTTAAGCTTTGCAGTCGGGATAAAAAGGTCGAACGGCATATTCTTGTTGTCAGGAATAAGGAAGGCAAAGTTAGGCATCACCTCAACTGTTCCTACAAATGTGGTTTTTGACCTTTCTATTATCTCCACCACCTCGCCTTCAGGTCTAGCCCCTTTGCGCTTGGCGTAGAGTCTGATCTTTACCTTATCTCCATTAAGGGCCGTTCTGAGGTTTTTGGCTGTCACAAACACGTCATCTTCAATCTCATCATTTGTAATGAAGCCATAACCCATCCTTGTAAGGTCAACAACCCCTGTTATGAATCCATGAGGCTGCCTTATCTTGTATTTTCCATGATAGACCTCCTGCAGAGTGTTTTTCTTCGTAAGATCTTTAAGAATATCAGCTATCATCTGACGTGTGGGCGAATCACCCACATCCAGCCGTTTAGCTACCTGTTTATAGTTGAAACCATTGTCAGGACTTTTTGACAATACGGCAATTATCTGTTCGGTAAGTGCTTCCCTTGAAACACCGGGGGTTTTGTCACCCCTGTTCTTTCTGCCCATATTCAGTTTTTTACAAAAGTACTAAAAGGGCACGACTATATTGTCCTGAAGTGTGTTACAATTTAAATAAGCTTATTTTCAAGAAGATATTTCACAGCCTCCTGAACAGCCTGCAAAGATGTGTAACGCGGATTATAATTTATCAGCTTCTTCGCTTTTTCAATGCTGCAATTTGGACTGTGGGCTATGTGATCCCAGGTGGCATCAGCATCCTTCACGATGACAGTTTTTTTCCATTTCTCCCATGGCAAAAATTTAAGCTTAGCTTCCCTGCCAAACCACTCAACCATAGCTGTTGCATATCCCCTGAGTGTAAGAGCCTGAGGTGATACAACATGGAAACTCTCACCTATTGCATTATTCCTGTAATTAATAGCTTTAATAAATGATTGGGCAACATCTTCGGCATGGACATGATGAACAGTTTCCATTCCCAGGTTTGGCAAAGCAAGCTCTTTTCCTGCAGCAAGTGTTTTATAGACATCAGGATTGAAATTACCGGCAGGATTAAGAGGAATCCAGCCCGGACCAACAATATGCCCGGGATGAAGAATTGTTGCAGGAAAACCTGTCATCCTTGAATAGGATAAAAGCCATGATTCAATGGCAGCTTTCTTTATCCCGTAATCTCCGAATGGCTTCCGGGGCTGGGTTTCATCTGTCGGTACCTGTTCACTGAAACCATGAATCCAGATAGTTCCGCACTGCAGAAAATGCTGTACTTTACCATTAAGGGCTTCAGCAATCAGCCTTGCACTTTCAGGTGTAAAGCAGATCATATCAATCACAACATCAGGTGAAAGTTTAGCTATCTTTTTGCCGAATGTTTTCTTGCTGTCCTCCTCATCGCGGTCAATTACAAGCTGTTTAACATCAGCCCATGCTGCATGATCTGCATAAGGTTTTCTTTTCTGTCTGCTCACTGATATCACCTCATGTCCGGCTGTGACCAGTCCCGGAACAAGATATGTACCCACATGTCCGGTACCTCCGATAACTACTATTTTCATAATGTTGTTTTCTATACTGAAGTTTTGTCTGTAGCTAAGGTAACAAAAGGATTTCTTTCATGGCCAATCCAGGTCCCAAATTTGAAAATGTTACATAATAACTGTAATTTTGATTCTATGACAAAAAGATTGACTATTCTTTCAGTATTAATCCTTTTAACATTTCTGCAGCTATCAGCACAGGAGTATTCGGCCTTAAGGTACTGGAATATGGAGCAGGATCTGACCTATAACAATCTGCTCGAACGGCAAAATAAAGGTGAAATACTGACCCAGGAAGAAGAGAAATCCATTGCAGATCATAAAGTGAAGCTTGCGGATTATTTTGAAAGGATGCCGGATGATGAAAAGGCCGTTTATTATAAAAACAGGGCCTCCTGGAAAGAAAAACAGCAGAATGTATATAGTGCCCCACCTCAACAATCAACTGATGTATATGCAGGTGACAGGAGCAAGTTCACACAATATCTTATAATGAATGGTATTTCCGGCGCTTTCTACGGAGGCGCTGCATCATTCGTGATTGGAGTGGAAGACGGCGGTTCTGTAACCGGAATAACCCTGCTGTCAGCGGGATTGTCTGTGTTGGTTCCTGTACTGACTATCAGGGACAAATATGTCTCATATAATTCCCTGTCGCTTTCGAACCATGGCAAAATTTTAGGTGCGATGCAGGGTTTAGCATTTGGAATATTATTAACAGGGGATAATGTTAATGAAGGCAAGCTTCTCGTTACTCTTTCTGCTGCAACAAGTATTGCAATGGGAAGAGTTGGCTATTCACTTGGAAAAACCAGACCCTGGACAGAAGGCAGGGCAGCACTTTATGCATTTTATGGTACATTAATGCCATTTGAAGGGCTGGCACTTGCAACAGCCTTCGAGACGTATGATGCCAGAATTTACGGATTGAGCTCCCTGGCTTTCGGAGCCGGAGGATACTTAATGGCTGATGCAATATCAAAGCGAAATAATTTTACACGAGGCGATATAACTGCTACGGGAACTCTTGCAACACTTAACGGATTACTTGGATTTTCCATAATGAGTGATATTGGCGAGGAAACTTTAGATTTTCAACCCGGGACGATTCTGCTTCCCGCCATCGGAGCACTCGGGTCATCTCTGGTCGGACATCTCTGGCTTAAAGATGCCAGGCTTACAAATCAGCAGGGAAGAAATGTTGCGCTTGCTTCAGCTGGCGGTTCCATTATTGGTCTTGGATTTATAGCGCTGGCAGGAGCTGAAAAGCCTGCTCCATATTATGTTACAGGATATATAGCAGGGATGTCAACATATGCCCTGATGATTAATGCCTATAAAAAGAAAAACAATTTTTCACTCCCTCAAAAAGAGATAAAGACCGGATGGAATTTCAATCTGACTCCCCAGAATATATTCATTAACAGGAAAATTGCACCTTATGCCCTGGCTAATCCGGGTAAAAGAGTTGATTTGCTTCCTGCATTTTCTGCAACACTGACATTCTGAACCCGCCGGAATTTTAATACATTTAGTGATTAATATTTCACTTTCAATGAGCCTGAAATCAATCCCTTTGCATTCTCCTTCAGTTGTTACACGTAAAACAGGTAATGAGTATGTCCTTGTACCGATTGCAAATAACATTGCTGACATGAACAGTGTATTTACCCTGAATGAAACCGGGGGATATATCTGGGAGCTTATTGACGGTAGAAGAGATGTTGAAGCAATCATAGCTGAGATGGTTAAAGAATATGATACAGACGAAGCTACAGCCCGGGAGGATGTTATGAATTTTCTGGAGAAGATGAAGGGGTATTTGATAATTAATTGAAATCCACCTCTCCCCAACCCCTCCCCCGGGGAGGGAGGGGCAAATCCAATACAGTTTTTGCCCACTTCTCTCCCGGTAGAAGGGGGTTAGGGGGATGAGGCTTACAAACTGATGCAGAATTACAACATAAATATTGCCGGTTATAGTATAAGATTTGAGTCTGTTGACAACGGACCGGATCTGGTTCCAGCTGCAAGGTTCCTGAGGAATATTTGTGATACCATTGACTATAATGTACTTATAAAGGTTCGTTACGGGACATATTTCCTTCCTGAAAAAGCTGTCAGAGTTTTCCACGCACCATTCGTTGAAGAGATAAATGGAATTCACGTACATCAGAAGGCTAACTTCTGGAGCATATGGAAATATGATCAGGAGCTGTTTATCAAATCTGTCTTTCCGCTTTGTCAGGATGACCGGAGTGCAGTTCTTAAATTCTCAATTAACACGCGTGAATGGGAGTTGTGGATCGACTGTAATGCAAAAGAAATTGATCCTCTTGAGTACCCCCTCGACGGACTTCTGCTTTACTACCTGACAGTTATCAACGGAGATATTCTTATTCATGCCTCAGGAGTAAATTACAATGGATCCGGTTATCTCTTCAGCGGGGTATCAGGAAAAGGCAAAACAACAATGGCCAGGTTGTGGGAGAGTTATGGAGCAAGAGTTATTCATGATGACAGGCTGATATTAAGGAAAACAGGTGACAGCTACACGATGTATAATACACCGGTCTATAACAATGATGAACCACAGCAATCCACGCTCACAAAACTATTTATCATTGACCATTCATCGGATAACAGAATAGTGAGTGTGAAAGGGGCTGTTGCAGCAAGTCTTGTAATGTCTAACTGCATTCAGCACAACTGGGGATCGGAGATAATTGCGAAGCTTCTTTCATCAGTCACTTCATTATGTGAAACTGTGCCTGTAATGAAGCTTTATTTTAAACCTGAAAAGAGTATAGCAGATTATATAATAAAGTATGGATAATCGCAAAAAAAGCGGAGAGATATTAAAAAATGTGGGCTTCACGCTTTTGTCAGAAGGCAAGACCATCAGGATAAAGGCTCATGGTTACAGCATGTATCCCTGTATAAAGCCCGGTTCATTGATACTGATTGAACCTATAAAAATTAAAGGCCCGCCAAAGCCCGGCGAGATAATAGCCATCAAAAGGGAGAGCGGACTGATTGTTCACCGACTCACAAGGATTACTGTGACCAGTGGCATTACAACTTACATTGCCAGGGGCGACAGCAATGCCCTTGAAGACGGGGCAATTACTATCGGTAAAATTGCAGGAAGAATTGTCGGTGCGGAATCAACAGGAGAAAATCCTGTTCCGGCAGATATAAGCATTAACACAAAACCAAGGTATATCATTAACAGGTTAAGGGTTATTGGGGTCATATTGTGGAAGAAGATCAGGCTAATACCATATAAAATCAGGATCTCTGGCAAATAAAATATTTAAACACAGAGGACTCAGAGGAAGTCACAAAGGCCACAGAGGAAATATAAATGTTAACTTTATGAGATTTGTGGATAAAAAGACTTGAGATTTACTATGAAGCAGAAGATAAATCTATTCAGGGAATCACTAAAACTTGTATGGAAGAGCGCTCCGGGCTGGACAGTGGCAAACATTGTCCTGTCAGCCATAAGAAGTGTATTGCCTCTTCTGTTGGTTGTCCTGATAAAGATGCTGATCGACGCCATTACTGCTGCTGTTAAAGAAGGTCAGGGCTTTGAGGATAACCAGATAATATTGATGATCGTTGCTGTTGCAGTTGTATATTTCATTGATGAGATTTCATCCGACCTGGGCAACTGGGTAAGAAAAAACCAGTCATATAAACTCGAGATCTTTATGTACGGATTGCTTCACAGGAAATCAATAAGTCTCGATCTTATAAACTTTGAAAAACCGGAATACTTCGATATCCTGACAAGAGCCTCAAGAGAAGCTCCTTGGAGACCCAACTCAATCCTCAACAACCTGATTACCTTACTAAAAGGAGCTGCATCCCTGCTTCTGATGACCGGACTTATTTTCACCCTGCACTGGTCAATGGCTGTAATACTTCTCGCAGTTAATATTCCTGGAATTTGGATGAGGCTGCACTATGCGGGTGTACTTTACAATTTCCAGAAAAAGCAGACCCCTGAGGCTCGAAAGTCGGCATATTTCAACTGGCTCCTTACAGGTGACAGGCCATCGAGGGAATTAAGGCTCTTCGGACTCGGGGATTATTTCATCAAAATGTTCAGAAATTCCTTCCTCAGGCATAAAGAGGAGGAGATGGATATCATCCGCAAGAGGACATTTATAGAAATGATCTCAGGGCTCTTTAAGGCTGCCGCGCTTTTGTTTGTCCTGATATTTATTGCCGGCAGAACAACAGGCGGAGTGATTTCTCTAGGTGAGATGGCTATGTTCCTACTTGCATTCCGGCAGGGAATGACATATATTAAAGAGATCTTCGGCTCAGTTTCAGGCCTTTATGAAGACAGCCTCTTTATTGGAGATACATTTGAGTTTTTGAATCTTGAAGAAAAGATAAAAGCAGAAGAGCCTATCGCTTCTGTAAAAGTTTTCAATGACAAAATAATACTGGAAAACCTCACATTCACCTACCCCGGTAACAGGTCAAAAACCATTGATAATGTCTCGTTGCAGATAAAAAAAGGGGAGATCATTGCCATTGTAGGTCCGAACGGAGCCGGGAAGTCCACCCTTGTAAGATTATTATGCAGGTTGTATGATCCGGATTCGGGTGAGATAAGACTTGACGGCAATGAGATAAAGAACATTGATCCGGCAGAATACAGGAAGCTCTTTTCTGTTGTGTTTCAGGATTTCATGTTGTATAATCTTTCAGCCGGAGAGAACATCAGGCTTGGAGATATTGGTGCTAATGTTGTTGATCAGGAAAATAAGATTAGATCAGCAGCAGGAACTGCAGGAGTGGATAAACTTATAGCATCGTTGCCGGAGGGTTATTCCGCCTCAATAGGGAATCTCTTTGATGATAGCCGTGAGCTGAGCTGGGGGGAGTGGCAGAAGATAGCACTGGCGAGGTCGTTATACAGGGATGCTCCCATTCTGATCCTTGATGAGCCATCGAGTGCGCTTGATGCCGATGCCGAGTATGAGATCTTCAGCAGGTTCAGGGAGATTGTAAAAGGAAGGACATCAATTTTGATTAGTCACAGGTTTACCAATGTCACCCTGGCAGACAGGATCATAGTAATTGACCAGGGTGCCATAGCGGAATCGGGTACGCATGACGAGCTGATGGAGAGGAAGGGGATTTACCATAGCATGTATACTAAACAGAGCGGACGGTTTGCAGGGAGCCAGGAGAGTGATTACTAACCCTTGGCTTCAGCCCGGGGCCTCTGGAGCTCTCTCTGATACGGGCCTTAGCCAGTACAACCCCAGGCTAAAGTCTGGGGACATAGATCATAATAGCAGGATGGGGGACAGGTCGGGAAACCCCGGGCTGAAGCCCGGGGTTAGGGATCATCCGCGGGGATGAGGCGGAGGTCCAGGGATCCTTACAAGTCCATCCTTCTTTATCATCTCATTGCATTCCTTATCCCAGGTTTTTTGTGTATGATGTAGTTCCTGATTCCGGATGTACAGTCTAATTCTGTCCAGATCGGAGTCACCAAAAGAGGCTGCATAATATTCATCTGCCCATTCAAACTTATTTACTGTCAGTTTATTCCTGTTTATCCAGAACGACGATTCACCTTTTATCAACTGAATAACTCTGGCAATAGCCTGATCAGGTCCAAGAGAGATAATACTGTGTATATGTTCCCTGTGTCCGTTAATTGTATCTATATATATTCCCTTTTCGAGTGCATTGACCTTAATATGTTCTGTCAGTTCCTTTAGGAGATCATTTGTCAGATAAGGTATTCTTCTTTTGGTGCCCCATACGCAGTGGAGCCAGATCTTAACGTATGACATAATATACGGTGTTTGGGCTAAAGCCTTGTTAATATCTGCATGCTAAATCCCCAGGCTGAAGCCTGGGGGTAGTGATCACCCTTTCAGCTTAGGTTGCAGGCCCAGGAACCTCAGACTAAATAACCCCAGGCTTCAGCCTGGGGTTATAGCCCCGTGAATTACCCCGGGGCAGCCCTGAATCAGCGCGTGCTCCGGACTGAAGGCCGGAACGGATTGCACGAGGAAGCGCGGATTGCAGCGAATTAAAACCATCAAACTTACCTATTCCTGTCTTTTCATCTCATCATCCGGTTCAGTTACCCCGGGTATTACCCCGGGGCTGGCTGAATCAGCACGGTAATGGGATCAACCATCTCCGCAGCACGAATTGCGGATGCAGCGAGAATCATTTTTTAATTTTTTATTTCACTTTACTCCATTATTACTTATGGTTATTGAACCTTTTATTTTGCCGCTTATATCCTTATTAAAAAAATAAAAATAGATTACAAATACTCCTAATACTATTGTGGAAATTAAAGAACCTTCAAGTCCAAAGTCACTAAATGGGAAATCATCACTTCTTTTATTTATAATTTCGAAAATACTTGAAGTATTCAATCCACTTACTGAAAATCCTAAAATTGGTCCTTGTAAGAGATTCCAACTAAAATGAAATCCAATTGGAATTGATAAATTCATATTTTTCAAATACAAAAGACACAATAATATGCCTATCAATAGAATATTAATCATTCCAAATATATTGAATGAAGAATTAAATGAATGTAATAGGCTAAAAATTAAAGATGAAATTAAAATTGCTAAATGTTTGTTTGAATTTTTATAAAGGTTTTGAAAAATGAACCCCCTGGACATAAGTTCTTCTGAAATGGCTACACAAAAAAAGATAACTATATACCACAAAATTTCAATCCCAATATTATTAAAGGTGACTTCAACTTTATATGATGATGAAATTATTAAGAGAATTATGAATATTTCAATAAGCCCTAGTACAATTCCATAAAGGATTCCTCTAAAATGAAACATGGACTTGAATACCTCAGGTTTTTCTTTATCAATAAATTTTGATATAAATAAAATTGCGCCTAAAATTCCAAAAGAATGCAGCTAATTGGGATACCAACAAAAATGCATAGTTAGTGCTAATTAAATGATCAAATTCTGTTTTGAACTTGAAAATGACTCCGGATATACAAGAAATACTAAAGCATAAAAAATCATAGAAGAGAATAACCAAATAGGGAAAAAAATTAATATTTTACTCCAAACATTCATAACTCAAATTCAATTTTACTCAGGTTTTATATTTATAAAAATGATAATCAACTATTTCTATTTATACTGAACAAAGATTTAGAAAATATTTTTAAGGGGAAAGGCGGGATTAAATCCCGCCTTTATAATAACTAATTTGCAGGTCTATAGTATACACTGAAATCCATAGAAGCGGCTATAACTCCAGCACCTCCCCCGTATTTAGCATAAATCAACATCTCTCTTACAAAAAATCCCACATCATAAGCAATTCCGCCTGCGCTTATTTCTTGAAGTTCACTTGTTGACATTTCTTCTAAGAAATCAACAAATTCATTGTTTTTAATTTTAGTTTCCATTGCTTTTTACTTTTAGTAGTTTAATTTTTATTTTGCAATTTCAGGTTCACCTGCAAGACCCTTCTTAAAATTGTCCCAATCTTCAATGATTGCAACTCCAACTGCAGCAAGTAGTTTCCAAAGTATATTTCCTCCATTAATTTCTTTCTTTTCGACTAATGAAAGCTCTATTACACTGTAGTTTTTAATTTCCATAATTCAGGTATTAGATATTTTAAAAAAGCTGGTCCCTTTTCTTTTTCATGCCAGGGGTTTTAGCATGGCAACGTTACCATACTAAGATCGCTTTGCAGAGTCCGGAAAAAAAGGATTCTGGAAAAAAATCTTCCACCGTTATAATCTTTTACCTCTTCAACAGTCAATGGCCTCATAATACAGCTTATTTTGATCTCATAGGGCCGGCTGAAATAATAAGTCTTTTCGGATTTTGAGTATACAATAGGAGCTCCATGCGACCTCAATTCATCAATCAGTTCATATAAACTGGTTCGGCTGACGCCAAGCTGATATGCAAATTCAACCGGAGCACCTGTTCTCCTCTGTATCATAAGTGTGTTAAACTTAAAAATTCGGTCAAGCTGGTTAAAAACTTTCATAGTAGCACGAGTATTAATTAGACATATTAACTGATTTCAATATTCTGATGATTCCACATCTCTCTGAAATGACCTTCAGTAACAGATAATTCCTTAAAAGTACCCTCCTGCACTGCATAGCCTTTGTTAAGAACAATAATCCTGTCTGCCATACTTATAGTCGAAAGACGATGAGCAATAACAATTACAGTTTTCTTCTCCTCCCGCATGAGATTAATTGTATTCTGCACAAACTTCTCAGCAACCGAATCAAGCGAGGATGTTGCTTCATCAAGGATCAGTATCTCAGGATCACGATATAAAGCCCGGGCAATCGCAATCCTCTGCTTCTGACCGCCAGAAAGATTTGATCCGTTCTCTCCCAGATAGGTCCTGAAACCATTTGGCAGACTTTCAATAAAGTGGGTCATGCCAAGCTTCTCACAAACACTCAGGACTTTATGCATATCAGGGTTTATTTCACCAACTGCTATATTCTCAGTTACATTACCGGCAAAGAGATCTATCTTCTGCGGTACAACAGAAACAACCTTCCGGAGCGATTTCTGTGTAAAGTGAACGATATCAAACTGACCTATCCTGATATGTCCGCTCTGTAGCAGATAAATATTCTGAATAAGCGAGACCAGAGTTGTCTTTCCCGATCCACTCTCGCCGACTATGGCAGTGATCTCCCCTTTTTTCATACTGAGATTCAGTGACTCAAACACCTCCACTCTTGTACCATATCTGAATTTTACATTCTCAAATGAAATATCACCAACCATTTCGGGCATCAGTTCAATCCTGTCATTCTCATCATCAACCTCAAGATCAAATATTTCAAACAGCCTGTCTGCAGCAATACGGGCATCCTGAAATGATCTGTTGAAACCGATTATGCTTGTTACAGGAGCTGTAAAATAACCTGTTACAGCATAAAATGATAAAAGCTCTCCCGGAGTGATTTCTGTTTTAATTACGAAACCGGTCCCGGCCCATAATAAAACAAGCACGATTATTTGAGTTACAAATGCAGATGAAATATTAGAAAATATTGAATTTAAACCTGACTTATAGACAGTCTCCAGGAGAGCTACAAATCTTGTTTCTGTTTTAAAATTTGAATAGTCTTCAAGACTAAAGCGCTTAATTGTAGAAGCTGAGTTGAGTGATTCAACTAGCTGTGCTTCCAGATCAGCTCCACGTTCCATAACCTTCCTCTGAACTTTTTTATTCAGCCTGTTGTAAAGCCAGTATATAGCGAAATAGAACGGAACAACCAACAACATAATCAAAGCCAGCTTCCAGAAAAAGGTGAACATCATAATAAATGACACTATCAGGATAAAAACATTCAGAACGAGGTTAATTGACACATCATTGATAAACACCCTTATCTTTACTGCATCTCCAATCCTTGAAATGATTTCACCGGTCCTCATATTGTCAAAAAATGACTGTGGAAGACGCAGGAGATGCTGATAGTATCCAAGAATAAGTGAAGCGTCGATTCTTTGTCCTGTTTTGAGTACAAATAGATATTGGAAAAGACTTAGAAGCAGTCTGAACATTATGATGACAATCATCGCAATACCTAGAAGATTCAGGAGATTGATATTCCCTCCGGGTATTACATGATCTACAAGTTTCCCGACATAAAGAGAAGTTGCCAGTCCAAGAACAGAAAAAACAAGCGCCCCCGCCAGTGATTGAAGCAATATAAACCGATTCGGTTTAATAAGATGCCAGAGACGTTTAGATATTGATACTTTCTCATTTTTCACGGAAAATTTTTCACCGGGAGCTATAAGGACAAGTACTCCTGTCCATTCCTTTTTAAAATCTTCAGGCGATCGTTTATGCAGTTCCCCGTCTGCAGGATCCATTAACTCAATGAAATTCTCAGTAGTCCGGACAATTACTACAAAATGATGGAGGATTTCTTTTACAACTATATGCGCAATTGCCGGTTTTGGTATCTTAAAAAGACTGTCAAAGTCTCCTCTGACTCCTTTTGCAAGGAAGCCCATTTTAGAGGCTGCTTCCGTCAGACCCAGAATGTTGGTCCCTTTCTTATCGGTGCCTGCAAACTGTCTGATCCTTGATACAGGAAGACGGACCTTATAATGCGCGGCCACTGAAGCCAGACAAGCGGCTCCGCAATCAGTTATATCCCTTTGTTTAACCCTGATATTCATGCTGAATCAACTTTCCTTTTTATAATAAGGGTTTAACCATTTATCAATTTTATCGAACAAAAGGTTGAAGAGAGATCGCCTTGAAATAACTATCCTTGCGTTTATGCTCATCCCTTTTCTCAGATTAGCCCTGGTACCATCTTTTAGCCGGAGTGTTGTTTTTTCAGGCTTGCATCTGATCCTGAAATAGGCATGTGAGGCTTCATCAACTATCATATCATCTGATATTTCTGTAATCTCTGCATCCAATAGTCCCCATTCATTATAGTGCAGGGCATCAATCATTATCCGCACTTTCTGGTCGGGATTAAGAAGTCCTATATCTCCGGGATTTATAAAACAAGTGGCAATAAGTTCACCCTCAGGTGATATCTCTGCTATAGTCTGGCTCTGTCCTACTACGGTTCCTTCCTGTATATCCATGCTCTGGATGATCTCTCCTCCTACCGGAGCAATCAGGATCCTGTTATTTAGTTCTTCTTCACAATGCAGAATCTCGGCATGAAGGGTATTCAGATCATTCTTCCTCTGCATAAGATCTGAATGCCATACAGTTTTATGATATGTAAGTATCCGGTTAAGGTTTTCTTCTTCTGAATTATAACTGAAAAGGCTTTTCTCAAATTCCGAATCCGGAATCAGCTTCTTGTCATGAAGAACAATATTCCGGTCATGCTCAGCCTTAAGTCTCTGGTATGTCTGATATTCAATATTACGCAGCTTGAGCATATTGGAATACTCAATGAAGTATCTGCCGGTCCTAAAAAATGAATGATCGAAAATATTATCAGTATTTTCAATTAGATTTAGTTTTTCAAGGTCATAAACAGAGGATTCATTCTCCAAAAGCCTGTTCTTCAGAGCCATTTTTTGGGCCTTTATTGTTTCAGAATCTATTATAAGTAGGGTATCTCCTTTTTCAACCTTTACTCCGTTTTTTATATGCGAATAGGAGATTCTCCCATGGAATGGGGTGATAATCTTCTGTTTCTCAATGTCTGACTGGATAAAACCCCTGGTCTGAACTGACACATCAACATAAATAAACGGTAATACCGAGATACAGCCAACTACAAACAAAATAATGAGCAGGTAAATTATTTTGCTGCGCGTGGAGATTTTAATAAGATAGCTCTCCAGAGTATAATCTGAAAGATTAGAGGGGATTAGTTCCATAGGACATTTGAGACATATTTGTTATAGCACAATTTCAGATCTCAGGTTTTCTTTGCAGCACATCCATTCCCTACCCTGATTTTTCCGGCTAAAAAAAAATCAACAGCACTATTAAAATTTGGATCACAAAACGGAAAGAACAGGTTTACTTCACATCATACTAACCGCCGCAAATATATCTACATGTCGGAAGTGGCTATTTTGTGACACGAATTTTCAATAAAACTTCTACAAAAAAGCTTATTTATACTCGTTCTAAATATGAACAGGGCTTATATTATTGATTTTGTGATGTTTAATATTTTGACTGCAGACAAGGAAGGCGTCAGGCTTCGGGCGACAGGCATGAGGCCGGACTACCGTCCCGATAGCTATCGGGAACTGATTACCGATTACATTTTTCTCACCACGGAGTGACACGGTCCCGATTTCTCGGGATCACGGAGGAAACACGGAGGGAATAATCAACTCCCCCCGCCTTAATTAAGTACAATTATGCAATCATTTTGCATTTTTGTACTTTTTTGTATATTTGTGATATGATTAAAAGAATCTTAGAGACCAAAATCAGACTATTGGCAAAAAAATTTCCGGTTGTATCTGTTACAGGTCCCAGGCAGTCAGGGAAGACAACTTTAATAAAATCTATGTTCCCTGATTTGAGGTATGAATCATTGGAAGATCCGGATACCCGACTGCTCGCTATTAATGATCCCCGAAAATTCCTGGGATCTGATAAAAAAATGATTATTGATGAAATTCAAAGGGTTCCTGAACTCTTTTCATACATTCAGACAATAACGGATAACACTAATATACCCGGGCAATATATAATTTCAGGATCACAAAGCTTTCTGTTAAACCAACATATTTCACAATCATTATCAGGAAGAGTTGCAATTCTAAATCTAATGCCGCTCAGTTTTTCAGAACTCAGGGATTATTCCACCCCAGTAAAGGACTATGAAAAACTTATTTATAATGGTTTTTACCCCCGACTGTACGATAAGGGGATAAATCCGGGTGACTTTTATCCAAACTATATACAGACTTATATTGAACGTGATGTCCGCTTACTACAAAATATACAGGATTTGTCCCTTTTTGTCCGTTTTTTAAAGTTGTGTGCCGGGAGGACAGGACAGCTGCTTAACATGAATTCACTTGCTAACGATTGTGGAATCAGTCCCAATACTGCCAAATCATGGATATCTGTTCTGGAAGCAAGCTATGTCATTTTTCTGCTGCAACCTCATCATAAAAATTATAAAAAACGTATTGTAAAGATGCCAAAGCTGTATTTTATTGATACCGGATTAGCTTCTTCACTACTTGAAATACATTCAGAAAAACAACTTTCCACACATTTTTTAAGAGGAGCCCTTTTCGAAAATTTTATATTGTCTGAATTAATAAAAAGAAGATATAATGACGGACTAAAAAGCAATTGCTACTTCTGGCGCGACAACAAAGGAGTTGAGATTGATTGTATTATTGAAACCGGGAATAAATTGACCCCTGTTGAGATTAAATCAGCTAATACATTTAATCAGGATTTCTATAAAAACCTGAATTATTGGAATAAACTATCCGATAATCAGGGAGAAAACTCATTTGTTGTTTATGGCGGTGAAAAATCAGCAGATACAAAAGACGGGAAGTTGCTTAGCTGGAGTGATATTTACCAGATTCCCCAGGACTAAATTCTGCGCTATTTGTTTAAGACTTTGGGCAACCTACCGATTACTGATTACTTTTTTTAACCACGGAGTTTCACGGAGGGGACACAGAGGGTTAAAAAAGAAAAGCCCGCCGGGATGACGGACTTTCTTATTTATAAGACTCTTTCAAACATTTATCTGCCACCGGACTCGATGAATCGGGCCCATCCCCTGAATGGATTAACCGGTTTAGTTTATTATTTGATTTAACCTGTTAATTGCATACAATGGTAAATTGATAAGCCATTCCTGTTTTCGGTAATCTGACATTGAAGTTCGTATTGACGCTTGCGGACTGAACTTTTCAACATATACTTTTAAACTCTTAGCCTGTAAATTTTCTTCGGCCTTAACTTCCAATGGTATTACAATCCCACCTTTCTGAATTATGAAATCTACCTCCGCAGTTGACCTTTCTGCTGACCAATAGAAAATTACAAATTCATTGAAACTGTTAAGTTGCTGTAAAACATATTGTTCCGTTAAAGCCCCCTTGAATTCGGAAAAAATTTTATTCCCCTCAAGCAGTGTCTTGGGATCAATATCTCCCATTGCTGATAATAATCCAATATCTGACAGAAACAGTTTGAAAGAACTCCTGTCTTCATATGCTTTAAGCGGAATTCCAGGTTTTGAAGCCCGGCAAATCTTATGTATAAGACCGCAATCAATCAGCCACGAAAGTGCAATCTCGTAATCCTTTGCTCTTGATCCTTCCTTGATAATTCCATAAATAAATTTACGGTTCTCCTTCGCTAATTGAGCAGGAATGGAATTCCACACCATACGAATGCGAGGTACAATTTCCCCCGGAGTATGCTTGGAGAAATCATGCTCATAGGCATCAAGGATCTGTCTTTGAATATCTCGGACTTCTTTAAAATTGCCGTTCTGACTGAATCTTAAAACAGCTTCAGGCATTCCTCCAACGTAGAAATACTGACGTAAACGTTCAATATATCTTGTTTTATAAATGGTAATTAACTTCCAATCCCCGCTTTGAAGCAACTCAATAAGTTTTGTTTCTCCAATTGCCTCTAGAAATTCCATAAATGTCAATGGATATAAATCCAAAAAAATAACTTTTCCGACAGGGAAAGATGATTCAGAATGTAAGGCAACGCCCAACAATGATCCTGCAGATATCACATGATATTCAGGTGCATCTTCCTGAAAATATTTCAAAGCTGTAAGAGCTTCGGAATTTCCTGAATTTCATCAAATATTAATAATGTATTCTCCGGATTTATTGTCTGGCCTGTTTCAGCCTGCAAAGCCAATATGATCCTTTTATGTCAAAATCATCCAAAATAAGGATTTCAATCGCTTGTTCTGCTCAAAATTCAGGTATACAGTCTGATATAATGAGTCCAAATTTCTTCATCAGCCATGTTTTGCCAACCTGTCTTGCTCCTCTGATAATTAAAGGCTTCCTGTAAGATGAATTTTTCCAGGTAATTAACTCCGCTAATTTCGTCCTTCTCATATAGAATTTTTACAAAAATACACTTTTTCAAATGACTTTATGTCATCAGATCACACTTTTTCAAATGACTTTTGCATAAAAACCAGATGAGAAACTCCCAGTTTACCGATTACAGATTAATATTTTTTCACCACGGAGACACGGAGGGCACGGAGGAACACAGAGGATAGAAAAGAAAAGCCCGTCTTACAACGGGCTAATTATTATCAAATTTAATTTCGATCTTCTACCTAAAACCCACCCCTGGCCCCTCCAAGGAGGGGAACCTTATAACCCCAGCTTTCTGCCACTGAGCCGTTGTGCCATTGTGCCGTTGTGCCGTTGCTCCTTTGCGCCTTTGCGCCTTTGAGCCATTAATGCAACAACGTCACATCTCCCACCTTCTTGAACGGCTGGCCATTGGCATACTTCCCTTCCACGTACCAGATATATACTCCCTGGGTACAGAGCTGCCCTTTATAGTAGCCGTTCCACGGGATGTTTATATCTTCACTCTGGAAGATCAGCACTCCAAGCCTGTTGAAGACCTGCAACTTGTAGTCAATCACTTTTTCCTTGATTGGCGGGAAGAAGAACCTGTCCTGATTATCCGAATTGATATTCCCGACATCTACACTTTCTTCTCCACTGGTATTAGGTCTGAAAACAGACGCGAATCTGATTTCTCCGGCCGGTTCAACGGTCACTCCCGGTGAAAGGACAAACTTGTCGGAACAGATGTTACCATTCCCGTTATCCATGTATGCCCAGAGTGTGACGTCGTATACACCTGCTTCCATATACTTGTGGAACGGTTCTTTCAGTTTCGATGTATCACCATCACCAAATTCCCAGAGGTATGTAAGTCCTGATGAAGGTGTACTGAGGTTATAGCCCCTTACTTTCTCATCGTTCACAAAGACAAAGGTCGGAGATACTTCGAAGTAAGACCTCGGTGTAGAGTAAACCTTAACAACCTGTGACTTGGAATCTTTTCCGCCCGGACCTGTTACGGTCAGCTCAACCCTGTAGATACCCGGATCCTGATAAGTGTACTCGGGATTCTTCGCGGTAGAAATACTGCCGTCGCCAAAGTCCCATCTGTATGTTGTGCCCGGTACATCTGTGTTGAGAGATGTGTTGTTGATTGAAATTATAAGCGGTTCACAACCGGATGGTATTGAGTCAAAGGCAGCTTTCGGCGCCGGTGGATTAATTGAGACAATATGCTTAATGCTGTCTGAGCAGTTTGCATTTCTGACAACCAGAACAACATCGTAATTACCAAGTGCAGTATAGGTGTGATTCGGATCCTTGTCTGTTGATGTTGTACCATCACCAAACCTCCATAAGTAACTCCATGTGCCTGCGTTTGTCTGGTTGGTGAATGCAACCGGATTACCCGAGGGGCTGTAGATCTGTGATGGAGGAACTGCATTGAATTGCGGTTGCGGTACAGGCATGACAGTAATTGTCATCGTTGTATCATCCAGACAACTGTAGAAGGATGTTGTTGTCAGTTTCACATTCAGTACCAGAGGTGAACCTGTGAAGTTGGTGTAAGTATGTGTGGTTGTCTCTGTTGCTGAATAGCCTGTTATGCCATCTCCATATTCCCAGAAGTATTTACTTGCTCCGGGAGCTGTAGTAAAGGTAAGGGGACTTCCGCTGCAGACTACTGTATCACTCCTGGTGAACGCAGCATTGATTGCCGGGTACACAGTAATCATTGAAATGTACTCGTCAAAGCAACCACCCGGTGACATCACTCTCAATTTCACATTACTGTACTGCAATGATGAAGGAGAGGTGTTCTTAAATGTATGTACAGGATTTGCATTCAGGGAATCGAGAGGTGAACCATCACCAAAATTCCACCAGAACTTCGACAAGCCTGTCATATCCTTTGTAAAGGTAACTGTGAGCGGAGTACATCCGTTATCAATATCCTGTGTAAAGGTAGCATCAGGACTGTCAACCGTTACAGCAACATCATCACTTGCACTACAACCCTTGCTGTCCTTAACAGTATAAGTCAGGTTATATGTACCTGTGATCAGGGAGTTAAATGTAGGTGACTGAATTGTATAGTTATTCAAAGGACGTACATCACCTGTCCAGCGGTGCTGAGCATAAGGAAGTGTTCCTCCTGAAGGATTACCGTTGATTACCAAACTGGTGCCTCCGCATGTATTCAGATCTGTTGCAAAGAGAACAACTGGATTGGCATTAACAGTAAGGACAGCACCGGTAGTGTATATTGTTGTACATGATCCTACCAGTCCAAGACGGTACATGCTGCCATTAAGTGTTACAGGTGCATCAACTATCGAAAGCTGGTTGGTACCTGAACCAACATAATTTGCATTATCTGTAATATCTGTCCATGTACCTCCTCCGTTAGTACTCACCTGCCATTGCAGGCCAAGGTAAGCTGTTCCGTTTGCAAGGAATGAAGTACTTCCATTTTCGCAGATCGCTTTTGCGGCAGGCTGCAGTGTAGGCACAGGAGGATTAGTAACAGACAGTCTTCCAAAGTTGGTATAGAGAGGAACACCGCATATTCCTGTTGCCTTAGCCCTGAATACCCAGTTATTGAATGTTCCCGGGGCACTCGTAATTGTAAGAGTCTTTGTTGTTGACCCGCTGAAGTTAGCATCATCGGTCACACTTATGAATCCTGATCCCTTATTTACCTGCCACTGCCATGTTATGGAAGTACCGTCAGCATCAGCTTTCATTACTGTATTCTGTCCGAGACAGATAGTAGTATCGGAAGGATGTAAGGTGAATTCAGGTGAAGTATTCACTGTAAGTGTGGCTGAAGCTGAAGTTGAAGAAGGTGCGCATCCGGAAACCTCAATACGGTATTTGTATCCGTTCATGTCTCTTCCGGCACTCCATATCTGAAGAGTGGATGATGTCTCTCCGGAATATGAGAAACCAGTTACAGGAATGAATCCGCTGCCTTCGTCCACATACCACTGGTAAGTTATATCATCACCAACAGCAGTTGCATCAAAGTTCACTACTCCGAATTCACAGATAGTTCTGTCAACCGGTGATACCGTAACTGCAGGCAGACGCTTCACTCTTACAGTCATTGTTCCGACTGTCGTGCTGCACAAACCTGTTGATGTTGCAGTAATTGTGGCATTTCCGTAGAATGCAGGATCCCAGTTCATAACACCGCTTGCAGAGTTAATTGTACCTGCTGCGGCAGGGGATACTGAATATATTATTGAAGTGCTGTTAGTGGCAGTTGCCGTATATGTCTCATCAGGTGAATCCTGGCATACTTCAGGTAAGCCTGTTAAGATTGTAGGACCTGTAAGCGGATTAACAGTCACCACAAAGTTTGTCGGGCTGCCTGAACATGAATTGGCAGTCGGGGTAACAATGTAAGTTACCGTACCCGGTACAAGACCGGTGTTATAGAGTGTCTGTGCAATCGTTGTTCCGTTAGAAGGAGTTGCTCCTGTAACACCACCTGTGATTGCGCCGATTGTCCAGCTGAATGTTGCACCTGACACATTGCTTGTAAGAGCTATGCCGGTTGCTGTTGCGCTGCAAATTGTCAGCGGACTTGCCGATGTAACATTTGGTGTCGGATTAACAGTTACAATTATGTTAGATGTTATACCCGGACAGGAGTTTGCTGTCGGGGTAACAATATATGTAACAGTTCCGGCAGTCGCTCCAGGGTTGGTAAGAACCTGGGAAATTGTAGCCCCGCTTGTCGCTGTTGCACCAGTAATTCCTCCTGTAACTGCACCTATAGTCCAGCTGAAGGTAGCACCTGACACACTGCTGTTCAGTGCAATGTTTGTGCTTGTGGCACTGCAGATTGTTGTCGAACCGGTGTATGTTACATTAGGTGTAGGATTGACAGTAACAATTATGTCAACCGGTGTTCCTGAACATGAACTGGCTGTTGGTGTCACCCTGTAAGTGACAGTACCTGCAGTAGTTCCCGGATTAACAAGTATCTGAGCAATTGTAGATCCGCCTGAAGCGCTGGCTCCTGATATACCGCCCGTTACTCCTGCAATTGTCCAGCTGAATGTAGTGCCGGCCACTGTACTTGTAAGTGCAATATTTGTTGTGGCAGCACTGCATATTGTAGTAGGACTTACAGTTGAAACGTTTGGTGTAGGATTGACAGTAATTGTAAAGGTCTGTGAAGGACCAGTGCAATTCACCGAACCATTTGCAAAGGTTGGAGTTACAGTAATTGTTGCTACAATTGGTACAATTCCTGCATTGACAGCAGTGAAGGCTGCAATGTTACCAACACCAGGAGAGGCAAGTCCTATGCCAGGCGTATCATTAGTCCAGTTGTAGGTAGTAAGGCCACCTGTATTTGCAGTGGTGAAATTAATTGCTGTAATATTTGCTCCATTGCAGACAACCTGATCAGCAGGATCGTTGACCTGTGCAGTCGGATTGACTGTTATTGTGAATGTCTGAACAGGGCCATCGCAGTCAACCAGGCCATTTGAAAGCCTTGGTGTAACAGTTACGGTTGCAACAACAGGTGAAGTACCCGCATTGGTAGCTGTAAATGCTGCAATATTACCGCTGCCTGAAGCTGCAAGACCGATACCGGGTGCAGAATTTGTCCAGAGGTATGTAGTGGTACCACCGGTTGCTGTCGTTGTGAAGGCATATGCTGAAACAGTACCTCCATCGCATACAACCTTATCTGCAGGATCGTCGACCTGTCCTTTCTGGTTCACAGTAATTGTGAAGGTCTGTGTTGGACCATCGCATGTTACAAGCCCATTTGTGAAATGTGGCGTAACAACTATTGTTGCAACTACCGGAGCCGTTCCAGTATTGACAGCAGAGAAGGCTGAAATATTTCCATTCCCGCTTGCTGCAAGACCTATTGCAGGCAGGTCATTTGTCCATGTATAGGTAGTCGTTCCACCGGTATTCAGAGTATTGAAAGTTACTGCCGAAGTAAAGGTACCATGGCATACAACCTGATTGACAGGAAGATCAACCTGTCCCGTTGGGTTCACAGTTATTGTGAATGTCTGTGAAGGACCGGTGCATGTCTTGCCTGCGTTGTCAAATGTTGGTGTAACAACAATGGTGGCAACAAGAGGAGATGTTCCCAGATTAGCTGCCGCAAACGGACCAATATTTCCTGATCCGATAGCTCCAATCCCGATGCCCGGAGCAGAATTTGTCCAGTCATATGTGGTTGCTCCAACTGTATTGTTTGTGACAAATGTCACTGTTGTATTCTCAGTATTACATACCACAAGATTGGCAGGATCATTCACCTGTGCTGTCGGGTTGACAGTTATTGAGAATGTTTTTGACGGGCCGTTGCATGTAACACCTCCATTGGTATACTGCGGTGTAACTGTTATTGTCGCAACAACCGGTGCAGTTCCATTATTACAGCCGTGAAAGCTGCAATATTACCTGTTCCCATTGCTGCAAGACCTATGCTGGTCGCATTGTTGGTCCAGTTGTACGTTGTTGTACCAACAGTATTCAGAGTGCTGAAATTTACTGCAGTTGTCAGATCGCCATTGCACACAACCTCTGAAGCTATCGCATCAACCTGTGCTGTAGGATTAATTGTTATAGTAAAGCTCTCCGAAGGACCTGTACAAGTAACTGATCCGTTTGTAAATTCAGGAGTTACAGTTATTGTTGCAACTATTGGTATCGTGCTTGCATTTATTGCAGCAAATGAACCAATATTACCTACTCCTGATGCCACAAGCCCGATGCCTGGTTCATCATTTGTCCAGTTGTAAACTGTAGTACCGCCTGTGTTGGCAGTTCCGAAGAATACTCCGGTGGTCATAGCAGCATTGCATACTACCTGATCGGAAGGATCATTAACCTGAGCTGTCGGATTCACTGTAATTGTGAATGTCTGTGCAGGACCCGAACAGGATACAGTCATTAGTGAACTGAGGTGTTACAATTATAGTTGCAACAACAGGAGATGTACCTGTATTTTGTGCATTGAATACCCCAATGTCTCCTGTTCCTGATGCTGCAAGTCCGATTCCGGGTTCAGAATTAGTCAGGAATAGAGCATTGCTCCGCCGCTGTTTGTTGTTGTGAAGTTTACTGCGGTTATCGGATCTCCATTGCACACAACCTGGGTTGAAGGATCATCAACTTTAGCTGTCGGATTGACAGTTATAGTAAATGCAACAGGTGTGCCATCACAGTTGACGCTTCCGTTGTTGAAACGCGGGGTAACAGTGATTGTTGCCACCACCGGTGAAGTACCTGCATTGACTGCAGTGAAGAACGGTATATTACCTGTTCCTGTAGCAGCCAAGCCAATGCCCGGGGTGTTATTTACCCATGAATAGGATGTTGTACCACCAGTATTAATAGTATTAAATATGACATTGGCAGTTGATGCTCCGTTGCATACAACCTGATCAGCCGGATCATCAACCTGGCCAAGAGGATTCACAGTGATTGTGAAAGTCTGTGCAGGACCTGTACAGGACGAGGCTCCGTTATTGAATACCGGAGTTACAGTGATAGTTCCTGTTATCGGTGCGCTTGTTGCATTTGTTGTAAGGAATGGAGCAATATCTCCGGCTCCTGATGCTCCAAGTCCTAAACTTGTGTTATCATTTGTCCAGTTGTAGATAGTTGTACCACCTGTATTGCCAGTGCTGAAAACAACAGCAGTTGAATTCTGGCCAACGCATTTTACCTGGTTTGCAGGATCATCGACCTGGCCATCAGGATTGACTGTTATTGTAAATGTCTGAGCAGGACCGGAACAAATTACTGATCCGTTGTCATAGCTTGGTGTTACAGTTATTGTTGCAACAACAGGAGCTGTAGTAATATTTGAAGCAGTGAATACCGGCAGGTTACCGGTTCCTACAGCTGAAAGACCTATACTTGGTTTATTATTGGTCCAACTGTAGGTGGTTGTACCATCTGTTCTTGTTGTACTGAATACAACAGCTGCTGAAGCCTCTCCGTTACATAGCTCCTTATTTAAAGTAACATTTACCTGTGCAGAAGGATTGACAGTTATTGTGAAAGTCTGAATAGGACCATCGCATATCACTGAACCATTATCAAAGTGAGGTGTAACTGTTATTGTTCCTGATATCTGGGCAAGACCTGCATTTGTTGCAGTGAATGCCGGTACAGGACCAGTAGCTCCTGCACCAAGACCTATAGCAAGATTGCTGTTGGCCCATGTATAGGTTGTAGTTCCTCCTGAATTGTTTGTTGTGAAAGGAATTGCTGTAGTAAGCACGCCGTTGCACACAACCCTGTCGGCCGGATCATTGACCTGAGCAGTAGGATTCACAGTAATTGTAAAGCTCTCTGAAGGACCGCTGCAGCTTACTGATCCGTTAGTAAAGATTGGTGTAACAGTAATTGTTGCAACAACAGGTGAGGTACCTGCATTGATAGCATTGAATGGTGCAATATCGCCTGATCCGCTTGCTGCAAGACCAATCGAAGAGGCATTGTTTGTCCAGTTATATGTGGTAATTCCACCCGTATATGTTGTTGAAAATACTACAGCTGTTGTCGGATCTCCATTGCATACAACCTCATCGGCAGGATCATCGACCTGTGCTGTCGGGTTGACAGTAATTGTGAATGTCTGTACAGGACCATCACAGTTTACCGAACCGTTACTGAATCTCGGAGTCACTGTAATTGTGGCCACTACAGGAGCGGAGCCTGTATTGACAGCATTGAAGGTTGAAATGTTTCCTGAACTACTGGCTGCAAGACCTATGGACGGAGTATTATTCACCCAGTTATAGGTTGTTGTTCCTCCGGTATTAACAGTTGCAAATGTAACGGGTGTTACTGCAGCCCCGTTGCACACAACCTGATCGGCAGGATCATTTACCTGTCCGAGAGGATTCACTGTAATTGTAAATGTCTGAACAGGACCATCACAGTTTACAGTAAGATTCTCATAGTGAGGAGTAACTGTAATTGTTGCAACAAGTGGTGAAGTACCCGTATTGGAAGCAACGAATGACATAATATCGCCAATGCCTGATGCCACAAGCCCTATGCCAGTTTCATCATTTGCCCAGGTATATGTGACAGTACCACCAGTATTTGTTGATGCGAATATAACATTGGCTGTCGAACCATTATGGCAAACCACCTGATTGACAGGATCGGTAACCTTAGCGGTAGGATTGACAGTTATTGTGAATGTCTGAACAGGTCCGTCGCAAATTACTGAACCATTGCTGAAGTGAGGAGTAACGGTAATGGTTGCAGTTACAGGACCTAAACCTCCGTTAACCGCTGCAAATGAACCTATATTACCTGAGCCTGTCGCCCCAAGCCCGATGCCCGGTGCCGAGTTCGTCCAGGTATAGGTTGTTGTTCCTCCTGAATTGGCAGTTGAGAATGTGACAGGAGCAGTAAATGCGCCGTTGCACACAACCTGATCGGAAGGATCATTGACCTGGCCAAGAGGATTGACTGTTATTGTGAATGTCTGGGCAGGACCTGTGCAGGTAACTCCGTCATTTGTGAATTCAGGTGTTACTGTTATAGTTGCTACAACAGGTGAACTTCCGGTATTATTTGCAGTAAACAATGCAATATTCCCGACGCCTGACCCCGCAAGCCCGATACCTGCTTCATCATTAGTCCAGTTAAAGACTGTGGCACCAACAGTGTTGTTGGTCGTAAAGTTAATTGCTGCAGTGGGTCCGTTATGGCAGACAACCTGATCGGCAGGGTCATTAACCTGTGCTGTAGGATTAACAGTAATTGTGTATGATTCAGCAGGACCGCTGCATGTTTTTCCTGCATTTGTATACTGAGGAGTAACAGTTATTGTAGCTACAACAGGCGCTGTAGTTATATTGGACGCAGTAAATGATGCAATATTCCCCACGCCTGATGCCCCAAGCCCGATGCCTGGTGCACTATTAGTCCAGTTAAATACCGTGCTGCCACCACTGTTTCCGGTGGTAAAGGCAACTGCAGTAGTTGGATCTCCGTTACATACCACTTCATCAGCAATAGCATCAACCTGTGCTGTCGGATTAATTGTTATTGTAAATGTCTGTGCAGGTCCGGTACATGGAACTCCATTGGTGAACTGAGGAGTTACAGTAATAGTTGCCACTATCGGAGAGGAACCTGCATTAACAGCTGCAAATGATGCAATATTCCCGGCACCCGACGCTCCAATCCCGATGCCCGGCTGATTATTGGTCCAATTGTAAATCATTGTACCGCCTGTATTTGCAGTACCAAAGTTCACGGCTGTTGTCATTCCTGCATTGCAGGCCACCTGATCGGCAGGATCATTGACCTGTGCCGTCGGATTTATAGTTATTGTAAATGTTTGAGCAGGACCTGTGCATGTTACACCGTCAAAATCGAGTTCGGGTGTAACAACTATTGTTGCAACAAGCGGTGATGTTCCGCCATTGACAGCTGCAAATGCAGCAATATTCCCGGTGCCTGTCGCCCCAATCCCGATGCCTGGTTCATTGTTTGTCCAGTTATAGGTCATAACCACCCCACCACCATTTGTGGTAGTGAAGTTCACAGGATTTGTAAGTCCGCCGTTGCAGACTGTCTGATTGGCAGGATCAACAACATTGGCTGTCGGATTCACGGTGATAGTAAAGGTTTCCGGAGCTCCGTCGCAGGTTGCACTTCCGTTTGTGAAATGAGGTGTCACTTCAATTGTTGCAATAACAGGATCAGTTCCTGAATTGGTTGCCGTGAAGATCGGAAGATTGCCGCTTCCGCTTGCTCCCAGTCCTATCGATACATCATTGTTGGTCCATGTGTAAGAAGTTGTTCCGCCGAGGTTTCCTGAGGTGAAATTAACCGCAGCAGTAGAAGAACCGTTGCATACCACCTGATCGGCAGGATCATCAACATGACCATCGGGATTGACTGTTATTGTAAAGGTCTGATCGGGACCAAGGCAGTCTGTTCCTCCGTTACTGAAAGTCGGTGTTACAGTAATATTTGCAACAACGGGTGAAAGTCCGGCATTAATAGCCGTAAACGAAGGAATATTAACTGTTCCAGAAGCTGCGATGCCAATAGCTGTATTATCGCTCGACCAGGCATAACTTGTTGTGCCTCCGGTGTTATTGGAAGTAAATGTTATCAATGGTGTTGCGGCTCCGTTGCAGACAACCCTGTCGGCAGGGTCGTTTAACTGACCTGTCGGGTTCACTGTAATTGTGAATGACTCTGTGGGTCCGTCGCATGTTACCGCGCCATTGAGATAATGAGGTGTAACAATAACGGTAGCTGTTACAGGTGAGGTGCCTGTATTTACTGCAGTGAACGAAGCAATATTCCCGTTGCCGGTTGCCGGTAGCCCGATGCCGGTAACATTATTTGTCCAGCTGTAGGTTGTGGAGCCATCGGTATTAGCAGTTGTGAAGTTAACGGCAGCAGTAGCAGCTCCGTTACACAGAACCTGGTTTGCAGGGTCAACAACATCACCCGAAGGATTAATCTTTATTGTGAATGTCTCTGTCGGACCATCACATGTTTTTAATCCATTTGTGTAATGAGGAGTTACAACAATATTTGCAGTTATCTGTGATGTACCGGCATTGATTGCTGAGAATGAACCGATATTGCCGCCGCCTGATGCTGCCAGACCGATAGTTGCATCTGAATTTGTCCAGGTATAGTTTGTAACACCACCGGTATTATTTGTAGTGAAGTTAACAGCAGTTGTGAACGAACCGTTGCAGGCAACCAGATCGGCAGGATCATTGACCTGCCCTGTCGGGTTCACAGTAATGGTATAAGTTTGTGCAGTACCGTCGCAGGTAAGTGTACTGTTTGCGTAATGCGGTGTTACCGTAATAGTGGCAACAACAGGTGCTGTTCCTGTGTTAGAAGCGGTGAAGCCCGGCATATCTCCGACACCTGAACCGGCAAGACCAATGCTGGTATCATTGTTTGTCCAGGTATATGTAGTTACTCCGTCGGTGTTATTTGTTGTGAAGACAACTGAAGCTACTGCCTCATTATTGCATGCAACAAAATTTGCAGGATCGTTAACCTGTCCTCTCGGATTCACTCTGATTGTGAAAGTCTCCGGCGTTCCGGGACATTCGAGAAGTCCGCTCTTGAATGTAGGAGTTACGGTGATATTGGCAATTATCTGAGTTGTACCTGTGTTGTCGGCAGTGAATGAGGGTATACCACCTGTTCCGGTCGCGCCAAGACCTATTGCTGTATTATCGTTTGCCCATGCATAGGTAGTTGTACCTCCTGTGTTAAGGGTGGTAAATACAATTGCAGGTGAAGGAGCTCCGTAACAGATAACCAGATCAGAAGGATCGTTTACATGTCCTGATGGATTGACAGTAACCATAACATTCTGAGGATTACCTGTACAGCCTGCCGCTGTGGTTATATACACATAAGTGACAACAATAGGATTGTTAGTGGTATTTGTAAGCACTTCGCTAACATTACCTGCTGCACCTGTTGCACCTTCGGTAATTCCTGCAACAGCTGCCCTTGTCCATGCAAATGTGGCACCTGCAGTAGAAGACTCGGCAGTGTAATTAAAGGTTGAACCACTGCAAATTCCCGGAGGCGTGAGCGAGCTGCTCAGCACCGGTTTAGGATTAACGGTTACCGGCAGGTCAAGATGTGCCGTTGTACATGCACCATTTGTTTCGAGAGCAGTTACATCACCTGAAATAGGAGCAGGAAAGGAAACTGTTATCTGGTAAGTGCCATCACCTGCTGTAATAAAAGCTCCCGGAGGTAGGCTCCATGAATATGTGGAACCAGCCCTGAAAGGCAATTCATAAACAATGCCTGTAGCTCCTTCGCATACAGCTCCCGGACCTGTGGGAAGAACTCCCACGGATGCAGAAGAAACCGTGAGCGGAGTGTTATTGGAGCCCTGCACAACCGGTTGCCGTTATTGTTTCAACAACCTGTATATTGCCTGTTCCGGCAGCATCGGCATCTAACAGTATAAAGTAGAATATTGGCATCAAAGGCTTTGCTGGAAATTGCAGCAGGTACAGTCCATGCGTAGGTGGAGCCAGCATGGTCATCAACCCTGTACAGTTTGTTCGCATCACCAATACAAAGGTTTGTGGCACCTGTAATTGCTGATGAAACAGGAAGAGGATTAATCTTAACAGAGAATGAATATAAAGTGCTTGTACACCCGGTTGAGCTATTGAAAACTGATAGAAATCCTGAATAAGTTGCTGCCGGTCCTGCAGAAGGTACGGTCAATACAATCGGTGTTACAGGTAATGGTGCATTCACAACATCTACAAAGCCTGCTGCCTCGGCCGCTGCATTATAATCAATACTGTATTGGTCTGGACGATATGTGCTAACAATATATGGCAAATTGGCACTTGTAATTCCCTGACATACTTCTGGATTTACTCCGGTTGTAATTGTTGGAATTCCGTTTACTGTGACAGTAAATGGAGTTGAACTACTATTACAACCGTTCAAAACTGTGATGGTAGCATTATAAACTGCAACCGGAACTGCAGCAGGTATTGTTAGTACTAGAGGAGTCAAAGGTAATGCTGCATTTATCACATCTACAAAACCTGCCCCTTCTGCTACTGCATCATAATCAATACTGTATTGGGTCGGGCTATAAGTTGTCGCACTATATGTAAGATTGGCCGTAATTGCGCCTCTGCATACTGAAGGATTGGCTCCAAGGGTAATCGTAGGGACTCCATTCACTGTTACCTGTTTTGCTGTGCTCGTGCTTACACAACCTGTTACGGTATTTCTTACCGTAAGAGTATAGTTATACGTTCCCACTGCTGCCGCTGCAGGTACTGTCAATACTATCGGTGTGGCCGGTAAGGCTGTAAAGGCTACATCAGCAAAGGTTTGTGCTTCTGCTGCTGCATCATAATTTATGCTGTATTCGTTCGGACTAAATGTTGTCGCACTATACGTAAGATTGGCCGTGGTGGTGCCTCTGCATACTGCAGGATTGGCTCCAAGGGTTATCGTTGGTATACCGTTTACCGTTACCTGTTTTGCTGTGCTCGTGCTTACACAACCTGTTACGGTATTTCTTACCGTAAGAGTATAGTTATACGTTCCCACTGCTGCCGCTGCAGGTACTGTCAATACTATCGGGGTGGCCGGTAAGGCTGTAAAGGCTACATCAGCAAAGGTTTGTGCTTCTGCTGCATCATAATTTATGCTGTATTCGTTCGGACTAAATGTTGTCGCACTATACGTAAATTGGCCGTGGTGGTGCCTCTGCATACTGAAGGATTGGCTCCAAGGGTTATCGTTGGTATGCCGTTTACCGTTACCTGTTTTGCTGTGCTCGTGCTTACACAACCTGTTACGGTATTTCTT
>JADKBL010000059.1 GCA_016718875.1 Bacteroidota bacterium
TACACCAATAGCAACGGCATTAGGTCTCAACTATCAGCCAGGTGCATTGACCACCACGACATATTACCGTCAGGTACAGAGTTCAGCAAGTGGCTGCGGCAGCTTGACCACGAATACAGTCACAGTTACAGTCAATCCAATACCAACAATAACTATCGGTCCAGACCCATCTGTTTGTTTTGGTAGTACTATTGCTCCTTTTGACATTTACAGCTTCAACTGGTAGCCCTGATATTTACAGTATCGATTATGATCCGGCTGCAAATGGTGCTGGTTACATCGACAGAACAGATATTGCATTCGGAGCAAGTCCGATTAATCTTGTTATACCAGGAGCAGCTCCTGTAACAACTTATTCTGGTTCATTTACTGTTAAAAATAGTACTACCGGGTGTACAAGTCTTACACATCTAGTTAATATAACTGTTACTGCAACAAGTACAATTTCACTTAGTTCTGCAGCAGGTACAGATGATCAATCAATATGTATTACTAGTGCTATTGAAGATATTACATATAATACGACTGGTGCAATTGGTGCTACATTCTCAGGTCTCCCGGCAGGAGTTACCGGATCATGGGCTGGTAATGTTGTAACAATAAGCGGAACACCAACTACAGCTAATACATATAACTATATTGTAAATCTAAGTGGAGGATGTGGTACAGTATCTGCTTCAGGTAAGATAGTGGTCAATCCTGTAAATACAATGACCCTTAATTCAGGTTCACTGAATCAGACAAAGTGTATAAATACTCCAATAGATCTGATTGAATATTCAACCACCGGAGCGACTGGTGCAACTTTCAGTGGACTGCCTATTGGTGTTAACGGAACATGGGCAGCTGATGTTCTTACAGTCAGCGGAACTCCAACCGAATCAGGTGTATTTAATTATACTATTACACTAACAGGTGGTTGTGGCACTATAAGCAAGAATGGAACTCTGACAATAAATCCTGATATGACTCTTACTTTGAGTTCAGGGGTAAGTACTGAATAATCAGACAATTTGTGTAAGTACTCCATTAACTGATATTACATATTCTTATACCGGTGGAAGCACAGTTACATTCCTTGGTTCATTCCCAACCGGCGTTTCGGGTTCATATTCAGGCGGTACTGTTACAATAAGTGGAACTCCGACATCAGTAGGTACTTATAATTATAATGTTGTTCTGTCAGGAGGCACCGGGTGCGGGGCACCTGTGATTCAGAGCGGAACAATTTCAGTTACTGCTAATAATACAATTTCATTGGCATCAGGTTCGAATAACCAGACTGTATGCCACGATGTCGCAATTGGTAATATTGTTTACAATACTACCGGAGCTACTGGTGCTACTGTATCACCACTTCCAGCTGGTGTTACAGGAGTGTGGAATGCCGATAAGGTTACAATTAGTGGTACACCTACTGAAACAGGTACCTTCAATTACGTAGTAACCCTGACAGGAGGTTGCGGCAATATTACTGCTTCAGGAACAATTATTTCCAACCCTGATAACACTATTGTTTTAACTTCAGGTTCTGACAATCAGACTGTATGTGTTAACACACCAATGACAAATATTGTCTATACAACAACCGGAGCAACTGGTGCCAGCTTTACCGGATTACCATCAGGTTTAAGTGTAGCCTTTGCATCTAATAGTGTAACAATAAGTGGAAGTCCAACTGCAACAGGAACATACAACTATAAGATTACACTGACTGGAGGTTGTGGTAATGTATTTAAGGAAGGTACTATAACAGTAGCTCCTGTTAATACAATTACTTTGACATCTCCAGGATCGACTGTGGCTCAATCAATTTGCTTAGGTTCTGCCATTGCAAATATTACATATGCAACTGTTGGAACAACATCTGTAAATGTGACTGGATTACCTTTGGGTGTTACATATACCTGGTTAGCTGATGTTGTTACCATTAGCGGAACTCCTTCAACTGTTGCCGGAAGTCCATTCAGTTATACTGTTGCATCTACAGGTCCTTGTGGTGTGGTTTCGAAATCTGGAACCATTACAGTTAACCCGGTATTACCTGTGAGTGTCTCAATAACAGCCGATGCCGCTACTACATGTACAGGCACCACAGTGAACTTCACATCTACACCAGTTAACGGAGGTACACCAACATATCAGTGGTATAATGGAGCAGTTCCTGTTGGAACCAACAGCAAATCCTTCAGTTCGAATACACTATCTAATGGTGATGTAATATCTGTAGTCATGACCTCCAGTCTGACGTGCGTATCGGGCAGTCCTGCAACAAGTAATCTTGTCACCATGACTGTTAATCCGGTTCTGCCTGTGAGTGTATCAATAACAGCAGATGCTACGACAATATGTGCAGGCACCACAGTGAACTTCCAGCTACCAGTTAACGGAGGTACACCGACATATCAGTGGTATAATGGAGCAGTTCCTGTTGGAACCAACAGTGCAACCTTCAGTTCGAATACACTATCTAATGGTGATGTAATATCTGTAGTCATGACCTCCAGTCTGACGTGCGTATCGAGCAGTCCTGCAACAAGTAATCTTGTCACCATGACTGTCAATCCGGTTCTGCCTGTGAGTGTATCAATAACAGCAGATGCTACGACAATATGTGCAGGCACCACAGTGAACTTCACAGCTCACCAGTTAACGGAGGTACACCGACATATCAGTGGTATAATGGAGCAGTTCCTGTTGGAACCAACAGTGCAACCTTCAGTTCGAATACACTATCTAATGGTGATGTAATATCTGTAGTCATGACCTCCAGTCTGACGTGCGTATCGGGCAGTCCTGCAACAAGTAATCTTGTCACCATGACTGTTAATCCGGTTCTGCCTGTGAGTGTATCAATAACAGCAGATGCTACGACAATATGTGCAGGCACCACACAGTGAACTTCACAGCTACACCAGTTAACGGAGGTACACCGACATATCAGTGGTATAATGGAGCAGTTCCTGTTGGAACCAACAGTGCAACCTTCAGTTCGAATACACTATCTAATGGTGATGTAATATCTGTAGTCATGACCTCCAGTCTGACGTGCGTATCGGGCAGTCCTGCAACAAGTAATCTTGTCACCATGACTGTTAATCCGGTTCTGCCTGTGAGTGTATCAATAACAGCAGATGCTACGACAATATGTGCAGGCACCACAGTGAACTTCACAGCTACACCAGTTAACGGAGGTACACCGACATATCAGTGGTATAATGGAGCAGTTCCTGTTGGAACCAACAGTGCAACCTTCAGTTCGAATACACTATCTAATGGTGATGTAATATCTGTAGTCATGACCTCCAGTCTGACGTGCGTATCGGGCAGTCCTGCAACAAGTAATCTTGTCACCATGACTGTTAATCCGGTTCTGCCTGTGAGTGTATCAATAACAGCAGATGCTACGACAATATGTGCAGGCACCACAGTGAACTTCACAGCTACACCAGTTAACGGAGGTACACCGACATATCAGTGGTATAATGGAGCAGTTCCTGTTGGAACCAACAGTGCAACCTTCAGTTCGAATACACTATCTAATGGTGATGTAATATCTGTAGTCATGACCTCCAGTCTGACGTGCGTATCGGGCAGTCCTGCAACAAGTAATCTTGTCACCATGACTGTCAATCCGGTTCTGCCTGTGAGTGTCTCAATAACAGCAGATGCTACGACAATATGTGCAGGCACCACAGTGAACTTCACAGCTACACCAGTTAACGGAGGTACACCGACATATCAGTGGTATAATGGAGCAGTTCCTGTTGGAACCAACAGTGCAACCTTCAGTTCGAATACACTATCTAATGGTGATGTAATATCTGTAGTCATGACCTCCAGTCCGACGTGCGTATCGGGCAGTCCTGCAACAAGTAATCTTGTCACCATGACTGTCAATCCGGTTCTGCCTGTGAGTGTATCAATAACAGCAGATGCTACGACAATATGTGCAGGCACCACAGTGAACTTCACAGCTACACCAGTTAACGGAGGTACACCGACATATCAGTGGTATAATGGAGCAGTTCCTGTTGGAACCAACAGTGCAACCTTCAGTTCGAATACACTATCTAATGGTGATGTAATATCTGTAGTCATGACCTCCAGTCTGACGTGCGTATCGGGCAGTCCTGCAACAAGTAATCTTGTCACCATGACTGTCAATCCGGTTCTGCCTGTGAGTGTATCAATAACAGCAGATGCTACGACAATATGTGCAGGCACCACAGTGAACTTCACAGCTACACCAGTTAACGGAGGTACACCGACATATCAGTGGTATAATGGAGCAGTTCCTGTTGGAACCAACAGTGCAACCTTCAGTTCGAATACACTATCTAATGGTGATGTAATATCTGTAATCATGACCTCCAGTCTGACGTGCGTATCGGGTAGTCCTGCAACAAGTAATCTTGTCACCATGACTGTCAATCCGGTTCTGCCTGTGAGTGTATCAATAACAGCAGATGCTACGACAATATGTGCAGGCACCACAGTGAACTTCACAGCTACACCAGTTAACGGAGGTACACCGACATATCAGTGGTATAATGGAGCAGTTCCTGTTGGAACCAACAGTGCAACCTTCAGTTCGAATACACTATCTAATGGTGATGTAATATCTGTAGTCATGACCTCCAGTCTGACGTGTGTATCGGGCAGTCCTGCAACAAGTAATCTTGTCACCATGACTGTTAATCCGGTTCTGCCTGTGAGTGTATCAATAACAGCAGATGCTACGACAATATGTGCAGGCACCACAGTGAACTTCACAGCTACACTACAGTTAACGGAGGTACACCGACATATCAGTGGTATAATGGAGCAGTTCCTGTTGGAAACCAACAGTGCAACCTTCAGTTCGAATACGCTATCTAATGGTGATGTAATATCTGTAGTCATGACACTCAGTCGACGTGCGTATCGGGCAGTCCTGCAACAAGTAATCTTGTCACCATGACTGTTAATCCGGTTCTGCCTGTGAGTGTATCAATAACAGCAGATGCTACGACAATATGTGCAGGCACCACAGTGAACTTCACAGCTACACCAGCCAATGAAGGATTGACACCTTCTTATCAGTGGAAGTTAAATGGTACAAATGCCGGAACTAACTCAACTGCGTATTCGTATGCACCCGTAAACGGAGATGTTGTAACAGTAGTACTTACATCAAGTGAGACATGCCAGAGCGGAGGACCTGCCACATCAACTGCTATTAACATGATCGTTAATCCAATCCTGCCGGTAAGCGTTTCAGTAACTGCTGATGCTAATCCTGCTTGTGTGGGAGCAACAGTTAACTTTACCGCTAATCCGACTAACGGAGGATTGACACCTTCATATCAGTGGAAAGTTAATGGTACAAATGCAGGCATTAACTCAGATACATACGCATATGTTCCTGTAACCGGAGATCTTGTAACAGTTATTCTTACTTCAAGTGAGACCTGCCAGAGCGGAGGACCTGCAATATCTCCAGCAGTTACCATGACAGTCAATCCGGTTCTGCCTTCGAGTGTATCAATAACAGCAGACGCTACAACAATATGTGCAGGCACCACAGTGACCTTCACAGCAACGCCTGTTAACGAAGGAACACCAACATATCAGTGGTATAATGGAGCAGTACCTGTTGGAACCAACAGTTCAACCTTCAGTTCGAATACCCTGGCAAATACGGATAATATAACTGTTGTCATGACTTCAAGTTTGACATGTGTTACAGGCAGTCCGGCAACAAGCAATATTGTTGCAATGACAGTTAATCCCGTATTGCCTGTTAGTGTATCAGTTGCAGCCGATGCTAACCCTGTTTGTGCAGGCACAACTGTTAACTTTACTGCCACACCGACCAACGGAGGATTGACACCTGCATATCAGTGGAAAGTAAATGGCATAAATGCCGGTACTAACTCAACTGCATATTCATATGCACCGGTAAACGGAGATGTAGTAACGGTTGTTCTTACCTCGAGCGAGACCTGCCAGAGCAGTGGACCTGCGACATCACCTGCAGTAAACATGACGGTCAACCCTGTTCTTCCTGTAAGCGTTTCAATAGCAGCTGATGCTAACCCGGTTTGTGCAGGCACAACAGTCAACTTTACAGCCACACCTGCCAACGGAGGATTGACACCTTCATATCAGTGGAAGGTAAATGGCACAAATGCAGGTATTAACTCAGCTACATACTCATATATACCTGTAAACGGGGATGTTGTAACAGTTGATCTTACCTCGAGTGAGACCTGCCAGAGCGGCGGACCTGCAACATCCAATTCAATTAACATGATTGTGTCATCTGCTCCGGTTGTTACATCAACACAGGTTGATGTCCTCTGCAAAACTGCAGCAACAGGGTCAATTGACATAACATTAACAGGAGGAACAACTCCTTACACATATTCCTGGACCGGAAACGGAGTAACTGCTTCATCTGAAGATCAAAACGGCCTTACAGCCGGAACCTATTCAGTAATTGTTACTGATGCTGCAGGTTGTACTTCAATCTCATATTCATTCACAATAACCGAACCGGCTGTTGCACTTACCGGATCCATAACTTCGCAGACAAATGTTTTAGTCTTTGGCGGAAGTAATGGTTCTGTAACTGTTGCAGGGGCAGGTGGTACAGGTGCATACCAGTATAAGCTTGGAACGGGCGCTTATCAGGCTTCAGGTACATTCGGATCGCTTACAGGAGGTGACTATACAGTTACCGTTCAGGATGCCAACCTTTGTACTTTCGATGTTGCTTTTACTATTACCCAGCCATCAGCTCCGTTATCCGTGAGCATTGCATCACAGACTAATGTATCATGCTTCGGAACATCAACTGGAAGTGTTACGGCAGCCGGAGCTGGTGGAAGTACTCCTTATGAATATAGTCTCGATGGCGGAGCATTCCAGTCTTCAACTACTTTTGCCTCTCTTGCTGCAGGAACATATACAATAACTGCAAGAGATGCTGCTTCCATTACTGCTACTGTGGGTGTAACTATTACACAGCCTGCTTCAGCTATTGGAGGATTCCTGGTTTCTCATACAGACATACTATGTTTTGGAAGCAATACCGGCGTTCTTACAGTCAATGGAACCGGAGGTACAGGTCCATATCTTTATAGAATTGGATCAGGATCATATCAGGCTTCGGGGACATTTACTGATCTTATAGCCGGAACCTATACAGTTACAGTTCAGGATGCCAACCTTTGTACATTCGGGGTAACAGCAGATATTACCCAGCCTTCCGCAGCAGTTTCAGGTACAATAATGGTTCAGACTAATGTCTCATGCCATGGAGGTGGAAACGGAAGTGTTACAATTGTGGGTGCCGGAGGAACAGCTCCTTACGAATACAATATCAGCGGAGGAACTTTCCAGACATCCGGTTTATTCAGTAGTCTTGCAGCAGGCAACTATACTATTGTTGTACGTGACGCAAACCTTTGTTTCTCAAACGTAACTGTTACAGTAACAGAACCTGAGGTTCTGGCACTTGACCATACTACTGTCCCGGCTTCCTGTCCGAATACTCCTGATGGAAGTATTTCACTTACAATTACAGGTGGAACTGCACCTTATAATGCAATCTGGTCCGATGGACTGAGTGGAATCAGCAGAACGAATATCCCTGACGGATCATATAGTGTAGTTGTCACTGATGTTAATGGCTGTGCTGCATCACTTGTTATAGAACTGGAAAACACTGGTTCTGCTGATTGTGTTGTTGCTCAGGAGATATTAACACCTAACAATGATGGGTTCAATGATACCTGGAAGATCAGGAATATTGAGCTCTTCCCTGATGCAGAGGTTCTTGTTTTTACCAGGTGGGGTAAACTTGTGTACAAATCAAAGAATATATCTGATAATGAGTGGGATGGTACATTTAATGGTAAGCAGTTGCCGACCGACTCCTACCACTATATTCTGCATCTGAATGATGGTTCGAAGCCACGATCAGGGGTTATAAGTATAATTAGATAAAAAATGTTATATTTCGATATTCAAATATGAGGCACCTTAAGAGCATATTAGCAACTGTAATTCTGATCTTCTTTTTCGGATCGGGTTATTCTCAGCAGGTACCAATGTACTCTCAGTATATAATGAACGGATTCCTTATAAATCCTTCATTTGCCGGGAGAGATGGTTACACTACTGTTAACCTGACTGTAAGGGAACAGTGGGTTGGAATGGCAGGAGCTCCAAGTACTTACGCTGCAAGTTTCCAGACAAGACTTCTGAAGAACAGTTATATATCCAAATCAACATCTGTAAGAAAGAAGCTGGTAAAACCAACAAAAGGGGGTAAGGTAGGGCTTGGCGGTTATATCTTCAATGATAATAATGGTATAATGAGGAGAACCGGTTTCCAGGCAACATATGCCTACCATATTTCTATGGGAAGGACTCAGGGTATTCCCAACAACCTTGCATTTGGACTTGCCCTTACGGGTTACCAGTATTTTGTTAATACAGAAGGCCTGATATATGAGCCAAATGATCCTCTTATTAATTCATATGACAGATCTGTTTTTGTAACTGATTTCAATTTCGGAGCAAGTTTTACAACTGCAAAATACTATGCAGGTTTTGCTATGACCAATCTTTTGAGGGGAAACCTGATTTTCGGTGATACTTCCAGTGTTAACAGAAATGAGCTTGGACACTTCTTCCTTACCGGGGGTATAAAATTCCCCATTAATGATGAATGGCAGGTTGAACCGTCAGGCTTTATAAAATCATCTGATATGCTGTTTAAATCGGTACAGATGGACATAACAGGACGTGTTTATTATAAAGATGATTACTGGGCAGGTATTTCCTACAGAACCGGCGATGCAATTATACCAATGATTGGCCTTAAATATGACCGGTTTTATTTTGCTTATGCCATGGATTTAACTCTTACCGATATAAGATCAGCAACTTATGGTACCCATGAAATCTCCCTTGCAGTAAAGTTCGGCGAGAGTGCCCGTCGCTACCGATGGATAAACGCTTATTAATTAGGATAATATAACTTAAAGGCGAATTTTTTAATTCGCCTTTTTTTATTATATTAGATTCAATAATATAATCCCGGCTGGTTAATTGGACACGGGATTCTTCGCTGCATTTATGTCGAAATGGATTTTTTTAGTTTGGCTTAACATCTTATTCCATATTGTCTGTGCTGCTGATCTTTTTTCTCAGGAGAGACAATCAAAAGGAATAAGACTCATGTTTTATAACGTTGAGAATCTGTTCGACATCTCAGATGATTCTGTAAAAAATGATGAAGATTTTCTTCCGGGAGGAGTGATGAGATGGAACTATAGCCGTTACATCAGGAAACTCAATTCACTTTACAAAACAATAGCATCGGCAGGTAATTGGAACATGCCCGAAATAATTGCAATGTGTGAGGTGGAGAATAGAAAAGTGCTTCAGGATTTATTGTTCAAAACATATATGTCTGAACATAATTATAGTATCATACATGAGGAATCACCTGATCAGAGAGGAATTGATGTCTGTCTTATTTACAGAAAAGATGTTGTTGAATTACTCAATTACAGATACCTTATTCCATCCGGAATAAAAGTTGAAGATTATCATACAAGAAGTGTTCTGTATGCTCGTCTGAAAGTTTTTTCAGATACACTGAACCTGTTTGTCAATCACTGGCCATCGAGAAGGGGTGGAGCACTGGCAGGCGAGGGTATGAGGAAAACCATCGCAAAAATGGTAAGGGAAGCCTGCGATACTATTTCCGGATCTATAAACGGGAATATTAGAATATTAATATGTGGCGACTTCAATTCCACTCCTGATGATAATGAAATCAAAACATTGCTTAATTCATCCGGTTCCGGATCTTCTCTTATAAACCTTTCTGAGTATCCTGCTGAACTGGGTGAAGGTTCATACAGGTATAAAGGCACATGGGAAATGATAGACCAGATTATTGTGTCAGAAGCTTTTCTGAATTCTGGATCAGGATTATATACTTCAACAGATTATCTAAAGATCTTCAGACCTGATTTTTTATTGGAAAACGATCCTGTTTATCCTGGTGTAATCCCTTTTTCCACATATCGCGGATACCGGTATCATGGCGGCTTCAGTGATCATTTGCCGGTTATTATAGACATATTCACTAATGATCCTTATCAACAGGAATGAGCCCTAACTCAATGCCTTTTTCAAGCATCAGTTTCCTTGCAGCTTCGTGCTCATTGGGTATCAGGCCTTCTATGATAGCTTCACGAATAGTATTCTTAATAATTCCAACTTCCCTGCCAGGCTTTATCCCAAAAGTCTCAATTATTTCACTTCCGTCAACCGGAGGCTGAAAATTGCGCAATGCATCCTTCTCTTCGATCTCCTTCAGCTTGTTCCTGACAATTTTGAAATTCTCAAGGTGTTTTGTTTTCTTCGCCTCGTTTTTTGAAGTAATATCTGCTTCACAAAGAAGCATCAGGTCATCAATGTCATCACCTGCCTCAAAAAGTAATCTTCTTATAGCTGAATCGGTTACAACATCCTGTGACAGAACTATAGGTCGCAGGTGAAGGTCAACCAGTTTCTGAACATATTTCATTTTCTCATTAAGGGGAAGCCTTAGCTCCCGGAAAATATCAGGTATCATTTTTGATCCGACATACTCATGTCCGTGAAATGACCATCCGGTCTCAGGTATGTATTTTTTTGTAACGGGCTTTGCAATGTCATGCAGTAGTGCAGCCCATCTTAACCATAGATTATCGGTCTTTTTGCAGATATTGTCAAGGACTTTTATGGAATGGTGGAAATTATCCTTGTGAGCTTTTCCCTCAATTGTCTCTACTCCCTTCAGATTATCCAGTGCAGGCAGTATTATCCTGAGCAATCCTGATTTGTCGAGCAGATTGAATCCTTTGGAGGGATGTGAGCAGAGTATTATTTTGTTAAGTTCTGTGACGATTCTTTCAGGAGAAACAATTTTTATTCTTTCAGCATTTCTTTTAATTGAATCAAAAGTATTTGACTCAATGGTGAAATTAAGTTGATTGGAAAACCTGATGGCTCTCATCATCCGTAAAGGGTCATCAGAGAAGGTTTTATCCGGATCAAGCGGAGTTCTTATTATCTTGTTTTCAAGATCAATAATTCCGCCGAAAGGGTCAAGCATATCACCATATGTAGCACTATTCAGACTTACTGCAAGGGCATTAATTGTAAAATCCCTTCTTTTCTGATCATCTTCAAGGGAGCCATTTTCAACTACAGGTTTCCTTGATCCCCGTGTATATGACTCCTTGCGGGCACCTACAAACTCAATTTCGTATTCTCCAATCCTGAACATTGCTGTTCCAAAATTCTTAAATACAGTAACCTTTATCCCTTTTCCAAATTGGTGGGCCGCTTTTCGTGCAATCTCAATACCGCTGCCTACAACTACAATATCAATATCTTTATCGGGATGATCACGTTTTAAAATAGAGTCTCTCACCCAGCCACCTATAACATACGCTTCAACCTTTTCAGCATCAACAACCTTTGAGAGTGTCTCAAATATTTTGTCATTAAGACATATATTCATATCTAGATATGACAATTTGTTAAAATAATCATGACAAAGTTACAATTTATACTCAATTTTGAATAACTTATGGATTAAACGCAATAGTGGCATAAAGGTTGTCGAAATGTGAATAATGATGTATATATTATGTTAATTAAATAAAAAACACAATGGTAGAACATTTGACAAAAGAGACTTTCCAGACCAAGGTTTTCAATTATGAGGCAAATAAAGAATGGAAATTTGAAGGAGAGAAGCCCTGTATTATTGATTTTTATGCTGACTGGTGTGGCCCATGCAAAATGGTAGCCCCTGTCCTTGAGGATCTTGCAAAGGATTTTGATGGCAAACTTAATGTTTATAAGGTTAATACTGAAGAGGAACAGGAGCTTGCATCAGTATTTGGAATACGTAGCATACCATCTTTCCTTTTTGTTCCTGCTACAGGGCAACCACAGATGGCTATGGGTGCTCTTCCAAAAGAAACATTTGTTAAAGCTTTCAAAGATGTCCTTGGTGTAGAGAAATAGCCTGTTCGTCAAAAAAAAGGGTATTCCCCAATAAATTCTCCCCTTTATTTGAAACATTTAACCTCATTTTATCGTTTAAGTATAAAAGGATGAATACAGCAGGGTAATAGGGTTTTATTTCATGGATTTAGGTTTAGGGTATCAAGAGATAGGGTCATGCGAATGCATGATCCTGTTTTTTTTATGATATCTCCTTGAATATGCTGTTAATCTCCTCTTCTGTAGTCCTCAGTTTCTTCTGACATTGCTTAATCAGCTCTGAGGCTTTTTTTACCTCGGTTGAAAGCTTATCCACATCAAGTTCACCGCTTTCAATGTTCTTAAGTATCTCTTCAATGCTTATTACTGCTTCATTAAATGAAAACTCTTTCTTTGTCATGCTGATATTTTTTAAGATTTTCTGTTGTTTTTTCCATTAACAATACTGGATATCTTTCCATCGCTGAATAATGTATCAATAGTGTCACCATCATAAATGTTCTCAGTGCTTTTTACTATTTTTCCATTAAGAGATGTTATAGTAAAACCTCTTTTCAATACGTTTTCCGGATTCAGAATGGTGAGTTTGTTTTCCATAGAAGAAAGACTGTTTCCCCTATTATTAAGATTATCTCCTGTTTTTGAAATTAGTTCTGCTTTCAATGTCCTGATTTGATATTCTTTGGCAGAAGAAAAAGAAGAACTGGCTGAAACCAGTTTCATTTGCTGGTTTATAACTACCAGACCTGCCTTGTAGGTTTTTTCCTTTCCAAGTTTCAATATTTCAAGGGATATATCCGAAAGTGTTTTTCTTATCTGGGAGATCATTACCCTGGTAAGAGGTGCTATGGTGTTTTTAGATTTTTCAAGCCGTTCTTTAAACTCATCAAGAATTTCCCGCGCAAAATTTTGTATTTCAAGGCTCATCTCAATCAGATGATTTTCTGTTTCAGCCAGACAGTCAATCAGAAAGCCGGCAACAGCAGTAGGGGTTTTAAGAGCCCTGCATGCCACCATGTCAGTTACTGACAAATCTTTTTCATGCCCTATGCCTGTTATTACCGGAAGCGGAAACTGAGTGATAAAATAAGCCAGATTGTAATTATCAAACCAGCTAAGATCGGTCTGGGATCCTCCTCCTCTTATTATAACAACAACATCAAATAAACTAACATTCAGCACGATTCTGTTCAGAGCATTTATAATGCTTTGTTCGGTATCACTACCCTGCATTACAGAATCAAAAAGTGCAGTATAGAATACATATCCTGAACTGTTTTCCCTCAGGTGATTCATGAAATCCTGATAACCGGCCGCGTTCCGTGATGATATAACAGCTATTCTCTGTGGTACTATCGGAATTTCCAGTTCTTTGTTCATTTCAAAAACACCTTCCTGCTCAAGTCTTCTGATTATCTGAATACGCCTGGCTGCCATCTCTCCAACAGTGTAGGAGGGATCTATATCGGTGATAACAAGACTCAATCCATACAGTTCATGGTATTCAATCTTTGCCTTAACAAGAATCTTAAATCCTTCACGGAGAGTATCTCCTGTTGTATTTTCGAAAAAAGATTTAATAAATCCATAGCGGCTGCTCCATATTACAGCCTTTATTTTTGCCTTTATATTAGTATCATCCGATTGTTTCTCAATGAGTTCAAGGTAGCAATGGCCTGAGTAATTCTGTTTGATCTCCGATATTTCTGCCACAACCCAGTAGAAATCAGGTAAAGCCAGGTATAATGAATCCCTGACTATGTGCTGTAATTCCGACAGTGAAAATTTTTCGGTCATTTTCAGTTCCGGAGTTTAATTACCTTGTGTACTATTTTTGCTGTGGGAGTGGTTATTCTGATAATATATAATCCTTGTTCCCTGTTCACCAGTTCATCTATTTTCATCAACCTTCCTGCAAAGGTATTAATTTCCTTTTTACAGATAATTTTACCTGAAACAGAGAATATTTCCAGAACAATTGATTCATAGGGCTCCCTGAAAATAATCTCAAATTCCCCGGTTGTTGGATTAGGTAATGCAACCGAGAGTTCAACTGGCTTTAGTATGAACATGTCCTGTAACCTGAGTAGTGCAGCCCCCATATCAGGAATCCCATATCCATACAGTGAATCCGGGGCATAAAACCGGTCAGATGATTCCCTTAAAGCTTTAATAATATCATTGTTCTTTGCTTTCGGTAAAGCCTGCATCAGGCAGGCGGTCATCCCGCTTAATACCGGGCATGAAAATGAGGTTCCATTAGCTCTGCCTGTTGTTGAAATGGTTGTCTGAACTGGAACGGCAACGCCCATTGCAGCATTATCCGGTTTTATCTGAGTGTCATAAGTTGGACCCGCAGATGAAAAATCAGCAATCCTGTTATTTGAATCAACAGCTCCAACTGCAATCACGCTGTCACCATCTGCAGGGCAGATTATCTTTCCCCAGCTTTTGTTCCGCTCATTACCGGCACTGTTAAAAACAAGGATTCCTTTTGATGCTGCTATGTCAGCCGCTAAAGTAACAAAAGCCTTGTTCCCGTTGAGATCAGAGTATTTGTAATTCATTGACGGATCATCAAAAGTGGAATAGCCGAGTGACGAAGATATGATATCAGCACCGGCACTATCAGCGTATTCAGCCCCTGATGCCCAGTAATCCTCCTCGCAGGGGAATTCCGAATCTACGTCTTCTGTCTTGAGAAGAAGATAGTCAGCTTCAGGGGCTGTACCCTCAATAATAAAAGGCAGTCTGCCTGAAAGGACTGAAAGGACAGCAGTACCATGTGTACTTGAATTATAAACAAATTCAGTATTCTTTACAAAGTCATGAGTGGCTTTTATTCCGTTGCGGTTTCTCAGATCAGCAAGAGAGGAAATTTCTTCAGCATTGTCGAATCCTCCGTCAAGGACCGCAATTAGTATCCCTTTCCCATAGAATCCCTGGTTATGAAGAGCATATCCATTCAGCATTATAACCGGCTGGTCAAATGTTGCAGCTGATGATGCATCCTGAGCGAAATTAAGTTTATCTGATCCGCTGTCCTTTTTGCCTGGAACTTTTACTGGTTTTAAAGCATAAACAAAAGGCAATTGTAGAAGGATCGCTGCATTAATTGGTGTTCTGCTTTTGAATAGGGCTGTATTCATCCACCTTGAAGTGCAATGGAGTGTCAATCCTTTAGATGATACTTCAGTTAAGTACTCCTGAAAAACAGGCAGATCACTGTAATCGAGTATATCTATTCCTGCTTTCTGCCTTCGTTCAATAGCTCTTTCAGAGAAAAGCTGTCCGGGAAGAAAATCATCGGGACTGACATTACCCTTATCTTTGAAATATATCCTGTAGTAGTAATTATAAACTGAGGATTGCCCATTTACCAGCAACGGAAGCAAATAAAGTAAAACACATGAAAAAACTCTTACCATATGTTTCCTGTTTTCTCTGGATCAGGAATCCTGCCTTTATTTACTTCGAGTGAATCGAGGTAGTCTGAAGAATCAATGTCCATCTGGTGATCATTTGTGACACCATTATCATATACTATTTTGTATTTCAGAGAGCCATTCTTTTCATTGATCAGCCAGGTGCCATTTCTTTTATCGTTTACATATTCCCCTGAAAACTGAAGTATGTGGTTGTCGAACCATGCTGCGAATTTCCCGTTTATCCTGCCGTTCAGGAAGGCTGATTTGAGTGAAACACTGCCATCGGGGAAATATTTAATCCATTCACCCTGGGCTGTATCGTTCACAAAATTCATTTTTTCAGCAACAGTTCCGTCAGGATACAATTTAACCGACTTGCCGTGCCTCATATTTCCGGAATAGGTTTCTTCACTAACAATGTAGCCTTCTGTAAATTCGGAATAGAACTGCCACAATCCCTCTTTTTTCATGTCAATGTATCTGCCTTTCGCAGCAATATATCCGTTAGGATGATAAATCTTAGCATCAGCTTCTCTTCCGTTATTGTTGTAAAATAGTACAGATTTCAATGTACCATATTGGTTGTATCTTTTGAATTCACCTTCAGGGTAGTTATCCCTGAAGTATCCATCATACATTATTGTATTATCAGGGAATTTTTTTATCCAGTGGCCCTGTTTCCTGCCTGACTGATCGGTCCTGTTGAGGTCCGCATCAGTCTGACAAAAGAGGTAAGAGAGGGAATTATTATAAAAAGGCTTGTAATTAAAAAAATCTGGTATTCATAGATTCAGAAACGGGTAATAGACTATAAAAGTACTAATAATAGGAATAATAAAAAGAAAGGGAGCCGTTTAAGCTCCCTTTTATTATTCAGATGTGATAGTTATTTAACTTCTTCGAAATCTACATCAGTTACCTCGTCATTACCTCCTTTGCTGTTGCTCTGTGGTCCTGACTGATCCGGACCTGGCTGCGATGTTGGTTGTCCTGTTGTATTCTGTGCTGTTTTATACATCTCTTCGGATGCTACCTGCCATACTGAGTTCAGTTCGGCAAGTGCTTTGTCGATAGCATCAACATCCTGCGATTTATGTGCTTCTTTTAGATTTGCCAGGGCATTCTCAATAGCTGGTTTCTTGTCAGCAGGAAGCTTGTCGCCAAATTCCTTAAGCTGTTTTTCTGTTGTGAAGATCATACTGTCGGCCGTATTAACCTTTTCAACTTTCTCACGGGCTTTCTGATCAGATTCCGCATTGGCTTTGGCTTCATCACGCATCTTTCTTATTTCTTCATCTGTAAGGCCTGAAGAAGCTTCTATTCTGATTCTCTGTTCTTTACCTGTGCCTCTGTCCTTAGCTGTTACATGAAGGATTCCGTTAGCATCTATGTCGAATCCAACTTCAATCTGCGGGATCCCTCTCGGGGCAGGCGGAATTCCATCGAGGTGGAACCTTCCTATTGTTTTGTTACCTGTAGCCATTGGCCTTTCGCCCTGAAGCACATGTATCTCAACCGAAGGCTGGCTGTCGGCTGCAGTTGTGAAAACTTCCGTTTTCTTGGTTGGAATGGTTGTGTTCGATTCTATAAGTTTGGTCATTACACCACCCATGGTTTCAATTCCAAGTGAAAGAGGTGTAACATCGAGAAGAAGAACATCCTTTACTTCCCCGGTAAGTACACCGCCCTGTATTGCTGCACCGACTGCTACAACTTCATCGGGGTTAACTCCTTTTGATGGTGTTTTGCCGAAGAATTTTTCAACAAGCTGCTGAATGGCAGGTATACGGGTTGACCCACCAACAAGCAAAACCTCATCTATATCTGAAATTGAAAATCCGGAATCTTTGAGTGCCAGTTTACAAGGTTCAGTACATCTCTGTATCAGGCTGTCGCATATCTTTTCGAAATTAGCTCTGGTAAGGGTTTTTACAAGATGTTTCGGAATACCGTTCACCGGCATAATATATGGCAGATTTATTTCGGTTGTAGTAGCACTTGAAAGCTCAATTTTCGCCTTTTCAGCAGCTTCTTTAAGACGCTGCAGTGCCATAGGGTCTTTCCTGAGGTCAAGACCTTCTTCTTTCAGGAATTCCTCTGCCAGCCAGTCAATTATTTTATGGTCAAAATCATCACCGCCGAGGTGTGTGTCGCCATTCGTTGATTTCACTTCGAATACACCGTCCCCAAGCTCGAGGATTGAAATATCAAAAGTACCTCCGCCAAGGTCGAATACAGCAATTTTAAGGTCATGTGATTTTTTATCAAGACCATATGCAAGTGAGGCCGCAGTAGGTTCATTTATGATCCTTTTTACGTTTAATCCGGCAATTTCACCTGCTTCTTTTGTTGCCTGTCGCTGTGAGTCGCTGAAGTAAGCAGGAACTGTAATAACTGCATCTGTTACTTCCTGGCCAAGGTAATCCTCTGCTGTTTTCTTCATCTTCTGAAGAATCATTGCTGAAATCTCCTGGGGAGAATACATCCTGTTGTCGATTTTTACCCTCGGAGTATTATTGTCACCTTTAACAACAGTATAGGTAACTCTTTTAATTTCTGTTGTTACCTTATCATAGGTTTCACCCATGAACCTCTGGAATGAAGAGATTGTCTAGTTGGCATTTGTAATAGACTGTCTTTTTGCAGGATCTCCAACCTTTCTTTCACCATTCTCAACAAATGCTACAATTGATGGTGTTGTTCTTTTACCTTCACTGTTAGGGATTACAACAGGCTCATTTCCTTCCATTACAGATACGCAAGAGTTTGTTGTTCCCAGATCGATACCAATTATCTTTCCCATTTTATGTTAATTTTAAATTTTTTCCTGTGTTATACTAGGGTAATCAATCATTATGCCATTGATGTATTCCTGCTGTTTTTTGCAAAAATGGCACACATTGTGTCCCGTTTTTTCATTACTGAGGATTTGTAATGTGACAAAACGACAGTCAATTTCCTTGATTATACCTCTCCGAAAAGAAATAGTCCGATAGGATTGTCATACGCTACAATTGAGTAACTTTGTCCCCCGGAATATTAATAAGGTATAATATGTCGATTCATAAGTCTGTTAAGAGAGTAACGACTCATGTTCTTCATGAGATGAAACTGAAAGGGGAAAAGATAGCTATGCTCACAGCATACGACTTCTCTATTGCAAAGATCGTTGATGCTGCTGAAATAGATGTTATTCTGGTTGGCGACTCTGCTTCAAATGTTATGGCCGGATATGAAACAACTCTCCCGATAACACTTGATAATATGATTTATCATGCCGCTTCTGTGGTTAGGGCGGTTAAAAGAGCTCTCGTGGTTGTGGACCTTCCTTTTGGAACTTATCAGGGTAACTCAAAAGAGGCGCTTGCATCATCGATCAGGATTATGAAGGAGACAGGTGCACATGCAGTTAAGCTTGAGGGAGGGAAAGAAGTAGTAGAATCTATAGAGAGAATCCTGTCTGCAGGAATACCGGTAATGGGACATCTGGGTCTTACACCCCAGGCTATACATAAGTTCGGAACGTATGTTGTCAGGGCCAGGGAGGCTGAAGAAGCCCGGCGATTAATGGAGGATGCTCTTCTCCTGGAAAAAACAGGTTGTTTTGCCATAGTATTGGAGAAAATACCTGCAAAACTGGCAGAAGAGGTTACAAACAGCCTTAAGATTCCTCTCATTGGAATCGGGGCAGGTGGTAAAGTTGATGGACAAGTGCTTGTTCTTCACGATATGCTTGGACTTAACCAGGAATTCTCTCCACGGTTCCTGCGGAGGTATCATAATCTTCATACTGAAATCAAAGGAGCTGTGCAGGCTTATATTGCTGATGTGCGATCACAGGACTTCCCTAACGAGAAGGAACAATACTAGTTCTAAATATAATGGTTGAAATACTTTACGAGGACAATCATCTGATTGCCGTATTCAAGAGATCCTCGGATCTTGTGCAGGGAGATAAAAGCGGAGATGAATCTCTTGATCAGGAAGTCAAAAAATATATAGCCAGAAAATATAACAAACCGGGAGAGGCATTTCTTGGTGTTGTTCACAGGCTCGATCGTCCTGTAAGTGGTGTATTATTATTTGCAAGGACATCAAAGGCTCTTGAAAGAATGAATGAAATATTCAGGACCAGACAGGTAAAAAAGGTCTATTATGCAATTGTAAAGGAAAGTCCTCCTTCAGAAGAGGCTACAATAAGTCACTTTCTTAAGAAGAATGAAGCTCAGAACAAAAGCTATGTGTTTGATAAAGAGGTAAAAGGCTCAAAGGAAGCCAGCCTGACATACAGGATTAAAGGAAGGTCGGAGCGATATTACTTCCTTGAGGTTGAGCTTCATTCAGGCCGGCATCACCAGATAAGGGCACAGCTTGCTAAGATCGGTTGCCCCATTAAAGGCGACCTCAAATATGGCTTCCCAAGATCAAATGAGGATGGCAGTATCAGCCTCTTTGCACGGCGCCTTGAGTTTATACATCCTGTAAAAAAGGAACCAGTTGTTATAACCGCACATTTTCCGGAAGGTGATATCTGGCCCCTTTTTATTGATGCTGCCAAATAAAAATCATCTTCTCCCTCCCCGGAATAACCATCCGGTCTTTTGCTGCAACACACCTTTGTAAGGTTAAAACACAGTTAATAAGCGTTAAGGAAAAGTTAAATAGTAACTTACTGATGGTTATATAATTTAAATTTGTGCTATGAACAAGACAAGATTCACCGGACTTATTATAATGATGGGATTGTCAATCATTGGCATAATATGGGTTCAGGCCAGGTGGATAGTGAATGCATTTGCAATCAGAAATGAGAATTTCAATAGTGCAGTTATTTCTTGCCTTTACAATGCAGCTGATGCGATTGAGTCGTCCCAAAGGATGAACTTCTTAAATAATTTTATGCCTGCAGATCCGCTTACATTAGGGAGGATGTATCCTGTAGAATCTTCCAACTACCTTAATATTCAGAGTTATTCCTCAATTGACAGCAGCGGATTCAGTGTCCGTATTGATAAACAGTCATATACAGGAACACTCGATACAGGCAGCATTACCTATGGTTCAAAATCATATGTATTCACAGGTGATACTTCGGTTGTTTCCGATTCGGTGATTCTCCTTGTAGCCACTGAAAATGAATCCCGTAAAATGCAGGTTGTTAAAAGGGGCGAGGAGGGAAGTGTAAATTCGAGGGCTTTGTCTGTAAGACAACAGGAGTTTCTCGACTGGGTAAGGAAAAGATCGGCGGAATTTCATAATCTGAGCGATCAGCTCATATCTGAGATTTACCAGTGGGAGAAAACTCTTGAACTGGATAACAGGGATGTAGGTTATGCTTTAAAGCAAACCTTTAACTATGCCGGAATTCAGACGCCTTTTGAATATGCAATAATAAAAAATGGAGTGGTTCAGGACGGGACTTTCAGGAAAGCAGGCAAAAGCGATTTCCTTAAGAGTGGCTACATGGTAAGGCTTTTTCCCGGGAATATTATACGCCAGGATATAATGCTCTCAGTTTTCCGGCGCGTACCAACTATGTTCTTGGACAGACCATCTGGCTTCTGGGAGGTTCGCTCGCTTTCTCTCTCTTTATTGTTGCAACTTTCGGGCTTAGCCTCTTTTTCATCATTAGACAAAAGAAGATTTCCGAGATGAAATCCGATTTCATTAACAACATGACTCATGAATTCAAAACACCGATAGCCACAATATCACTTGCAGCAGATACCATTTCAAATCCGAAAGTAATCAACGATGAATCGAAAGTTCTTCAGTTCATTGGGATGATAAAGAAAGAAAATAACAGGATGAATAAAAAGGTTGAAACCATCCTGCAGATCGCATCTCTCGATAAGAAGGAGATTCAGTTCAGGTTTGAAAATATTTCAATGCATACAATAATTGATCATGTTCTTGATACAATGGATATTCAGATCCAGCAAAAAAACGGAAGGGTAACCAGGAGCTACGAAGCAGGTGATCCTCTTATCTGCGGCGACAATGAGCATCTTTCAAACCTTGTGAACAATCTTCTCGACAATGCTGTAAAATATTCCCCCGATTCTCCGGAGATAACAATAAGGACCCGTAATGCTGACCATGGATTTGTCTTTTCAATTGAAGACAAAGGGATAGGAATGACGAAAGCAGTTCAGAGCAAAATATTTGAAAGATTTTATCGCCAGACCTCAGGTAACGTTCATGATGTGAAGGGATTTGGTCTTGGCCTTAATTATGCCCGCGCTATTATTGATGCCCATAAAGGTACTATTAATGTTATAAGTGAACCAGGAAAGGGCAGCACATTTGAAGTATACTTACCATCTAATCTTGATATCTGATATGAATACAAAACCTGTAAAAATCTTTCTGGTTGAGGATGATCTTAGTTTTGGATCAGTCCTGAAATCATACCTTGAAATTAATGATTTCTCAGTTGAATGGGTTGACGACGGGAAATATGCACTTGATCACTTCAGAAAAGGCTTATTTAATATTTGTATACTCGATGTGATGCTGCCTCATGTTGACGGTTTTACAATTGCAAGTGAAATCAGACAGATAAACAATGAGGTACCTATTATTTTTCTCACGGCTAAAAAGCTCAAAGAAGATGTCCTTAAAGGATATGGAGTAGGAGGGGATGACTATGTTACAAAGCCCTTTGATACTGACATACTTCTGGCAAAGATCAAAGCAATACTTGCGAGGCGCGATTTTCAGTCAGGAACCAAGGATATTTATAAACTGGGACTATTTGTTTTCAATGCCCGCCTCAGAACTCTGACTTTTAATAATGTGGAAACCAAACTTTCACCTAAAGAGGCGGAATTGCTTGAGCTTCTGGCTTCCAATCCCAATGAATTGATAAACAGAGATATGGCTTTGAAAAAGATATGGGGAGCAGATGATTATTTCACTGCGCGTAGCATGGATGTCTACATAACTAAGCTAAGAAGATTTCTTGCTGACGATCCGTCATTGAATATAAAGAATATCCATGGAGCAGGATTTCAGCTGATCATTAAAGAGGATTAGCGGAGATTACTTTTACTGAACTGAAGCGGAAGAAGGCTGTTTATGCTTTCAATTACATATATTTTCTTGCTGCCTCCGAGGATTAATCTTATCCTGGAATTACTTCTTAACTCCTCCTCAGCAATTACCTGCCTGCAGTTTCCACAAGGTGTTACCGGTTCGTCCGTCAATCCGTTTTCATTTAAGGCGGCAATGGCTATAGCATCAGGCTTGTCATTGGGGAAGTTTGAAACAAAGGAGGATATTGCTGTCCTTTCGGCACATATCCCTGAGGGAAATGCTGCATTTTCAACATTTGCTCCTTTAACTGTCTTACCGCTTTCCATCCTGAGAGCAGCCCCAACCCTGAATCCTGAGTATGGAGCATAGGCATTTGAGGCTGTATCAATGGCTTCTTTCAGAAGAATTCTATCCTCCTGGCTAAGTTCTTCAGTACTGCTTAATTCCTTATAGGAAATAGTTATATTATGACTTGTCACCATATCTTCTTAATAATGGATAAAGGTAATAATTATTGTATTATCAGTATGTATTGATCATTTGAGGATTAAGAGAATCAGCATGGTTAAAAACGAGATCATTCTGTGCAAAAGTATTTTATTACGTATACAGCTTTTTTCTATTTTTGTCATAAACGTTACAAAATGTCTCAAATCAGGTCTCATTTAATATTACTTGTAATTTCTTTATCTATGGATGCCTGTAGTGTTAAAAAACCTGCCACTTCAGTGAAATCATCAAACGGGTCGGTTGATAATTATATTAATCAGTACAAGGATTTGGCAATGAGTGAAATGAGACGGACCGGAATACCTGCCAGCATAACCCTGGCCCAGGGAATGATTGAATCAGATTATGGAAGGAGCCGTCTGGCTGTTGAAGCCAATAACCATTTCGGAATAAAATGTCATAATACATGGAAGGGACCTACGATAACCCATCACGACGACAGGCGAAATGAATGTTTCAGGAAATACCGCAAAGCAGAGGAATCCTATTTTGACCACTCTGATTTTCTGACTTCAACATCGCGGTATGGTTTCCTGTTTGAACTGGATGAAAAGGATTATAAGGGATGGGCCCGGGGACTGAAAAAAGCCGGTTATGCTACAAATCCCGATTATGCCAACATGCTGATCAGGAAGATAGAAGAGTATGAGCTCTGGCGTTTTGACCTTGGTAAAAGCAAGGTACCTAATGTGGCTAACAGAACTGATACTGTAAAAGAAACACCTGTATCCCCTTCTGTGGCTAAGGATTCCACACCGAGGAAGGCAGATGATAATTTTGTTGTTCCGGGGCGTGTTTCGAGGATAAAAGAGAATAATAGAATTCAGTATATTATAGTAAATGAAACAGATACAAAGGAAGGTATTGAGAAGGAGTATGGTCTGTTGAAGTGGGAATTATCAAAATACAATGAGACCGACAACGATTTAAAGATAGTTCCCGGGCAGATACTTTACCTTCAGCCAAAGCGGGACAAGGCAGAACCGGGACAGGAAATTCACACAGTTGTCAAGGGTGAAACAATGTATATAATTTCTCAGAGGTATGGTATAAAGCTGAGGCAGCTTTATGAGATGAACAGGATGAATCAGGGAGAAGAACCCCTTGAAGGTGGCAGGATATGGCTCAGGAGTATGAAGCCCGTTAAATGATATCGATAGTATAATCCGTAATTTTGAATCCTCTCAGAAATTCGATTGAATTCATCTTCTTTTTGCCTTCAAGCTGAAGCATTGAGATACTTACAAATCCGTCATTGCATGCAATCTTAATATAATGCTTGCCATCAGTAACAATTGTCCCAGGTGAAAGTGAGTGTTTTTCAACCTCAGGAATACTTTCAAAAATCTTGACAGTGAGAGAGTTTTTTTTGCCCTTTAGACCGGTTCGTGCTCCGGGCACAGGCGCCAGTCCTCTTATGAGGTTATGTATCTTAACAGCTCCTGAATTCCAGTTTATTATGCAATCATCAGGGTGTATCTTTGGAGCCAGCTTAAGTTCAGTTCCCGGTGCAATGAAGTTTGATTGTGGTTAAAGCGTTATGCTTTTGTCAACGATACCTGCGAGTGTTTTTATGACAAGTCTCGCACCAAGTTTTGTCATACGGTCATGAAGATCACCTGCGTTTTCAAAAGGGAATATGTGAATTTCTTCTCTTAAAAGGATATTCCCTGTATCAATTTTGTTGTCAATAAAAAAAGTTGTTACCCCTGTCCTTGTTTCTCCGTTTATTATAGCATGATTTATTGGAGCAGCTCCCCTGTAATCGGGAAGAAGGGATGCATGAAGGTTAATAGTTCCAATAGCTGGAATTTTCCATACTGCTTCAGGGAGCATTCTGAATGCGACAACAATAAATATATCGGGTTTGAGATCAGTCAGGGTTTTAATAAAATCAGCATCCTTAAGATTATTTGGCTGGAATACTGGTATATAACTTGATTCGGCAAAAATTTTCACAGCCGATTTCTGGATTGCCCTGCCTCGTCCGGCCGGTTTATCCGGAACCGTTACAACCCCTGCCACATTAAATCCGTTCATGAGCAGAGACCCCAGAGTAGCAACTGCAAACTCGGGAGTTCCCATAAAGATGATCCTCAGATTTTTCATGAATTCGAATTAATATTCAAATTTAGTCAAAAAATCAATCCTTTGTTATTCGTTTATAGCATGTAAGGTTATGCCCCATCTTATTTGCTTTGGTTTCAAGATAAAACTGATTATGAGGATTCGGTTCTATAACAAGCGGTATTGTTTCTACAATCTTTATTCCATACCCTTCAAGACCAGCTCTCTTGACCGGATTATTTGAAATAAGCCTGACTTTTCCAAGTCCCAGTTCATGCATAATGCTTGCGCCAACACCGTAATCCCTTTCGTCTTCTCCAAATCCCAGTTTGATATTAGCCTGAACAGTGTCCATTCCTTCGTCCTGAAGCCTGTAGGCTTTGATTTTATTGAGCAGGCCTATTCCCCTTCCTTCCTGAGAAAGATATATGACTACTCCTTTGCCTTCTGCTTCTACCATTTCCATGGCTTTTTGCAGTTGTGGTCCGCAGTCGCATCTCATTGAACCGAATATATCACCGGTGAAACATGATGAATGAAGCCGCACTAGTACGGGTTCATCCCTGGTCCATGTCCCTTTAACAAGAGCTGCATGTTCCAGTCCGTTGCTCGTTTGCCTGAAAGGAATAAACTCAAAATCACCTTTAAGTGTCGGCAATTTTACCTTTTCTCCCTTTTCAATTATAGAATCTCTTTCAAGAGTATACCGGATCAGGTCTCTTATGGCAATTATCTTAATATCGAACTGCTTGCTTATCTTTTTAAGGTCGTCAAGCCTTGCCATTGTTCCGTCGTCGTTCATTATTTCAACAAGCGCTCCGCCCGGTCTCAATCCTGCCATGCGTGTCAGATCCACAACCGCTTCTGTATGGCCGGCTCTTCTGAGAACACCCTTCGCTTTGGCTTTAAGCGGAAAGATATGCCCGGGTCTTCCAAGATCCAGAGGTTTTGTTGCCGGATCAACCAGCGCTTTTATAGTCAGAGCCCTGTCTTTTGCGGATACACCAGTAGAAGTTTCCTCATTCAGAAGGTCAACTGTCACTGTGAATTGTGTTTCATGAAGCGAAGTGTTATTGCCAACCATAAGATGCAGGTCAAGTTCTTCACATCTCTCTTCAGGCAGTGCTACACAAATAAGTCCCCTGCCATGTTTTGCCATGAAATTGACAATTTCAGGAGTAATAAGTTCTGCGGAACAAATGAAATCACCTTCATTCTCACGATCCTCGTCATCGACGACTATCAGAATTTTTCCCCTCCTGATATCTTCTACACCCTCGTCTATTGTATTTAATCTGAAATCATTCATTTTGAGAATCAATTATTATTTCTTCTGATTTAGTTTGCTTTTCATTCATTGTAAACCGGTAAACAGCGTCTTTTATTCTTTTAAAGAACAAAAGATAAGTATCGATGTTCAGTATCACCGAATCGGTGGTTGCCTTGTATGTAAGGAATAGTCCAATAGGCAGAAGTATATATGATGATGCCCACATCCCGGCAAAAGTGCCTATGATGTTTTCCTCAGCCAGTTTTTGTCCGGAAAGGGAAATGACATAATAAATAACAAAGAAAAAAATGGAGATTACAGCTGGAGTTCCCAGCCCTCCTTTCCTGATAATTGCTCCAAGTGGTGCTCCTATAAAGAAGAAAACCAGACAGGCGAATGACATAGTAAGCTTTTTGTTCCATTCAACCTCGTATTTTTTCAGAACTTTTATTTCCCAGTAGTGCGATTCACTTATCGAAGAAAGATAGATGTTAGCGTCCTTTATATTCTCAATTGCTCTGGTCACAGCATCCTTTTTCTCATTTGCAGGCAGAGAGTCAAACAGCACTTTGGGCTCAAATATTTTGGATTTTCTCAGGGAATCTTCCTTCGTTTTCGGGATGTTATTCAGATAGGCATAATTACCAAGATGATAGATTTTACCGGCTTTGAAATCGTTGAAATGGCTGTTTACCCTGTTATTGTAAGCTTTTCCGAGTGAATCGATATGAAAAGTGAGGTCACTGATGTTCATCATGGCCGCACTTGATTTAAAAAGGCCATCCTGGCTTCGTTCCAGATCAAAACCCGAAAGAGGCATAACAATAGTCTGTTCTTTGAAATAATCCTTTCTCGAAGGGAAGCTCCTGTCACTTGAACTAATGGTTTTTTCAGCTATCTCATTGAATGAATATCCGTTAAATAATGTCATTATGAGTCCTGATCCATCCTGTGTTGTCTTCATGTATCCTGAATCTGCTACAGTTACGGCTACATTACCTCTCTTTTCACGATGATCGTATATGATCAGTTTTTCGAGCCGGTTAGTAACAGGATCCTTTGAAGTGACTTTAATGCTGAAGTCAGGAACTCCATTATAAAAAGGACCGGCCTGTATATTTATGTCTGGCTTCTTGCGACGGATGTCATAAAGAAGAGTTCTTGCTTTGGATGTGGCATATGGCAGTACGTCGTTCGAGAAGAAAAAGGAAACGATTGATATTACTCCGAGGAAAATCATAAGAGGCCTCATTATCCTTTGCAGTGGAATGCCGGAGGATTTCAGTGCAGATAGTTCACTGAACTCACCCATATTTCCGAATGTCATAAGTGATGCAAGAAGGATGGCCAGCGGTAGTGCCATTGGAACAAATGTAAGGGAGAAGTAGTAAATGAGTTCAGCGAGGATAACTAAATTGAGTCCTTTACCTGCAAGCTCGTCGACATACATCCAGAGAAACTGGAGCAGCAGGATAATGAGCACAATAAAGAATGTCAGTATCAGCGGCCCGATGAATGATTTAAGAACAAACGTGTCGACTTTTTTTAACACCACTTAAAAATTTGTGTGCAAAATTACTTCAATTTTATAATAAATCATATTTGTTCATGGGGTCTTTTCAACCTGAGGAAGAATTGGCGCAACGGCGCAACGGCACAGCGGCGCAACGGCGCAAGGGTAGGTGAAAGGCAGAAACAGGGAAAATATTGAATGAATGTTTGTGTGAATTTTATGATTGATGTATTTTCTCTTACCGTTGTGCCCTCCCGATGGCTATCAGGACGCCCTTGAGCCTTTGCGCCTTTTAAATCCCCAGCATTCTTTTCAGGTCCCCGATCTGGGTATCCCACAGGAATATACCATCATCTTTCTCCTCAGGATCTGCAAAATCGGTTATGATAAGGGCAAGGTCGCTGGTTAATTCCTGGACCTCTATTCTGAATTCAAAATAGTTTGATTCTTCATTCTCCTTGCCAACCCACTCAAAACGAACGAACTTGTTTTCCTTAAGAGCAGAAAGCCTGGCTTTAGACTCTGTTTTATCCCATGTGAAGGTAAACAGATCTTTTTCGACAGTGACCTTATCAGCAAACCATTCTTCAAGACCTTCAGGTGTACATAACCATGAGAAAAGTACTTTTTGTGAACAGTTCAGAGTATATTCCAGTTCCAGTTTAAGACGCATGGTATTTTTCAAACTACTGCATAACTTATTCTGCAATATAGAAAAAATATTGAAACTAAAAAACCTTATTGCTAATTTGTAACAAACATATTATATTTGCACCCTCAAAACCAAGCGACAATGGCCACCTTCGCCAAGGCTTCGGTGGACAAAGGGCGAGATAGCTCAGTTGGTTAGAGCGCATGATTCATAATCATGAGGTCCCGAGTTCAATTCTCGGTCTCGCTACAAAGTAAAGCCCTTACGCGGAAAGCGCAGGGGTTTTTTATTTTGCATATATTATTAATTATCATGTTTATCACTGGCTGATGTCATAGAAGGAGGTGCCGCCTGCGGTGAACTTCCCCATTGCTTATTAGGTCTGGGACCCATATTCAGTACAAGTGATCCGCCTTTTACAAGATCAGAATGCTCAAACCATGGTCTGTTAAGGGGATTCCCATTCAACGTGGCTGATTGAATATATTTGTTTTGAGACGATACATTTTTAGCTACAATCACAAACGTCTTCTTATTGCCCAGGTTAATTGTTACCTTCTCAAAAATAGGACTTCCGATCTGCCATACCGGATAAGACGGGATATATGGATCAGAGTAAATGCCCATAGCACTATAAATGTACCACAATGACATCATTCCGCCGTCTTCATCTCCGCATATTCCCAGAGGACCTGTGCCATACCATACATCCATAATTTCTCTGACCCGCTTTTGTGTTTTCCATGGGGTACCCGCATAATTATACAGGTAAGGTATTATCCGCACCATTTCATTGCCATGAGCATAGTTCCCGATTAAACCTGTCTGATCGGGGAACTGGCTCAAAAAATGATATTTTGGTATTTGATATTGCTCCATGAATAGCGCATCCAGTTTAGCCACAAAAGGTTCTCTTCCTCCCATGAGATTTACCAAACCACCGATGTCATGCGAAACATACCAGGTCCACATCCAGCTGTTCAGTTCAGAGAAATATTCCCTGCCCCCCTGACCACCTGATAAATTTGGATTAAATGGCTCGACCCATTTTCCGTCTGCTGTTTTAGGCGACATGAAACCTGTCTGAGTATTAAAAACATTTTGATAATCATGTGCATGCTTAATAAAATATTCATAATCCTCGTCCTTGTTTAAAGCCTTTGCTATCTGGGCAATACACCAACTCTCGTATGCTGCATTCAAAGTTACTGTAACACATTGCCTCCTTTCAAAACTATGAACTGCCGGTACCCATTCTTTTGTATCCGGCGGTAATGCCGGGAAATAACCATTTTTAAGATAAAAACTATCGAGCTCGGTAGCAGGTCCTTTTTTCCAGGGCAATTTGGTCGACTCCATAAACTCTGTCTTCATATTTTCATAGGCTCTTTCGATATCGAAATTGCGTATACCCCTGAGATAGATGTCTGTTATAAAAATAATATTCCCATGCTGAAACATCCCACCCGGGGAAGAAACAGGAGGATATAGACTGCTTTTCGGTAAGCTCGCGTACCTCTTTGCGTTTTCAATTGATTTTTCGTCTCTTAGTTTCATTGCATCCAGAAGCCTTTCTCCTCCTCCTGCAAAATATAAACCGGTGTAAAATATTGTATGCTGAGATTCTGTTCCACCTTCGATTTTTATGGAAGCCATCGATTCCTTCCATTTGTTTTTTGCACTGTTTTTTATTTCATCAAAGTTCCAGTCCGGGATCTCCTTTTCCAGATTCTGTTTTGCTTTTTCAATACTTTCATTTGAGATAGCTATTTTCACCTCTACCTGCTCTCCCACGGAGGTGCTGTAATTGATAAATACACCTATATTGCTGCCACTCTGTGTATTTGATTGCATAAAAACCTTATCCCCGCTCCATGTTCCATAAGAGCTAAATGGTTTGCTGAATTTCGCATAGAAATAAAAAATGCTGTTTCCAACAGATTCCTGTCCTTCAACGGTATTATTATTCACAATACTGAATTTCGCATTGCTGCCAAGGAGAATATGTGAATCTGCAGATTTTGGGAAAGTAAATCTATAGTAAGCGACATTTCTGGTAACAGTATATTCAGCATTAATATCATAATCCTCAAGCAGAAGAGAAGAATAGTATGGAGTTACTGTTTCAAAATCATGATCATAATCAGAAGCTATTTTTGCCGGAGTTACCTCAATATTTCCAGTGGTTGCCATGATCCATGAAGGAATAGTCTCTGTTCCGTACCTTATGACATCCCTGAGTGAAAAACTAAATACCTTATCTGCCAGGTATCTGTCATAGATTTCAGGCCATGGATTTGAGGATAATCTGATCGACCCGTCAGGCAGATGAACAACAGGATCGGTTGCCACCAGAAGATGGCCTATTCCTCCAATATTTGGGTTAACATAATCGAGCGGCTCTTTTACGTTTAATTTTTCCGCATTTATTAGTTGTGCGTCAGTTTCAGCTATTGACCCAAAGCCTAAAAATAAAATTACTGAAAGACAAACCCTGAAATTTTTCATTTTTCACTCTCCTTGTTTTAATATGGAATTACTACTGATGTGTTTGATTCCAATATAATAGACTGCCTCAAACACTTCAAATCTGTTAGCTTGTTAATATACAAAAGAATTCATTATCAGGTCCGGAATGCCTTTATGTTTTATCTGCCGGAAGGTTATTCTCTGATTGCAGGAGCTATAGGCTTTGATGTTCAGTTTATTTTTTTAGTTTTAGTTTTTAAATTACCTTTGGTTTCACAGGACCTTAACTTATTTCTTTACCCTCCGATGAATAAGTTAACAGGAGAATTGAGTACTTAAAAAGAAAAGCAAAATGGATAAGAAAAATCAGTCTGATGGAATAAAACGCCGGAGATTCTTACAAATCGGGTCAGCGTTTGCAGCTTCTGCAATATATTTACCATTAAGCGGTAATCTATTTGGTGCTCTGAGCGGCAACAATGCGAAAATTTCAATTCCTACTGTTAAACTCAACAACGGTTTGCTTATGCCAGGGCTTGGATTTGGCACTAATACACTGACTGGTGATATTGGCGAAAGAAGTGTATATGATGCAATTTCAGTGGGTTACAGGCTGATTGATACCGCTACTGTATACGGAAACGAAGAATCAGTAGGCGCGGGGATTAAGAAAAGCGGCATTAAAAGGGAAGAGCTATTTGTAACCTCTAAACTTTGGGTTGATGATTCGGGTTATGAAAATTCAAAAAAAGCCTTTCAAACATCACTAAGCAAATTGGGACTCGGTTATTTAGACTTGTATCTTATTCACCGGCCACGCGGAGATGTAAAGGGCTCCTGGAAGGCGATGGAAGAGTTGTACTCCCAGGGTAAAATCAAAGCCATCGGAGTGAGTAATTTTAACCCTGACCAACTTGCAGAATTGATGGCTTATGCAAATATCAAACCCGTAATTAACCAGGTCGAAACACATGTTTTCTTTCAGGAGAATATTATATATGAAGATTTGAAGAAAAAAGACGTGCAAATGGAAGCCTGGTCTCCTTTTGCAGCTGGGCGGAATGGAATTTTCAGTAACGAAACCCTGGCTGCTATCGGCAAAAAATACAATAAGAGTATCGCTCAGGTGGTCTTAAGGTGGCACTTTCAGAGAGGCATTGTTGTCATACCAAGATCTTCACAAAAAGCGCATATGATTGAGAATTTAAATATTTTTGACTTTGAGCTTCCAAAAAGTGATATGCAAATTATTGCCAAACTGGATTTAAATACTACTCAATTCCCGGAATGGGAATAATGATTTCCCTGAAGAAATAACGTGGATTTTGCCCCCGCTTAAATTGTTTGTTTTTAAGGAATAGAGTGGCAGGCAGATGACTATTCAACTCCGGTGACTTATTCATGCCTTATCGATTCAATTGGCTTAAGGTCTGCTGCCCTTTTTGCCGGCAGATATCCAAAAGTTATACCTACAATTACAGAAAAGCCAAATGCAATGATTATTGAGTAGAAGGTCAGTAAGGTCATAACCTCGGTAACAAAACCAATCCCAAGTGAAAGGAAAATCCCAAGAAAAACTCCTATCAGGCCTCCTGTGATGCTCATTGCCATTGCCTCGGTGACAAACTGGCCCATTATATCAGATCTTTTTCCGCCAATTGCCCTCCTTATGCCTATTTCCTGTGTTCTTTCCATAACAGTAGCCAGCATAATATTCATAATACCAATACCCCCAACAAGCAGAGAAATAGCTGCAATTGAGGCGAGCAGAAGGTTGTATATCCGGCTCTCGCGTTTCTCCTGCTCCATAAGCTCATACGGGATAATAATACTGAAATCGTCATTGTTGAAATGACGTCTTGAAAGGATACTCCTCATAACTGCTGCTGATTCAATCAGCATCTCTGAGTTTTCAAGTTTAACAGTCACCTGCTTCAGTTCACTTGTCAGGATGTTTGTTTTAGGTACCCTGCTTGAAAATGTTGAAAGAGGTATATATACATCGTTATTCAGGTCACGGGCAGCCAGTTCGCCCACTGTTTCGGTAAAGAGGGCTTTTGTTTCAAGCACTCCGGTCACCTCGAACCACTGGTCTCCAAGCTTTATATTTTTACCTATCGGATCTTCTATTGAGAAAAGTTCCCGGGCAATATTGGCTCCGAGCACGCATACCTTTAACTGCCGGTTGTAATTATCATGGTTAATAAAGTTTCCCTTAGCCACCCTGAAGTTGAGAATATTTGTTACTTCCGGAGTAACACCGATTACGGTAGCTTTGGATGATTTATCCCCGTACATAGCATCAAGTTTTATTTCCGATTGTGGTGCCACTCCCTTTATTCCCGGGACAATTTCAGTAATTGCCCTGGTATCGCTGAAAGACAATCCCTGTGAGAACTTTATTCTCGCCTGTTCAAGATCGGCATCTGTAAGATCCTTATCGCGGATGATGATATTGCTTACCCCGAGATCCTGATATTTGGCCATAGCCTGTTTTTTAGCACCTTCACCTATTGAGATCATTGTAATCACTGATGCTGTACCGAATATTATACCCAGCATTGTCAGAAATGATCTGAATTTATGGTCGCGTAGTCCATTTAAAGCAACCCTTATGTTTTCTTTAGTCTGCATTTGTTGGCCATTTACCTGTTTAAAATATTTTCCGGTAACTCAAGAGACTGACCGGGAGTGAGATCACCTGAAACAATTGTAAACATATTATTTGATGGACCTGTATTTACCTCAGTCTTTTTGAGTTTCCCGCGTTTTCTTGTAAAAAGATAGAAATGCTTATTTTCTTCAAGGAGGCAATTGTTTGGAACATAAATCTCCTCTTTACTCTCATATGTGATATACTCACAACTTACTGTCATCCCCGGTTTCAGCCTGAGGTCAGATTCTGAAATCAGCACTGTAGCCGGAAATACTTTCTTATTATCTTTCTCTATACAGACTCTTCCAACTTCAGTTATAATCCCATTAAAAGGAACTGATGGAAGTGCATCAAGCCTGACAATTGTTTTTAGTCCTGGTTTAATTTTGCTAATGTCATTTTCCATAACATAGCCCCTTACCATCATTACTCTTATATCGGGTATTCTTGCGACAGGTGCTCCAAGATATACCTCATCACCCAATCTGGTCATTTGCCCTGTCCTCCAGTTTTCTTCCACAACGAAAATCCCATCCAGGGGACTGGTGACAACTAATTTTGAAAGTGTTTCCTCAGCGGCTTTCAGCTCATTCTTTTTCTGTAAAACCCTGATTTGCTGAATTTCCAGATCAAGACTGTCGAGCTTGGGCTTAAGCCTTAGATTCCTCTCTATCTTTTTAAGTTTTATTTCGGCCTGCCGGAACTCAAGTTCAATTACTTTCCTGATGCCTGCCGCCTCGAATCCCGACCTTTCAAGCCCCAGTTTCTTTATATCATATAATGCTTTTTCATTTTTATATTGCGATTTAAGATCCTGCAGATTGTTTGTTATCTGCGCTCTGAGTTTGTTTGCCGAAGCTATTTCATTTTCAAGCGAAGCACTTCTTTCTATTATATATTTCTGAACTGAAGACGGATCTACTACAATAACCGAATCGCCTTTATGAACTAAATTGCCATGTTCAGCAAGTCCGATTATTTTGAAATTGTAACCGTATATATAGTTGATTCTTGGCATTGTAAGGAATGATGCTTTAACAGCTTCCAGCTCACCGGTCTCTATAACAGATTGTCTGAAGTCTCCTTTCATCACTGTGTACCTGCTTTCATTGTTTCTGTTACAGGATATAATAAAAGTACACATAGCAGGAGCTATCAGATAAAGAAATAGCCCGCTGTTCATTTTTTTAAAATTTAAGATTACCCTTTCCATTTTTAGCTTTCTGAAGGATTGACGTTACTTTGTCCCGATTGTCGATTTATTTGAACTCACATTTTTTTCCTTTACCTCTTCCTTGTTGAGGAACGGATCGGAAAGAGCTATCTGATCATCCTCCATCAGACCATCAGTTATTACGACAAAATCAGTATTAACAGATCCAGTACTTATTTCTTTACGTTTAAATCCCGAACCTGTTTTTAAATAGACATATTGAGTCATCTGGTCTCTGAAAAGTGATTCAATGGGTATATAAAGGACATCAGGTATTTCACTTATAATAATTTTGCAGCTTACAGTAAGTCCGGGAAGAAGTTTTTTGCTATTGCCGGATATACTGATCTGAACAGGGAATATTTTAATTTTTGACTTATAGTCTTTATTCTGTGCCAGGTTAGCAACTGATTCAACTCTGGCCTCATATATGGAATCCGAATAGGCATCAGGACGTATTTCGACTCTCTGCCCCGGCATGATTTTCGAAATGTCCACTTCATTGATCTTTACTTCGGCCCTCATTGCCGAAAGATCAGGAAGCTCAATTACCTTTGATCCGGAATATGGCTGTTCCCCTACAACCCATTTCTGATTTGTCATCCAGTTCGACTCCTTAATAATTATCCCCTTGGCAGGGCTAACCACAAAGAGACTGTTCATTGAGCTGTTGGCATCTGCCAGTGTGGAGGTCAGTTGTTTTATGATCAGTGATTTCTGAATAAGGTCCTCTCTATGTATTATTTTTTTGTTTTCAATCTGTTCCTTTGCCCTGTCAAGTGCAATTGTAGCAGATTCAAGCTTTAATTTTATCTCTTTTTTTGTAGCCTCTGGTTCATAGACCGATGTTTCGAAATTGATCTTTGATATTTCCTGAGAGATTCGGGCAAGTTCCAGGTCTGCTTCAAGATCTTCAATTTCAGACTGTTGGGTGGATTTTAGTTTTTCATACTCTGCCCTGGCTATTTCCAGTTGTTGTTCTGCCTGGATAATTGACCTTTTTATTTCAGACGGATCAAAGATCAATATTGTATCCCCCTTCTCAACCTCCTCACCATCTTCCCCTATTTTAGCAATTTTCAAAGCTCCATACCTGTAGGAAATTGTGGGAGCTGATACAGAAATTGAATTGACAGCTTCAACGGTACCCTGATCAGTAATCTCCTCCATAAAGATGCCCCTTTTTACCTTTGTCACCTGAATATCTGTTCTCTCTTTTCCACTGCATCCTGCCAGTATAATCAGAAGGACCATAAATGTTTGCTTTTTCATATAATATGGAATTTCTTTTATTTGTCTTTTATTAAAGTTGAATCAGGTCTTTCTTCCTTATCAGGGTCGGAAGAAATAGAACTGGTTGGAGGTTCGGTTATTGCAATTATTTCATCACCAGACAAGCCGCCTGTAATTATAGTATAGGAATTGCCCGAAATGCCGGTCTGTACCTTAACCGGAATGTAGCTGTCCTTTTTCCTGACATAAACCACTTTTGCGCTGTCCCGTTCAAAAACAGCAAGTGTTGGCACAAAAAGTGTATCCTTTGCCTCTGAAATTGTTATCTCACAGGAAGCACTCAATCCCGGTTTTATCTTTGCATGACAGCTGTCGACATCCATAATTATTTCATAGAACTTTACTTTTGATTCTGAATACATCTGGGCATTGCGTCCGATCAGGTTTTTCCTGTTTATTCTTCCGGTTGTGATTAGTTTTTCAGCTGCATCGACAGTTATAATAACACGCTGATCTTTTTCAATTTTTTTAAAGTCTGCTTCAGCCACTTCGGCAGAAATCTGCATCTTTGAAAGATCAGGAAACTGCAGGACAGGATTATTCATAAAAAGAACACTTCCTTCCTTCATTGGACCACCAATAGTCCCATTTCCCTGGGATCCCATTATCGAAAATACCGGTGATTCTGTCCTCATGATTATTCCATCGCGTTGTGCGATAATAGTCAAGGAGTTAACCTGATCTGCCATTGACTGCAGCTTTGACTTTTGTTGGATGATTCTGGAATTAATTTGTTTTATATCATTTTCTCCAATAAGGGTAATGGCAGCGAGTTTCTTCTCAGATTTCTCTTTTTCAATTAATGCTTTTTTTATTTCAAGGACGAGTAGTTTCCTCTGTAGTTCTGAAGCGTATTTTAAATGGAGTGAATCAATTGAGGATATTTTAAGCTGAGCCTCATTTGTTGCAAGCTGAGCCTCCAGAAGCGCTCTGTTTAGCCGGTTATCAGCCTCAGTTTTCTTTAATGCTGCCTCCAGTGAATCAAGAGAATTTCTGGTTTGCTGATACATTGATTCCAGTCCTGGTGCAGAGAGAACACAAATTGTATCACCCTTTTTTACAGTTGCCCCGTCTGCAGCAAGCCTGATAATTGTCATCTGCCCATACATTGATGGTGGAGGGGTCACAGGAAAATTAACTACAGCCTGAACTGTTCCTTTGACAAAGATTTTTTCCAGATAATCTGATTTGGCAAGCTGGAATGTCATAACATTACTTTGTTTCTTGCCGGAACAGGAAAAAAGCAAGCCCAAAAGAAGCATGTACGCGGATAAGTGAGCTTTCATTAAAAGACCAATTGTAGGTTCTTTCGGTTCTAAATAAAACTTAAACTGCCAACATTTATTGTTAATAAAATAACAGAAAAAATATTGAGCTAATAATCAGACAAATACATAGCTTAAGCAGAGCTATTATTAAATACTATATAAAAATAATTAAAAATGGACTAAAAAGATAGTTTTAGCTTAAATATTTTGAGTTTTGGCCGAAGAGTGAAAAATCAGATTGCTTGTCCGGCCATATAATTAAGAAATGGATAACATTCACTTCCAGGTTTGAGATTATTTTGAATGACTATTTAAATTTTAGAAATTCGGAGACAGGAAGATCAAAAAGAGTCAATACAACCTCAATAAAAAAGATATAGTTATTTAAGATGTTTTTCAAGTGTTGAATAAAGCTGGCTTTTTGTGATAGGCTTGGCTATAAAATCTGAAAACCCCGACGTAAATACTCTTTGCTTGTCTTCCATGTCAGCATAGGCTGTTTGTGCAATTATTGCAAGATCGGGCATGAACTTCTTAATTTCAGCTGTTGCCGCATATCCGTCCATCACAGGCATTTTGAGATCCATAAGGATTATATCTATCTTTTCACCTGAACGGCAAATATCAACTGCCTGCTTTCCGTCGACAGCATGTATGACCCTGAAATCCATTTTCCTCAGTAATAATTCAAGAAGCTGATAGCTGAATACATCATCCTCAGCAACAAGGACGGTTGACTGGTTACCATTTCCTGCTTTATGTTCAATTTTCACAGGACCAGTATTTACTGCAGATGATAATATTCCCGTGTAGGGAATTTTAAAAGAGAAACGGGATCCTTTTCCATGTTCGGATTCAAGTTTTATTTCACCACCCATGAGCTTTATATATGCATCAGAAATAGAAAGCCCGAGACCTGTTCCGGAATAAGCCCTTGATACTGATTTGTCTACCTGATAGAAGCGCTCAAAAACCCTTGATTGTTCAGATAGAGGAATGCCTATTCCTGTATCTTCAACATAGAAACTAATAGCTTCTTTCTCTTTTATGCATCCAAGGCTGATATGTCCCTTAATTGTAAACTTGATTGCATTTCCAACCAGATTTGAAAGCACCTGTATAAGCTTTCCTTCATCAGTAAGGATCAGACATCCATTTTTTGGAAAGTTTTTAATTTCAAGTTTAAGTTCCAGCCCTTTTTTCTGAGCTTCAGGCAGAAACTGGATATAAAGGTTGTTAAGTAGAGAATCAACATCTGTTGGGCTCTCTTTTAGTAGTACCTGCCCCGCCTCGATATGCGATACATTAAAAATATCATTTATTATATTGAGAAGCTGGTTATTACTCTGCATGATTATATCAATAAATTTCTTTCTCTCAATATCCGAAAGATCAGGCTGATCGAGGAAACCGGAAAATCCTATAATGGCATTCAAAGGTGTCCTGATTTCATGTGAAATGTTATGGAGAAAGGCAGTTTTCAGCTTATCACTTTCTTCAGCTTTGTCTCTTGCCGTTTTAAGATTTGTTATAAGAATAGAGTTTTCCAGAGCCAGGGATGCAATATTTGAAATTGTCCTGCAAAGGGCAATCTCATGTTCAGAAAAGTTATGTATTCTTCCGGTTGTTCCAATAATAATTATGCCATATTTTTGACTACTGGCAATGAGAGGGATAAAAAACAATGTCCGCATATTTCGCTGCCTGACAATGACCAGCTCCTCAGGAGTCATCTCTTCATTAGCTATATCTGTTATCACTATCGGAGTTCCGATCTTCATTGCTTTTCCAATATGAGGATGGTTAACCAGTAATGCTTTACGAAATTCATCAGAAAAGTTGTCCGGTAAAGGCGGAATTGTAGATTCTAGGATAAGATTTCCCTCTGAGATCGAATATATGGCTCCGGTATCCAGACCCACAAGACGGTTTGCGCCCTCCAGAATTTTCCTCAGAACGATCTTTTTGTCTGTCTTTTCAAGCAGCCCAAGTGTAATTTCGAGCAAGACAGCCAGTTCCAGGTTCTTTTTTTTAATCTGTTCTTCAGAAGCCTTCTGAGCAGTTATATCACGTACAATTCCGAATACTATTTTTGTTTTTGGATTATATTCTGCTGTTGAATGAAGGTCTAAAATCTCTCCAGTCTCACAATGTTTTATCTTGAATTCAACATTGTAAAGTTTATTTTCAGTGATAAGCTCCTTTATTGCAGAATCTAGAATTGGCCTGTATTCTGGAAGTGGTATCTCCTTTATTGTTTCGTAATCCATATGAGGATTTTTCAAGCCGTAAAGCTTCAATGCCCCCTCTGATCCGAATATTTTACCGCTTTCCAGATGAAGTTCCCAGTTTCCGCTGCGGGAAGCTATTTCAGCCCGTTTTAGTCTCGATTCATTGCCTTCGTTCCTGTATGCAATAATCTCATTTTCAAGCTGTAATATTTTAGCTTCGAGTTGCTCTGTTCTTACTTTTAAGTCCTTTTCGGGTGCCATCTATTAGATTTCTCAGAAAAAAATAAAATTCAATTCTGAACTGCGATAGTCAGGGAAACTCCTAAATTAGGAAATATTTTTTAAAAGGAGAATGAAACAGCTTGTTAAAACGATTTTATTATTCTGCAAATCAGGCAGCGTAATTATCATGTGTATTTTGCTTTCAGGGTGCACAATGCCTGATGGACAAAAGATTGAACTCAATACGACTGAAGCTATTCTTACGATTGCCAATAACGGGAATCTGACTATTAAATTCATTGATAATCAATCACTGGGCATCCGATCTGATTTGGACAGTATTCTAAAAATAATTGTCACAAACATTAAAGACAAAAGTGAGTTTAAAGTATATGCTTTACATGGTCAAATTGTTGAGAATAGTGACAGCGAATTAAAAATCCTGTATGAGATATGCGTCAATCAATTGGAGAGCAGTGTAATAAAAGCAGAAATGGTGATTTCAGTTGAAGAGAATGCATTTTGTTTCTCCGGAACAGTGAGTTGTGAATCAGATAAATTGAATATAAAGAATTTCACCTTTCCTGTTTTTGAGGAAATATCGTATCCAGACAGTGGCACTAATGTATTCTGGCCAAATAGCCTCGGTGAACGTTTTTCTGACCTGCTTCAGTTTGGAAGCAGAAGTTTCGATTATCCTTCAACCAGCGGTTCAATGCCATGGTTTACAATTAATTCCGGAAATCACGGAATTTATATTGGTTGTCATGACCAGGAGAGGGGTAGTAAAACATTCAGACTTGAATATTTAAAAAATAGAAATAGTTTCAGCTCATCGGTCAGTTTTCCTGTTTTTGCCAATAAATTTATTATACCTCCGGTAATGATAAAGCCATACTCAGGTAGCTGGCATATTGCATCAAAATATTACCGCTCCTGGTTTGACACATATTTCAGCCTCCCTGTTATTTCTGACTGGATGCGTGATAATGCCGGACTAATGCTTACCATACTTAAGCAGCAAAACGGTAGTGTAATGTGGCATTATAATGATATTGAAAAACTGTGCGATATCGCAGAAAAGCTGAATATAAGGCTTATAGGATTATGGGGTTGGGCCATTGGCGGACATGACAGGCTATATCCAGATTATACACCTGACGAACTCCTCGGGGGTATGGAAAAATTGAAAAAAGCAATTTCAGCTGCCCGGAAACGCGGATTTAAGATAATAGTCTATTCCAACGGTACCATCATGGACGCTTCAACTGAGTTTTACAGAACGAAAGGAATAGAGACAATCCAGATGAATGAAAAGAAGCAACCGAATATTGAGTTTTATCTGAAACACAGTAATACTTCGCCCGTGATCCTTGCCAGGGCATGCCCCGGTTCTTCTTTATGGCGAAACACAATTCTGGGTCTTGCTCAAAATGCAAAATCTCTTGGAGTTGATGCCTTCTACATCGACCAGGTAGGGGTGAGGGTGCCATTTTTATGTTTCTCAGATAAACACGATCATATCCTGCCCCAGGAAGCATACACAAAGTACCGTTTTAAAATGATGCATGATATCAGAGCCTCAATGAAAGAGACTGATCCTGAATTCAGTATCATAACTGAAGGCACTGTGGATGCACTTCTGCCGGAGATTGATGTTTTTCATGGACTGGGGCCGGGGAGCATTATTACGCCCAACAGCTTCGCTGAAATGTTCCGTTATACATTTCCTGAATCTATCATAATCCAGCTGAATCCATCACCAGCACTTACCAGGTATGATGCAAACTATGCAGCTGTGTATGGGCTGAGGCATGAAATAATGTGTCGCTATGAGCCCGATGCTGAATATCTGAAATCAGGACATCTTCCATCTCAAAAAGATTATTCAGATCTGTTTATAAATGACCCGCCTTCTGTGAAGAAAATAACAGAAGCTCCGGCAGCAGAGGTTTCGGATTATGTACATAAACTGATTGAATTTGAGAACAGATATGGATTGTTTTTCCGGAGAGGAAAATTTATAGATCAGGATGGTATTAAAATTACAGGTGAAGATATTGTAGCCAAAGGATTTCTTTCCGGAAACAAGCTGGCTGTAGTGGTCTGGAACCGGAATTTATCAGAAGTCAGGAATTATTCTGTTGAAGCAGAAGGATACAAACTGAAAGGTGTTGCAGAACCCGGTAACACTGAAGGATCATTATCTGACGGATTGGATGCCAACTCTTTGAGAATGTTGATTTTCGAAAAGAATTGATAATTCAATTTCTGTTTCTATCTTTATTATGTTTTTTTCAAAACAGTATTGTAACCGTTTTAATATTGACTATGAAACTAATCTCAAATTATCTTTCAGCCGCTTTGTTTATTGGAATTTTATCAATCGGGATTGCAAACTGCCAGTCTGATCTTCAGTCAGGGAAACTTATTCCTGTCTATCCCGGCGCAGTTCTTAAAACCGAAATTGATCCATCCGACAGTAAAATGTGCTGCAGTTTTATTACATCTGACAGCTTTGAAAAAGTCATCGGATTTTATGAAAGTGCACTAAAAATCAAGCCTCTTGATCCAAACGGATTGGCAACCCAGCTTCCATTTCTGAAACTACAGGTTGACGCAATGCTTAAACAGATGCCTTCAGAAATGAAGTTAAAGTACTTTGTTTTGAAGGTTATTGAATTTCAGGGGCAAAAAGGGGCTGAACTGTTCGAGGTAGTCTATAATGGTCATGGTAAAGTTGAATTCGAGATTAATCCTTCTCAATTCATGGAAAAAGATACTCACTTTGAAGCTGAATGGAATGGAGGGTCTGAACAATCAGGAGAAACAGAGTATGTTGACCCTGAAATTCTTATAGCTGCATTACCGTCAAACGGACCGGAAGGATATGAAAGGGGTGAGCAGAATGTTGATGCAACTTCCGGAAATCCCCCGTTTGTTGATGTAAGCTACAGAAAACTGATAAAGAAAGGTAAAGGAGGGGAAGATGGATCCGATAACAGGTATGCTTCAGTAAGTATTTCGAAGAGGTAAATTTTGGGGGAAAAGAATACGCCGGGGGGGGAAAAAGGGGGGGGGGGGGGGTATTGATAAGGCTGTTAAGGTTAAAGGAAAATATGACGGAGTTGAAAGTGTTGAGAAAAATGATTATGGATGTGTTGGCGCCAGCAAAAGATTTATTGTCAATAACAGATTCCTTGTTGAGGTACAGGGTATGGATATTTGTGACCTTTCAGTAATAAATCAGCTGATCGATTTGATGAACCTGGATGCACTCCCTAAATAGGCAACCCGATTTAATTTAAGAGTTCTTCATCTGTTTTACAGGAGTTATTATAATCTCATTGTCGCAACCCGGACAGTAATAGATTTCACAACCCGTGCATGCGAAGCAATTTGAGCAATGTTTGTATTCCTTGCTCCGGTCGAATTCAAATTGCAGGAACCAGGGAGGTGCATATATTCCTTTCCAATTATGTTTTCATTCCAAACCGTTGATCCTGTATAGATCATCTTTAACTTATCAAATTTTTCTTGAGTTATAGAATTCGGATTGTAAACTGTGCTCTTCATTCCAAATGAGGCTGTGCCTTTGAAGTTATTCTGTTCCAAGTATCTTTCCTGACCGGGTTTTAAAAAAAAATAGAAAGAAAAATAATTATCGCTCCCCCCCCCACCCTCAGAAGGCCGGCGCAAGGCTCGTGAACTGATCGAGAGTTTGTCCTGATACAATTTCAATAATCTCTCCCAGAACTGTAAAACCAAGATCACTGTATTTCCTCTGCTCCCCGACAGGAAATTTCAATGGCAGATCACTTATCAGCCTGAAGCATTCTTCTTTTTGAGATGCCCGGTAGTACATCGGGTACCACTCATAAATGCCTGAAGTATGAGTGAGGAGATTTCTTATTGTAATTCTCTTTTTTTCAGGTGTGTCAAAAGCCTTAACATATTTGAAAACCGGATCATCGATATTTAAGAGCCCTTTGTCGTGAAGTAACATTATTGATGTGGTTGTCCCTATAACCTTTGTAAGTGATGCGATATCGAACATATGTCTGACACTCATCTTTTCAGGCTTCTTAATCAGGGAATGGTTAAAGTCGTACTTCATTGCATAACCATATGCCTTTCTTGTAATTATCTTTCCGTCCTTTTTAATAATTATGACGGCTCCGGGGATCTTATCAAGATCAACCTGTTTTTGCAGAATGCTGTCAATGGTCCGGTTTAGCCCTGAATTATTGTTAATCACAGATGATGGTTGGGCACATATAATAAGTGTGAAGATTAAGAGGAAGCTTCCGGTGTATAGTACTTTGTTCAGCATGTTACTGGTTTTTAACTGGCTTGTATCCGAGACGCGGTCCGAAAGTTTTTCTCATCAGTAATTCGGTAAAGCCCTCCCTTAGAAAGCTTTCCAGTTCTCCAACAGGCTTATATCCCATAGATTCATAAAGCTTTTTAGCTCTCTGATTAAATACAGATACGCAAATAAAAATGTTTGGTGAGAACTCCAGTATCCTTTTTTCACAATATTTCATCAGAACTGTTCCGATTCCTCTTCCACGGTATTTTTCAATAATGCATATAGACTGAATATACCCAGTAAATGTGCCTGTTACCTGTATTATCACAAAGCCGGCCAGTTCTCCTTCATAATCAGCAATATATACTTCCCTGTGATTTCCTTCAAAAGCACTGGTGCAAATTTCAAGATCCATACCCAGTTTTAACCATGGATCAGTGGAAGCCATAATCTCAGCACACTTCCTGAAATCATTTCTGTCTTTCGAAAGCGATATTGTAGTTTTCTCTTTCTGTACTGTCATTTTCCTTTTTTTATGATATGGAGAAATACAATAGTGAGCAAAGCATTTACAAAAATATTCATAAACCCGAAGTCAAAATTAAATCTCTTAATGAAATATCCGTTTAACAGCCAGGTAATAATTGCTGCTGTGATACATGCAAAAGGTACAAGTTTTTCTGTGAATTTAATCTTTGTAAATAGTCCGGTAAGGTATAGTCCGAGTAAAGGACCGTATGTATACCCTGCTATTTTAAAAATAGTGTTTATTATTGCACCTTTGCTGTTCCAGAACGACATGACAATCAAAAACATAACTATATTTACACCGATAAGGACCTTGTTCTTGATACTTTTTTTCTTTTCGTGCGGTTTGTTTTCGATATCCATGAAATCGTAGCTGAAAGCAGTGGTAAGGGCAGCAATACATGAATCAATGCTTGCAAATGTAGATGCTACAACACCGATAAGAAATGCCACTGCACCAATCTTTCCGAAATAATTCAGAGTAAGAAGCGGATATAACTTATCTGTATCCTGCAACATTCCGCCTTCCTCAGTCAGTTCAATTCCATTCTGTGCGGCAAATATATAAATGAGAATTCCTAGAGCAAGGAACAAAGTCTGAGCGAAGGCAATGAAAAAGCTGAATGTCAGTACATTTTTTTTTGCATCCCTCGCATTTCTGACTGTAAGTGTTTTCTGCATCATGCTCTGATCAAGCCCAACAAGCGCAACGGTTATAAGCATACCTGAAATAAATTGTTTGAAGAAATTTGAACCGGAATGAAAATCCCAGTCAAATATCCTGGCATACTGATGATTTGATATTTTGGTAACCATCTCGCCAAAGGTGAGATTAAGAGAATTTTTTATAGTTAGTATTGATATCACAATGACAGTTATCAGAAACAGTGACTGAAGGGCATCTGTCCATACGATTGTCTTAATTCCCGATTTGTTGGTGTAAAGCCAAATGAGAATCAGTACAACAATAATTGTAAGAAAATATGGAATATGCAGGGAGTCAAAAAAGGCATACTGGAGTATCTGAACTGAAAGCAGTAAACGGAGAGCTGCGCCAAATGATTGGGATACAAGGAAGAACATCGACCCGGTTTTATAGGTGATATTACCGAATCTGATCTGCAGATATGTGTATATTGAGACAAGTTTAAGTCTGAGATAGATTGGTGTAAGAATAAAGGCAATAAACAGATAGCCTGCTATAGTGCCGAGAATAAACTGGAAATAATACAGATTGTTGTTGCCTACATTTCCCGGAATTGATACAAGGGATACTGCCGAAATTCCGGAACCAATCATGCCGAATGCCACCAGGAACCATGGGGAAGATCTGTCCCCGTCAAAGAAAGTTGTAGAGTGAACGTGCCTTGAAGTAAAATACGAAATTGCCATTAACAATGAAAAGTAACCAAGTATAATGGTAAGAAGAAGATAAGGGCCCATTAAATGTCTGATTTATCTAAATCAAACATAATGAAAAAGTTGAATTTTTTTTTTACACCATTTGAATAACTTATCTTTATTCCATAATTACTTTACGTTTGTGTCTGCAATTTTTTAAGGAATTTGTACTTTCATGACAAGCTCTGAGTGCCTGAATAAATCTCCTGGTGTTCGAATCAGGTCATTGATACTGATATTAGTGGCTTTTAGCTTTTTTTTTCAGGATCTGTTATCTCAATGCACAATCACTGGCAATTTTAGTGAAGCCTGGTATTCGAATATTTCTTTAAAGAATTGGTTGTTCTATGCTGTCGCTTTTCTGATTCTCGGATTTATTATTTTATGGGCAATTGATAAATATTTTCAACGGTTAAATAATGAGAAAAGAATCCTTGAAGAAAAAATCCAGGAGAGAATCCGTGAAATTAAGATTCAGCGGGATGAAATTGAAATTCAGCACAACTTAATTGAAGAGAGAAACAATAATATTACTTCGAGTATCAGGTATGCTAGCACTATCCAACACGCAGTTCTGACACCACAGGATTATATAGACACTCTTTTGCCTGAGAATTTTATTCTCAGCATTCCCAGGGATATTGTCAATGGTGATTTCTACTGGGTAAATGAAAAGGATGAAAAGATTGTAGTAATTGTAGCTGACTGCACCGGGCATGGTGTTCCGGGAGCATTTATGAGCATGCTTGGGATAACCCTATTATACGAGATTGTAAACACCCATGGAATTACAAAACCTGATGTAATAGTAACAATGTTGCGTGAGCGGATGATAAGATCACTGCAACAGAACAGGACAGATAAAACCACTACAGACGGTATGGATATTGCTGTATGTGTAATTGACAGGCACTCCGGGATTCTTCAGTATACCGGAGCATTCAACGACCTGGTGATGGTAAGTAATGGAAAAAACTCAGTACTCAGGGCCGATCGTATAAGTGTGAGCGCTTCAATTCATGATGCGGGGGAATATACTCTTAATGAACTGAAATATAACAAGGGTGATATGATATACTTGTTTTCAGATGGTTATATGGATCAGTTCGGAGGAGATTTCGCCAAGAAATTTCTAAGAGCTCATTTTTATACCACATTGCTGGAAGTCAGCGATATGCCTGTTTCAGATCAGAAAAAATTTCTGATGGAGAAACTTCAGGCCTGGATGAAGAACCATGGGCAGACTGATGATATTACAGTAATGGGTATACGACTTTGACCTACTTTGTGATCTGAATAATTATATCATTAAGTTTTTTGCTTCTGCCGTCAGGGCCAACTGACATTATGTCTTTGAATGCAATATATTTCCCCTCTTGTGTTGATGCAATCATTGATTTCATTTCATCGGTAAGTTTATTACTGACATTTCATCCAATATTGTCGTTAATCGTGGTATTTCAGCCTTTAGTCAAAGAATTTCAGGTTTTTATCAATTTAGTCTATTTTGTTCCTGCTTTTTCGCCCGGTTTTTAGTCTTTTTAATAATATTGCGGGGGGAACGGGAATATAAACACCAACCAAATCGTTTAATTTATAATGGAAGAGATTCGTTATTTGCCATCTGACAAGTCACCTGAGGTTATTTTATCTCCGGATGGGATTGTAATTATCAGAGGTAGGGGATTTATGCTCAATAACTCTGAAATTCCTAAAAGGATCTCTGAATGGATTGAAGGATATGTTGCAGAACCTGATGAATCCACCTGCGTGATTCTGGCTTTTGAATATATTAACAGTTTTACCACAATGATTTTGATAGGGTTTCTCCGGAAACTGACAAAGGTTCTGGAACTGAATAAAAATCTGAAGGTTAAGTGGTATTACGAGGAAGGTGATAATGATATACTCGAAAGGGGAGAACATATTTCTTCCTCTGTAAAAATTCCATTTGAATTCATTATGACAAAATAACACAGATTTCACAACGTAATCAGGCATACTGATTTGTTTTCAGCTTATATTGCGATTGATCCAAGAATGAACTGGGATCAGAATAAAATACTTAATCAGGGTTATTCAGATACTGATAGTAAAAAAGATAATGCTGCAGCGTTTGAACTTGCAGAATTCCTTGATTCGAATAAAAAAACCAACCTCAGGTTCAGCTGGAAATATTACAATTAGGATCAGTGATAACCTGGGAATAAAGTTTTACCTCCTGAATCACTGATGAACTGGCTGGGATATCTTTTTCTTATATTTATTGTTATCTGAGCATCGTCTGACGCTATCCCATTGTCGGCATAAACGATAATCTTATAAATTTTTTTGCTGCCTGAACTGACAATTGTTGTGTCTTTAATCCTTATTACTCCTGTATTCTCCTCAATCTCATATGGACATTGTGAGTCCTGACCAACAATAAGATAGACAAGTTGATTTCCATCAGCATCTCTGTCAGTTTTTGAGTTTTCATCATTTACATCGTAAACAATACTGCCTGTAATGATTGTTTCTTCAATCTGTACACTTTTATTAAGTATAACAGGATTTCTGTAAGCAGGAACTTCCCGGAAAGGAAGCACCATCATCACTGCTATCCCTGCAACAAAAGTCATTTTGCGGTTTGTTCTGATTTGGCGTTCCATAACCTGTTGTATTTTTATTCTTAATACAATGTTATTATGATTATTGCAGGAATGCCCCCTTTTTTCACTTACTAAACCTTACATCAACCTTACAAAATCTTACAAGTATGACTTTCCCGTTTCAGAATCAGTTTATTTTTAATACTCTGCTCTATGTAAGTTTTTGTAAGCACTTAGTAAGAAATTGTAATAAAGTAAATATCAAACAAGAATCTGACATGATGTATTTTTGCAATATGATTACTGAAACATTTTCATGAACATGAAGAGAAACAGAGAAAAAATGGATGCACCGGAGAATAAAGTAGATGTATTTTGCGAATTGGCCCTGACTATAGGATCGAGAATGGACCTGTATGAAATGCTCAGGGATTCACTTTCAGGTTATGTTCATAAACTGGATTGCATTGATGGGATTGTTTACCAAATAAAACCAGGGAATAAGGATTCCTATTATGCTGAAAATATTTTCTGTATTCCTTATGCAATATTTGCAAAAGGTACTTTTACAGAACCTGAAAGCCTGAAGACATTTTTTTCCTCAAAAGAGGAGCTTGATGCCTATCGGTTATCTCTCCCTATAACCGGCTCAATTGATTCAGAACATACTTTTCATATTATGGATCTGGAGGATTTTGGATTACTTGTACTTGTCAACAAAGGAAAACCTTTCAGTAAGCTAACACTTCAGAAACTTGAATTGATAAACAGGAAGCTGGCCCAGACCGCTATCAACTGCGTGAGGTTCGAAAATCTATCGGAAAGTGAAAATCGATACCGCAGCCAGGAGGAACTTATTGGAAACAGTTCAGGATTCTGGGACTGGAATATGAAAAAGGATGAAATTTTTATTAGCGAATCACTATGTCGGATGTTAGGGTATAATCAGTGGGAGATAGGGCAGAATCTATCGGTGTGGAAAAATCTCGTACACCCTGCCGACCTGGCTTTAGTTTCCGATAAACTGCAACGGCACATTAATGGGGAGTTGCCATTACCTCGAGACAGAACACCGGATGAAAACCAAATCGGGTGAATGGAAATGGATTCTGGATACCGGAAAAGTTACTAGCCGTGATGAGAAGGGTTTACCTTTGCGTGCAGTCGGAACACAAGTTGACATTACAGAACGGAAAAATATAGAGGAGATTGATAAGATAGAAGTTGAACTGAGTGTAAAACTATCTAAAACTGACAGCCTTGATGAAACTTTAAGAATTTGTCTTGAATCAGCTTTGTTAAATTCAGGTATTGACGCAGGGGGGATATATATAGAGAATAATTCAGATGGAAGCTATTCACTTCTAAAACATTCAGGACTTTCAGATGATTTTGTGAAGAGTGCTTCGTATTATAGTTATGATTCTGATAAAGCTTCTGTTATTAGAGAAGGTAAACCTGTTTATACTATTCATAGTGAGGTAATTGGAACTGTCGAAAATATGAGTGAGGAGATGCTGAAGGCTCTAGCCATTATTCCGATCATTTATATGAATAAACCGATAGGCTGTTTCAATATAGCCTCACGTACCATGGAGGATTTCCCTGTTTTTTACGAGGACAATACTTGAACGGATAGCAATGCATATAAGTTCATATATTATCCAGGCTAAAAATGAGGAAAACTCGAGGCCAGAATCAGCAGGATATTAATGCCGCATTTGATACTATTGATGACTTTCTTTTCATACTTGATATGAGCGGAAATATGATCCACTTCAATTCAACAGTGAACACCAGACTTGGTTATAAAAAGGATGAACTTTTGAATAAACATGTATTAAAAGTTCACCCCGCAGACCGTCATGATGAAGCAAGTCAGAAGGTAAAGGGAATGCTGATGGGAACTGAAACAGTATGCAGGGTTCCTCTTTTAACAAAAAACGGATTAAGAATCCCTGTTGAAACAATAGTTAAACTTGGAAAATGGGGAGGGAAGGATGCTATTATAGGCATCAGCCGCGATACCTCTCAGCTTCAGAACTATGAGAGACAGATTAAGGATAATTCCGAAAGACTAGAAATGGCGCTTATGGCTCATGGAACCGGTCTTTGGGATTGGAACCTTACCACAAACGAACTTATGCTAAATGATCAATGGGCAAGTCTGAGAGGCTACGAACCTGCCGATACTTTCAATAGTTTCGATTTCTGGAAGAGCCTTATTCATCCTGAAGATGTTGACAGAGTCATGGGTTTGCTTACTGATCATCTGTCAGGGAAAACCTCCATTTTCAGGCGGAATACAGGTCTGAAACAAAATCGGACCGGTATATATGGATTCATGATACCGGTAAAATTATGGAACATGACAATGAGGGTGAACCGGTAAGGGTGATTGGTACAAATATCGATATCACCGACAGAAGGAGAATGAGCATGTACTCAGGCAGAACCTGAGGCAACAGGAACTTATGTCAGATATTGCCCTGAGACTAAATAATCTTGATGATTTTTGACCAGAGAATGAACAACATAATGGAGAAGATTGGGGTTCATACAGATGTAAGCCGGGTCTATATCTTTGAGAATTCAGCTGATGGCCTTCAAAGCAATAATACTTATGAATGGTGCAATGTTGGGGTTACACCTCAAAAGGATGAACTTCAGAATGTTCCTTATGAAATAATACCATCATGGAAGAAACAGCTGTTAGGAGAAGGAAGAGTTTATTCCGAAGATATATCAGATATGCCTGAGGACCTGAAGTTAATCCTGGAACCTCAGGAGATTAAATCCATAGTGGTTTATCCGCTTTTCAAGATGGGTGAATTCTTTGGTTTTATTGGATTCGATGAATGCACAAGGAACAAGAAATGGTCCAAATCCGAACTTGAATTTCTACGTACTGTTTCAGGATAATAGCTAATGCATATGAACGTAAATTCATGGAGCAGTCCATTATAAATGAAAGAGATAAAGCAAATGAAGCTAACCGCGCAAAAAGTGAATTCCTTGCCAATATGAGCCATGAGATAAGGACACCAATGAATGCAATACTCGGTTTTACTGAGGCTCTTTATTACAAACTTGATTCTGACCAGCACCGAAAAATGCTTCAATCAGTAATGAGCAGCGGTAACCTTTTACTTTCACTGTTAAATGATATTCTGGACTTGTCAAAAATAGAAGCAGGCAAGCTTGAAATACATCCATATCCGGTTGATGTGACTGGAACTCTGAATGATATTGAACTTCTGTTTAAAAACAAAGCAGCCCAGAAGGGAATTGAGATAAAAGTCATAAAAGCTAATAACTTTCCGAAAGCTATTATGCTTGATGAAATAAGAATCAAACAGGTCCTGTTCAATCTTGTCGGAAATGCTGTGAAATTCACAAACCGTGGTTATGTAAATATCAGAGTCAATTTTGATTACAGACCTGATAATAACAATAGAGGTGATCTGCTGATTGAGGTGGAGGATACCGGGATTGGAATTCCTGAATCTCAGCAATTGATGATCTTTGATGCTTTCAAACAGGCATCTGGTCAAGCAAACAGAACGTATGAGGGAGTAGGACTCGGACTGTCAATTTCAAAGCGACTTGTTGAAAAGATGAAGGGAACAATTTCAGTATCGAGCAGTGTCGGAAAAGGTTCAGTTTTCACTGTCTTTATTCCTGGTGTTGAAGTACCTGATTCAGCTATCACAAATATATCAGAAAGTGAAAATGACGGAGATAAATTCAAACTGCTGAGTTACTCATTGTTGATGATATTGAACTTAATCATTGATGCTGTCGGGAGATATCTTCTGGCCGGAGCAGG